>NZ_FMDF01000227.1 GCF_900091955.1 Streptomyces sp. Ncost-T10-10d
CGGCGCGGGCAACCAGGGTGGTGCGGGCGACCAGGGCGGCGCGGGCAACCAGGGTGGCGCGGGCGACCAGGGCGGCGCCGGTGACCAGGGTGGTGCGGGCGACCAGGGTGGTGCCGGTGACCAGGGCGGCGCGGGCAACCAGGGCGGCGCGGGCAACCAGGGCGGTACCGGCAACCAGGGCGGTGTGACCGGTGGTGACACCGGCTCCACCACTGGTAACGCCTCCTCCGGCACCACCGGTGGCGACACCAACACCTGCACCGTCGACCTCGACGGTGCGAACTGCGCGGACAACACCACCCCCGACTCGGCCGGCAACCAGCCGGTCGAGCAGGGCAAGGGCAAGGACGAACTCGCCGAGACCGGTGCCGCAGAGACCACGTTCCTGCTGGTCGGCGCCGCGACGATGATTGCCGGAGGCATCGGCTTCCGGATCCTGCCGCGCCTGATGAACGGCCGTACGGTCGCCTAAGGGCCGCCTGCGGTAACAGGTACGCACAGAGGGGCCCGGGACGCCTGTCGGCATCCCGGGCCCCTCTGCGTACACGTACACGCTCCTGCAGGCGGACGGACGGCCTCGACTACACGGTCTGGTGCGCCAGCAGCGCCAGCGCGCCCAGCAGCACCACCAGCAGGGCCACCAGCGTCACAGGGTTCAGCCCCGCGAACATTCCCTGCCCCTGTTCCTGCTGTAGCCGTGCGCGGCTGGCCCGGCACACAGGGCAACGGCCCTCGTTCACGGGCGCCGCGCAGTTTGCGCACACCAGTCGGTCATAGGTCATGCGCTTTCCTCCTCCCGCGCGGCGGAGCCGCATACGCCTTCACTCCGCACAACGCTCACGGAAACGCAACCGTTCCCCCTACCACTGTGCCAGCTCGCGCGGATTTCGGCGCGGCCCGCCGGACATCACCCGTTCCGTGGTGCTTCGGCCCCGCTTCCGACCGATCCCGTTCCGCCATAAATCACCCATCCCCGGACGCGCGCCTGCACGCGTCAGCCCGGTTCGCGTATGGTCACGCACACCTACTCCCGGCCGACCGTGGTGCATCCGTGATCCGATTCGACAACGTCTCCAAGACCTACCCGAAGCAGAGCCGTCCCGCTCTACGGGATGTGTCTCTCGATATCGAGAAGGGCGAGTTCGTCTTCCTGGTGGGCTCCTCCGGCTCCGGCAAGTCCACCTTCATGCGACTCATCCTCCGCGAAGAGCGCGCCAGCCAGGGCATGGTTCATGTCCTGGGCAAGGACCTCGCGCGCATGTCCAACTGGAAGGTGCCGCACATGCGCCGCCAGTTGGGCACGGTGTTCCAGGACTTCCGCCTCCTCCCCAACAAGACCGTTGCGGAGAACGTGGCGTTCGCGCAGGAGGTCATCGGCAAGCCGCGCGGTGAGATCCGCAAGGCGGTGCCCCAGGTTCTCGACCTGGTCGGCCTCGGCGGCAAGGAGGACCGGATGCCCGGTGAGCTCTCCGGTGGTGAGCAGCAGCGCGTGGCGATCGCGCGGGCTTTCGTGAACCGTCCGATGCTGCTGATCGCGGACGAGCCGACCGGCAACCTCGACCCGCAGACCTCCGTCGGCATCATGAAGCTGCTGGACCGGATCAACCGGACCGGCACCACTGTGATCATGGCGACTCACGACCAGAACATCGTCGACCAGATGCGCAAGCGCGTCATCGAGCTGGAGCAGGGCCGTCTCGTACGTGACCAGGCCCGCGGCGTCTACGGCTACCAGCACTGAGCACCGAGCACTGAAAGGACGCCATGCGCGCCCAGTTCGTCCTGTCGGAGATCGGCGTCGGCCTCCGTCGCAACCTCACGATGACCTTCGCCGTCGTCGTCTCCGTCGCCCTCTCGCTCGCCCTGTTCGGCGGCGCGCTGCTCATGCGCGAGCAGGTCAGCACGATGAAGGACTACTGGTACGACAAGGTCAACGTCTCGATCTTCCTGTGCAGCAAGAGTGATGTGACCTCGACGCCCAAGTGTGCCAAGGGCGCTGTCACCGCCGAGCAGAAGAAGGAGATCGAGGGCGATCTCAAGAAGATGGACGTCGTCCAGACCGTCACGTACGAGTCGGCCGACGAGGCGTACAAGCACTACCAGCAGCAGTTCGGCGACTCGCCCATGGCGAGCAACATCACGCCGGACCAGATGCAGGAGTCGTTCCGGGTCAAGCTCCACGACCCGAAGAAGTACAAGGTCGTCGCCACCGCCTTCGCCGGCCGTGACGGGGTGCAGTCCGTCCAGGACCAGAGATCCATCCTGGACAACCTCTTCCAGCTGATGAACGGCATGAATGTGGCCGCCCTTTTCGTGATGGCGCTGATGCTGGTCATTGCGCTCATGCTGATCGTGAACACCGTCCGGGTGTCCGCGTTCAGCAGGCGGCGCGAGACCGGCATCATGCGGCTCGTCGGCGCCTCGGGCTTCTACATCCAGATGCCGTTCATCATGGAGGCCGCGTTCGCCGGTCTCATCGGAGGTGTGCTCGCCTGCGTGATGTTGCTGGCCGGCCGGTACTTCCTGATCGACGGCGGTCTGGCACTGCAGAGCAAGCTGAATCTGATCGACTTCATCGGCTGGGACGCGGTCTTCACCAAGCTGCCCCTGGTCCTGGCAATCGGTCTGCTGATGCCCGCCGTTGCCGCTCTCTTCGCGCTCCGCAAGTACCTGAAGGTGTGACGAGCGCCCCTGTGGCGCACGGCCAACCGGCCGTGCGCCACAGGGGCGTTGTCCTAGACTCGACGCCATGTCGGGCCCCACGCAATGTTTCGGGCCCCGCGGCGTGCGCCGCGGGGCGGCCCTGACATTGGTCTTCGCGACCGTGCTGGCCACCGCGGCGGCCACCGGCTCGCTGCCGCACGGCGGTGCGAAGTCCTCGGACATAGCCGCCCGTTCCGTCGCCTCCACCGTCGACGGTGACGAGGTGGTCGAAGCCGCCGCCCGCGCCGTCGCCGACGGCAAGTCCGGCAAGGAGGCGGCCGAGGAGGCCGTCAGCCGCAGCGGCGACCGCTGGGGTGCGGTGTACGACGAGCGGCAGTACGAGGAGTTCGAGCAGGCCCTCGACGGCTCGTACACCGGTGTCGGGATCGCCGCGAAGCGCTCCGCGGACGGGCTGGTCGAGGTGGCCCGGGTCCAGCCGGGCGGCCCCGCCGACCGGGCCGGCATCGAGCCGGGCGATCTGCTCCGTACCATCGACGGTCACCGGATCGACAAGCGCCCCGTCGCCGAGGCCGTGGCCCTGCTGCGCGGAGACCGTACGGAGGCGGACGCGGGCACCACCGTCGTGCTGGGGGTCCAGCGGGGCGCCGCCCTTCGGACCGAGACGCTGCACCGGGCCAGACTCACCACCGAGGCCGTCACCGTGCGGCGCATCGGACCGGACCGTTCCGATTCCTCCGCGGCTGTACTGATCGAGGTCGACTCGTTCACCAGGGGCTCGGGTGCCAGGATCCGCGACGCGGTCCGGGACGCACCGGCGGGCGCCGGGGTGCTCCTCGATCTGCGCGGCAACTCGGGCGGCCTGGTCACCGAGGCCGTGACCGCCGCCTCCGCCTTCCTGAACGGCGGCCTGGTCGCCACGTACGACGTGCACGGCAAGCAGCGTGCCCTCTACGCGCAGCCGGGCGGCGACACGGTCCGCCCCCTCGTCGTCCTCGTCGACGGCGGAACGATGAGCGCCGCCGAGCTCCTCACCGGCGCGCTGCAGGACCGGGGTCGCGCCGTCACCGTCGGATCGCGCACCTTCGGCAAGGGGTCGGTCCAGATGCCCAGCAAGCTTCCGGGCGGCTCGGTGGCCGAGCTGACCGTCGGCCACTACCGCACCCCGGCGGGCCGCGGCGTCGACGGCCGCGGCATCACCCCGGACCTCGCGGTCGGCTCCGGGGCCGAGCAGCGGGCCGAGACGGTATTGAGTGGCCTCGGGGGTGGGTCGTAGTGCGAAAATGGTCTCACTATGGCTAAGGAAAAGGACACAGGGCGCAAGCTCATCGCGCAGAACAAGAAGGCGCGGCACGACTACCACATCCTCGACACCTACGAGTGCGGTCTCGTACTCATGGGTACCGAGGTCAAGTCGCTGCGTCTGGGCCGGGCCTCCCTGGTGGACGGCTTCGTCCAGATCGACGGGGGCGAGGCCTGGCTGCACAACATCCACGTCCCCGAGTACGTGCAGGGGACCTGGACCAACCACTCCGCCAAGCGGAAGCGCAAGCTGCTGCTGCACCGGGCGGAGATCGACAAGCTGGAGTCGAAGGCGGGCGAGACGGGTCACACGATCGTGCCGCTCGCGCTGTACTTCAAGGACAGCCGGGTCAAGGTCGAGATCGCGCTCGCCAAGGGCAAGAAGGAGTACGACAAGCGGCAGACCCTGCGCGAGAAGCAGGACCTGCGGGAGACCAACCGGGCGATCTCGGCAGCGCGGCGGCGCCAGCGCAGCGCGTAGCCGGGGAGCGTAGGGGCGGGCCGGCAGGAATAGGCTGGCATCGTCGTGCGTTGGTCACGTACGATGGCACTGCACCTCACAGCGGGTGCGTGTTTTGAGAGGTTGACAATTAAATACGCCAACATGGGGATGATCGGTTTCGACAGCGGATGTCGAAGCAGGGGAAGCGAGTCGAGGAAGCGGCAATGATCTCGTAAACCATATGTCGCAACCAATAATCGCCAATTCCAAGCGCGATTCCTCCGCCTTCGCCCTCGCTGCCTAATTAGCAGCTAAGCGAAGACTCTGCGGAGTGTCAGCCCGGGGTTGATCCCGACCCGGATCCTGACATCATCAAGGGATCTAAACTTCTGGACCCGGCCACGGGGCCCAGAAGGAAATCAAACAGTGGCTGGGCCCGTCGGCGGCTTGTCCGCGTGACTGCCGGGGCCGAGAAAAGCGCAGCGGACTGCACTCGGAGAAGCCCTGATTCTGCACCGTTGGACGCGGGTTCGATTCCCGCCATCTCCACAATTCCCATGTGAACGAGGACCCCGTTGCCCACCGGCATCGGGGTCCTCGTTTTTGTGCCGGTCATCAGTTCCGGGGGGCCCGGACCCCGGCCGCCGCGACGACCAGCGCCAGCCCGGCCGCGCACACCGGAACGACATAGCCCGTCACCTGCCCCATGTGCTCCACCATCCAGCCACCGGTCGCCGAACCCGCGGCGATCCCGCCCAGCAGCGCGGTCACGGCCAGGGTCATGCCTTCGTTCAACTGGCCCTCGGGGGTGAGGCGTTGCACCAGCGTCATGCCGGTGACCATGGTCGGGGCCGTCGCCGCACCGGCGAGCAGCAGCGCGCCCGCGAGGGCGAGCAGCGAATCCGTCGAGGAGGCGGCCAGGAGGGGCAGGGACATCAGCGCCGTCATTCCGGCCAGACAGCCCAGCAGTCGGCGCCGCATGTCCGCGGCCGGGCGCAGTGATCCGTACAGCAGCCCCGCCACACACGATCCGGCAGCCTGGAGGGCCAGGATCGCGCCCCCGGCGTGGGCGATCGTGACGACCTCCATCGTGCCGAAGACCGCGCCGGTGGCGAGGAAGGCGGCGAGCAGGGCGGGCATGCCCGGGGCGCGGAGGGGGGAGCCCGCGTGGGTGCGGGGCGCCACCGGCGGTTCGGTGGCGCGCTGGGCGGCGAAGATCAGCACGCCGGTCATCAGCAGGATCGCCCCGACGAGTGTTCCGGCCTCCGGGAAGAGCGCCGCGCACAGCAGGGCGGCGAGGGCCGGACCGAGCATGAAGCAGAGTTCGTCGGCGGCCTGTTCGAAGGAGTTCGCGGTGTGCAGGGCCGCCGGATCACCCCGGTGCAGATGTGCCCAGCGAGCCCGGGACATCCCGCCGGTGTTGGGGGTGGTGGCGGTCGCGGCGTAGGAGGCGAAGAGCGTCCAGGACGGGGCCCCGTAGTGCACGCAGAGCAGCAGTGCCAGCGATCCGAGCGCGGCGATCGCGGTGGCGGGTACGGCGACCCTGGCCTGCCCGTACCTGTCGACGAGCCGGGCCGTCCACGGCGCGACCACCGCCGTCGCGGCGAGGCCGGTCGCGGTCACGGCGCCGGCCAGCGCGTACGAGCCGCGCGAACCGGCGATCATGATCACCGCGCTGACACTGAACATGCCCATGGGAAGCCGGGCCAGGAGATTGCCCGCGGTGAAGGCGCGGGCACCCGGGGTGGCGAGCAGTCGGCGATAAGGGTTGGTGGGCGCCGGCCTGGCGGCGGCGGTGCGCGGGGCTATGACCAGCAGGTCCCCGGAGACGGCGAGCATGGGGTCGGTGTGCGGGGCTCTCTCGTACGGCATGGACCAACCCTCACGGCGCATGGCCCGTGGGGTCCAACACCTTCTCCGTACCGATTAACGCATCTGTGTTGTAAATTCCTGGGTGTGGCCTCCTCCGCCGCCGATACGGGCACCCAGACGCATACCCATACCGACCCTCGGCTGCTCCGTGCCTTCGTGGCCGTCGCCGAGGAGCTGCACTTCACCCGTGCCGCCGCCCGGCTCTACATCGCCCAGCAGGCACTGAGCCGGGACATCCGCCGGCTGGAGCGCGAGCTGGGTGCGGAACTGTTCGTACGCACCACCCGGCAGGTCGCCCTCACCGCCGACGGCGAACGGCTCCTCCCGCACGCCCGGCGGGTGCTGGAGGCGCACGCCGATCTTGCCGCGGCCTTCGCCGACCCCGCGGCCCGGCCGCTCTTCGTCGACCTCAACACCGACGGCATGACGGCCGCCCGCGTACTCGCCCGCGCACGGGAGCTGGCTCCGGCGTGCGAGCTGATGGCGCGCTTCGAGAGCGGACTCACCTGGGCCGCCGACGAGATACTCGCCGGGCGGCTCGACGTCTCCTTCGGCCGCGCCGCCGGACTCGACCCCGTGGTGCGGGCGCGGCTCGGCGTACAGCCGGTGCGGTACGAGCCGATGGCCGTTCTGCTCCCCGCGGATCACCCCCTCGCCGCGCACGAGGTCGTTGCACCGGACGACCTGGCCGGTGAGACCGTCTACGCGGGCGCCGGGAATCCGCGCACCGAGGAGTGGACGGACCTCGCCCGGCTGCTCTTCGCCGAGTGGGGCATCGAGCTGGCGCCGCCCGCCCCACTCGCGATCGGCGTGGCCGAATTTCAACGGGTCATGGCAAAGTCGCGGCACCCGGTTCTGTGCATCGTCGACTTCCCTCCGTTGCCGGGCACCGTGGTGCGCCCGCTGGGCCGGCCCGTACCGCTCTCCCCGCTCCTGATGGTCTGGCGCAAGGGGCTGCGCCACCCCGGCCTGGACGCATTGCGTAAAGCCGCAGCTCAACTGGGCTCCGAGGAGGGCTGGATGGTGCGGCCGGACGGAAGCTGGCTGCCCGAGATCGATGCATCCCTCATGTTGAAATCCACCTGATTGGGGGAAAGAAGTGACGTTTCCGTGCGCTACATTCATCGCCCGGGTGCAATGTGGTGGGGGCGCGGACAGGGTGGGGGCCCGGTCCGGAAGCACATAATCGGACAGTCGTGCGCACCCGATCCTTGAGTGGGGGAAGTGCGTACACCTGTGGAAACCTGGCGTGAAGGTGCCCGTTCGGGGCACACACATGAGCCGAACGAAGTCACGGTCCAGCTCGACGGTCTGGGCCGGCAGCTCTCCGAGCTGACCGCGCAGCCGAGCGAACCGGAAGGCTCGGACGGTCCCGTGTTCGTCGACGAGAGCGGCCGACGCAGCAAGACGTTCCGGCGTCTGGGCTGGATCCTCGCCGCAGCCTGTGCCTGCTATGCGGTGACGCTGGCCGTCGCGGTGCTCGGCGGCAGTTCGAGCGCGCCCTGGCTGCCGCTCTCCGGTCAGGAAGGGCACAAGAACGCGGACGTGGTCCGGGCGCCGCCCGCACCGACGGGCGGCGCCCGTGAGGAGCTCCCGCCCGGCAGCGCGCCCGCCCGCGCCACCACCGGCCCGACGCCCGGCAGCGCGGCGACGACCTCGGGCAGCGCAGCCGCCGAACCGGAAGGTTCGGACGGCCCCGGCAAGGACACCCCGGCATCCTCACGCGTCGTATCGCCCAAGGCGCACGACGACACCGGCGGCGGCCAGAAGCCCGGACCGGTGTCCTCGGCCCCCGTACCGCCCTTCGACACCGCGACTCCGTCCACCGGCACCTCGACTCCGTCCGCGGGCAGCACGACGCCGCCGGCCCAGTCCCCGGAACCTCCTGTGCAAGAGCGAGAAGGCACCGAGTAAATGACCTCCCCTGCCCCGCGGGGCAGGCGCAACGTCAGGAAGCAGAGCGGGCGGCGCAGATTTCCCATGCGTTATCTGCTGCCGTCACTGCTCCTCGTTGCCCTGCTCGCCATGTTGATGCTGCGCGGCTATGTGCACAGCGAAGTCCTCGCCGACCACCGGGTCCGGCCCCCGGCGGCCACCGACCGGGTGCCCGATCAGATCCTCGACGGTGGCCCGGTCATCGACGCCCGGAACACCATCGGGCCCGCCAGGTCGCTGAGCATCCCCGGCCACCGCATCGTCCTGACCTTCGACGACGGGCCAGACCCGGTGTGGACCCCGAAAGTGCTCGACGAGCTGAAGAAGCACCACGCGCACGGCGTCTTCTTCGTCACCGGAACCATGGCCTCGCGCTACCCGGAGCTCGTGCGGCGCATGGTCGACGAGGGGCACGAGGTCGGGCTGCACACCTTCGACCACCCCGACCTCTCCTACCGGTCCCACTCCCGCATCGACTGGGAACTCTCCCAGAACCAGCTGGCGTTGGCGGGCGCGGCCGGTATCCGTACGTCCCTGTTCCGCCCGCCGTACTCCTCGTTCGCCGACGCCATGGACAACAAGTCCTGGCCCGTCACCCGCTACGTCGGCAGCCGCGGCTATCTCACCGTCGTCAACAACACCGACAGCGAGGACTGGGAGCGCCCGGGCGTCCCCGCGATCATCGAGCGCGCCACTCCCAAGGGCGGCAGAGGCGCCGTCATCCTGATGCACGACTCCGGCGGCAACAGGTCCCAGACCGTCGCCGCCCTCGCGCGGTTCCTGCCGCGGATGCAGCAGCGGGGTTACGAGTTCACCAACCTCACCACCGCCCTCGATGCCCCCAGCGCGCACACTCCGGTCACCGGATTCGCGCTCTGGAAGGGCAAGGCGTTCGTCTATGCCGTGGGCCTCTCGGAGAACGTCACCGGCGTCCTGGTGGCCGGGCTCGCGGTGATCGGCGTACTCGTCCTCGTCCGCTTCGGGCTGATGCTGCTGCTGTCCTTCCTGCACGCCCGCAAGGTGCGGCGAAGACACTTCGGCCGGGGGCCGGAGCGGGCCCGCCCGGTCTCGGTGATCGTGCCCGCGTACAACGAACGCGAATGCATCGCCAACACCGTGCGTTCCCTGGTGGCGAGCGACCATCCCGTCGAGATCATCGTCATCGACGACGGCTCCACGGACGGAACAGCCGGCATCGTCGAGGCGATGCGGCTGCCGCAGGTGCGCGTCATCCGCCAGCGCAACGCCGGAAAGCCCGCCGCCCTCAACAACGGGATCGCGCACGCCCGTCACGACATCGTCGTGATGATGGACGGCGACACCGTCTTCGAACCCGCCACCGTCCGCGAACTGGTCCAGCCCTTCGCCGACCCGCGCGTCGGCGCCGTCGCCGGGAACGCCAAGGTCGGCAACCGCGACTCGCTGATCGGCGCGTGGCAGCACATCGAGTACGTGATGGGCTTCAACCTGGACCGCAGGATGTACGACATCCTGCGCTGCATGCCCACCATCCCCGGTGCGGTCGGCGCCTTCCGCCGGGAAGCACTGGACCGGATCGGCGGCATGAGCGAGGACACCCTCGCCGAGGACACCGACGTCACCATGGCCCTGCACCGCGACGGCTGGCAGGTCGTCTACGCGGAGAACGCCCGCGCCTGGACCGAGGCCCCGGAGACCGTGCAGCAGCTGTGGTCACAGCGCTACCGGTGGTCGTACGGCACCATGCAGGCGATCTGGAAGCACCGCCGCGCCGTCGTCGAACGCGGCCCGTCCGGCCGCTTCGGACGCGTCGGACTGCCCTTCGTGGCCCTGTTCATGGTTGTCGCCCCGCTGCTCGCCCCACTCATTGACGTCTTCCTGCTGTACGGACTCGTCTTCGGCCCCACCCGGAAGACCGTCCTCGCCTGGCTCGGCGTCCTGGCGGTACAGGGCATCTGTGCCGCGTACGCGTTCCGGCTCGACCGGGAACGCATGACGCATCTGATCTCGCTGCCCCTTCAGCAGATCCTCTACCGGCAGCTCATGTACGTGGTGCTGCTCCAGTCCTGGATCACGGCGCTCACCGGCGGGCGCCTGCGCTGGCAGAAGCTGCGCCGTACCGGCGTCGTGGAAGCGCCCGGCGTCACGCCGGGCCGGCGGCGGAGCAATGACCGGAGGCCCGTCGCATGAGCCACCCGAGACACCTCCCCACGCATCCGACCGGTGTGCGGCGGACCGTGCCGTTCCCGGTGCAGGGTCCCTCCGCGCCGCCGGTCGCGGAGGCCGCGGCGCCGCCCGCCGGCGCGTTGCCGGGCGGCCGGGACCGCTATCTCGACCTGCTGCGCGCCGTCGCTCTCGTGCGCGTCGTCGTCTTCCATGTGTTCGGCTGGGCCTGGCTGACCATCCTGTTCCCCTCCATGGGCGTCATGTTCGCGCTGGGCGGTTCGCTGATGGCGCGCTCGCTGGCCCGCCCGGCACGGGACGTCATCCGCGGCCGGCTCCGCCGGCTGCTGCCCCCGATGTGGGCGTTCGCCGCCGCTGTCGTCCCGGTGATGTTCCTGCTCGGCTGGAAGCCCGTGAAGGAGGAGGGCATCTGGTGGTTCATCAAGCTGGGCTGCTACCTCCTTCCGGTCGGCGCCCCTCCGTATCCCTGGGAGAACGGCTCGCCGAGCGGCCTCCTGGAGACGTCCTGGGCCGACCAGGCCGTGGGCCCGCTCTGGTACATCCGTGCCTACCTGTGGTTCGTGCTCGCTTCACCGCTCCTGCTGAAGGCCTTCCGCCGACTGCCCTGGCCGACGTTGCTCGCTCCGATCGGGCTCACCGCCGTGGTCGGAACCGGACCGGTCACCATTCCCGGCGAGACCGGTGAAGGGCTCGTCGACTTCGCGGTGTTCGGGTCCTGCTGGATCCTCGGCTTCGCCCACCACGACGGTCTCCTGAAGAAGGTCCCGCGCTATCTGACGGTCTCGCCGGCCGCGTTCGTCATGGCGTTCGGACTGTGGTGGGCCTCGGGGCACCTCACCGAGGAGGGCTGGAACCTCGACGAGATCCCGCTCGCCCAGGCGGCCTGGTCGTTCGGCTTCTGTGTGATCCTGCTCCAGTACGCACCGTCCTGGCGCCAACTGCCCGGCAGGCTGGCCCGGTGGGACGGGCCGATCACCCTCGCCAACAACCGTGCGGTGACGATCTACCTCTGGCACAACCTGCTGATCATGGCCACCGAGCCGGTCATCGACCAGCTGTGGAACATCCCGTACTTCGGCGACCGCTTCGGTACGTACATCGGCGCCTCGTACATGGCGCTGATGCTGCTCCTCGTCTGGCCGCTGATGGCGCTGACGATCCCGGCGATCGGCTGGGTCGAGGACGTAGCGGCGAAGCGCGCACCGAGGCTCTGGCCGAACGGCTCGCGGAAGCGGCCTGGGTGACCGGGGAACGGTATACCTTCGCCGGACCGGACCCCGTCCTGCCCGTGTCCGAGAATCCGCAGCCCAGCCGCACCGAGGCGCGATCGTGACCGATCGATGTCATCTGACGTAACGGGCGGGAAATATGGGTGAACCAGCTCTGTCACGCACTGTTGGCAGGCTCGGCCCCCGGCATCATCGGGCAGCAGCGGGACGAGAGCCGGGTAGACCACATGCACGAGGACAAACAGCACGGGCCCCTCGCGGGCTTCACCGTCGGGGTCACCGCCGCACGGCGCGCGGAGGAGTTCGGCGCGCTGCTCGAGCGACGGGGTGCCGCCGTTCTGCACGCGCCCGCCCTGCGGATCGTGCCGCTCGCCGACGACAGCGAACTCCTCGCCGCCACCCGGCGAATCGTCGACTCCGCCCCCGAAGTGGTCGTCGCCACCACCGCGGTCGGCTTCCGGGGCTGGATCGAGGCCGCCGACGGCTGGGGCCTCGGCGACCGGCTGCTGGAAACCCTGCGCGGCACCGAACTGCTGGCCCGCGGCCCCAAGGTCAAGGGCGCCGTCCGGGCCGCCGGGCTGACCGAGACATGGTCGCCCGCCTCCGAGTCCATGGCCGAGGTACTGGACCGGCTCCTGGACGAGGGCGTCGAGGGCCGCCGGATCGCCCTTCAACTGCACGGCGAACCCCTCCCCGGCTTCAGCGAGTCGCTCCGTGCCGCGGGCGCCGAAGTCGTCGCCGTACCCGTCTACCGCTGGGTGGACCCCGAGGACATCGCCCCGCTCGACCGGCTGCTGGACAGCACCCTGGCCCGGGGCCTGGACGCCCTCACCTTCACCAGTGCCCCGGCCGCCGCCTCGCTGCTCGGCCGGGCTGAGAAGCGGGGGCTGATCCCGGAGCTCCTGAGCGCCCTGCGGGACGACGTCCTCGTGGCCTGCGTCGGACCGGTCACCGCCCTGCCGCTGCGGGCCCGTGGCATCGACACCGTCCAGCCGGAGCGTTTCCGGCTCGCCCCGCTCGTCCAGCTGCTGTGTGACGAACTCCCCTCCAGGGCGCGCATGTTGCCGATCGCCGGGCACCGGGTGGAGATCCGCGGTCACGCCGCGATCGTCGACGGCGAACTGCGCACGGTGCCACCCGCCGGAATGGCCCTGCTGCACACCCTGGCCCGCCGGCCGGGCTGGGTGGTGGCGCGCGCCGACCTGCTGCGCGCGCTGCCCGGCAGCGGAACGGACGAACACGCGGTGGAGACGGCCATGGCGAGGCTGCGTTCGTCACTGGGCGCACCCCGCCTCATCCAGACGGTCGTCAAGCGCGGCTACCGGCTGGCGCTGGACCCGGCGGAGGACAGCGAGTACGGCGATTCCTGAGGAGGCCGCGGATACTGCCGCGCCGTCAGGAACGCGGCACGCAGGAGAAGCGCGAGTGCGGCCGTGCACAGGACGGCCCGGACGGCGTTCCAGGCCACCCACGCGTCCTCGAACCTCTCGCGCACGGCTCCGGGGTCGGCGATCCTGGCCGGATCCCCGGCGTGTGCAAGGGCGTTGTTCAGCGGGACGTTGACGCCCGAGGTGAGCAGGAAGGCGACGGCGTACACGGCGAGGGCGGCGAAGATCCACAGGCGCGGACCGGGGGACCGACGCTGCTGCCAGGCGGCGACCGCCGTGAGGATCAGTGCCCCGAAGAATCCGGCGAAGAAGACCGGATTCTCGATGACGTCGTTGATGTTCTGCATGACCTCGATGAAGGTCCGGTCGTCGCTGCGCCCGAGGGCCGGCATGACCGCGCAGGAGAACACGTAGAACGTGCCTGCGACCAGTCCGGTGGCGACGGCGGCACCACCGAGCACGAGGTGCTGCGGGGCGCGGGAGGGGCGCATGGGCCGAGTGGTTGTCATGTCTCCCAGTGAAGTGGCGGGGACGGTCCCGCTCCATCGTTCAGGCGCGCAGCTCCATGCGCGGGCGTCCAGGAGCGCACGGCACTCGGGCCGCCGTCGTCGGTGCGGCTCGCCGGAACGGAGCCCGTTGTCGCCGGTGGGGCTTGCTGGGACGGAACCCGGGCGTTGTCAGTGCGGCTTGCTGGAATGGCCGCAGGCACGGAACGACGACCGGAGGGGGCCCTGTGGGTACCTGGGGCAGTGGGAATTTCGACGACGACACGGCGGCGGATCATCTGTCGGGCATCACCGGGCGGCTTGTCTCGGAGATCGAGGAGGCGATGGCCGGCGACCCGGTCGGCCTGGAGCCCGACGACTACTGGGGCGTTGCCGTGCCGTGCAACGTCGAGCTGCTGTGTCTGATCGCCGAGCAGCACTACGTCGGTGCCATGGTGCCCGGGGCGGCGGTGGTCGAGCGCTGGAAGAGGACCTTCATGGACGTGTGGGAACGGGCCATCGACGGCCTCGAACCCGAACCGGAATACAAGGAGAGGAGGCGGGCGGAGCTGATCCGTACCTTCGACCGTCTGGCGGTCCTGTCCGGGCGGGAGGCGGCGTGACGGTGCGACGAGGCCGGGCGGAGGCGGCGTGATGACGCCGGGGTAGCGTGACGGGGTGATCGACGACATCCACCGGCTCGACGCGGAGGTACGGCTCCGTCCCGCCGCCCCGGCCGACGCCGCCTCCCTGGCTGTGTCCCTGACCCGCAGCCGCGCGTACATGCAGCCCTGGGAGCCGGATCGGCCCGACACCTTCTACACCGAGCAGGGGCAGCGGGAACGCCTGGCCGGAATGCTCGCGGACCGCGACGCGGGGCGGGTGATGCCGTGGGTGCTCGCCGATGAACAGGACCGCGTGGTGGGCGGGTTCAACCTCAACGGCATTGTGCTCGGGCCGTTCCGCAGCGGGGTTCTCGGATACTGGGTCGACGTCGAGTACGCGGGCCGCGGGCTGGCCACGGCCGCCGTCGAGCGGATCTGTGAGCTGGCCAGGGACGAACTGCGCCTGCACCGGGTCGAGGCAGGGACGGTGCTGGACAACGTGGCGTCGCAGCGGGTGCTCGCCAAGTGCGGCTTCGAGCAGTACGGGATGGCTCCGCGCTACCTGCACATCAACGGTGAGTGGCGCGACCACCGGCTGTTCCAGCGGATCCTGCACGATGGGCCGTTGACGGGGTGACCGTTGACTGTGGGAGCGTCCTCGAACGCCGGACGGGCTCGCTTTCGCCGTGCGGGCGTGAAAGCCGAGCGCTGCTCGGCGATTGAGGACAAGGACGGCTACCGGACACCCCCGGTACGCCCCCGCGCATGCCGGTGTCCGTCCAGCGTCCACGGCGGCCGTGCCGGAAGAACCTCCGCGAAGCCGTATCCGCTCTTCTCGGCAACCCGGCAGGAGGCCTCGTTGTTCATCTGATGCAGCAGGTCCAGCCGCACGAGCCCGTCCGCGGCGAACGCTTCGAACGCCCAGTCGGTGAGCGCCCCGAGCGCCCGCGGCGCGATTCCGCGGCCGCGTGCCCGCGCTGTCGTCCAGTAGCCGACCTCCGCGCTGTCGGAGCCCGGTGCGGGGTACTTGAGCGCCACATTGCCGACCAGTTCGTCGGAGCGATCGCGATCGACCACCGCGAAACTGAAGCGGCTGCCGGATTCCCGGCCCTCCTGCTGCACGTGCAGCCAGTGCTGAGCCTCCGCCACGTCCGTGACCAGTGTGCGCAGCATGGCGCGCATCGCAGGGTCGCGATACGCCTCGATCAGGGCCGGCCCGTCGTCGGGCAGCCACGGCCGGAGCAGGAGCGGGCCGGCCTCAAGGGTGGCGGTGCGGAGATCGTCGTCCATCAGGGCAGCGTACGGGTACGCGTGCACCGACCCGCGTGGCATCAGGGGTTCCGGGTCTGCCGCCCGAGGGGCACTCTGGGGGAGACCTCCACCGGAGACCCCGAGGCGGTGACATGCACATGGCGGCGGGCAAAGGCTCGTACGACTGGCGGTTCGACTCCGGCCGCCCCTGCCTGGATCTGGTGGCCACAGGAATCGGCACCTCCGGCGCATGCGAACTGCTCGACGGCGCCGAGCGGCTCGCCGACTGGCTGGTGGCCGCCGGACTCGTACCGAGCGGCACCCACCTCGGCGCGGTGGACGACACCTGGGTGGTGCGCTTCCGGCAGCTGAGGACCGGCGTCGACCGCCTGCTGACCGCCGAACTCGGCGGCCGCAGAGCAGAGAGCGCCCTGGAACGGGTCAACGCGCTCGCCGCGACCGCACCACCGGGACTGCGGGCCGTACGCGGAGGAAGCGGCACGCTGGTACGGACACTGAGCGCCGATCCGGAATGCGGGGCACTGCTGGCCGCCGTGGCCCGCGACGCCGTGGAACTCCTGACCGACCCCGTGGCGCGAGCCGGCCTGCGCCGCTGCGAGGCCGGCAACTGCCGCCGCCTCTACCTGGACACCTCGCGCGGCCGCCGGCGTCGCTGGTGCTCCAGCGAGGTGTGCGGGAACCGGGAGCGGGTGGCCCGGCACCGGCGCCGGGCGGCGGCCGTGGCGATCACGGACGCGGACGCGGGAGCGTCGTAAAGAATCTTGAAACCGGATTGAATGGATTGCGGTTCCCGCTCGTGTTCATGGTCAAGGAGCCCAACAGGGGCTCGACCGGGAGGTTCGGGTGCGCAAGGATGCGGCCGTGGCCGATGACCGTCCGCACAGGGCTCGACATCGCAGTGAGCCGCCTTTGTCCCCCTCCGATGTCCCCCACGAGGAGTTGATGCGGGCGCTCTACCACGAACATGCCGGACCTCTGCTCGCGTATGTGCTCCGCCTCGTCGCCGGCGACCGACAGCGCGCCGAGGACGTGGTGCAGGAAACGCTCATCCGTGCCTGGAAGAACGCCGGTCGGCTCGACCGGGCCGCCGGCTCCGTCCGCCCCTGGCTGGTGACGGTCGCCCGGCGCATCGTCATCGATGGCCACCGCAGCCGGCAGGCCCGGCCGCACGAGGTCGATCCGTCGCCGCTGGAGGTCATTCCCGCGGAGGACGAGATGGACAAGGCGTTGCGGCTGATGACGCTCTCGGACGCGCTCGACGATTTGACCCCCGCTCACCGGGAAGCGTTGGTCGAGACCTATTTCAAGGGCCGTACGGTCAATGAGGCGGCTGATGTGCTGGGCGTCCCCAGCGGGACGGTGCGGTCCCGGGTCTTCTACGCACTGCGCTCGATGAAGCTTGCTCTCGAAGAAAGGGGGATCACGGCATGAGCGACCACGAGTGGGAGCCTTTCGGGCCCCGGGCGGCCGGTCCCTCCGGCCCCCGAAACTCCGGCAGCCCCAGCGGCCCCCGCAGCCCCGGTGGCCACACAGCCTCGCGCGGAGCCGCCGAGGGGCCCGGGCACGACGCCGCCGGTGCGTATCTCCTCGGCATTCTGGACGATGCCGAGGCCTCCGCCTTCGAGGCGCATCTGGCCGACTGCGACCTGTGCGCCGCCCATCTCGACGAGTTCGCCGGCCTGGAACCCATGCTCGCGTTGCTCTCGGAGTCCCCGGCCGCCGTACCGGGCGCCCGCCCCGTCCCGCACGTCCCGCAGCCGCCCGCGCCCCGCATGCTCGACCGGCTGGTCGACGAGGTCGCGGTCGAACGGGCCGGACGCAGGCGCCGCTCCAGGTATCTGGTCGCGGCGGCAGCCGCGCTGATCATCGGCGGTCCGGCGGTCGCGGTCCTGGCGACCGGCAACGACGGTACCTCGGCGCGGGCGGCCGACCCGTACCCCACCAGCCCCGCCGAGGACGTCTTCTTCCACCACATGATGGAGAAGGTGCGGGCCACCGACCCCACCACCAAGGTCGACGCCACCATCGGCATGGAGAAGAAGGCATGGGGCACCCACACCGTGCTGGAGCTCAAGAACGTCACGGGTCCGGAGAAATGCAGCCTGGTCGCCGTGTCGAAGACCGGTGAGGAGGAGATCGTCACCTCCTGGTCCGTACCGAAGTGGGGATACGGCATCAAGGACTCCCCGCACCCGGCCTCGAAGTACCCGCTCTATGTCCACGGCGGCGCGGCGATGGACCGCGGCGACATCGACCATTTCGAGGTGCGTACGTTCGACGGCAGGCGACTGGTGGAGGTCGACGCCTGATCGAGACTCCGCCGTGCCATTTCGATACGCGCGGCAGGGTGCGCGGCGGCCCCCGCTTCGCATAGGGTTGACGGCTGCCCAATGCACGTCAGAAGGGGGCCTCGGTGGCCGCGCAGGATGCCGCTGTCGATTCGATGCGGGACCGGGAAATCGGTGTCGAGCAGGAACATCTCGACCGTGTTTATCACCGCCTCGAAGAGAAGATCCACGAGGCGGAATTTCTCATGAATGACGCCGTCAAGCGCGGCCAGGTCGGTACCCCCGGAGCGCTCGCCGAGCGCGACGCCCAGGTGTTCCGGGCCGGAATCCACCTCAACCGGCTGAACAGCGAGTTCGAGGACTTCCTCTTCGGAAGGATCGATCTGCTGCTCGGCAAGGACGGCGAACGGGGCCCGGACGGCGCGTACACCTCCGTCGAACCGGCCGACGACGCCGTACGCGACGACAACTCCGCCGATATCGCGGAGACGCTGCACATCGGCCGGATCGGGGTCCTCGACTCCGACTACGCGCCGCTGGTCATCGACTGGCGCGCACCGGCCGCCGCACCGTTCTACCGGTCGACGCCGAAGGAACCGGGCAGGGTGGTACGCCGCCGGGTCATCCGCTCCAAGGGCCGCAAGGTCCTCGGGGTCGAGGACGACCTGATGCGCCCCGAGCTCACCGCGTACCTGGGCGGCGACAAGCTCCCCGTCATCGGCGACGGCGCCCTGATGGCGGCGCTCGGCCAGGCCCGCAGCCACACCATGCGGGACATCGTCTCCTCCATCCAGGCCGAACAGGACCTGGTGATCCGGGCACCCGCCGCCTCCGTCACCGAGGTGTCCGGCGGCCCCGGCACCGGTAAGACCGCCGTCGCCCTGCACCGCGCCGCGTACCTCCTCTACCAGGACCGGCGGCGTTACGCGGGCGGCATCCTCGTCGTCTCGCCGACCCCGCTCCTTGTCGCGTACACCGAAGGCGTGCTGCCGTCGCTGGGCGAGGAAGGACAGGTCGCGATCCGTGCGGTCGGTTCGCTCTCCGACGAGGCGGCCGGGGTCGAGGGCGCCACCACGTACGACGAACCCGCCGTCGCCCGGATCAAGGGGTCCTCCCGGATGCTCCAGGTGCTGCGCAAGGCGGCACGCGGCGCACTGGAACAGCCCGGCACCCCCCGCAGGACGGAGGACCGGGACGGCCAGCTGTCCTTCGGCGACGGAGCCGACGAGGCCCCGGCCACCCCGACCCGGCTGCGGGTCGTCGCGTTCGGCGCCCGTGTCGAACTGAACGCCGACGAACTGCACCGCATCCGGCAGTCCGTCCTCGGCGGCACCGCCCCGGTCAACCTGCTGCGCCCGCGCGCCCGCAGACTGCTCCTGGACGCCCTGTGGAACAAGTCCTCGGGCCGGGGCCGCTACACCGACCCCGAGCTGGCCGCCGAACTGCGCTCCTCCTTCGACGAGGACGTCTCCACCGAGACGCCCTTCCTCGACTTCCTGAACGCCTGGTGGCCCGAACTCACCCCACGCGGGGTGCTCGCCGCGATGGCCGACGAGAAGCGGCTCGGCCGCTGGGCGCGCCGGGTCCTCAACCAGGGCGAGGTGCGCCGCTTCGCCCGCTCCCTGAAGCGGCTCGACAGCGAAGGGAACGGGCCGCTCTCCGTACACGACGTGGCGATCCTCGACGAGCTGCAGACGCTGCTCGGCACCCCGCACCGGCCGAAGAAGAAGCGCGAATTCGACCCGCTGGACCAGCTCTCCGGTCTGGAGGAGCTGATGCCGCAGCGCGAGGAGACCCAGCGCGAGCGGGCCGAGCGGCTGGCCGCGGAGCGTACGGAGTACGCGCATGTCATCGTCGACGAGGCGCAGGACCTCACCCCCATGCAGTGGCGCATGGTCGGCCGCCGTGGCCGCCATGCCACCTGGACGATCGTCGGAGACCCGGCGCAGTCCTCCTGGTCGGATCCGGACGAGGCGGCCCGGGCGCGCGACGAGGCACTCGGCAACCGGCCGCGCCGCCGCTTCACCCTCACGGTCAACTACCGCAACCCGGCCGAGATCGCCGAGCTGGCCTCGAAGGTCCTGGCGCTCGCGATGCCCGGAATGGAGTCACCGGCCGCGGTCCGTTCCACGGGTGTGAAGCCGCGCTTCGAGACCGTACGCGACGGCGATCTGGCCGCATCGGTGCGCGAGGAGGCGCGGCGGCTGCTGGCCGAGGTGGACGGCACGGTGGGTGTGGTCGTGGCGATGCACCGCCGGGCGCAGGCCCGCAACTGGCTCGCCGAGCTCGGCGAGCGGGTGGTGGCGCTGGGCAGCCTGGAGGCGAAGGGCCTGGAGTACGACGCCACGGTGGTCGTCTCGCCCGCGGAGATCGCGGACGAGTCCCCGGCCGGTCTGCGGGTGCTGTACGTGGCGCTGACGCGGGCGACGCAGCAGCTCACGGTGGTATCGGGGGAGCGGGACCTGCCCGACGAGGACGGCGTCCCGGACCTGCTGAGGGACTGAGACAAGGAGCAGAGGCGCCGCCGGCGAGGCAGATTTTCGAACCGACCTGTCCTGCGGGAATCACTTCTGTGGGGTCTTTGTTAGCCTGGTGTCGGCACCGGCTCGATCCAAGCCCCCGGGCCCAACCTTCGTCGCTTCGAGCGACCACTTGCCGCGAGGCGAGCATGGCGGGTCGGTGCCGTTGAACAAGAAGACAGACCCGCGTCACCTTCCGGTGGCGCGGGTCTGTTGTTGTTTGCGGACCTGGCGGCTTCTTGACGGGGCTTGGCGGTTTCCGGCCCCGCGGGGAGCGGTGGGGGGTTCCGCTGAAGCCGCTGTCTCTCGTATGGTGGAAAATACTTTCCGAAACGCGGCAGTCATTACCGGCTACCAGCCAGTAGGTGCGACGATCGGGAAGCGTGTCCGAGGCGAGCGCCCCGGCCGCGCGGCAATGAAGCTAAGGAAAGCGAAGGACTCGGCCATGGCAACGGCTCCCAGCGTCTCGTACTCGATGACGGTCAGGCTGGAGGTGCCCGCGAGCGGCACAGCAGTCTCCCAGCTGACCACGGCCGTGGAGTCCTCCGGCGGTTCGGTCACCGGCCTCGATGTGACCGCCTCCGGCCACGAGAAGCTGCGGATCGACGTCACCATCGCCGCCACTTCCACCTCGCACGCCGACGAGATCGTCGAAAACCTGCGCGGCATCGAGGGTGTCGTGCTCGGCAAGGTCTCCGACCGTACGTTCCTGATGCACCTCGGCGGCAAGATCGAGATGGCGTCCAAGCACCCCATCCGCAACCGTGACGACCTCTCGATGATCTACACCCCGGGTGTGGCCCGGGTCTGCATGGCGATCGCCGAGAACCCCGAGGACGCCCGCCGCCTCACCATCAAGCGCAACTCCGTCGCAGTTGTGACGGACGGCTCCGCCGTGCTCGGCCTCGGCAACATCGGTCCGATGGCCGCCCTCCCGGTGATGGAGGGCAAGGCGGCCCTCTTCAAGCGGTTCGCCGGCATCGACGCCTGGCCGATCTGCCTGGACACCCAGGACACCGACGCCATCGTCGAAATCGTCAAGGCGATCGCCCCCGGCTTCGCGGGCATCAACCTGGAGGACATCTCCGCACCCCGCTGCTTCGAGATCGAGGCACGGCTGCGCGAGGCCCTGGACATCCCCGTCTTCCACGACGACCAGCACGGCACCGCGATCGTGGTCCTGGCCGCGCTGACCAACGCACTGCGCGTGGTGGGCAAGGGAATCGGGGACGTGCGGGTCGTCATGTCCGGCGCCGGAGCAGCCGGTACGGCCATCCTGAAGCTCCTCATCGCCGCGGGCGTCAAGCACGCCGTCGTCGCCGACATCCACGGCGTGGTGCACGCGGGCCGCGAGGACCTGGTCTCCGCCGACGCCGACTCGCCGCTGCGCTGGATCGCCGACAACACCAACCCCGAATCCATCACCGGCACCCTCAAGCAGGCCGTCGTGGGTGCCGATGTCTTCATCGGCGTCTCCGCTCCGAACGTGCTGGACGGCGCCGATGTCGCCGCCATGGCCGACGATGCGATCGTGTTCGCGCTCGCGAACCCGGACCCCGAGGTCGACCCGGCAATCGCCCGCCAGACGGCGGCAGTTGTCGCCACCGGCCGCTCCGACTTCCCGAACCAGATCAACAACGTGCTGGTCTTCCCGGGTGTCTTCCGCGGTCTGCTGGACGCCCAGTCCCGCACCGTCAACACGGAGATGATGCTCGCCGCGGCGCGCGCCCTCGCCGATGTCGTCGCCGAGGACGAGGTGAACGCGAACTACATCATCCCGTCGGTCTTCAACGACAGGGTGGCGGGAGCGGTCGCCGGTGCCGTCCGGGAGGCCGCGAAGGCGGGGAGCGGCGCTGTGACGGGCTCGGGCGACCTCGACTGAACCGTTCACTCACAGAACCCGCCACGGCCCCTGTCGGCGTCGCCCACGGCCGTGGCGCCCCTCACGTTGGCCTGACGTACGGCGCGTCGCGGGTCGCGGCGCCACAAACGCCCCTTTAGGGTGGGCGGGCGGCGCGTCCCGCAGAGCCCCGCATCCGCTGCGGACCGCTTTCGGGGAGTCGACGGAACGTCACCACGACGAGGCAGTGGTGCTTTTCGTGTGACTCCGGAGGGTGCCGGATTGGCTTTCCCGCCGCAGGTGGGGGCAGGATGCGTAATCGGGCGCGAGGGTCTGACGACAGACCCGGGTCCGGGGACTGTCCGAGGGCCCTGGCAGCATCGGCTTCGATCTCACGCCTCACAGGCAAGAAGAACACGGGAGTAACAACATGAACCGCAGTGAGCTGGTGGCCGCCCTGGCCGACCGCGCCGAGGTGACTCGCAAGGACGCCGACGCCGTGCTGGCCGCGCTCGCCGAGACCGTCGGTGAGATCGTCGCCAAGGGCGACGAGAAGGTCACCATCCCCGGCTTCCTGACCTTCGAGCGCACCCACCGTGCCGCTCGCACCGCTCGTAACCCGCAGACCGGCGACCCGATCAACATCCCGGCCGGCTACAGCGTGAAGGTCTCCGCGGGCTCCAAGCTCAAGGAAGCCGCCAAGGGCAAGTAAGCCCCACAGGCGCGACGAAGGGCGGTCACCCGACCAGGGTGACCGCCCTTCGGTGCACCGGCCCCAGAGGGCCCGTTTCCGGGCTTCTGCCGCCATTGCGGACCAGGGGTGCGGGCCCGGCCCCTCCCGCAAACGGAGAACGGGGGCCCGGGGCAGCGCCCCGAACCCCCGTCAGCAACCCTCGGGCGCCGCGCCTCAGACCAGCGCCCCGCCCGGCAGCTCCACCTTCGCGCCGAGCTTCTCCAGCTTCTCCATGAAGTTCTCGTAGCCGCGGTTGATCAGGTCGATGCCGTGCACCCGCGACGTGCCCTGCGCCGCCAGCGCGGCGATCAGATACGAGAAACCGCCGCGCAGGTCCGGAATGACCAGATCCGCGCCCTGCAGCTTCGTCGGCCCGGACACGACCGCGGAGTGCAGGAAGTTGCGCTGACCGAAGCGGCAGTCGGAGCCGCCCAGGCACTCGCGGTAGAGCTGGATGTGCGCGCCCATCTGATTGAGCGCGGAGGTGAAGCCGAGCCGGGACTCGTACACCGTCTCGTGGACGATGGACAGGCCCGAGGCCTGCGTCAGGGCCACGACCAGCGGCTGCTGCCAGTCGGTCTGGAAGCCGGGGTGCACGTCCGTCTCCAGGGCGATGGCGTTCAACGCGCCGCCCGGGTGCCAGAAGCGGATGCCCTCGTCGTCGATCTCGAACGCCCCGCCGACCCGGCGGAAGGTGTTCAGGAACGTCATCATCGAGCGCTGCTGTGCGCCCCGCACGTAGATGTTGCCCTCGGTGGCCAGCGCCGCGGACGCCCAGGAGGCCGCCTCCAGACGGTCCGGGATCGCCCGGTGCGTATAACCGTCCAGCCGGTCGACACCGGTGATCCGGATCGTCCGGTCGGTGTCCATCGAGATGATCGCGCCCATCTTCTGCAGTACGCAGATGAGGTCCTCGATCTCCGGCTCCACGGCCGCGTTGGACAGCTCGGTGACGCCCTCGGCGAGCACGGCCGTCAGCAACACCTGCTCGGTGGAGCCCACCGACGGGTACGGCAGCCGGATCTTCGTGCCGCGCAGCCGCTGCGGGGCCTCCAGATACTGGCCGTCCGCCCGCTTCTCGATGGTCGCGCCGAACTGCCGCAGCACGTCGAAGTGGAAGTCGATCGGCCGGCCGCCGATGTCACAGCCGCCGAGCCCCGGGATGAACGCATGGCCCAGCCGGTGCAGCAGCGGGCCGCAGAAGAGGATCGGGATGCGCGACGAGCCCGCGTGGGCATCGATGTCGGCGACATTGGCGCTCTCGACATGGGTCGGGTCCAGGATCAGCTCGCCCGGTTCGTCACCCGGCCGGACCGTCACACCGTGCAACTGCAGCAGCCCCCGCACCACCCGCACGTCGCGGATGTCGGGCACATTGCGCAGCCGGCTGGGTCCGCTGCCGAGCAGCGCGGCGACCATTGCCTTCGGCACCAGGTTCTTGGCGCCTCTGACGCGGATCTCGCCCTCCAGCGGGGTTCCGCCGTGGACAAGCAGGACATCGTCTGTGCCGGTCATGAATCTCGCGTTCCGGAGTGGTCGGGCAGGGGGCCAACCGAAAGGGTAATGGCCCACAGCCCCCTCCGTAAGGGAGCGGGGGTGTGCGAACGTCATGAATTCGCCACAACACGCTCTGCTCCCCGACTCTTGCGGAGGGTTACCGTCCGCAACGCCCTCCGGGCGGCGCGCTCCCCGTGCATCCGTACGCCCTGAGCTGCGCCCGGTCCCCCTCGGCGACCGGGCGGCCCACTTGGTCCCCGCGGAGAGCGAAGATGCGGGATCATTTCTGCCATGACCGAGGTGTCCTCGCTCACAGGGCGACTGCTCGTGGCCACACCCGCGCTCGCGGACCCGAATTTCGACCGCGCGGTGGTGCTGCTCCTCGACCACGACGAGGAGGGCTCACTCGGCGTGGTCCTCAACCGCCCGACCCCCGTCGGCGTCGGCGACATCCTCACGTCCTGGGCCGGCCTGACCGGCGAACCCGACGTCGTCTTCCAGGGCGGCCCGGTCTCGCTCGACTCTGCGCTCGGCGTGGCCGTCATCCCCGGCGACGAGGGCCCGCTCGGCTGGCGCCGGGTGTACGGGGCGATCGGCCTGGTGGACCTGGAGGCCCCGCCGGAACTGCTGGCCGCGGCGCTCGGCTCGCTGCGGATCTTTGCCGGGTACGCCGGCTGGGGCCCCGGACAGCTGGAGACGGAACTCGGCGAGGGGGCCTGGTACGTCGTCGAGTCCGAGCCCGGAGACGTCTCCTCCCCGCGCCCCGAACACCTCTGGCGAGCGGTCCTGCGCCGCCAGCGCAGCGAACTGGCGATGATCGCCACCTATCCGGACGACCCTTCGCTGAACTGATGCTCCGGGCTTTCAGTACCCTTGGCGTTTATGAGCACTCTTGAGCCCGAGCGCGGGGCAGGTACGGGCACCCTCGTAGAGCCGACGCCGCAGGTGTCGAACGGCGACGGCGACCACGAGCGCTACGCCCATTACGTCCAGAAGGACAAGATCATGGCGAGTGCCCTGGAGGGCACCCCCGTGGTCGCACTGTGCGGCAAGGTCTGGGTCCCGGGTCGCGACCCGAAGAAGTATCCGGTCTGTCCCATGTGCAAGGAGATCTACGAGTCCATGGGTGCCGGCGGCGACAAGGACAAGGGCAAGGGCGGCAAGGACAAGAATTGACGATCCTCTCCCGGCTCCGAAGCCGGGAGATTCCCTTTGGCTACCCGAAGGTGGCCGGTTGGGTTTCACGCGTCCGCCTCCGCCGGAGGGCGGGACTCGGCACCAAAGGGCGCCTGTGCGTGCTGTTGTTGACCGAGCCACCCTCCCCCATAGCCCGAAGGGCATGGGAGGTTCCCCCCTGGCGGGCTCGGGCCTCGATCTCGACCGAGGCGTTGTGGTCAGCGTCGTCCTCGTGCCCGCAGTGCACGCACGCGAACAGTCGGCCGCAGCCTTTGCGGGACTGCGGATCCGTCCGGCCGCAGGCCGCGCAGGTCTGCGAGGTGTGAAACGGCGGCACCGGTCGCAGCTCGGAGCCGTACAGGAGGCATTTGTATTCCGGCTGCCGCCTGCGTTCACCGGGGCAGTTGTCGAGGATGGATCGGTTGAGTCCGGCCTTCTGCCTTACGTTGCGGCCGGGTTGCTTTGCGGCGCCTTTGGCGCTGGCGGTCATGTTCGTCACGCGCAGGTCCTCGATTTTTCGAGTTGGTCAGCTCGCTCAAGGCGGCTCCTCCCGTCGCCTGCGCCAGAAGTACTTCACCTCCAACCCGAAGGGCCGAGAACTGCGCATGAATCATCGGTAGCGGGTGCCGCTCTTCGCCGGTTGACGGGCGAAGGCCCCGGGCGCGTGCATCGGCGCTGATCGGGGACTGCTGCGCGCACTCGCCCGAGCAACCGACCTCACCGGGATGGCACTTCATCTGAGACGCTGAACCCATGGATCTGATCCCCGCGCCCGTCGCCGTCGAAGGCCTGGCCCCCGATGGTTTCCTGCTGGACCGGAGCACCACGCTTTACGCGGCGCCCGGCACAGAGACCACGGAGCGCTGGCTGCGTTCCATGGTTGGTCCTGCCCTCGGTCTGCAACTGCTGCCGGGAGATGAAAGGGCCAAGAATTCGGTCGCGCTGCACATCGACGACGCCCTGGAGCCCGAGGCGTACAAGCTCGGTGTGGTCCGGAGCCAGGGCATTGAGATCCGCGGCGGCAGCGCGGCTGGGGTTTTCTGGGGGGCCCAGACCCTGCGTCAGCTCCTTGGCCCCGACGCTTTCCGCCGCGCGCCTGTCCACTCCGACAAGAAGTGGGTCATCCCCTTCACGGAGATCGAGGACAGCCCCCGCTTCCCCTGGCGCGGCATGATGCTCGACGTGGCCCGGCACTTCCTGCCCAAGGACGACGTCCTGCGCTACCTCGACCTCCTTGCCGCGCACAAGCTGAACGTCTTCCACTTCCACCTCACCGACGACCAGGGCTGGCGCATCGAGATCACGCGCTACCCGCGTCTCACCGAGGTCGGCTCCTGGCGGTCCCGTACCAAGCACGGCCACCGGGCCTCCGAACTGTGGGACGAGACCCCGCACGGCGGCTACTACACGCAGGACGACATCCGCGAGATCGTCGCGTACGCCGCCGAGCGGCATATCCGCGTCGTCCCCGAGATCGACATCCCGGGCCACTCGCAGGCCGCCATCGCCGCGTACCCCGAACTGGGCAACACCGACGTCATCGACACCACCACCCTCTCCGTCTGGGACACCTGGGGCATCAACGCGAACGTACTCGCCCCCACTGACAACACCCTGCGCTTCTTCGAGGGAGTCCTCGAAGAGGTCCTCGATCTCTTCCCCGCCGCCACCTCGCCGTTCATCCACATCGGTGGCGACGAGTGCCGCAAGGACCAGTGGAAGGAGTCCCCGGCCGCCCAGGCCCGGATCGAGGAATTCGGCCTGGCCAACGAGGACGAGCTGCAGTCCTGGGTCATCCGGCACTTCGACACCTGGCTCACCGCACGCGGACGCCGGCTCATCGGCTGGGACGAAATCCTCGAAGGCGGCCTCCCGGCGGGCGCCGCCGTGTCGTCCTGGCGGGGGTACGGAGGAGGCATCGCCGCCGCCGAGGCCGGCCACGACGTGGTGATGTGCCCGGAGCAGCACGTGTACCTGGACCACCGTCAGGACGGCGGCGCCGACGAGCCGATGCCCATCGGCTTCGTCCGCACCCTGGAGGACGTCTACCGCTTCGAACCCGTACCTCCGGGCCTTTCCGAGGAGGCGGCCCGTCACATCCTCGGCACCCAGGCCAATGTCTGGACCGAGGTCATGCAGAACCGGGCCCGCGTCGACTACCAGGTCTTCCCACGCCTCGCGGCGTTCGCGGAGGTCGCCTGGTCGCCCCTGCCCGCCTCCGCCGAACGGGACTTCACCGACTTCGAACGCCGAATGACCACGCACTACGCCCGACTTGACGCGCTCGGCGTCGACTACCGGCCGCCGAGCGGCCCGTTGCCCCGGCAGCAGCGCCCGGGCGTCCTCGGGCGCCCCCTTGAGGGACCGCCCCCGAACGTGTGATGCCGGTCGCGCTCCGGCTCCGGCCGTCACCCTCCCCGGGAGCGTGACGGCCGGCGTTCGTTCCCCTGTGACGCACCCCGCCGGAACGGAATACCGGAACGCGTTCCGTCGGCACGGAGCAGCCGGAAGCGGCCACACTCGGACCGGAACGCGTCACCGCCGGACCGGAACGCGGCACCGCTGGACCGGAATGCGCCCCCGCCGGACCGGAACAGCCGTAACGGAACAAGCCGAACAAGGCTCGCCGAAGAGTGACAATTCGCGCTCTGTGTCGAAGCGGGGCGAATCGTGACCATCCCCCTGGTCGGGGACGGATGCGCCCTTCGCGGACCCTCGCGTCGGGTCGGTCGGAAGATGTGCCAGAGTTGCCACGTCCGGGCTTTGAGCACGTACCGTACGGCGAAACGAGCCGGACCGCCGGGACACCGGGAAGGGGCAGCTGGGTTGACCACGCACGCACCGCAGGCGACGCAGTCCGTGACACTGCCGGCCTCGCTCGACGAGGCCGTGGCGGCGCTGGGCGCCATGCCCGCCGCCGTTCCTGTGGCAGGCGGTACAGACCTGATGTCGGCCGTCAACAAGGGGCTGCTGCGCCCCTCGGGGCTGGTCGGGCTCGGCCGGATCAGCGAGCTCCGCGGCTGGCACTACCAGGACGGCCACGCCCTGCTCGGCGCCGGACTCACCCACGCACGCATGGGGCGGCCCGACTTCGCCGCCCTCATCCCCGCCCTGGCCGCGTCCGCACGTGCCGCGGGCCCGCCCCAGATCCGTAACGCCGGAACACTCGGTGGCAACATCGCCACCGCCGCCCCGACCGGTGACGCCCTGCCGGTGCTCGCCGCGCTGGAGGCCGAGCTCGTCATCGCGGGCCCCGGCGGCGCCCGCCGCGAGATCCCGGTCTCGCACCTGCTGGCCGGCCGCGACATGCTCGAACCCGCCGAACTGATCGGCTTCGTCCGGGTACCGCTGCTGCACGCCCCCCAGGTCTTCCTGAAGGCCACCGGCCGCACCGGTCCCGGCCGCGCCACCGCATCCGTCGCGATCGTCCTCGACCCGGCCCGGCGCGGAGTGCGCTGCGCGGTCGGCGCCATCGCGCCGATGCCGCTGCGGCCGCTGGAGGCCGAGCGCTGGATCGCCTCACTGATCGACTGGGACGGCGAACGGGGCCTGGCCCCCGATGCGCTGGCCGCCTTCGGCGAGTACGTCGCCGCGGCCTGCATCCCGGACCAGGCACCGCCCGCCGACGGGGGAGAGGCGCCACCGCTGCCCCCCGCCGTACTGCATCTGCGGCGAACCGTCGCCGCGCTGGCCCGACGAGCGCTGGGGAGGGCACTGTCGTGAGCAACGAGGACCACAACGATCAGCACGGGCAGCGGGAGCAGCCGCAGCACGGGGGCTGGCAGCCGACGCCGCAGGGCGGCGAGTACGACGCCGAGGCGACGGCCTTCGTCCATCTGCCGCCGGAGGACCTGGCGGACATCCCGCTGGCCGCGCCCGGCCACGGCTACGTACCGCCGATGATCCTGCCGCTGACCCCCGCGGCCGGGCTCGACCCGGCGGCCACGGGCAGCTGGGTCATGCAGACGCAGAGCCGGCAGGAGCGCGGGCCGGAAGCGGAGCAGCCGCCATCCGACGCGGTGCACTGGCCGGACCCGAACCAGCAGCAGCCGCAGTACGGGTACGAGTACCCGCAGCAGGAGCAGTACCGGGAGACGCCGGCCGCGACGGGCCAGTGGAACTTCGCCGAGTCCGCCGAGCCCACCGAGTTCGGTGAGTTCGGCGGTTACGCGGACCACAGTGGTCAGGCCGGACACGCTGCTCCGGCCGAGCACAGCGGTCAGTCCGGGCACGGCGGCCAGCCCGACCACAGCGGTCAGCCCGAGCACAGTGGTCAGTCCGGGCGCAGCGGTCATGCCGATCCCGCCGGACACACCGGCCAGTGGACGATTCCGGTCGCCGACGGTGACCTCCCGGAGGAGTCCGGCGAGTTCGCGGCGTCGGCTCTGGCCTCCCAGTGGTACGCGGACCGGACCCCGCCGGCCACGCTGCCGGGCGGTGCGCCGGCACCGTGGGCGACCCAGCAGCCGGTCGCGGACCCCGAGCCCGAGCTCGCGGTGGATCAGTCGGCACCCGGAGCGGACGTCGAGCCGGAGCACGCGTCGGGAGCCGACTCCGCGCCTGCGGTGGAGCCGTCCGCGTACGAAGACAGCACCCTCCAGGCTCCGGAGGCAGCACCGAGGACGGCTGCCGACGACGTACCCGTACCCGCTGCCGGAGACACCCCCGCTCTCGGGACGGACGTCGCACAGATCCCGGCCCCCGACACCGTTCCGGCGGCCGGCACCCCGGCCGAGCACCCGGTGGAGGCCACGCCCGAGCACCACCCGGCAGAGCCGTCGGTGGAGGCCACGCCCGAGCACCACCCGGCAGAGCCGCCGGCCGACACGGCACCCGGCCCCGAGCCGGAAACGGCCCCGGACGCACCATCACCGGACGCCCCGCCGGAAGCCTCACCGCTCCCCAGCGAGCACCCCGCCGCCTCCTACGTCCTGCATGTGAACGGCGCCGACCGCCCCGTCACCGACGCCTGGATCGGCGAGTCGCTCCTCTACGTACTCCGCGAGCGCCTCGGCCTCGCCGGTGCCAAGGACGGCTGCTCGCAGGGCGAGTGCGGTGCCTGCAACGTCCAGGTGGACGGCCGACTGGTCGCCTCCTGCCTGGTCCCCGCGGCGACCGCGGCCGGCAGCGAGGTCCGTACGGTCGAGGGTCTGGCCGTGGACGGCGAGCCGTCGGACGTCCAACGCGCCCTCGCCAAGTGCGGTGCCGTCCAGTGCGGCTTCTGCATCCCCGGCATGGCCATGACCATCCACGACCTGCTGGAGGGCAACCACGCCCCCAGCGAACTGGAGACGCGTCAGGCGCTCTGCGGCAACCTCTGCCGCTGCTCCGGCTACCGGGGTGTCCTCGACGCCGTGAACGAGGTCATCGCGGGCCGTGAGGCGATCACCGACCCCGCCTCGTCGGACTCCTCGTCCCCGGAGTCCGACGAGGCCCGCATCCCGCACCAGGCGGCCCCCGGCGCGGGTAGTGTTCAGCCGCACCTGCAGGACGGAGGCATGGCGTGAGCAACGACGCAGCCACCGCTGCCAACGCGACCAGCACACGGATCACCACACCGCCGGTCGAAGGCCCCGACACCGAGCCGCCCGCACTCGGCCTGGGCGTCTCCCTCCCGCCCGCCGACGCGCGCGCCAAGACCGAGGGCACCTTCCCGTACGCCGCCGACCTCTGGGCCGAGGGCTTGCTGTGGGCAGCCTTCCTCCGCTCCCCGCACCCGCACGCCCGCATCCTGTCCATCGACACCTCGGCCGCCGTCGAGATGCCGGGGGTACGGGCCGTCGTCACGCACGAGGACGTACCCGGGGAGAGCGCGTACGGGCGCACGGTCGTAGACCGCCCCGTCTTCGCCTCCGACCTGGCGCGCCACCACGGCGAGCCGATCGCCGCGGTCGCCGCCGACCACCCCGACACGGCCCGGCTCGCCGCCGCGGCCATTGCCGTCGAGTACGAGGTCCTCGAACCGGTCACCGACCCGGAGAAGGCATTCGAGGCCGAGCCCCTGCACCCCGACGGCAATCTGATCCGCCACATCCCGCTGCGCTACGGCGACCCGGATGTCACCGGCGAGGTCGTCGTCGAGGGCCTGTACCGCATCGGCCGTCAGGACCCGGCCCCGATCGGCGCCGAAGCCGGACTCGCCGTGCCCCGCCCCGACGGCGGAGTGGAGATCTACACCGCCTCCACCGACCCGCACACCGACCGCGATCTCGCCGCCGCCTGCTTCGGCCTCGAACCGGACCGGGTGAAGGTAGTCGTCACGGGCGTCCCCGGAGCGACCGGCGACCGGGAGGACCCCGGCTTCCAGCTCCCACTCGGGCTGCTCGCCCTACGCACCGGCTGCCCGGTCAAACTGGCCGCCACCCGCGAGGAGTCCTTCCTCGGCCACGCCCACCGCCACCCGACGCTGCTGCGTTACCGCCATCACGCGGACGCCGAGGGCCGGCTGGTGAAGGTCGAGGCACAGATCCTGCTCGACGCGGGCGCGTACGCCGACGCCTCGTCCGAGTCGCTGGCCGCAGCGGTCGCGTTCGCCTGTGGACCGTACGTCGTCCCGCACGCCTTCATCGAGGGCTGGGCGGTCCGTACGAACAACCCGCCGTCGGGTCATGTGCGCGGCGAGGGCGCGATGCAGGTCTGCGCGGCGTACGAGGGCCAGATGGACAAACTGGCCGCCAAGCTGGGCATCGACCCGGCCGAATTGCGCCTGCGCAACGCCCTGTCCACCGGGGACATCCTCCCCACCGGCCAGACGGTGACCTGCCCGGCACCGGTAGCCGAACTTCTTGACGCTGTACGGGACTTCCCCCTCCCCGACCTCCCCAAGGACGCCCCGGAGGACGACTGGCTGCTCCCCGGCGGCCCGGAGGGCGCGGGCGAGCCCGGTGCGGTGCGCCGAGGGGTCGGCTATGCGCTCGGCATGGTCCACATGCTCGGGGCGGAGGGCGCCGACGAGGTCTCCACGGCCACGGTCAGGGTCCACGACGGCATCGCGACGGTCATCTGCGCCGCGGTCGAAACGGGCCAGGGCTTCTCGACCCTCGCCCGTCAGGTGGTCCAGGAGACCCTGGGCATCGAAGAGGTCCACGTAGCGTCCGTCGACACCGACCAGCCCCCGGCGGGCCCGGCGACGCACGGCCGCCACACCTGGGTCTCGGCAGGAGCGGTGGAACGCGCCGCCAAGATGGTCCGCACCCAGCTTCTCCAGCCCCTGGCCCACAAGTTCGGCATGTCCACGGAGCTGCTGCAGATCTCCGACGGCAAGATCACCTCGTACGACGGGGTGCTGTCCACGACGGTCACGGAAGCGATGGACGGCAAGGAACTCTGGGCCACCGCCCAGTGCCGCCCCCACCCGACCGAGCCCCTGGACGAGTCGGGTCAGGGCGACGCCTTCGTCGGCCTCGCCTTCTGCGCGATCCGCGCGGTGGTGGACGTCGACATCGAACTCGGCTCCGTACGGGTCGTGGAGATGGCGATCGCCCAGGACGTCGGCCGGGTCCTCAACCCGTCCCAGCTGGCGACCCGTATCGAGGCGGGCATCACCCTGGGCATCGGCGCCGCCCTCACCGAGAACCTCCGCAGCGCCCGCGGCCTGATCCGCCACCCCGATCTCACCGGCTACGCACTCCCGACCGCCCTGGACGCACCGGACATTCGCATCGTCAAACTCATCGAAGAGCGCGACGTGGTGGCCCCCTTCGGCGCCAAGCCCGCGTCAGCCGTACCCGTGGTGACCTCCCCGGCAGCAGTGGCCGCAGCCGTGCGAGCGGCCACCGGCCGCCCGATCAACCGCCTCCCCATCAGGCCCCAGGCGGCGGTGGCGGCCCCCAAGTCCTGAGCCCTGCAAGGTTGGCGTGATCCGGGTTGCACATGCAACCCGGAGGTGCGCACTGTCACCGCTGCTGGCTAAGGTGAACCCCGAGGCTGAAGTCGAAGCGTCAATCGGCTGTTGCTAAACGGGGGAGGGTGTTGTGGGGCAGAGTGATCCGGGGGCGGAATCACCGGCGTATCCACTGAGTTTCGTGGGTGCCGTGGGCGGCATGGGGGCGGTGGCACCGGGCGCCGCGAGCGAACTGTTCACCGAGCTGTCGTCGTTCACCAAGTTCCGCGACCGCGTCGACGAGCTCCTGCGCAACCTCAAGGCGTCTCCGGCCGGGCCGGGGAAGGTCGGCGAGGACACGATGGGGCGCGAGCGGTTTGGTGGCGGCAAGGGTGAGTGGGTGGAGGCGGATGGCCTCCACGGCTCGTACTCCAAGGTCATCAAGGAGCTGGAGGGGCTGTCCCAGCTACTGTCCGACTCCATCGAAGGCATGAGCATCGCAGTCCTCGGGGCCCACAAGGGCTACGAGTCCGTCGACTTGGACGTTCGTCAGCGCATGCTCGCGATCAAGCACAGCACGGAGACCCACCACCAGGCAGAACAGGCCGCGGCGGACGCTGCGGCGAAGAACGCACACAAGCCTTCGGTCAAGTCGGAGGAGCCGGGGGACACGTCTGACAGCCGTGCCTATTGATACCGGTGGAGATGTTCTCTGCATGCGAAGGACGGGGACGAGGACGGGGAGAGGGGCGGCGTCATGGGTACGGATTTCGACAAGAAGACTCACGAGGAGATGCTGAAGTGGCTGGACCAGGCCAACAGTGGTGAGATCCAGGGGGCTGCTGATCGTCTGAAGAGCGCGGCGTCGGAGATTCGCAAGATTGCCGAGGACTTGAAGGTCCGCCCGCAGTGGGTGGAGTGGAAGGGCGAAGGGGCCAACGCGTTCCGCACGTGGAGTGCGGACCTGGCCAACGCGACGCTGCGCCTGGGGGATTACAGCGAGGGCGCCTCGAAGTGGCTCGGTGAGGCATCGAACGCGATCGCGTCGGCACAGGTGTCGATTCCTCGGACGGAGGCGGGCGCACAGGCGAATCTGGAGGCCGCCCTCGCCGCACGAAACGACCCTGATGCGTCGGCGGTGGCGAAGAAGTCAGCAGAGACGTTGATCGCGTCGAGGGAGAAGAACCGCGAAGAGGCGGCTGCGCAGATGCGGAGGTTGGCGCAGACGTACAGCTTCTCGTCGACGCAGATGGCGGGCCTGGAGAAGCCGGTGTTTCCGGCTATGCCAGAGGCGATCGCGCCGCAGGGTGCACAGAAGCACGACGGGGCACAAGACGGACACGTCGTGCTTGGAGGTGGATACGGGCCTGCTGCCAGCGGCGCGGGTTACACCACCACTGCATCGGGACATGAAACCGATGCAACAGTTGGTGTGACGGCGCCCGGGGGCATGGGCATGACCTCGCACACCGTGTCGCCCCCCGCCTCGAGACCGGTGGATATGGGGATTGATGGACTGGCCGTGCTGCCGGATGCTCCATCCACCCCGCCCGCCAACCCTGCGGTACCGCCGACCGGACCCAGGCAGGACACCGTCCTCCCGCCGACTGTGGGCGTACTTCCGCCTGTCCCCAGTGTCAACCCCTCCGCACCGCCCCGCACCAGTGGAGGGGGCAGAACGCTCGGGATGCCACGTCCGCCGGTGTCTGCCCCGGGTGTGAATCCGCTTGCCCCTGGGCCCGTGGGCCGTTCCACCGGGCCAGGGATCACCGGCGGGCGTGTTGTGCCCCCAACCTCAGGCCGTCCTGCGGTCGGTATTCCGCGTGGGATGGTCATGGGCACCGAGAACGCTCACGGCTCGGCACCCATGGGACGTGCTCCGGGCATGAGCGGTGGGATTGGTCCCGGCGTTTCTCCGAACTCAGCTGGCGGCGGACGTCGACTGGCCAGCGAGGCGGGTGGCGTGGTCGGGGGACGCCAGCAGCAGGGTCGACCGGGTGTGCGACCGTTCACGCCTGGAGGGTCAGGTCTGCTGAGAGGTGGCGCCTCGGGGGAATCCGAGCGCGGCGCAGGGCTGGCAGGACGGGGTGGTGGGATCGCTCCTCAAGGCTCTCGGACGCATGGGGCAGGGCGCGACGAGGGCGGCGAGCGGCCGGACTACCTGGTTGAAGACGATGAGACCTGGCAGCAGGGTGAACGACGGGTTGTCCCGCCGGTCATCGACTGATCAACACAGAACTGACAAGGGATTCGGATGCGCATCAGGAGCTGGGAACTTACACGACGGCGAACCGCGACGTCGGTCGCGTTGAGCCTGCTTCTGATGGGCGCCGCCGCCATGCCCGCGTCTGCCGACACCGCACGCTCCATGCAGTGGCACCTCGATGTCATGAAGGCCGAAGAGATGTGGAAGACGAGCACGGGCAAGGGAGTCGTTGTGGCCGTGCTCGACAGTGGTGTGGATCCATCGAACCCTGACCTTGGCGGACAGGTGCTCAAGGGAAAGGACTTGGAGCCGGATGCCGCGGGTGACGAGCACACCGACTACGACGGTCATGGTACGAGCATGGCAGGGCTGATCGCAGGGACGGGAAGAAGTAACGGAGGAAGAGGCGCGTTCGGGCTTGCGCCGGGGGCCAAGATTCTCCCAGTCCGCATGCCTGAGTCCGGAGTTGGCGCAAACCAGGCAGAGGGGGACGCCGAATTCAATCGGGTTGCTCCCGTGGCGATTCGGTACGCGGTCGACCGAGGCGCAAAGGTCATCAACATTTCCCTGGGCGCCCACGCAGGGTCGCAGGCCCTGACGGATGCCGTGAAGTACGCACTCGACAACGGATCGTTGATCTTTGCTGCCGCCGGCAACAGCGGTAAAGGGTCCAACATGCTGGAATACCCGGTCGGAACACCAGGGGTTGTCGGTGTTGGGGCCATCGACCAGGATGGGAAGAAGACCGACGAGTCCCAGTACGGGCCGCAGATCGATTTCACGGCGCCAGGCATTGACATGGTCCACCCCTGCACAGGCGGAACTCAGTTGTGCAAGACGAGCGGAACCAGTGATGCCACTGCCATCGCCTCCGCGTCTGCCGCCCTCATCTGGTCCAAGCACCCTGACTGGACCAACAATCAGGTCCTCCGCGTCATGCTGAATACGGCCGGTGGTCCGACCAGCGGTGCCAAGCGGAATGACTACGTGGGTTACGGCTCTGTCCGCCCCCGCATTGCCCTGAAGACCCCGGGCGACCCCGGCCCGGCCGACGCGTACCCGCTCCCCGACCTCGCGGCGGCCGAGAGCCCCAGCCCTTCTGCCGAGCCTTCCAAGGCGACCGGAAGTTCAAAGGACACTGACAAACCCGCCACAGCAGCCTCGGCATCCGGCGACACCAGCAGCAAGACCGGCCTCTGGATCGGCCTAGGTATCGGCGCAGTCGCGCTCATCGGCGCGGCGGCCGCCGCCTTGGCCGTCCGCTCCCGCCGCCGCAAGGCCGCCGCAGCCGCACCGCCCGCGTACCCGTACCAGCCTCCGCACCCCAACCCGTACCAGCAGCCCCAGGCGCAACATCAGCCCACGCCCCCGAGTTTCGGGCCCCCTCCCCCTGGCCACCCCGGCTTCAACTCGCCCTACGGCGACCCTCCGTACGGTGAAGGGCCAAGGAACTGATCAGGCGTTGAAGGACAACAAAGCCGGTCGGCCGCCAGACGGGACGACATTGTCGGCGGCCGCCCTGCTCCGCAGGCTTCCGGCCGGCCGACGAGCAGTCTTCCTCGCGGCACCGTCATCGGTGGCGAGGAACCCGCTCCGTCCGTGAGTCAATGGGGCGTGGCATGGGCGGCACGGTGGTGGTCGACGTCTGGCAGGTGAGACCGGTTGGGTGGCCGGTGGCCGCCCACAGCAGCCCGGACGCGCGAGCGCTCGCGCGTACGAACCAATCTTCGTATCTGTACCGGCCTTCTTGCCCTCAGCATGAGTTCACACCCCGGCGGCCTTCCGGCCCCCTCCCGCAGCCCCTCACGGCTCCAACTTGCCGCACGGCGGAGCTCCATAAGGTCGGCCGAGCAGTTGAGTTCGCATTCATGTCCCCTTTCCCGCGTCCCTGTGCTGCGCCGGGGATTTGGGGTGGGCAGGCGGGTTCCGTGCCGGCAAGGTCATTGACGGCGACTCGGTGCTTTTGGTCGCCTTGCGAGGGCGTAGAAATAACCAAGCACGAGAAGCAAGCCTAGTATGCCAAGCCCGACAAATGAGAGGATTTCACGCACTCCTGCCCCATTGGAAATGCCGGAAACTGTTCCCACGACACCCGCCAGGGTTCCCAGAATTCCCATAATGAAGATTCTGTGATTCCCGAAAATGCCATCGATCAAGAACCGCCCGCCTCGCCCCGACAGGCCTTCCCCTCTGTTCATTGCACGCCTCACTTCCAATGCACTCTCCCTGGGTCTCGGGGTGCCATTATTTTCGCGTCCGGCCGTTCCGAGGCGCTCTGTGCAGGGGTGTAATAGAAATCCAGCCCGGTGGCAACGACGCCGGCAGGAAAACCGAAGACCTTTCCGCCCAGCCCTCCGATCTTGTTCATCAGCGTCGGCTTTCGATGTAGCCCTCCACCGCCAGATGTTTCCACCAACCATGCCCCCATGCCAGCCGCATAGGCGGGCGTCCCGCCGATAAAATACGACCTGGCGCTGGCCCAGTCACGTTTCTGGATGCTGTCGGCGCTGTTTAGCCTTGGCCCCCGAGGCGACCGCGGCAACGTCCTGCACTGGTCCGCCTGACGCCTCCGCCACCAACGCCGAGCTGCTGAAACCCGCCACCTTAACGACCTGACGGACTCGACCTCGGTCACGTTCTCACTGGTCATCAATACATCTTCCATGACCGGGAGTTGCACCGAACGTTTTACAGTCCCGGAACGAGGGCCTCCAGTCTCAAGTTACGATCAGTTCTTTGCGGTGACTCTAGGATTTCGATCACGTGTATGACTTACTGAGGCCATGCCGTCCTAACGAGGGACGCCTAGGGGAAAGGTGCCTCGTGAGCATCATCAAACGGGGATCAGTAGGTTCCGTCATCGCGTTCGCTGTACTCGCCGGGATAGCGACGGCGCCCGCGTACGCGCGGCCGGCATCGGCTGTTTCAGCCGATGACCCGGAGCCGGTGGGCACCGCTCCGCCGATGGAGCCGGAAGAAGGCGATCTGGTCGACGCCACGGATCCCGAGCCCGAGCCGGAGGAGACTATTCCGCCGGGCAAGCCGGGTGACACGACGAACGGGGAGTATTGCGGTCCGACGCAGGCCGTCTACACACCCAAGACCAAGGGCACCAAGTACCACAAGGGTGTGGGACCGACGAACGCCAACTACAACGGGACATCACGCACCGCGCGTTCGACGTTCACCTCCGAGGTCACCGGTGAAGTCGGAGTCAGCATCACGGCAGGCCTGACGACCAGCATCGACGCGATGATCGCGAAGATCGAGGGCAAGTGGGAAGTCAACCTGAGCGCCAAGCTGACAGCGAAGATGGGCAACCAGATCTCGGTGGACACGCCTCCGAAGACGACGACGAACGCCAGCTACGGCGTCTACCGGCTCAAGAACACCGGCACGAGCTACAAGATCTACAGCAACTGCAAGACCTCAGCAGTAAAGACCATTACCAGCTACACACCCATGAAGGTGGGCTGGGCCCTGTGGGAGGGCTGAGCTTTCCGGTTCCTGCCCGTGTTTCTTCCTGCCTCGCTGCGACTGTCATGACCGCGCTGGCGCTGGCTGGATGCAGCGGGGAGAAGGAGCCCTCAGCAACCGAACCAACCACCTCGCGATCTGCACGGCCCAGCCCCTCCCAGATTAGTGACCGGGCCGAGCACATCGAAGGCGAGACGGTTTCCCGGGCGCCCAAGCCTGTCAATGACGGGCAGGTTCTGTTGTCCGTCACGTCCAAGCAAGGGAATGCTGAACTTCCTCTGACCAAGGAAATCGGCGCGGGAACGCTGGCCATCCAGGTCAATTGCCAAGGCAAGGGAATCCTTAACGTCAACGTCGACCCCGTGGGGCTCTCCTTTCCTCTGAACTGCGTCAACGAGGAAGTCAGTAGCACCTACAACGAAATCCATCTAAAAAGAGCGCGCAGCGAAGGCACCGTGCGGGTATCGGCCCCCTCGACGGTTCGCTGGGCCCTCACAGCCGAGCAATAGGCCTCACTCAGCAAGGAGGACGAGGCACGCTTGCGGGAAATGATGAAGGAAGCGTTCAGGGAAGAGCCGACGATCGCCTCCTGATCTCCGGATCGTACGAGAGAAGGCGACTGCCCGCGCCGCGCGCAGGGTGGTCGCCTTTCGTATGTGGGGACCCGGTGCAGATGCGGGTCGGTGGAAATCGCTTTATATGCATGGAGTTGAGTAGGTTCCCTGAGTGGCCCAGCGACTGCGGCGGGGGCGGCTCGCTTGCCGCTCGAGACGGTTCTCCGGCTGGAGGAGTTGCTGTTCCCGTCGATCACGGACGTGGCGGTGTTGTCGGTGGACGTGAACAGCGAGGCGATACGTGTCGAGGCCCGCAGGACCACGACCGGGGAGGCGAACGCCGGTTCCGGCTTGCGGTTTCCGCTGCGTCAACTCCTACGGTCGTCTGTGTGGCCGGACAGACCGGCCTGGCGATGGGAGGCACGGCAATGGCCTGGTCGATCGCGGATGTGGCCCGGATGTCCGGGGTGACGTCCCGGACGCTGCGGCATTACGACGAGATCGGTCTGCTGCCGCCTGCGTGGATCGGAAGCAATGGGCATCGCAACTACGAAGAGGCCGATCTGCTGCGGCTGCAGCAGATCTTGCTGATGCGGGAGTTGGACCTGGGGCTGCGCGAGATCCAGGCGGTTCTGGACAGTCAGGTCGACCGGGTGGCCGTGCTGCGCGAGCACCGCCGGCGGCTGCTCAGGGAGCATGACCGACTGGAGACGCTCGTCCGCACGGTTGAGCGGACCATCGCCGAACTGGAGGAAGGCAAGGACAACAACGACATGGAAAAGATCAACAGGCCGGAGAACCTGTTCGAGGGATTCGAGCCCTCCCCTGCTGAGGCCGAGGTGCGCGAGCGGTGGCCGAAGGCGTGGGAGCAGTCCCGGCAGGCCCTCGAGACGATGACCGCCGAGGACCAGGAGCAGTGGCAGCGTGAGGTGACGGCACAGATGATCCGCTTTGCGGAGTTCATGGTGGCCGGCACCCCGGTTGCCGATCCTGCGGTGCAGGTCGAAGTGGGCGCCCACCATCAGGGCATCTGCCGGTTCTGGACCCCGAACGCGGTTGCGTACAAGGGACTGGGCCGGACCTACGTCGACGACCCGCAGATCCGCGCGAACTACGACAAGATCGCCGACGGGCTGGCCGTCTACCTGCGCGACGCGATGGTCGTCTACGCCGATGCCCAGCTGAGCTGACCGACGGCTCACACTGCCGGGGGGCTGCAGACCCCCGGCGACAAGCAACTCTCCGCCGTGCTCAGAACACCCGACCCACCGGCCACGATCGCGGCGGCACGCCGGCTACTCCTACTCCTACTGCTCCTCCTCGTCGTACTCGTCGGAGTCGCCCAGCAGGTCGGAGAGGCGCTGGGTGGTGGGGTTGCCCAACTCATCTTCGGTGGAGAACAGTCCGTGCACGGCGCCCATCGGATAGATGGCCTCCTCCGTGTCTTCTCCGGGTACCCCCACGCAGGGGTCGTCGACGACCCCTGACGGATCCGCCTCCCCGAACAGGGACGGCAGTTCGGCGCCCTTCACGGCGAACGGCTCGAACTTCCACACCGCCCCCTGGGCGCGGCAGACCACTTCCCCGATGTACCAGCATGCCCCTTGAAGAAATGCGTCGCGTCGCGCTGCGAGGCTCTCCGTGTCGCCGTTGCACCGGCTGCGGATGAGGCCTTCCAGCGTGTCCAGGGACTGCGGGGAGAAGTCCCATGTCTCGGGGGTGCCGGTGGCCTCGGCCCAGTGCTCGAAGCTCTGGACGCGTTCGGTCAGCCACGCCGGCAGGTCGGGGTGAGTCTGCGGGGCGACGCCGGGGTCTGCGCGACCAGCCATGACACCCACTGTAGAGAGCCTCTCGGGTGGTAGGGGCGAACTGTCCTTCCTGTAAGCCCAGTTGACACGCCGATCCTCAACAACCCGAACGGCCCACGCTTCTCCTGTCGGTCCCTTCCAGTTGCAACTCACTTATGACTGAGGATAGTCGGGGCGCGCATCGGCCTGCGGAGTGTCTCTCATTTCGAGGGTGTCGGCGAGTCCTGGTGGGGTGCGGCGAGGAGTCGACGAACGGTAGGCATGGCTGCCCTTGGTTTCCATTTTATTCTGTTTCGCGAGAAAAGTGAGCACCTCCCGGGGTGCATCGGCTGAAACTGAGCGGCTAGCGTGAGCGTCGGTGAAAATGGCTTCGACGGCATCCAGGAATGGGTAACGGGGGAATTCGTGACGTTCGACGCAGAGTGGGCGGCACTTCGTGCGGAATCGACACAACGGGTCGATATGCGGCTCAACGGGGTCGAGGGCGGCACTGGTGGCCAAGCCGGCCCGGCCAACCCTGATCTGGCGGTCAATCAAGACCACTTGGGTGCCATTGGGCATGATGCGTACGGTTTGCGCACCCGGCTGTCCAAGGAGGGTGACCGCGCCCGGCCCGCGACCTTCGAAGCGGCGATCGCGCTTACCAATGGCAACTTCTCCAGTGGGACGGGACTGTTGAAGGTCCACGATCGGTGGAACACGCACCTGAAGACACTTCTTGATGCTTGCGCGCAGATTTCGAACCACCTTGATTACAGCAAGTCCGCCCATGCGAAGGACGATGTGCAGATCGGTGGCGATCTGATTTCTGTTTCCAAGCTCAACGAGTATCTGAAGTAGTGCGTGGGGGAACAGGGACATGCTGAAGTTCGAGGACATCGTCGATGCGCCCGTGGGCAAGCTGAAGACGGCAGCTGACGACTGGTCGAAGATGGTCACCGATCTGGACCGGCTGGCCGACGACGCTCAGGACGGCATGAAGGCCAAGGCGGACAAGGCCGAATGGGAGGGCGCCAACGCGGGCGTCACCAGGGGGTTCATCACCAAGACCGTCAATGAGTTCAAGGACGCCGCGGCCGAGGCCAAGGGTGTCAAGCAGATCCTCGAAGACGCCCACACGGCCATCAAGAAGGCCAAGGACGAACTGATCCGTATCCGCGACGACGAGGGGCCGGCGGCCGGAATCCATGTCGATGCCAAGGGCAAGGTGACAGCTCGGCACCCGCTGGAAAAATCCGGCATCTCACCCAACCAAGATCCCGACTACTTCGAAATTTTGGGCCAGCAGAAGAAGACGATCGAGGCATGGCAGAAGAAGATCGATCTCATCGTCGACAACTGCAACGACACCGACGTCGCCTTCAAGAACGCCCTTGAGGCCAACGTCACCGAGGGCCAAGACTTCAGTGCGCCGAAGTACAAGAACCTGGACCAGGAGGAGGCGGCCCGCGCCGCCGCGCTCGCTGCCAAGGGCCGCGACATCACACACACCGAACTCCAGGCCCTCAACGAGCTGCTTCACGACAACGGCAAGTCGCCCGAGTTCGCGAAGAACTTCTACGAGAAGCTCGGCCCGGAGAAGTCGCTCGCGTTCTTCGGTCAGCTCTCGACGGACACATATGAGTACGGAAAGGTCAACAAGGAACGGCTGAAGGACGTCCAGGACCTCCAGAAGAACCTGGGGCTCAACCTCGCCACCGCGTCCCACGACAAGAACTTCACCGCTGAGTGGGGTCCGGAGCTGCGCAAGCTCGGTACGGAGCGCATCCCGCTGGCCAAGCACGACAGCGGTGGGCCGTTCGGCTACCAGCTGCTGGGCGGGATCATGCGGTACGGGAACTACGACGCGAAGTTCCTGAACCCGATCGCCGAGCATGTGGCGCAGTTGCATCAGAAGGACCCGGACATGTTCGCCGACAGCAAGGTGGTGAACAGCCTGTTCAAGAACCCGTTCAACCCCTCCGGTGTCAACGGTTCCGGCTATGACCCGACGGTGTCCATGCTGGAGGCGCTCGGGAACAGCCCGGACGCGGCGAAGCACTTCTTCCACGACGACCCGACCGCGTACAACGAGGACGGCACCGTCAACGAGGGTGCCACGGCCGAACTCGGCAAGGACAAGGACGGGAAGGAGATCAAGAAATACCTCGACTTCTTCGGGGCCGAGAAGTGGGATACCTTCGGCGATGTCGACTCGCTCGACGAGAAGGAACTCAAGGCGTCCCTCAATTACATGCCGGATGCTCTCGGACATGCGCTGGAAGCGGCGACTCTCGGATATCCCGCAGGTCACCCCGACGCAAGCGTCGCGAGGGATGATGCCAATGCCGAGATCATGCGGAACGTGATGGAGAAGTACTCGGACGCCAAGCTGCTCAAGACCCAGGAATCATTGTCCGACAGCCTGGGCGCGATGGGCGCAGGGTATATCGATGACATCAACTGGGCGATGGACAAGAACAAGGAGGACAGCGTCTTCGCGCCTGGCGGGAACAGGGAGGGCCACCTCGACTTCTCCGACACCCTCGATTCCACCGGCGGCCGTGACATCGCCAGGAAATTCCTCGGCGCCCTGGGACATCACCCGGACGCCTATGCATCTTTGAGCGCCGCCGAGCAGGTCTACACGAGCAGCGCGCTTGAGGCGCAGGTGGGCAAGGACGGCGAAATCGACACGGGCGACGTCCGGCGGACAGTGAAGATCGGAGCCGAGGTTCAGGGAATGCTGGACCAGTCGCGTGCGGACCAGGTCGTGGCCGACGGTGTCAAGGCGCACGAGGACTTCGAGAAGGCTGCGGAGAAGCGTTCCGGCTGGATCGAGTTCGGTAGTACCGCCGCACTCGGGGCCGGAGTGGCAACGGCCGCCTTCTTTCTCCCTGCGGCGCCTGTCATCGGTGCCGGTGCGCTCCTGGTGCCGATGTTCACCGACGTGGGGACCGGGGCCCTTGAACAGGTCATCGGTGATGTGGTCGGCGGCATGGGGGAGGACGCGATCGACAAGAACAAGGAAAAGGTCGACGATCTCACCTCCGAGCAGCAGGCACTCATCTACTCGGCGGGAGAGAGCTATACGGAGACTCCGCTCGAGAGCTTCGTCGCTCGCCACCAGGACAAGATCGATGCGCTCGACGCTGAGACGCAGGGGGACTTGGCCGAGGACCTCGACGATTCGAGGATGCTCGGCTACGGGGACGGGAACCTTCGCGCGCGTGTCCAGGGTGTAGGCCCCGAGTCCTGATCGCCCGTGACGAAGGCCTGGGTGCCGAGGTGCTGGACGGGCGGAGGCGGCCCCGTGGTCGTTGCGGGGCGGAGTGGCGGCGGGCGGGAAGGTCCGGCGCCCGCATATATCGGCCGGCGGCCGACGAATCAGCTGATGACGAGAAGGGTTGGCGGGATGAGCGAAGTGGGTGTGCACGGGTGAGGCGATGGCTGATGGCCGCCGGCCTGGTGATGGCCTTGGGCGCCGGGAGCGTGGCGTGCGCTTCGGAGAAGAAGGAGGAGAAGACGTTCGTCGGGGCCGCGGAGGTCTGCGGCGACGTGTTTGCCGGTCCCCTGGCGGAGATGGTCGAGAAGGTGACGGGGGACAAACTCTTCTTCGCGAAGAGCCCGAAGGGCATGGAGAGAGTGGTCGCGGCACTCAAGGAAGGGTATGAGTCCGGGCGTCCATGGGCTGCGGGGGACGTGCTCTGCCTGTTGCATCCGAAGGACTCGGCTCAGACGGATGACGGGGGAGTGAAGTTCTCCATGTATGCGCCACAGGATGTCGAGGACGAAGGCCTCCCGGCCGGCTTCGAGTTGTACACCATGGGTGTGCAATCCTCGGTCGGGCGAGGCGGCGCGGGGCTCTATTTCGAGTGCGTCAGTCCCCAACTGAAAGGTTCGGACAAAACTCCACTGCGCATCCACGGCAGCTTCGGGCGTGGTGTGAGTGATGCACCGGACACGCGTGAGTACCGCAACCTGAACATGACCATCTTGCATGCCGTTTCCCTGAAGCTGGTCAAGGAACTCGACTGCGCGAACAACGGTGGCCTGCCTAAGTCTCCCGTACTCACGCCGAAGTAGCAGGTTCTGCGTCCGGCAACGACCGGGAGGACCGGCAGGGCAGCGACCCGGAGACCGGCTGATGGCGGGTGGAGGCCGTGGGCCGAAGCTATCGGTCCAAGCCGTCGCTGGACCCGGCATAAACCCAGAGCACAGCGGAACGGTGCACAGCGGAACGGCCGCCCCCGCACCGTGGGGGCGGCCGTTTCATCCATGTGGAGGCCGTGACCGGATTCGAACCGGTGTAACTCGAGTTGCAGTCGAGCCCCTGAACCACTCGGGCACACGGCCGTGTGTTCCTCGTCGTGGTCCGACCGTAGGGCCCGGTGTCCGCGCTGCTCAAGAGTGCGGGGCGGGCCGCAATGCGACTGCCATACCGCGTTCACGATCGGGGTCTGCCGCCGCCCGCGAGGCGCGTCGCGGTCCTACGACCAACGGACGAGCGGCGGACCGACTCGCGACAGGGGCGACATAAGATCTTGCCCCTTACTCTTGGGCTCATGAGTGCCCTGGAGCCACGAGACGCCGGTACCGGTACCGAGAGCAATGCCGGCACCGCTGTCGAAGCGGCGACACCGGTCCCGCCCGCCGAATCAGGAGGGGTGCTCGGGCGTACCTACCGGGCACTCAGTGTCGGCATAGTCTCCGTCGTGTTCCTGATCGCCTTCGAGGCGACGGCCGTGGGGACCGCGATGCCGGTCGCCGCCCGTGAGCTGCACGGCATCCCGCTCTACGCGTTCGCGTTCTCCGCGTACTTCACCACCAGCCTGTTCGCCATGGTCCTCTCCGGGCAGTGGGCGGACCGGCGCGGGCCGCTGGGGCCGCTGGCCACCGGGATCAGCGCGTTCGGGGCCGGGCTGCTGCTGTCGGGCACGGCGGGCAGCATGTGGATGTTCATCGCCGGGCGGGCCGTCCAGGGGCTCGGCGGCGGGCTGGTGATCGTGGCGCTGTACGTGGTGATCAGCCGGGCCTACCCGGAGCATCTGCGGCCGTCGATCATGGCCGCGTTCGCCGCGAGCTGGGTGATTCCGTCCGTCGTCGGGCCGCTCGCCGCCGGGAGTGTGACCGAGCACCTGGGGTGGCGGTGGGTCTTCATCGGCATTCCCGTACTGGTCGTGTTCCCGCTGGCGCTCGCGCTGCCCGCGATCCGGCGCCGGGCGTCGGGGCCGGCCGATCCGGCGGCGCCCGTCGAGCCGTACGACCGGCGCCGCATTGTCCTCGCGCTCGGGATCTCGGTGGGGGCGGGGCTGCTCCAGTACGCCGGGCAGGAGCGGAACTGGTTCGCGCTGCTTCCGGCCGTCGTAGGTGTTGCTCTGCTCGTTCCCGCCGTGCGCGGGCTGCTGCCCCCGGGCACGGGCCGGGCGGCGCGTGGGCTGCCCTCGGTGGTGCTGCTGCGCGGGGTGGCGGCCGGGTCGTTCATCGCCGCCGAGTCGTTCGTACCGTTGATGCTGGTGACCCAGCGCGGCCTGAGCCCGACGATGGCCGGGCTCTCGCTCGCGGCCGGGGGCGGGACCTGGGCGCTCGGTTCGTACGTACAGTCCCGGCCGCGCCTTGAGCCGTACCGGGAGCGTTTGATGGTGGGCGGCATGGTGCTGGTCGCCGCGGCGATCGCGGCCGCGCCGTCCGTGCTGATCGACTGGGTGCCGGTCTGGACCGTGGCGGTGGCCTGGGCCTTCGGGTGCTTCGGCATGGGCATGGTGATCGCGTCGACGAGTGTGCTGCTGCTGAAGCTGTCGGCGCCGGAGGAGGCGGGGGCGAACTCGGCCGCCCTCCAGATCTCCGACGGGCTGTCGAACGTCCTGTTGCTGGCCGCGGGCGGGGCGGCCTTCGCCGCGCTCGGTGGCGGTGCGGTGGGGGCCGTGCACGGGGCGGCGGAGGCGGGGGCCTCCGGATCTCATCCGGGGGCGTTCGCGGTGGTCTTCCTACCGATGGCGGGGGTGGCGCTGGTGGGGGCGTGGGTGGCGGCGCGGGTGCGGACAAAGCCTTAGTACCGCGTGGTACCACGCGGTACTATCCGTACATGGCTGGTCTGAATCTGCGGTTCACCGAAGAAGAGCTGGACGCACTGCGTGCACGCGCCGAGTCGGAGGGGCGGAGCATGCAGTCGTTCGCCCACGACGCGGTGATCACCGCCATAAACGAACACGCGCGCCTCTTCAACGAGGCTGCGGACCACGTGCTGAAGGTGAGTGAGGAGCTCAACCGGAGGCTCGCCTGATGAAGTACCTGACACTTCCCGAGCTGCTCAACCTCGCCGAGCGCCTCGGGGCTGCCGAGGTGCGCGACTACGGGCTGCTCGATTCGGCACTCGCCCGCCCGCAGGCGAGCGTGTTCGGCCAGGACGCCTATCCGGACGTGTGGCAGAAGGCCGCGGCGCTCATGGAGTCCCTGGCGCGCAATCATGCACTCGTCGACGGAAACAAGCGCATCGCCTGGTATGCCACCTGGGTCTTCCTGCACATCAACGGGCATCGCCTGAGTGCGGACTTCGATGTCGACGAGGCCGAGAAGTTCGTGCTGGACGTGTGCCAGGGGGCCCTCGACATGCCCAGGATCGCGGAAAGGCTCCCTCGATTCGCCGCGTAACGCTGTTCTGTGAAGAGGGTCTCAGCGGGGCCGAACCGCCGCTCGTCCGTACGGGGTTCCGCCCGGCCCCCCGGTAGGGTGGCCCGGTTGTCGTATCGCGTACGAGTCCGTCCCGGCCCGTACGGACAGCGCCCCACGTACCCGAGAGACCCGAACCGGAGACCGTGACTACTACCGCCTCCCACCACCTCTCACCCGCCTTTCCCGGCCGCGCCCCCTGGGGCACGGCCGGCAAGCTGCGAGCCTGGCAGCAGGGCGCCATGGAGAAGTACATCCAGGAGCAGCCGCGCGACTTCCTCGCGGTCGCCACCCCCGGCGCGGGGAAGACCACGTTCGCGCTGACCCTCGCGTCATGGCTGCTGCACCACCACGTGGTGCAGCAGGTCACCGTCGTCGCGCCGACCGAGCACCTGAAGAAGCAGTGGGCCGAGGCCGCGGCCCGGATAGGGATCAAGCTCGACCCCGAGTACAGTGCCGGCCCGCTGAGCAAGGAGTACGACGGCGTCGCCGTCACCTACGCGGGTGTCGGGGTCCGGCCGATGCTGCACCGCAACCGGTGCGAGCAGCGCAAGACCCTCGTGATCCTCGACGAGATCCACCACGCCGGTGACTCGAAGTCCTGGGGCGAGGCCTGCCAGGAGGCGTTCGACCCGGCCACCCGGCGCCTCGCGCTCACCGGTACGCCGTTCCGGTCCGACACCAACCCGATCCCCTTCGTCGTGTACGAGGAGGGGAACGACGGCATCCGGCGCTCCTCGGCCGACTACACCTACGGCTACGGCAACGCGCTCGCCGACGGCGTCGTCCGGCCCGTGATCTTCCTCAGCTACAGCGGCAACATGCGCTGGCGCACCAAGGCCGGTGACGAGATCGCCGCCCGGCTCGGCGAGCCGATGACCAAGGACGCCATCGGCCAGGCCTGGCGTACCGCTCTGTCGCCCACCGGGGACTGGATCCCCAATGTGCTGAGCGCCGCCGACAAGCGGCTGACCGAGGTGCGCAAGGGCATTCCGGATGCGGGTGGGCTCGTCATCGCCACCGATCAGGAGTCGGCGCGCGAGTACGCCAAGATCCTCAAGAGGGTCACGGGTGAGAAAGCCACCGTGGTCCTCTCCGACGAGAAGGCCGCGTCGAAGAAGATCGACCGGTTCAGCGAGGACGAATCGCGCTGGATGGTCGCGGTCCGCATGGTGTCCGAGGGCGTCGACGTGCCGCGCCTCGCCGTGGGCGTGTACGCCACCACCATTTCCACACCGCTCTTCTTCGCGCAGGCCGTCGGCCGTTTCGTGCGCTCGCGCAGGCGTGGCGAAACCGCTTCCGTCTTCGTACCGACCATCCCGATGCTCCTCGACTTCGCCAACGAGATGGAGGTCGAACGGGACCACGTCCTCGACAAGCCCAAGAAGGGCAGCGACGAGGAGAACCCGTTCGCGGAGGAGGACAAGCTCCTCGCCGACGCCGAGAAGCTGGAGGACGAGGAGACCGAGGACCAGCTGCCCTTCGAGGCTCTCGAATCCGACGCGGTCTTCGACCGGGTGCTGTACGACGGTGCCGAATTCGGCATGCAGGCACACCCGGGAAGCGAGGAGGAGCAGGACTACCTGGGGATTCCGGGGCTCCTGGAACCCGATCAGGTGCAGTTGCTGCTCCAGAAGCGGCAGACCCGGCAGATCGCGCACAGCCGCCAGAAGCCGGCCGCGGATGCCGATCTGCTGGAGAAGCCGGCCGAGGCGCGGCCGGTGGTCACGCACAAGCAGCTGCTGGGGCTGCGCAAGCAGCTCAACACGATGGTGTCGGCGTACACGCATCAGAGCGGCAAGCCCCACGGTGTGATCCACACCGAGCTGCGGCGGGTGTGCGGCGGGCCGCCGAGTGCGGAGGCCACGGCCGGGCAGATCCAGCAGCGGATCCAGAAGGTGCAGGAGTGGGCGACGCGTATGACGTGAGGGCGCTCTCGTGGGGTGCCGGCCCGGGGCGGGGACAGCGGTCCTCGCCCCGGGCCGGCGTCGTCGGCGCGGATCAGATGCGGATCAGGCTCGGCTGCCGGGTGCGGATCGGGTGCGGTCGCCGGGTGCGGTTGCCGGGTGCGGGTCGGGCGTCGTTGCCGGGTGGGTGGATGTCGTACGTACGGCTACCAGACGAACGCTGCGGACTGGTTGACCGTGGCCACGCACGGAACCGTGGCCGACGTCGGGGACGACGCCACGATCTGCAGTGACCAGTTGGTGGCGCTCGGCGGACCGGACAGCACCACGGAATTCGTGGTGTCACCCGCCGCCAGGGTGCCGGAAGTGAGCTTCAGCGGTCCCAGAGTGATCGGGTTGGGGCTGGTCATGCCGGGGTTGGTCTTCCCGGAGAACTGCACCTGACTGGTGACGCCGCCCGAGGTCTTGGTGAGCTTGAGCGTCGTCGTGATGCTGTTCGGGTCGGCACTGGTGCCGGTCGGCATGGTGATCGCGGTGGAGTTGATCTTGATGGTCTTGGACGTGCCCGAGTCGGCGGCGGTCAGGGTGGCGAGACCGCTGCCCCAGGTGCCGCAGTCGTACGTGGCCGTCGCGGTGAGCGGGGTCACCGCCTGGGCCGACGGCGCCAGGGCGAGCGCGGCGGCCGCGGAGCAGGCCGCGGCGAGCACGAGCGGGACGCGGACGCGTCTTCGGTTCGACGGCCTTGCAGAAGTGATCGACATGACGGGAGAGACTCCTTCCGGTTGAATTCCGCAGATTCGAAGAAATCGCCGTATGCGATCTTCTTGCGGATCTGCGTGCCGGGCCCGGCATGTCGGATGCAGTGAAACTGTGATCTTCGGAGATGTCAATAGATGTCAACAGGTGCGTGGAAAGTGCTTGTAGAAATGCTTTTCGGGCATTTCAGATGACGATCATTCTCCGGATAAGGATCAGTCAATTCTCTCTTGACTTCTCTGCGTGTGACCTCCTCAATGTGCGCAAATCAATGGGCCATGGAGGGGTGTCTGGTGATCCGACGACGAAGACCCGGTGTGACCGGTCTGCTCGCTGCCTGCTTCGTACTGTCCCTGAGCTGCGTCGGGGCCACCGCCCAGTCCGCGCCACCGGCCGGACGCCAGGCGGCCGGTACGGTCACCCCGACCGTTCACTGCACCCTGCCCGCCGGTCAGGGTGAGGCGACCGGGCCGCAGCAGATGACCGTCGAGCTGTCGCCCGCGGTCGTCGCCCCGGGCGGCAAGGTGCACGCGAAGGTCACGCTCGGCCCGTCCCCCGCCACCAGCGCTCTCGCGCTGGACGATGTGCCGACCATCCCCAGCCTCGACCTCGCCATGTCCGGCGGGGCCACCGGAACCGTCACCGTGCGGGGCGCCGAGTTCACGATGGACATCCCGGCCGGGACGCCCATCGAACTCCCGCCGTACGAGGGCGACTTCCTGGTACCGGCGGACGCCTCCGGCGACATCTCGTTCGCCCCGGTCCGTACGCTGACGCAGACCAAGGTGCTCGGATCGGTCTTCGAGACGCCCTGTGACGTGGTCGGCGGGGGCGGCTCCATCGGCACCGTCACGGTGGAGGGCACCGGCTCCGAGCCCGCCACACTGACCGCCCCCGCCGATCCCGTACGCCCCAACACCCCTGTGGCGCTGGGTGGTTCGGGATGGACGTCGGGCGGCGCACCCGTGCCTTCGCTCTGTGCGGTGGGCGGTGGCGGCTGCGATCCGCTGAAGTTCAAGGGCCACACCCTCACCATCGACAGCTACGGAACGCTGCACGGCACGGCCACCCTCGCGGAGGCCGGGGCGGTGCCGGACGGCGCGTACGAGGTGAAGGTCAACGACGGTACGAAGGAAGCCACCGCTCCCCTCACCGTCAAGGCCGTCACGGCCGGCGACCGCGAGATCTCGCTCTCGCAGAACAGTGGACCTGTCGGCAGTGTGATCACGGTCAGCGGCAGGAACTACAACCCGGACCGCTGGATCAATGTCATCGGCCTCGACGCGACGGGCACCGGGCTCGACGACAGCGCGGTCTACGTCAAGAGCGGCTCGGACGGCACCTTCGCCGTCGAGTTCACCGTGATCTCCGATGCCGTCGTCGCCGTCCAGGCCGACGAGGGCAACGATCCGGCGACCGTACGGACCGCCCCGTTCACCGTCTCCACGGGCGGGGAGGGGGCGGCGGCACCGCCGACCAGAAGCTGAACACCTCGGTCAGGGCAGGGACACTGTCCATGGTCCAGGACGGCGACACCGTCGACTTCGGTACGACGGTCCTGGGCACCGGCAGCGGTGTGCAGCGCTCCCGGCTCAACCGGGTCGAGGTGGAGGACGCCCGCGGCGTCAACAGCGGCTGGTCCCTGACCGCCACCCTCACCGGCTTCACCAGCGCCGACGGGGGCACCATCCCGGCGGGTGCAGTCCGGTGGACACCCAAGTGCACGGCGCAGAACGGGAGTGTGGGGGTACCGGTGGCCGGGTCGCCCGCCGCGCTCGGGAGCGAGGCGGCGAGTCTCTGCCGAATGAATCCGGACGGATCCCGTCCGTTCACCGGCGGCCGATTCGACGCCGACGCCGATCTCACACTGACGGTTCCCGGATTCACCCGGCCCGGAGATTACAGCGCCACCCTGACACTCACTCTTCTCTGAGAGCCGTCAGGGGAAGGACCCGGAGACGCCCGCCTGCTCCGTATCGCAAGGGAGCAGGCGGGCGTCGCCATTTCGAATTCGGAGAAATCCCGTAGCCATGGAGGAGTCGCATGTTCGTACGGCCGAGATCGAGAAGACCGGACGGATCGAGAAGACCGGAAAGGCCGGGTGCGGTGTTACGCCGCGCCGTCGCCCTCACCGCCGGGGCCGTGCTCGCCTGGACAGGCGGAACCGTCGCATTCGCCCCCGTCGCCCACGCCGGCACGGTGACCCCGACCGTCCACTGCACCCTGCCCGCCGGGCAGGGCGAGGCCACCGGGCCGCAGCAGATGAGCGTCGACCTCTCGCCGGCCGTCGTCGACCCGGGCGGCAAGGTCCACGCCAAGGTCACCCTCGGCCCGTCCCCCGCCACCAGCGGACTCAGCCTGAGCGATGTGCCCACCACCCCCAGCATCGACTTCGCCATGTCGGGCGGTGCGACCGGCACGGTCACCGTCACCGGACCCCAGATCAACCTCGACATCCCGTCCGGGAAGCCGATCGAGATCCCGCCGTACGAAGGGGACTTCATCATCCCCGCCAGTGCGAAGGGGCCGATCTCCTTCACCCCGGTACGCAATCTGACGCGTACGAAGGTGCTCGGCTCCACCTATGAGACCCCGTGCGACGTGACCGGTGGCGGCGGCTCCATCGGCACCGTCACCGCCGAGGGCACCGCGGGCCTGCCCGCCACCCTGGCCGCCCCCACCACCGCCGTCCGGCCGTCCACCGCGGTCGCCCTGACGGGCAGCCTGTGGACCGCCGGCGCCACCCCCGTGCCCTCTCTGTGCGCGGCGGACGGCGGTGGCTGCGACACCGGAAAGTTCGTCTCCAGCACCCTTGCGATCAGCGGCTCGGGGGAGCTGACCGGAAGCGCGGTCCTCGCCCCCGCGGGCACGGTGCCGGACGGCTCGTACCTGGTGAAGGTCGGCGACGGTACGAAGGAGGCGACCGCGCCCCTGACCGTCAAGGCGTATGTCCCCGGCGGGCCGCGGGCCATCGCGCTCTCCCGCGCCGGTGCGCCGGTCGGCAGCGTCGTGCAGGTCACCGGCAGCAACTACTTCCAGGACCGCTGGATCAACACCGTCGGCCTGGACGCGAGCGGGGCGACACTCGACGACACCGCCGTCTATGTGAAGAGCACCCCCGACGGCACGTTCAGCGTCGACTTCACCGTCTCCGACCCGGCCATCGCCTCGATCCAGGTCGACGAGGGCAACGATCCGGCCACCGTGCTGACCACGCCGTTCACCGTGACCGACGCCTCCGCGACGCTCTCCGCGGGCGCGGCGAAGGTCAAACCCGGCGGGACGATCACCCTCTCCGGCGGCGACTGGCCGACCGGCACCACGCCCACCGCCGCGCTCTGCGCGGCCGACGGCAGCGCCTGCGACAGTGCGCGGATCAGCGGCTCCACCCTCCGGATCAACGCCGACGGAACGCTCGCCGGTACGGTCACCGTCGCCGGATCCACCCCGCGCGCCGTGTACGCGCTCCAGGTCACCGCGGGAGGAGCGCAGGCCCTCACCCCGCTGACCGTCGCCCCGACCTTTGTCGTTCTCACCCCGTCGGCCGGGCCGAAGGGCACCGCCGTCACCGTCCTCGGGCAGGGGTTCGCGAAGGTCGCCACCGTATCCGTCGTCGGGCTGCGGGCCGACGGATCGCAGACGTCCGACCCGGTGAGGACGAAGGTGGTCGGGCTGGACGGGGCGTTCTCGCAGACCTTCACGGTCAACGCCACCGACACCGTCGCGATCCGGGTCCGGGAGGTCCTCGTCAACCCGCGCACCGAGACGGCGGCGTTCACCGTCCAGGACGGGACCGTCCCCGCCGGACCGTCCTTCGCGCTCTCGCCGTCCGAGGGGCCCGTCGGCACGGTGGTCCAGGTGACCGGCCGGGGCTTCGCGCCCGTCGCCACGGTCTCGGTGACCGGCCGCACCGCGGACGGGAAGCAGACCTCGGACTCGTACGTCACCCGGGTCATCGGACTCGACGGCACCTTCGCCCTCAACTTCGCCGTCCGCGACCCGGCGACGAGGGCGATCAGAGCCTGCGAGGTGCTCGTGAACGGAAAAATTGTGCAACAGTCGTTCACGGTGAGTTAACGCCCGTTCACGTCCGGTATGCGGACGTGTCGCCGAGGCGTCGGCCGACCTGGACGCGCGTAGACGTCCAGATTTCGGCCGACGCCGCGCTGACCGGCGCTTATCCTTCTTCACCGCACCTCCACTTCCGCTGACGCCCGGATTCTGGACGAGGTCTTCCGCTGAGCGGACTGGCTCGCTACTGTCCAAAAAAATGCACGCCCCGTGGCAGCGCCGCCGCGGAGCGCAGCCGGTTGCCTTGGCCAGGCCGGCGGCCTCTCCGTGCGTCGCCGCTGGGACCGGTGGCACACATCCCGTGGGGACAAGCCGCCGCCGCTCACCAAAGAGGAGAGGGCGTCGTGACCGCGGAGACCTCCCAGACGCTCGACCGGGGACTACGGGTCCTCAAGCTGCTTGCCGACACCGACCACGGTCTGACCGTCACCGAGTTGTCCAACAAACTCGGCGTCAACCGAACCGTGGTCTACCGCCTGCTGGCCACTCTGGAACAACACGCCCTGGTACGCCGCGATCTGGGCGGCCGGGCCAGGGTGGGCCTCGGCGTGCTGCGTCTGGGCCGCCAGGTGCATCCGCTCGTACGGGAAGCCGCGCTGCCCGCGCTGCGGTCCCTCGCCGAGGACATCGGGGCCACCGCCCATCTCACGCTGGTCGACGGCAGCGACGCGCTGGCGGTCGCGGTCGTCGAGCCGACCTGGACCGACTACCACGTGGCCTACCGGGCCGGCTTCCGTCACCCGCTGGACCGGGGTGCCGCGGGCCGGGCGATCCTCGCCGCCCGCCAGAAGCCGGTGGGTGAGACCGCCTTCACCCTCACCCACGGCGAACTGGAAGCCGGGGCGAGCGGGGCGGCGGCCGCGCTGATGGGGGTGACGGGGGTCGAGGGGAGCGTCGGCGTGGTGATGCTCGCGGACTCCGTACCCGAACGTGTCGGCCCCCGGGTCGTGGACGCGGCCCGCGAGGTCGCGGACGCGCTCCGCTAGTGCTGCGACCGGAAAGGTTCACGGGCTCGCGACGCCCGGCACGGCATCTCGCCGCGTTGTCGCATCACCCGAGTACATCCAGTACGCGGGCAATGCTCCGCCTTGCGATGCACCGCACCGGACGCCGCGAGCTTTCCGGCAAACCTTTCCGGTCACAGCACTGGGCAGTTCAAACCCGTCCGGCGGTTGAGGACGAAGCGGCCGACCGGACGCCCCGGCCCCTCGTGGGAGCGCGGGCGGCCGGGCGGGCCGGGGCGCCCCACCAGCCGGGTCGCTCCACCACCTGGCCCGTGCCGGCGCCCCGGCGGTTAGATTGGGCGGGTGCTCACTCGTCTCTCGCGCTCCCGCACCCGCACTCTCGCCCTGTGCGCCCTGCCCGTCCTCGCCCTTTTCGGCGTGGCCGCCTTCGCGCCGCTGCCGTTCACGCTGGCGCAGCCCGGCACGACCGCGAACGTGCTCGGGAACGATCACGGCACTCCCGTGATCAGCATCAAGGGCGCGCCCACCCGCACCCCCAAGGGCGAGCTGCGGATGACGACGATCGTCGCGACCGGGCCCACCGCCGATGTCGGCATCGGTGATGTGGTCGACAGCTGGTTCCGTACGGACCGGGCGGTTCTGCCCCGCAACTCCGTCTACCCGACGGGCGGCTCCGAGAAGGAGATCGAGAAGCACAACCTGGAGGACATGAGGAAGTCGCAGAACTCCGCCGTCGACGCGGCCCTGAACTACCTCGGCAAGCCCAAGGGATCGGTCGACGTCACCCTGCACCTCGCCGATGTCGGAGGTCCCAGCGCGGGCCTGTTCTTCGCGCTCGGCATCGTCGACAAGCTCGACGGCGACGGCTCCGGTGGCGATCTCACCGGTGGCCGCACCATCGCGGGCACCGGAACGATCCAGGCGAACGGTGCGGTCGGCGCGGTCGGCGGGGTGTCGCTCAAGACTCAGGCCGCGCACCGCGACGGTGCGACCGTCTTCCTCGTCCCGAAGGCCGAGTGCAGGGAGGCGGGTGCCGAGCTCCCCAAGGGGCTCCGGCTGATCCCGGTCACGACTCTGAAGAGCGCGGTGTCCTCGCTTCAGGCGCTGGAGCAGGGGCGCACGGTCCCGAGCTGCTGACCTCGGTGGATGGTGATGGTACGGAGGCCTCCGCCGCCGTGCCCCCGGACCCGGACCCGGCCGCGTCCATCGTGCGCCACGCCGGGAACACCAACGGGCTCAGCGTCGCCAGCAGGTACACCGTGCCCATCGCCAGCAGGGCGCCTCGCGCGCCTGCGCTCTCCACCAGCAGGCCGGCCGCGAGACCGCCCACCGGCATGGCCAGTTCGCCGCCCGCCGTGAGCACACCGGAGACCCGGCTGCGCAGCTCGTCGGGCACGCTCCCGTAGATCACCGTCGTCAGGATCGGGTTCAGCACCCCGCCCGCGATGCCGCTCAGCGCCATGGTCACGGCGAGCGGCAGCGTCGTCCCGGTCAGTGCCGCGACCGCATACCTGGGCGCGCCGCACAGCACCACGCACACCGTGAAGACGGCCCGCCGCGAGAAACGGTGCCCGAACGCTCCGTACAGCAGCGCCCCGGTCAGCCCGCCCGCGCCGAACAGTGCGGTGAGCAGCCCGATGTCCCTGGCCCCGCCCAGTTCGGCGGAGGCGTGCACCGGCAGCAGGACGGCGTTCCAGCCCTGATCGGTGCCGTTCATGAAGAGGACCATCACCACGACGGCCAGCAGCAGCCGGTTGCTCAGCAAGTAGGTGTATCCCTCGCGCAGTTCGGCGCGGTACGCCCGCAGCGAGACGGGCGTCGCGGCCTTGCGGGGCTCGGCCGCGCGTACCCCCCGCACCCCGGCCGCGATCAGCAGCGCGGAGGTCAGGAACGTCGCGGCATCCAGCAGCAGTACGGTCTCCGCGCCGACCAGTGCGATCAGTACGCCGGCCAGTGCCGCCCCGACCATCCGGGCGCCGCGCGAGACGGCGTCGAAGAGGCTGGCGGCGCGGGCGAGGGTGGTGCCGGCGTGCTCGGCGAGATCCGGTACGAGGACGTAGCGGGCCGTGTTGCCCGGGGTGTGCAGGAGTCCGCCGACCGCCATCAGCGCGCACAGCATCCAGAAGGCCAGGGCGTTCGCGTAGTGCAGCAGCGGGATGGCGGCTACGGAGACGCCGCACACCAGGTCGGAGGCGACGGAGACCCGGCGGCGTCCGATCCGGTCGATGACGGGTCCGCCGATCAGTGCGGAGACGACGATCGGCAGAGTCGCGCAGAAGGCGACGACGCCGGCCCGTCCCGCGCTGCCCGTGGTCTCCAGGACGAACCACGGGACACCGATGAGGGTGAGTGAAGTACCGGCCGTGGATATGGAGTTGGCGGACAGTACGGCGATGAGCGGGGTGCGGTTCCGGTCCCCCCGGCCGTTCATGCCGTACCGGGTGCGACGGAGGCGCGGCCGGGGTGGCGGGGCAGGACGCGCAGTCCCAGGTCGACGAGGGCCCAGCCCAGCCGGGTGCGCAGCCCGGTGTGCGAGGCGGCCGGTGCGAGGCCGAACTCCGTTGCGGGCCGTCGCAGTTCGGCGGAGCGCAGGCTGTGCAGCAGCAGATGGGTGTCGGAGTGCATGACGGTGTCCTTCCGGTCGGGAGGGGCTGGCTACTCCGCGGGGCGCGGGAAGAGGTGCACATGGCTGCGGACGTTGGCCGATCCCTCGGTGCCCTCCGGTACCCGGCCCCGGTAGCTCTCGATGAGTTCGTGGATCTTCTCGATCAGCTCCTCGGAGAGATCCGGGGTGAGGCGCACCTGGAAGTCGCTGATGTCCCAGCCTTCCTGGCGCCATGCGTCGGGCCATTCGCGCATGGTGCCGATCCAGGTGCTCAGCTCCTGGGAGTGTGTGGTGGCGGTCTCGTGGAGTACGACGTCGACCGCACCGCGCACCTCGGGATCCGGGTGGCTCAGGAATCTGCTGCTGTCGAAGACGGTGCCCCGGTGTGCGGCCCGCCACCAGCGCTCGCGGCCCTTGCCGCGTTCCGGGTCGTCCTCGACGAAGCCGTACGCCGCCAGCTGCCTGAGGTGGTAGCTGGTGGCGCCGCTGGACTCGCCGAGCCGGTCGGCGAGACCGGAGGCGGTGGCGGGGCCGTACTCCCGCAGGGCGGCCAGCAGGCGCAGCCGCAGGGGGTGGGCGAGCCCGCGCAGGGTGCGGGCATCGACCTTGTGGATGTTTTCGGCCTCGGCGGGGGTCTCGGCGCCGTCCTCTGGTGCGGGCATGGGTAAACCGTAGAGTTGCAAAGCTCTCTTTGCAACAGGTTCTTTGCATTAGATTCTTTGCAACGGAATCCTTGTAAGACCGACCGGCAAATGGGGGGCGATGCCCGGGGGAGGGCCGCGGCGCAGGCTTCCCGGCTCATCCCTTCTTGATGAACCCCTCCTTGATCAGCCAGTCCTTCGCCACCTCGTGCGGGTCCTGCCCGTCGACATCCACCTTCGCGTTGAGCACCTGGGCGACCTCCGTCGTGAGCTTCCTGCTCAGCGGGTCGAGCAGCCCCGCGATCTGCGGATACTTCTCAAAGGTCCTGGTGTGGATGACGGGCGCCGCGTTGTAGTTGGGGAAGAAGTGCTTGTCGTCCACGAGCACATCGAGGTCCATGGCCTTGATCCGGCCGTCCGTGGTGAACACCTCGCCCAGCAGGCAGGAGTTGGACTTCGAGACCTGGGTGTAGATGATCCCGGCGTCCATCTTCTTGATGTTGGCGGCCGGGATCGACATCCCGTACGCCTTCTCCATGCCCGGCAGCCCGTCGTCGCGCGAGGCGAACTCGTTCTCCACGCAGATCGTCACCGCCGACGGGTCCATCTTCGCCAGCGCGGCAACATCGGAGAGCGTCCTCAAGTGGTACTCCGCGTTGTTCTTCCTGCTGATGGCGAGCGCGTAGGTGTTGTTGAGGGTGGACGGCGTCAGCCAGGTCACCCCGTTCTTCCGGTCCTCGTCGCGGACCGCCTTCCACTGCGCCAACGGGTCGGCGATCGGCTTCGCATGGCCCAGATAGGTGATCCAGCCGGTGCCCGTGTACTCGTACATCGCGTCCGCGCCGCCCTTGATGATCGCCTCGCGCGCACTGATCGAACCGGGCAGGTTCGTCCGGTCCAGGACCTCCGCGCCGGCGGCCTTGAAGACCAGGCCGATCATCTGGCCGAGGACGATGTTCTCGCTGAAGTTCTTCGAGGTGACGGTCAGCGAAGCACCGTCCAGCGGCTTCCCCTGACCCACGGAGCCCGGGACCACGTCGTCCACCATCGGCGAGCCGCTCTTCAGACCGCACCCGGAGAGCGTCAGAGCCAGGGCGACCGCCCCCACGAGTCCGGCACGCACCTGCCGCCGGCGCATCTCACCCCACCTCCAGTCCGCGCGGCATCAACGCCACCTCGACCAGCGAGGCCAGCCAGTCCACCAGCAGCGCCAGCACCACCGTCAGTACGGAACCGAGCACCAGCACCGGCATCCGCTGGGTCTGGATGCCCGAGGTGATCAGGTCCCCGAGGCCGCCACCGCCGACGAACGTGGCCAGGGTCGCCGTACCGACGTTGAGCACCAGCGCCGTCCGTACACCGGCCAGGATCAGCGGGACGGCGAGCGGCAGTTCGACCTTGGCGAGCGTCCCCATCGCCGACATGCCGATGCCGCGCGAAGCCTCGACCAGGCTCGGTTCGATCGCCTTGAGACCGGCCACCGTGTTGGAGAACACCGGCAGCACCGCGTAGATCACCATGCCGATGACCGCCGTCGACGGGCCGATGCCCAGCCAGATGACCAGAAGCGCCAGCAGACCGATCGCGGGAGTCGCCTGCCCGATGTTGGCGAGGGCCGTGACCACCGGGGCGCCCTTGCGCAACCGGCGCCGGGTCAGTGCGATCCCCAGCGGGATGGCGATGATCAGAACCCAGAACGTCGAGATCGCGGTCAGTTTCACATGCTGCCACCAGCGCAGCTGCACATTGCCGCCGGTGAGCGAATTCCTGGCGATCGAGTCGAGGTGGGTGTTGGTGATCCACAGATAGGTGATGGCCAGGACGATCGCGAGCGCGGCCGGCAGCAGTACCAGCTTGCGCCAGGTGATCCGGCGCCGCGGCCCCGCCGGTGGCGGTGGGGGTTCCTCCTCCTCGTCGCGGAAGGCAAGGCCCATGACGTCGTGTTCGCCGGGCGGGCGGTCCTTGTCGGACGCGGGCGCCGGGCGGGGGGAGCGCGGAGTCCGCGCCGATTCGGGATTCCGCGAGGAGTCGGGATTCATGCGCCCGCACCGCCCTCCAGCTCCTGTTCGGTCTGGTGGGCGCGCGTTTCCTCCAGGTCGTGCTGGTGCTCGACGGCGGCGAGCCGGTCGGCCTCCAGCAGTTCCTGGACGGAGTTCATCAGGGTGTGCATGTCGACGACCCCGATGAACTCGCCGCGCCGGCCGGTCACCGCGACCCGCCCGCCGCTGTCGGTGAGCACCGCCTCCAGTGCGTCGTGCAGCGTGCCGTCCCGCGTCACCGTGTCATGGACCAGCTGCCCGGCACGTGCCAGCGAACCCCGCGCCCGCATCAGGTCGCCGCGCCGCAGCCACTTGTACGGGCGGTTCCTGCGGTCCAGCATCAGGAGCTCGTTGTGCGGGCCGCTGCGCAGCTTGTTGAAGATCGACTGGAGCGGGTCGTCGACCGTCACCGTCGGGAACTGGGCCATCTCCACATCCCGGACGCGGGTGAGGTTGAGCCGCTTCAGCGCGGCCCCGGCACCGACGAAACCCGAGACGAAGTCGTCCGTCGGGTTGGTGAGAATCGCCTCCGGGGTGTCGAACTGCGCGATGTGCGAACGCTCCCGCAGTACCGCGATCCGGTCCCCCAGCTTGATCGCCTCGTCGAAGTCGTGGGTGACGAAGACGATCGTCTTGTGCAGCTCGTGCTGGAGCCGGATCAGCTCGTCCTGCAGGTGGTCGCGGGTGATCGGGTCGACCGCGCCGAACGGCTCGTCCATCAGCAGCACCGGCGGATCGGCCGCCAGGGCCCGCGCCACGCCCACCCGCTGCTGCTGTCCGCCGGAGAGCGCCCGCGGGTAGCGCCCGTGGAACTCCCGGGGGTCGAGGCCGACCAGATCGAGCATCTCCTCGACCCGGTCCTTCACCTTCGACTTCGACCAGCCGGCCATCCTCGGTACGAGGGCGATGTTCTCGGCGACCGTCATGTGCGGGAAGAGCCCGGACGACTGGATCGCGTAACCGATCTTGCGGCGCAGCTTCACCGGGTCGATGTCGGTGACGTCCTCGTCGTTGATCCTGATCCGCCCGGACGTCGGCTCGATCAGCCGGTTGATCATCTTCAGGGTGGTGGACTTCCCGCAGCCGGACGGGCCGACGAAGATCACCGTCTCACCGGCCTTGATGTCCATCGTGACGTTGTCCACCGCCGGGCTCGGACTGCCCGGATAGCGCTTGGTCAGATTGTCCAGATGGATGGTGGCGCCGGAAGCGGCCTTCGTCGACCCGGCGCTGTCGGCGGCCGTGCTCCCGTCGGCGGTATCGGAGCCGGTGTTCCCGGCACCGGCGGTCTCAGACACGGATCCCCCTGGGAATGGTGAGCCGCCCGAGCAGTACGTACGCGGCGTCGAAGAGCAGGGCGAGGATGACGATGCCGAGCGTGCCCGCGAGCACCTGATTGAGCGCGTTGGCGCTGCCCAGCGAGGCGATGCCGCGGAAGATCTCATTGCCCAGGCCGGGGCCCGACGCGTAGGCGGCGATGGCGGCGATGCCCATCAGCATCTGTGTGGAGACCCTGATGCCGGTGAGGATCGGCGGCCAGGCGAGCGGCAGCTCCACCCGGCACAGCCGGGCCGGCCGCGACATCCCGATGCCCTTCGCCGCGTCGACGAGCGACGGATCGACGCCGCGCAGCCCCACGATCGAGTTACGGACGACCGGCAGCAGCCCGTACAGCGTCAGAGTGATCACCGTGGGCGCGACCCCGAGCCCGACCAGCGGGATGAGCAGACCGATCGCGGCGAGGGAGGGAATGGTGAGGATCGTCGCCGTCGACGTGATCGCCAGCGACCCCGCCCATCCGCTGCGGTAGGTGACGACCCCGATCAGGACACCCAGCACGGTGGCGATGACCATGCACTGGAATACGGCACTGACGTGCTGATACGCGTCGGTGAGCAGCTGTTGATGCCGGTTGCCCAGGTACTCCCAGAAGCTCACACGCCACTCCTCGGCTCAGTCGTTGTCCCCTGCGGCCTGCTCGACGAGCGGGATGATGCGCAGCGGAACCGGGTTCTCCATGACGATGGCCGTGGAGGCCCGGACGATGCCATCAAAACCGACAACCCGGTCGATCACCCGTTGAAGATCGGCGTTGGAACGCGCGACGAGACGGCAGAGCATGTCGCCGTGCCCGGTGGTGGTGTGCAGCTCCAGCACTTCCGGAACACCGGCCAAGTGGGCCCGTACATCGGCGCCTTGACCCTGTTTGATCTCCAGCGTCGCGAACGCGGTGACGGGGTAGCCGAGCGCCGCCGGATCGACGGTCGGGCCGAATCCGCGGATGACTCCATTCGACTGAAGCCGGTCGAGGCGCGCCTGCACCGTCCCGCGCGCCACGCCGAGCCGGCGCGACGCCTCCAGGACGCCGATACGGGGCTCGCGGGCCAGCAGTACGATGAGCCGCCCGTCCAGGTGATCGATCGCCATGGTGCGCCTCCGGGGGGTCGCTGTGATGGTCATCATGTACAGATAGCCCGGCCATCATCGCTATCGGCTGTGCAGATTGCCCAGCGGATTCGCGAACTGTTGCGCACCTTGCGAAGCGGCGAGAGCCTTCGACCATGACTGAGACTCTGCACACCACCCCCGACACAGCCCGGCAGGCCGACCCCTTCCCGGTCAAGGGAATGGACGCGGTCGTCTTCGCCGTCGGCAATGCCAAGCAGGCCGCTCACTACTACTCGACGGCCTTCGGCATGAAGCTGGTCGCCTACTCCGGACCGGAGAACGGCAGCCGCGAGACGGCGAGTTACGTCCTGACCAATGGCTCCGCCCGTTTCGTCTTCACCTCCGTCATCAAGGCGTCCACCGACCACGGCCGCTTCCTCGCCGACCACGTCACCGAGCACGGCGACGGCGTCGTCGACCTGGCCATCGAGGTGCCGGACGCCCGCGCGGCCTACGCGTACGCGGTCGAGCACGGCGCCCTCGGCCTCGCCGAGCCGCACGAGGCCAAGGATGAGCACGGCACGGTCGTACTGGCCGCCATCGCCACCTACGGCAAGACCCGTCACACCCTCGTCGAGCGCACCGGCTACGACGGCCCGTACCTGCCCGGCTACGTCGCCGCGGCCCCCATCGTCGAGCCGCCGGCCAAGCGGACCTTCCAGGCCATCGACCACTGCGTCGGCAATGTGGAACTCGGCCGGATGAACGAGTGGGTCGGCTTCTACAACAAGGTCATGGGCTTCACCAACATGAAGGAGTTCGTGGGCGACGACATCGCCACCGAGTACTCCGCCCTCATGTCGAAGGTCGTCGCCGACGGCACCCTGAAGGTGAAGTTCCCGATCAACGAACCGGCGATCGCCAAGAAGAAGTCCCAGATCGACGAGTATCTGGAGTTCTACGGCGGCGCGGGCGTCCAGCACATCGCGCTCGCCACGAACGACATCGTCGCCTCGGTGCGCGCGATGCGGGCGGCCGGCGTCCAGTTCCTGGACACCCCCGACTCGTACTACGACACCCTCGGCGAGTGGGCGGGCGAGACCCGCGTCCCCGTGGAGACCCTGCGCGAACTGAAGATCCTCGTCGACCGCGACGAGGACGGCTACCTGCTGCAGATCTTCACCAAGCCGGTCCAGGACCGCCCGACCGTCTTCTTCGAGATGATCGAGCGCCATGGCTCGATGGGCTTCGGCAAGGGCAACTTCAAGGCCCTGTTCGAGGCGATCGAGCGCGAGCAGGAGAAGCGCGGCAACCTCTGAGCTCCCAGAGCGTGAACGCGGGGCCCCGGCGAACCCGGGGCCCCGCCTCATGCGCCCAGGGCCTCGACCCCCTCCAAAGGACCGGGGCCGAGGCCCACGCCACCCTGCGCCGGTGGACGGTTCGGGCAGCGAGGGAATTCGCCGGACGGCCCGCTATGTGCGGGCGGTCCGGCGACCGGACCGACGAGGAACCCGGACGAAGTACCGCCTGCCCCGTCAGCGGCTGCTCAGCACATGCGAGGCCGGGGCCTCGGCGGGTGCGTGTCGCTGCGGCGCCGGTGCGACGGGCCGCGGCTTCGCCGCCGACGCGGGGCCCCGGGCCGGCTGCGGGACGTCAGCCGGAGGGCCGCCCAGGGCATCCAGGGCCTTCTGGGCCGCCGGGCCTTCCAGCGGCGAGAAGTGCGGGTTGATGAGCAGGGCCTCCGCCAGATTGCGGCGTGCCGGACCGTAGTCCTTCAACGCCTGCTGGATCGCGCCCAGATGGGACATGTACGGGGCGCTCTGCCCATCCGTGGCGACCGCCCGCGTCGCGTACTGCAGCGCGGCGGACGAGTCCCCGGAGCGATGCAGCGCCCAGCCCAGCGCGTCCGCCACCGCCGCGCTGCGGTGCGACCGGTCCCATTCCGCCTTCAGCAGCTTCACCGCCGCGGCCGGGTCCCCGTGATCCGTCTCGAAACGGCCGCGCAGAGTCGCGTTGTCCACGCCCTCGCCGGCGTCACGCGTGAGAGCCGTGCCGAGCTGTGCGTACTGGCTCCGCGCATCTTCGTCCCGGCCCAGCGACTCGTACAACTCGCCCAGCTCCAACATGTATTCGGGCCGGGGGAGGCCGGCCAGCGCCGCCTTGTAGTCGCGCTCGGCCTCGTCCGTACGGCCGAGCGCCACCATCGCCCTGGCCCGGCCCGCGAGCGACGGATGGGCACGGTCGGTCCGCAGCGCCGCGCTGTACTGCGCCACCGCCTTGTCGGGCTCGCCACGCTCCCAGGCCAGTTCGCCCAGCAGATACAGGCATTCCGCCTTCTGTGCCGGTGTGGTGGCCCGGTCCGCCGCGGCCTGCGCGTCGGCCCGCGCGTCCTCGCGCCGGCCGAGGTCCCGGTACCTCTGCGCCGTCCGGAGGAGCGCCGGGGCGCCGGAGTGCAGCGCCGTGAACTTCTCCACCGCCGTGTTCGCGGACCTGTAGTCACCGAGGCCGTTGTACGCGTCGATCAGGGCCGGATACACGTTCCACTGTTTCGGCTGCCGTGCCCGTACCGTCTCGCCCCACTTCTTCGCCGTGACGAAGTCGTGCCGGGCATTGGCGAGCGTCGCGAGCCCCACCCAGGCCGCCGTGTTCCCGTTCTCACCCGGCTGGATGTCCAGCGAACGCTTCAGCGCCTGTTCGGCCCGGCCGTAGTACGCCGCGTCCGCGGAACGCTGCCCCCACTCCACAAAGGCCGTACCGAGCAACGCCCACGACGGCGCGTCGGACGGATGCGTGCCCACCCACTGCTGCCGGTCCCCGATCAGCGCCGTCAGATCGGAGAGCGAGGCGGGGGAGCCCATGTCCCGGGCCTTCAGGGCCCGCGAAACCGGACCGGGCGCGGGCGGCGGCGCGGACTTCTTCTCGTCGTCCGGCACGGCCACCACCGCACCCGTCACCAGTACCGCAGCCGCCACCGCACCCATGGCCGCCCTGCGCAGCGTCGTACGCAGCGAAAGGGGCGGCAGCTCGGCCGGGTCCGGGTCCGGAGGGGCGGGGCCGGTTTCGGGGGGCTCAAGGGGAGGCTCGGTCGAATCGGGGGACTCCGGAGGCTGCTGCGGCATGACATCCATGCCGATCACTCTGCGTCAGTACGAAGAGCACACCGCGTCTTGCGGAGGCTGCGGCAGACGGGTTCACACCAATGGGCCCGAGTGCCACGCTTGGATCATGAACGGTCTTCTCGAACAACTGCGTGCGGGTCTGCCCGCCGAGGCCCTGATCACCGATCCGGACGTCACCGCCTCCTACGCCCACGACATGGCGAGCTTCTGCGATGCGGGCACGCCGGCCGTCGTCGTGCTCCCGCGCACGGTCGAGCAGGTCCAGCACGTGATGCGCACAGCCACGGCCCTGCGTGTCCCGGTCGTCCCGCAGGGAGCCCGTACCGGTCTGTCGGGCGCGGCCAACGCCTCCGACGACTGCATCGTGCTGTCCCTGGTGAAGATGGACCGGATCCTGGAGATCAGCCCCGTCGACCGGATCGCCGTCGTCGAACCGGGCGTCATCAACGCGGTGCTGTCCCGGGCGGTCAACGAGCACGGTCTCTACTACCCGCCGGACCCCTCCAGCTGGGAGATGTGCACCATCGGCGGCAACATCGGCACCGCGTCCGGCGGTCTGTGCTGCGTGAAGTACGGGGTCACCGCCGAATACGTACTCGGCCTGGAGGTCGTCCTCGCCGACGGGCGGCTGCTCACCACCGGCCGCCGTACCGCGAAGGGCGTCGCCGGATACGACCTCACACGGCTCTTCGTCGGCTCGGAGGGCAGCCTCGGCATCGTCGTCAAGGCCGTGCTCGCGCTGAAGCCCCAGCCGCCGCAGCAGCTGGTTCTGGCTGCCGAGTTCCCGAGCGCGGCCACCGCCTGCGAGGCGATCTGCCGGATCATGGAGCGCGGTCACACCCCGTCACTCCTCGAACTGATGGACCGTACAACAGTGCATGCCGTCAACCGGATGGCCAACATGGGCCTCCCCGACACCACCGAGGCGCTGCTGCTCGCCGCCTTCGACACCCCGGACCCGTCGGCCGACCTGGCCGCCGTCGCCGAGCTGTGCACCGCGGCGGGCGCCACCGAGGTGGTCCCCGCGGAGGACGCCGCCGAGTCGGAAATGCTGCTCCAGGCCCGGCGGATGTCGCTCACCGCACTGGAGACGGTCAAGTCGGCCACGATGATCGACGACGTCTGCGTACCGCGCTCGAAGCTCGGCGCGATGCTCGAAGGCACCGCCGCCGTCGCCGAGAAGTACGACCTCACCATCGGCGTCTGCGCGCACGCGGGCGATGGCAACACCCACCCCGTCGTCTGCTTCGACCACACCGACGCCGACGAGTCCCGGCGGGCCCGGGAATCCTTCGACGAGATCATGGCGCTCGGCCTGGAACTCGGCGGCACGATCACTGGTGAACACGGCGTCGGTGTCCTGAAGAAGGAATGGCTCGCGCGCGAGCTCGGCGAGGTGAGCGTCGAACTGCACCGGGGCATCAAGCAGGCGTTCGACCCGCTCGGGCTGCTCAACCCGGGCAAGGTGTTCTGACGGCCGGCCAGGACCGCACCCGCTCACGCGTCGCCGTCCTGCCACTCGTCCGACGCCCACGGGTCGCTCAGCCACAGGTCGTCGGCCGGCAGCGGCGCGAGCAGCTCGGCGAGAGCCTCGTCGATGCCGAGCCGCTCGGTCTCCGTACCCGGCGGAACCAGTCGCAGAGTCCGCTCCACCCAGGCGGCCACCACGACGGACGGCACCTCCAGAAGGGCGTCGCCGTCGGGCGAGGTCAGGGCCACGAAGATGACGTTGCGCCGGTCGACCTTGGTGGGCCAGATCCGTACGTCCCCCTGGCCGCACGGCCGGAACACGCCCTCGACCAGCAGATCGCGGGCGAACGTCCAGTGGACGGGGAAGTCGGAGCCGATGTGAAAGGCGACGTGCACGGCGTACGGGTCCTCCGTGCGGTACGTCAGCCGGGCAGGGACGGGGATGCTGCGCTCGGGCGACAGAACCAGCTTGAGCTCCAGCTCGCGTTCCACGACGGTGTGCATGAGTGCGTCCTTTCGGTGCCTGTGGGCCGGTCCCGCGACCGGTCCGCACAGGGAGAGAGCGCCTTCCCCGCCCTCTATTACGCGACTTCCGGAAAAATTTCCGCGTGACCGGAAAGTGGCCCAAACCCCTGGACTGGCCCAGGGGTGCGCGGGCGTCTGGTAGATGTGGACCCGTTGTATTGAGGCCTCGAAGAGATACGGGACCACGGTGATGAGCGCCCCAACCCCGGCACCCGGTGACGAAAGCCCCCGCGAGGGGTACTACCCCGACCCGTCCATTCCCGGATATGTCCGGTACTGGAACGGTGCTTCGTGGGTGCCCGGCACGAGCCGGCCCGCCCCTCAACAGGGCGAGCCGATGCCCGAGACGTCGTCCGGAGCGGCGGCCGAACCGCAGCCGCAGCCGCAGCCATCGGCCCCGGCGCCCGCGCCGGTGGACGAGACCGGTCCGGTCTTCCTCGACGAGGAGCCGTACGCGGACAACCGCCCCGAACCGGCCACCGCTTGGCAGGCCGACGCCTCCCGGCAGACCGGCTTCGGCGGCGAACGCGACCGGCGGGTCTCCTGGGGCGGCGCCGGGCAACCCGGCGGACAGGGCGAGCAGAGCCGGCCGCCGTCGGGGCCGGAGTCCGGGGCGGGGTCCGGCTCGGGACCGGAGTCCGGCCGGGATCCGCGTACGTCTGCGGACCGGACCCCGGCCGACCGTGTCCCTGCGGTCCGGGAACCCGTCGATCGGGCCCCTGCGGTCCGGGAACCGGTTGATCGGGCCCCTGCGGTCCGGGAACCGGTTGATCGGGCCCCTGCGGTCCGGGGACCTGTTGATCGGGCCCCTGCGGTCCGGGAACCCGTCGACCGTGCTCCCGTGGACCCGCGCCGGCCGGCCTCCCCGGATCGGACGGGCGGTGCGCTGCCGGGCATGCGTGACGGCAGGAGCCAGGCCCCCGAGAACACGGTCGCGATCCGTGCCGTGGGCCGGGGCGGCCGTCCGTCGGCTCCCCGGATGATGGAACAGGAGCCTGCGGACGGGACGATGGCGATCCGTGCGATCGCCCCCGGGACCGACGCGCAGCCCCCCGCACAGGCCCAGGCGCAGCCCCCCGCACAGCCCCCCGCCCCGGCCCAGAGCCAGCCCTCCGCCCCGGTAACCCCGGTACAGGCCCCCGCCCCGGCTCCCGCCGAGCTCAACAGTCCTCTCACCCCGGGCCCCGGCGGCGGTGTCGCCTCCTGGGCGCAGCAGGTCCACCAACTCGCCCAGCCCGACCAGGCAGCCCGCCCGCAGTCCCAGCAACACCAGCCCCACCTCCCGCTCCAGGGGCAGCAGTCTCCCTCGCAGCCCGGTGCGCACGGTGGACAGCCGGACCAGCCCGTCGTGCCCTGGAAGCCCCCGGTCAACGACCCCTTCCAGCAGCTCGCGCAGGCCCAGGCATCGGCCAGGCCCGCCGGACTCGGCAGGAGGTTCGCCGCTCGGCTCGTCGACACGGTGGTGCTGGCGGCGCTCGTCGGCGCGATCGGCTTCCCGCTCGTCTCGCGGGCGATGGACCACATCGACGAGAAGATCAGCGCGGCGAAGCTGTCCGGTGAGACGGTCACCGTCTGGCTGGTGGACTCCACCACGGCCGGTCTGTTCGGTGGGGTGCTCGGCGCGTTCCTCGTGCTCGGCGTCCTGCTGGAGGCGCTGCCGACCGCCAAGTGGGGCCGTACGCTCGGCAAGAAGCTCTGCGGTCTCGAAGTGCGGGGCATCGAGTCCCACGAGGTCCCGTCCTTCGGCGCCGCGCTGCGCCGCTGGCTGGTCTACGGCGTGCTGGGCATCCTGGTGGTCGGGGTGGTCAATGTGCTCTGGTGTCTGTTCGACCGGCCGTGGCGCCAGTGCTGGCACGACAAGGCGGCGCACACCTTCGTAGCGGGCTGATTCCGCGCGAGGGCCCGCGGAGGCCACTCCTCCGGCTGACGGCTCATCGGGGGAGTGGCCTTCGGGGGACGTGCCGTTCCCCCGAACGCACCTGAGCCGTTGCGGGCGCCCGTGGGCCGGGGTGCACTGCCCCCATGAGCAACGATCAGCCGACGTCCGGTCAGCCGCCCGAGGACGACCCGTTCCTCAAGAAGCCGCAGGAACCGCAGGGGCCGGAGCCGCAGGGGCCGCAGGGGCCACAGGGGCCGCCGTCGGGTTCGCCCTACGACAGCGCTCCGCCTCCTCCTCCGCCGCCGTACGATTCCGGTCCCTACGGCGGCGGTGGTCCGTACGGGGGCGTGGATCCGCTGGCCGGTATGCCGCCGCTCGGCGAGCCCGGCAAGCGGATTCTGGCCCGGCTGATCGACTTCCTGATCATCTCGATCCCGCTGTATCTGATCTCGTTGCCGTGGGGCGGCGCGGTCGAGATGCGCGACAACACCAGCAGCAACAGCAACTTCAGCGATGTCTTCAGCCAGACGTACAGCGCGCACCAGCTGCTCTGGTCGCTGATCGGTCTGGTGGTCTACGTCGGGTACGACACGTACTTCACACACAAGGACGGCCGGACCATCGGCAAGCGGCTGCTGAAGCTGCGGGTCGCGATGCTCAACGACGGCCGGGTACCGGACACCAGTGCGTCGTTCCTGCGGGCCGTGGTGCTGTGGCTGCCGGCGCTGCTGTGCTGCCCGTGCCTGTGGTGGCTGATCAACATCGTGCTCATGTTCACGGACAAGCCCTACCGGCAGGGCCTCCACGACAAGGCGGCGAAGACGGTGGTCGTCCAGACCGACTAGGGGTGCCGGACGCTCCTGGGTCCCTCCTGCGCCATACGGCCTCGGTCTCCGTACAGACTCGAAAGCCATGTCTGTACGGAGACCGAGGCCGTATGCGTCAGCGCCGCAGGGAGTGCTCGCCCAGCAGCTCGTCGACACGCGCTGTGGCGCGCTGCTCGGCCGTGCGGGCTGCCGGGATCGAGGCCTGGACTCCGTCGCGGGCGAGGCCTTCGGCCTCGACGGCGGCCGAGACCGCGTCCTGGTTCGTACGAACTGCGGCACCGGCCTTCGCCGACTTCGCTGTTTTCGCCCGGGACGGGTGGGGTACGGTCACGGCCACCAGCAGGCCGAGCGCAAGCGCCGCGGTCCCGATGACGGCGATGCCGAGGCCCGAACCCGTACGGGAGAGCAGCAGCATGGCGAGGGTCGAGAAGACGACGGTGACCGAACCGTAGGAAAGCTGTGCGGCAGTGATACGCGGCATGTCGGTATCCGTCCTCGGGGCATCGGATGGGCAGTCTCTCAACACGGTCGCACTGTCGAGCGACTCTACGACGGTGGATGCCCGTGAGGAACCGGTAGTAAGCGTCACCTAACCCGCGGTACCGGTGCACGGGGGGCGCACGGAGTCATTCCGCTCCCCAACCGCGTTCCTTGACGCGCTGGTTGCCTGCAGGGTGAACGTCCGGATAACGGAAATGTGCTCCTGCATAGTGCACTTGGCCTGTTCAAGTCAAGGTCTGTCTTTTCTCGCGTAACTCCGGTCGAATGTCGTCACTTGTGACGCGTATCCGCGCGCGGCCCCTTCACACCACCCCAGGCCGCAGCCGCGGACGCCGGGGAGGACTGCATCAAGTGACCACTAACAGACGGGCGCTTCGCGCCGCAGCGGTTGTCGTGGCCATGGCCGCCACTGCCGCCACGGCGTCGGCTTTCGCCACTGCCCAGGCGGATGAACACACATCGGGGGCGAAGGCGTCGGTAGTCGACCGCCGCGACCCGGGGTCGGCCAAGGGCAACGAGCACGACCTGCAGGGCCCCTTCAGCAAGCAGCAGGACGCCCAGCGTCAGGCCGCTCTGGAACAGGTCATATCGGGCGACAAGAAGATAACGAAGCGGGGCGGCTCCCAGGTCGTCAAGCTCGACGACAAGAAGTACGTCGAGCTCGGCCGCGAGAAGACCGACAAGATCTTCACGGTCCTGGTGGAGTTCGGCGACAAGGTCGACAACACGACCATGTTCGACCCGGACGGCGACGGCCCGAAGCCGGCCGTCCCGAAGTACGGCGGCACGCCCGGACCGGCGCACAACAAGATAGCCAAGCCGGACCCCAAGAAGGACAACAGCACCGCCTGGCAGGCCGACTACAACCAGGCACACTTCCAGGACCTCTACTTCGGTACGGGCGCCGGCAAGAACTCCCTGAAGACGTACTACGAGAAGACGTCCTCCGGACGCTACTCGGTCGACGGCGAGGTCTCCGACTGGGTCAAGGTGCCGTACAACGAGGCCCGTTACGGGTCCAACTACTGCGGCTCGACCAACTGCGCCAACGCCTGGGACATGATCAAGGACGGCGTGAACGCCTGGGCCGCCGACCAGAAGGCCAAGGGCCGTACTCCCGAGCAGATCAAGACGGACCTCGCGAAGTACGACCAGTGGGACCGCTACGACTACGACAACGACGGCAACTTCAACGAGCCCGACGGCTACATCGACCACTTCCAGATCGTCCACGCCGGTGAGGACGAGTCCGCGGGCGGCGGCGCCGAGGGCAAGAACGCCATCTGGGCGCACCGCTGGTACGCGTACGGCACCAACGCCGGTGCGACCGGCCCGGCCGACAACAAGGCCGGCGGCACCGAGATCGGTGACACCGGCATCTGGGTCGGCGACTACACCGCGCAGCCCGAGAACGGCGGCCTGGGCGTCTTCGCCCACGAGTACGGCCACGACCTGGGCCTGCCCGACCTGTACGACACCACCAACACCGCCGAGAACTCGGTCGGTTTCTGGTCCCTGATGTCGGCCGGCTCCTGGCTCGGTACCGGCAAGAACCAGATCGGTGACCTGCCCGGCGACATGACCGCCTGGGACAAGCTCCAGCTGGGCTGGCTGAACTACGCCGAGGCCAAGGCCGCGACGAACTCGACCCACAAGCTGGGCGTGTCCGAGTACAACACCAAGGACAAGCAGGCGCTCCTCGTCACGCTGCCCGACAAGCCCGTCACCACCGCTGTCACGAAGCCCGCCGAGGGCTCCAAGCAGTGGTGGAGCGACATGGGTGACAACCTCAACAACACCCTGTCCCGTTCGGTCGACCTGACCGGCAAGTCCAAGGCGTCCCTCGACCTTTCGGGCTGGTGGGACATCGAGAAGGACTACGACTACCTCTACACCGAGGTGTCGGAGAACGGTGGCACCAGCTGGACCGCGATCGACGGCACGGCCGACGGCAAGGCGATCCCGCGCGACGCCAGTGACAAGCCGGCCCTGACCGACGTCTCCGGCACGTACCAGAAGCTCTCGTACCCGCTGGACGCCTACGCGGGCAAGAAGATCGACATCCGCTTCCGTTACGCCACCGACGGCGGCGCGGGCGGCGTCGGCTTCGCGGCCGACACCATCTCGGTCAACGCCGACGGTGCCGCGCTCTTCACGGACAACGCCGAGGGCGACGACAACGGCTGGACCGCCAAGGGCTTCTCCCGCGTCGGCGAGTCGTTCACCAAGGACTACCCGCAGTTCTACATCGCGGAGAACCGCCAGTACGTCAGCTACGACCAGACGCTCAAGGTCGGCCCGTACAACTTCGGCTTCTCCAAGTCCCGTCCGGACTGGGTCGAGCACTACCCGTACCAGAACGGTCTGCTCATCTGGCTCTGGGACACCTCCCAGAAGGACAACAACGTCTCGACCCACCCGGGCAAGGGCCTGATCCTGCCGATCGACGCGCACGCCAAGCCGCTGAAGTGGGCGGACGGCACGGTCATCCGCAACAAGATCCAGCCCTTCGACGCGCCCTTCAGCCGGTACGCGACCGACGGCTTCACCCTGCACAACGCCGATGTGCCGGTGCAGATCAAGCCGCAGCTCGGCATCCCGGTCTTCGACGACCACAAGGGAACCTACTGGTACAGCGAGAACAAGACCGGAAGTGTTCAGGTCACTGACACGAACACCCGGATCACGGTCGTCAGCGAGCCGCGCGACGGCTCGACGATGATCGTCAAGGTGGGATCCTCGCACAAGTAATCCCGCATCACCGCAGGTCAGAGCTTGATCGGCCGTCGCCCCCTAGCGGGCGGCGGCCGATCGTGTTTAGGTGCGTCTTGTTCAGATCCTTATTGACACGACGTCTCACGGGGGAGCGCGGAGCATGGCAGGCGGAGGGTTCAGCAAGTTGCCGAACGGCAGTGTGGTGGTGGCGATCACCCTGACCGGTCCGACGGACGGAACGGGTCCGGGCACCCCGGTCCGGGTCCTGGTGCACGCCGCCAACCGGGCCCGCGCGCTGACCCGGCTGCGCAATCTGGGGCTGCGCGCCGTCTACCTCCGCGGTAACGCCGAGCCGCCCACACCGGACGAGATCACCGCCGTGCTGCACCACCCGGACGGGATGCTCTGGCGAGCGAGACCGGAGCGGGCCCAGGAGCTCTGGCATCCGATCCGAGCGCTGCTCCGCCCACGCACGGCCTGAGGCGCGGGGCCGGGGCCGGTCACGGGCGTGAGTGGGTGAGAGCGGTGAGGAATCGCGGCGGCTCTCGCCCGACTACGCCACGACGGGCTTGCCGGAAAGCTTCACGCCCGCCCTGCGGAGCTCCTCCAGCGCCCGCTCCGTGGTCTCCTCGGCGACCCCTGCGGTCAGATCGAGCAGCACGTGCGTCGTGAGGCCTGCCCGGACCGCATCCAGCGCCGTTGCCCGCACGCAGTGGTCGGTCGCGATGCCGACCACGTCGACCTCGGTGACCCCGCGGTCCCGCAGCCAGTCGGCCAGCCCCACACCGTTCTCGTCGAGGCCCTCGAAGCCGCTGTACGCCGCGGCATAGGCACCCTTGTCGAACACCGCGTCGATCGCCCCCGAGGCGACCGCAGGGGCGAAATTGGGGTGGAAGCCCACCCCTTCCGTACCGGCGACACAGTGCGCCGGCCAGGTGTGCTCGTAGTCCGGCTGCTCGGAGAAGTGGTTGCCCGGGTCGACATGGTGGTCACGGGTGGCCACCACATGGCGGTATCCGGGCTGGGCCTCGCCGATCAGGTCGGTGATGGCGGCGGCGACATCGGAGCCCCCCGCCACGGCGAGGCTGCCGCCCTCGCAGAAGTCGTTCTGGACGTCCACGACGATCAAGGCGCGGTGCATGGCGGGTGTCCTTCGGTGGGGGACGGTCGGCGGTCATGAGGGGCGTATTCGAGCCTAGAGACTCCGGAGCGGCTTAGGGAGGGGACGTCATCAAGCCCGCCGAGGGGCCCCTCCCGCGCGCTTCGGGCCATGGGGGAGATCGAGGGCGGAGCGGTGACCGGGCGCCCCGGTCTTCGCCCCGCCGCCCCCGTCATATGTACTCCGTGGGAATCACCGGCTCCCCGCGGGACAACTGCATCGCCGACATCGGCAGCACCGACCGCGCCGCCATGTGCCGCTCGCGCGCCGCGTCCAACGGCTCACGGGCGATCACCTCACCACCCCTGACCAGCTCGGCCAGCAGCTGCCGGTCGGCCAGCTCGGCCGGTACGGGGCCGGTGCCGACCACCTCGGCCTCGGCCACCCCGTTCTCGTCCAGTCGGCGCGCGGCCCACTTGCGACCGCCCGTGGACGTCTTCGCGCCGAGCGACTTCTTGGCGACCGGACGCACCGGCTCCGCGGGGTCGGCGGACACGGCGCGGGCGACCAGCTTGTAGACCATCGAGCAGGTGGGCTGCCCGCTGCCGGTCACCAGCTGCGTGCCCACCCCGTAGGCGTCGACCGGCGCCGCGGCCAGCGACGCGATCGCGTACTCGTCCAGATCCGACGTCACCACGATCTTCGTCCCGGTGGCGCCCAGCTCGTCCAGCTGCTGCCGCACCCGGTGCGCGACCAGCAGCAGGTCCCCGGAGTCGATCCTCACCGCACCCAGCCCGGTACCCGCGACCTCGACCGCCGTACGGACCGCCTCGGCGACGTCGTACGTGTCGACCAGCAGCGTCGTGCCCCGGCCCAGCGAGTCGACCTGGGCCCGGAACGCGTCCCGCTCGGTGTCGTGCAGCAGCGTGAAGGCGTGGGCGCTCGTCCCGACGGTCGGGATGTTGTAGCGGAAGCCCGCGGCCAGGTCGGATGTGGTGTCGAAGCCGCCGATGTACGCGGCACGCGCCGACGCCACCGCCGACAGTTCATGGGTGCGTCGCGCACCCATCTCGATCAGCCCGCGCCCGCCTGCCGCGGCGGACATCCGCGACGCCGCCGCGGCGATCGCCGAGTCGTGGTTGAGGATCGAAAGGATCACCGTTTCCAGCAGCACGCACTCGGCGAAGGAGCCCTCGACCCGCAGGATCGGCGAGCCGGGAAAGTACACCTCGCCCTCGGGGTAGCCCCAGATGTCACCGCTGAAGCGGTAGTCGGCCAGCCATGCGAGCGTGGGCCCGTCGACGACGTTCTGTTCGCGCAGGAAGGTGAGCATCTCGTCGTCGAAGTGGAAGTTCTCCACCGCGTCCAGTACCCGTCCGATGCCCGCGACGACGCCGTAGCGCCGTCCCTCCGGCAGGCGGCGGGTGAACGCCTCGAAGACCGAGCGCCGGTCGGCCGTGCCGGCCTTCAGGGCGGCCTGCACCATCGTGAGCTCGTACTGGTCGGTGAAGAGCGCGGTCGACGGCACACCGACCCGTCGCCCAAGGTCCGCAGAGTTCATGTTCCGGATGCTACCTCTATGTCGTCAGAGTGACGAGATCTCGGGTCGTTTGTGCGATGACCCCTCCCGGGTGGCAGCATGGGGTGGGTGAGTGTCGCCCCCACTGAGATCGAGCGTCCCGAATCGGCCGAGGAGAGTCTTGTCGTCCCCGAGCCCGACGTCCCCTGGGTGACGCTGGTCCACAACGACCCGGTCAACCTCATGAGCTATGTGACCTATGTCTTCCAGGCCTACTTCGGCTACTCCAAGGACAAGGCCCACAAGCTGATGCTGGACGTCCACCACAAGGGCCGCGCCGTCGTCTCCAGCGGCAGTCGCGAGGAGATGGAACGCGACGTCCAGGCCATGCACGGCTACGGGCTGTGGGCCACCCTCACGCAGGACCGCAACTAGACCGATCCTCCTCTGCCCCGCCCGACCCACCATCGGAGAAAACCCATGGCCGGCCACTTCGAGGCCACCCCCGGCGGCGGCGCGGCCGTCGCGCTCGACGAGGTGGAGATCGCAATCCTGCGCTCCCTCGCCGTCCAGCTGCTGGAACTGATCGGCCCCGGCGACGAGCCCGCCGAGGGCGCGGACCCGCTCGCCGCCCTCTTCGCCGAGGGGCCCAGCGAACCGCCCACCGACCCCGCCCTGGCCCGCCTCTTCCCCGAGGCGTACGGCGACGAGGACAGCGAACTGCGCGCCGCTTCCGCCGAGTTCCGCCGCTTCACCGAGAACGATCTGCGCAGCCGCAAGCGCGACGATGCCCTCACTGTCGTGCGCACCCTGGATGCCCTCTCCATCACCGAGGACGGCGACGCCGTACTGGAGCTCACCGGCGACGAATGCCGCAATTGGCTCGGCGCGCTCAATGATCTCCGGCTGACCATCGGTACCCGCCTCGAGGTCTCCGACGACGACGAGGGTGAGGCCGGCTCGCTCTACCGGCTCCCCGACAGCGACCCGCGCAAGCCGATGGTCATGGCCTATCTCTGGCTCGGCGCGCTCCAGGAAACCCTCGTGGAAACCCTGATGCCGTAGTTCCCGCATGCGGAGTTCCCGATCACTCGTTTGCGGACTTTCCGAGCACTCTTTTGCGGACTTCCCGTCCGGTCATGCATGGTGTTCGCTCAAAGGACGCTCAAATTCGAATAACGATCCCGTCACCTGAACGGTCTCTTTTGCGGCGACTGGAAACACTTGTCCGCTTTTTCCTGTGGTGTGCCCCACATAATGTCCGATGATCCGCCCATGTGACCGTGATAAATCTTCACGACCACTCGAGGACACCACCCATGCTCCCGAGGGCGCTACAGGCCGGCGACCGCCGGCGGCACTCCATCCATATCCGGGGGGATCAGGACCTGATCCGCAGCCTCAACGGCGCGGATCAGCGTGGAGAAAGGCGCAGCACATGACATCGGCGCAGGTCGACAAGGGACAAGACGGCCGCAAGGTCGCAGCGGTCGCGGATGCCGGCACGGCGGGCGAGGGGTACCAGCGAGCCCTCGGTGCCCGTCAGATCCAGATGATCGCCATCGGCGGCGCCATCGGCACCGGCCTCTTCCTCGGTGCGGGAAAGGCGATCGCCAAGGCCGGGCCCAGCCTCATCCTGGCCTATGCCATCGCGGGCCTGGTGATCTTCTTCATCATGCGGGCCCTGGGTGAACTCCTCATGTACCGCCCCGTGTCGGGCTCATTCTCCGAGTACGCCCGCGAATTCATCGGCCCCTTCGCCGGCTTTGTCACCGGCTGGACCTACTGGCTGTTCTGGGTCGTCACCGGAATCACCGAAGTCACCGCGGCCGCCCAGTACATGACGTTCTGGTTCGACATTCCTCAATGGGTGTCGGCACTGATCTTCACGATCATCCTGTACGGCGTGAACCTGATCTCCGTAAAGCTCTTCGGGGAACTCGAATTCTGGTTCTCGATGGTCAAGGTGACCGCCATCGTCGGCATGATCCTCATCTGCGCCGGAATTCTCACCCTCGGCTTCTCCGACGCCGGGGACAGCGCGTCCGTCACCCACCTCTGGGCCGACGGCGGCTTCTTCCCGCACGGCATCAAGGGCACCTTGCTGACCCTGCAGATCGTGATGTTCGCCTTCCTCGCCGTGGAACTCGTCGGCGTCACCGCGGGCGAGTCGAAGGACCCGAAGACCGTCCTGCCCAAGGCCATCAACACCGTGCCGTGGCGCATCGCCGTCTTCTACGTCGGCGCCCTCATCATGATCCTTTCCGTGGTCCCGTGGACCGAGTTCCAGCCCGGCATCTCGCCGTTCGTCGCCGCCTTCCAGAAGATGGGCCTCGGCATCGGCGCCGGCATCGTCAACTTCGTCGTGCTGACCGCGGCCCTCTCCTCCTGCAACTCCGGCATGTACTCCACCGGCCGCATGCTCCGCGACCTCGCCCTCAACGGCCAGGGCCCGAAGTTCTTCACCAGGCTGACGAAGACCGGCACCCCGCTCATCGGCACCACCTTCTCCGCCGCCCTGATGCTCGTCGGCGTCTGGATCAACTACCAGTGGCCCGGCGACGCCTTCACCTACGTCGTCTCCTTCGCCACCATCTCCGGCATGTGGGCCTGGATCATGATCCTCATCTGTCAGATCCGCTACCGCGGCCTCGCGGACCGCGGCGTGCTCCCGCAGTCCACGTTCCGGGCCCCCGGCGCCCCGTTCACCAGCGTCTTCGCGCTGGCCTTCATCGCCATGGTCATCGTGATGATGGGCATCGACAAGGACGCCAGGATCTCGCTGTACTGCGCCCCGCTCTGGGCGGCCGTCCTCGGCGTCTCGTACCTGGTGCTCAAGGCCCGTAACCCCGAGAACAAGGCCTTCGCGAAGAGCTGAGGCCACTCCGTACGAACCCCGAACCATCCCCGGACAGTCGCGGCCCCAACGGGCGCGTCCACCATGCGGGCCCCTGCGTACCACCGCTCGGTACGCGGGGGCCCGCCTGCGAAGGCGGGCCCGCCTATCCTGGCGCCATGCTGACCATCACCCAGGTGCTCTACGACCAGATCGTCGCGCACTCCCGCGCCGACCACCCCGACGAGGCGTGCGGCGTGGTCGCGGGGCCGGCCGGAACCGGCCGCGCCGAACGGTACATCCCCATGCTCAACGCCGCCCGCTCGCCCACCTTCTACGAGTTCGACTCGGGCGACCTCCTCAAGCTCTACCGAGAGATGGACGACCGCGACGAGGAGCCGGTGATCATCTACCACTCCCACACCGCGACCGAGGCCTACCCGTCCCGCACCGACGTCACGTACGCCAACGAACCCGGCGCCCACTACGTGCTCGTCTCCACCGCGGACACCGACGACGCGGGCCCCTTCCAGTTCCGCTCGTACCGGATCGTGGACGGCGAGATCACCGAGGAGGACGTCGAGGTCGTCGAGGCGTACGAAGCCGCCTGACCTCCTCGCACAGCCCGACCCCGGCACTCCACCGGCCGGACGGGACCGGGCCCACCACGGTCCCGTCCACCTGTCGAACACCGACCTTCCATCAGGTGAGATCACATTCCGGGTCACGGACCGGGAATCGATACGATGACCGCATGGTTCCCCATGACGTGAGCGACAAGACGCCGGGCATGCTGCTCGTTGCGCGGCTGCACGTCGACCTGTGCAGGCTCTCCAGCGCGATCTGTACGAGCCGCCTGCCCGCCGGCCGCGAGGCCTGAGCCGGGCTCGCGGCCTGAGCACCCATTCGTCACGCACCAACCCCTGCGCGGGGGCAGAGCCGCGCGCCCCACGCCACCTCCCCGCTTTCGACAGGAGCCCACGCCATGGCCATCGAGGTCCGCATCCCGACCATCCTCCGCACCTACACCGACGGCGCCAAGGCTGTCGAGGGCAACGGGGAGACCCTCGCCGACCTCTTCACGGACCTGGACAGCCGCCATAACGGCATCCGTGAGCGCATCGTCGACGGTGACCAGCTCCGTCGCTTCGTGAACGTCTACCTCAACGACGAGGACGTCCGCTTCCTCGACGGCATCTCCACCAAGCTCAGCGACGGTGACAGCGTCACCATCCTCCCGGCCGTCGCCGGAGGAGCCGCCGGGGCGAAGCCCCGTCCGGCCGGGGTGGCGGTCGGGCGACGGGCGGGCATGAACTGATGCGGTACGACAGCCCGCTCGCCGCGGTGGGCAACACCCCGCTCGTCCGCCTGCCGCGGCTGTCACCGTCGGACGACGTCCGCATCTGGGCCAAGCTGGAGGACCGCAACCCCACCGGCTCGATCAAGGACCGCCCCGCGCTCCACATGGTCGAACAGGCCGAGAAGGACGGCCGGCTGACCCCCGGCTGCACCATCCTGGAACCCACCAGCGGCAACACCGGCATCTCGCTCGCCATGGCGGCCAAGCTCAAGGGCTACCGCATCGTGTGCGTCATGCCGGAGAACACCTCCCAGGAACGGCGCGACCTGCTCGCCATGTGGGGCGCCGAGATCATCTCCTCCCCGGCGGCGGGCGGCTCCAACACGGCCGTACGCGTCGCCAAGGAGCTGGCCGCCGAGCACCCCGACTGGGTCATGCTCTACCAGTACGGCAACCCGGACAACGCGGGCGCCCACTACGCCACCACCGGCCCGGAGATCCTTACCGACCTCCCGTCCATCACCCACTTCGTGGCGGGCCTCGGCACCACCGGCACGCTCATGGGCGTCGGCCGCTACCTGCGCGAACACAAGCCCGACGTCAAGATCGTCGCCGCCGAGCCGCGCTACGACGACCTGGTCTACGGGCTCCGCAACCTCGACGAGGGCTTCGTCCCCGAGCTCTACGACGCCTCCGTCCTCACCACCCGCTTCTCCGTCGGCTCCGCGGACGCCGTCACCCGTACCCGCGAACTCCTCCAGCAGGAGGGCATCTTCGCGGGCGTCTCCACCGGCGCCGCACTCCACGCCGCGATCGGAGTGGGAAACAAGGCCGTCAAGGCGGGGGAGTCGGCCGACATCGTCTTCGTCGTCGCGGACGGCGGCTGGAAGTACCTGTCGACGGGCGTCTACACGGCCCCGACAACAGAAGCGGCCATCGAAACGCTGCACGGCCAGCTCTGGGCGTAGCCCGTCCCGATTCGCCGGACGAGCTGAACGTCCAGCCCGTCCGGCGATGGGGGACATCTCTCGGCCTCGCCGGTCTTTGAGGCGCGAGGCCCGCGGCGGAGCCCCGGTGCACACCCCAGCCTCTCCGGCGCTTGAGGAGCAGGGCCCGGGAGGGGCCCCGGTTCCGGGAAGGAGCGGGTAGGGGAACAGGCCCGCCGCAGGCACCCCCGCCGCGGCCACGCCTCCACGGTCACCCGCGCCCCGCCGTAGGTGCCCGCCTCACCCAAGCCCCCGCACCCGCTCCCACACCGCCGGATCCACCACCCCCACCCGCCGTCGGAACCCCCGCACGGCAACCTCCCGCAACTCATCCGTCTCCAGGAAGCTCTCCCGCCCCCGCGCATCCCCCACCGTTCCCGCGGGCAGCGCTATCACCCCGGGCCGCTCCTCGTGATACTTGCTGGTGATCTTCGCGACGAGTGCCGAGTCACCCCGTACCGACAGCACCAGACAGGGCCGGTCCTTCGCCCCGGGCCTGTCCTCGTACGGCACCTCGGCCCACCAGATCTCACCCGGCCGCGGCCTGCGCTCCGGCCCCGGCCCACGCCCCGGCCCCGCCGGCGGACGCGTCCGCCCGCCCGGACGCCCGCCGGAGCGCGTACCCACCGACCTGCCGGAGCGGCCCCGGGGCCGTTGCCCGCCCCGCCCCCGCCCATCGGCGACCGCCACGACGAGCGCGAGCAGGACGACAACGGCAAGCGCGATCCACCACCAGGACATGTCCATGCCCCGACCGTACCGGCGTCCCCGACTCTTCCATCGAACCGGTGACAGAGCAGGTGAGTTCCCCCACAACGGACGGCCATGGAGGAGCGACCGGCTGTTTCGCGCTTTACGCTCGACAAACCGCTCAACAGACCGCACGAACCCTCCCCGTTCCCACGTCTCGGAGGTTCACGCTCCATGAAGCTCACCGTCGTCGGCTGCTCCGGCTCGTTCCCGTCCGCGGGATCAGCATGCTCGAGCTACCTCGTAGAGGCCGACGGCTTCAGGCTGCTCCTCGACATGGGCAACGGTGCCCTCGGCGAGCTGCAGCGCCATGTCGGTCTCTACGACCTCGACGCCATCTTCCTCAGTCACCTCCATGTCGATCACTGCATCGACATGTGCGCGTACTTCGTCGTCCGCTACTACCGGCACGACGGCGGCCGTCCCGCCCCGATCCCGGTCTACGGTCCCGACGGCACCGAGCAGCGGCTGACCACCGCCCATGCCGACACCCCGTCCGAGCGGGCGATGAGCGAGGTCTTCGACTTCCACACGCTGAAGCCGGGCTCGTTCGAGATCGGCCCCTTCTCGGTCCGTACGGAGAAGGTCTGCCACCCCGTCGACTCCTACGCCATCCGGATCGAGCACGGCGGCCGCTCGCTCACGTACTCCGGCGACACGGGTGCCTGCGAGGCCCTGGACGAACTCGCCGAGGGCGTCGACCTGTTCCTCTGCGAAGCATCGTTCGTCCATGGCAAGGAGGACATCCCGGACCTCCACCTCAATGGCCGCGAGGCCGGCGACATCGCCGCCCGCGCCGGGGTGGGGCGGCTCGTCCTCACCCACATCCCGCCGTGGACCGACGCCGACCGCAACCTGGCCGATGCCCGCCTGCTCTACGGCGGGCCGGTGGAGGTGGCGGCACCCGGCGCGGTCTATGAGATCTAGTGCTGTGACCGGAAAGGCACAGCACCGGCCGTCCCGCACATCCGGCACGACGAAGCCCTCACCTCCTGCGGCGGAAGGTGAGGGCTTCGTCGTGCGCCGGGGTGAGGCCCGCGGTGGGGCCTACTTCGCCTCGGCCTTGAGGAGCTCGGCAAGCTCCTCGTCGGACTCGCGGCCCGGAGTCGGCAGGTTGAACTTGGTGATCGCGAAGCGGAAGACCACGTAGTAGACCACCGCGAAGCAGAGGCCGACCAGGACCAGCATCCACGGCTTGCTCGCGATGCCGAGGTTCAGGCCGAAGTCGACCAGGCCGGCCGAGAAGCCGAAGCCGTCCTTCATGCCGAGCGCCCAGGTCAGGGCCATGGACACGCCCGTAAGGACCGCGTGGATCGCGTACAGCACCGGGGCGATGAACATGAACGTGAACTCGATCGGCTCGGTCACACCGGTGACGAACGAGGTGAGCGCGAGGGAGAACATCATGCCGCCGACGACCTTGCGGCGCTCGGGGCGGGCACAGTGGACCATCGCGAGGCAGGCCGCCGGGAGGGCGAACATCATGATCGGGAAGAAGCCGGTCATGAACTGTCCGGCCTGCGGGTCACCGGCCAGGAACCGGGCGATGTCGCCGTGGGCGCCGTTGTAGTCGCCCGCCTGGAACCACGGGAACGAGTTCAGCAGGTGGTGCATGCCGACCGGGATCAGCGCACGGTTGGCGACACCGAAGATGCCCGCGCCGACAGCGCCGGAACCGACCAGCCACTCACCGAAGTTGTGCAGACCGGTGCCGAGGACCGGCCAGATCAGACCGAAGACGATGCCGATGATCAGACCCGCGAAGGCCGACAGGATCGGGACGAGGCGACGGCCGCTGAAGAAGCCCGCCCAGTCGGGCAGCTTCGTCCGGTAGAACCGCTGATAGATCAGGGCCACGACTATGCCCATCACGACGCCGCCGAGCACACCGGCGTTGACCGGTGCGTCGTTCATGACGATCTTGCCGTCCACGACGCTCGCGACCTGGGGCAGGTTGCTGTCGGTGAAGGTGGCGAGCACCTTCTGGAAGACCAGGTAGCCGGTGACCGCGGCGAGGGCCGTCGAACCGTCCGACTTCTTGGCGAAACCGATCGCGATACCCACGGCGAACAGCAGCGCCATGTTGTCGAGAATGGCACCGCCGCCCGCGGACATGTAGCCGGCGAGCTTCGTGATGAACGTCGGGAACGAGTCGCGGCCGAGCATGTCCGCGTTGCCGAGCCGGACCAGCAGTGCGGCCGCGGGCAGCACCGCGACCGGCAGCATGAGGCTGCGGCCGATGCGCTGCATGACCGCCATCACGCCGGCGCCCTTCTTCTTGGTGACCGCGGGTGCGGTGTCTGCCGTGGACATCAACTTCCTCCATTGGACAAGGCGCCGCCCAGGTCGTTGACGGGGGGAGGCGGCGACTCGAGAAACGCGGCAGAACGCACGCGGTCTGGACCACTCAGTGGTGTAGACCAGTTGTAGCACGGTGTGGGTTGGATAAGGAACCTGCAATTCCCGACTACTTCGCATGAGCTATCACCCACGCTCGGTCACACGGCGAAGGCCCCCGGGCCGCAAGGGTCCAAGGGCCTGCTCAGGCCGGGCCGAAAGCCCGCCTGAAGTGCTACTTCGTGAGGTTCCTCTCGATCTCCTCCTCCAGCTCATCGGGCTCCCGGCCCGGAGTCTGGAGATTGAATTCGGTGATCGCGAACCGGAAGATCACGTAATACACGACGGCGAAGGCCAGGCCGAGCGGAATGATCAGCCAGGGTTTGGTCGCCAGGTGCCAGTTGATGACGTAGTCGATCAGCCCGGCGGAGAAGCTGAAGCCGTCCTTGACCCCGAGCGCCCACGTCACGGCCATCGAGACGCCGGTGAGCACCGCGTGGATCGCGTAGAGCAGCGGTGCGACGAAGAGGAACGAGTACTCGATCGGTTCGGTGATTCCCGTCACGAACGACGTCAGGCCGACCGAGAGCATCATGCCGCCGACCGCCTTCCGGCGGTGCGGCTTGGCGCAGTGGTAGATCGCCAGCGCCGCCGCCGGGAGGGCGAACATCATGATCGGGAAGAAGCCCGAGGTGAACTGACCGGCCGTCGGGTCGCCCTGCAGGAACCGGTTGATGTCACCGTGCACGACCGTCCCGTCCGGCTTGGTGAAGTCGCCGAACTGGAACCAGACGAAAGTGTTCAGGAACTGGTGGAGGCCGATGACCAGCAGCGCGCGGTTGGCGACACCGAAGATGCCGGAGCCCGCCCAGTCCAGGTCCACCAGCCACTTGGAGAAGCTGGTCAGGCCGTCGCCGATCGGCTGCCAGAGCCACGCGCACAGCGCCCCGAGGAGGAGGCCGACGAACGCCATGATGATCGGGACGAGCCGGCGGCCGTTGAAGAAGCCCAGCCAGTCCACCAGCTTGACCCGGTGGTACCGCTGCCAGAACCAGGCGGACAGCAGACCCATCACGATGCCGCCGAACACCCCGGGGTTCTGGTACTCCGCGGCCGTGACCTTGGCATCGCCGGTGACGCAGGTGCCGAACCAGGTGCCGCCCGAAGTGAACGTGGAACCGGGCGCGCAGTCCACCGGGAAGGCGTGCAGCACCGCGTAATAGACGAGGAAACCGGTGACTGCGGCGAGCGCGGTCGAACCGTCCGACTTCTTCGCCATGCCGATGGCGACACCGACGCAGAACAGCAGCGGAAGGCCGAGCCCCGAGTCGAGCAGCGCTCCGCCCGCGGCCGCGAACACCTTGGCGACATTGCCCCAACGCAGGCCCTTGTCGCCGAATACGTCCGGCTGGCCCAGCCGGTTGAGAATGCCTGCCGCCGGCAGAACGGCGATCGGGAGCTGGAGGCTGCGGCCCATCTTCTGCAGGCCCTGGAAGAGGCCGCTCCACCATGCCTTCTGTGGAACCGCGGCGCTGCTCGAGCTCATCGGCATCCTCCCGGAACAAGACGCGTTCGGCGGTCGTTGCACACTGGTGTAGACCAGTTGAGGTACGGTGCGTAACCCGCCTGGAAGACAGGGCACCGGTGATCGTCATCATTGGGGAGGGGGCGATGGCCCGCTCGCGAAGCTGGGCCAAACGTGCGTTACGGTGACGAAACGGACCCATGGTGGGCCGTCGCATGCATGGGAACAACCAGGGAGAAGGCCATGGCCAGCAAGGCTGAGAAGATCGTCGCCGGGCTCGGCGGTATCGAGAACATCGACGAGATCGAAGGCTGCATCACGCGCCTCCGTACCGAGGTCCACGACCCCAGCAAGGTCGACGAAGCCGCGCTCAAGGCCGCCGGAGCCCACGGTGTCGTCAAGATGGGCACCGCGATCCAGGTCGTCATCGGCACCGACGCCGACCCCATCGCCGCCGACATCGAAGACATGATGTGACCAGCCGCCGAACCCCCCGCTGAGCCCGACCACTCAGCACCACGCAGGCCCTGCCCACCCGGACGGGGCCTGCGGTGCACCCGAACGGCCGCCACCCCGCACCCGATAAAGTCGACACCATGTCTCGTATCGACGGCCGCACCCCCGAACAGCTCCGCCCCGTCACCATCGAACGCGGATGGAGCAAGCACGCCGAAGGCTCCGTACTCATCTCCTTCGGCGACACCAAGGTCTTCTGCACCGCCTCCGTCACCGAAGGCGTCCCCCGCTGGCGCAAGGGCAGCGGCGAAGGCTGGGTCACCGCCGAATACTCCATGCTGCCCCGCTCCACCAACACCCGCGGCGACCGCGAATCCGTACGCGGCAAGATCGGCGGCCGCACCCACGAGATCAGCCGCCTCATCGGCCGCTCCCTGCGCGCCGTCGTCGACTACAAGGCCCTCGGCGAGAACACCATCGTCCTCGACTGCGACGTCCTCCAGGCCGACGGCGGCACCCGCACCGCCGCCATCACCGGCGCCTACGTCGCCCTCGCCGACGCCGTCACCTGGGCCCAGCGCAAGAAGCTCGTCAAGCACGGCCGCAAGCCGCTGACCGACACCGTCTCGGCGATCAGCGTCGGCATCGTCGACGGCACCCCCCTCCTCGACCTCTGCTACGAGGAGGACGTCCGCGCCGAGACCGACATGAACGTCGTCTGCACCGGCGACGGCCGCTTCGTCGAGGTCCAGGGCACCGCCGAGGCCACCCCCTTCGACCGCAAGGAACTGGGCGCCCTCCTCGACCTCGCCACCGTCGGCTGCGCAGACCTCACCGTCTTCCAGAACGAGGCCCTGGCCCGCACGCTGAGCGAGTAAAGAAGCAACCCAATACGCACCACAACGCGTCATTACGAACACGGGCGCACGGTCGAACCGTGCGCCCGTCCGCGTATCCGCACCTGGAGAGGAACCGCACCATGGCCAAGGCCACCCGCCACCGCCGCATCACCGTCGCGCTGACCCTGACCGCCCTCGCCCTCACCGCGACAGCCGGCTGCAGTGGCCTCGACAAGACAGTCGACTGCGTCCGCACCGTCGACGCCATCACCACCAGCGTCGACAACCTCCAACAGGCCGTCTCCAACGCCTCGAACGACCCCACCCAGGCATCCGAAGCCCTCGACGACATCGAGAAGGAACTCGGCAACCTCGGCGACAAGACCGACAACGCCGACCTCGGCAAGGCCGTCGACGACCTGCAGTCCGGCGTCGGCAACGTCCGCGACTCCATCGACAAGGGCGACGCCACCCCCGACATCAGCCCGGTCACCGACGCCGCCGAGGAGATCGGCAAGGTCTGCATGCCCTGACAGCCCCGATACTGGGTGACATGACCCGCCTCATCCTCGCCACCCGCAACGCCGGGAAGATCACCGAACTCCATGCGATCCTCGCCGACGCAGGCCTCGACCACGAGCTCGTCGGCGCGGACGCGTACCCCCACATTCCCGACGTCAAGGAAACCGGCGTCACCTTCGCCGAGAACGCCCTCCTCAAGGCCCACGCCCTCGCGAAGGCCACCGGCCACCCCGCCATCGCCGACGACTCCGGCCTCTGCGTCGACGTACTCGGCGGCGCCCCCGGCATCTTCTCCGCCCGCTGGGCCGGCACCCACGGCGACGACCGGGCCAACCTGGACCTGCTCCTGGCCCAGCTCTCCGACATCGACACCCCGCACCGCGCCGCCCACTTCGCCTGCGCGGCAGCCCTGGCCCTCCCCGACGGCACGGAACGCGTGGTCGAGGGCCGACTGCTGGGCACCCTGCGCCACACCCCGTCCGGCACGAACGGCTTCGGCTACGACCCGATCCTCCAGCCGGACGGCGAAACCCGCACCTGCGCGGAACTGACCCCGACGGAGAAGAACGCGATCAGCCACCGCGGCAAGGCGTTCCGGGCACTGGTGCCGGTGGTGCGGGAACTGGTGAGCCAGGCGTAACGGGTACGAGAACGGCCTGCGCACCAAGTACCTTGATTCGCAGGCCGTTTACTGTGCGGCGGAAGGGATTCGAACCCTCAAGCCGTTTCACGGGCCACAGATCCTAAGTCTGCTGTGTCGCCATTGCACCACCGCCGCCAGCCGTCAGACATGCTACCGGGATGTGCCGACGGGCCGGCGGGTACGGGGTCAGAACTTCGGATCCGGCGTCCGGGCCGCGGCCAGTTGAAGAGGGCCGGGAGGGCGGTGGTTTCGATGCTGTCGGCGGCCTCTGTTGCGTGGGCGGCGCCCCCTTCCGGTTTCTGGGAGGCGGGGGTTTCGTCGAGGCGCAGTCGCAGGCAGAGGCCGAGGGGGCCCGCGACGAGGAACGGTATGCGCCGGCCGTAGTCGTCCATCTGGCCGGAGTCGAGGATCGCGGTCAGCGCGGTGACGAGTCCGGCGGCGCCGATGTGGCCGGCCAGGGGTGGGGTGGCGTTTGACCGCTCCCGGATCGGCCGCCTGATGGGGGTCGGGGGCCGCCATGGCCGGGTCCTTTCCTCGGTGGGTGTTCAAGGAAGGGCTTCTGCGCGGTCATGGCGGCTGCAAACCGAATCGATGGCCGAATGGGATGTCCCTCACATCTTCGCGGCCGTCCGAGGCGGTCCTCGACGTGCTCGGCTCAGATGCCGAGGTCCTTGATGATCTTGGCGACATGGCCGGTGGCCTTGACGTTGTAGAGGGCTCGTTCGACCTTGCCCTCTTCGTCCACGACGACCGTGGAGCGGATGACGCCCGTCACCGTTTTGCCGTAGAGCTTCTTCTCGCCGAAGGCGCCGTATGCCTCAAGAGTCTCCTTGGTGGGGTCGCCGACCAGGGTGACCTTGAGGTTTTCCTTCTCGCGGAACTTGGCGAGCTTCTCGGGCTTGTCGGGGGAGACGCCGATGACGTCGTATCCGGCGCCGGCGAGCAGGTCCAGGTTGTCGGTGAAGTCGCAGGCCTGCTTGGTGCAGCCGGGGGTGAGGGCGGCCGGGTAGAAGTAGACGATGACCTTGCGGCCCTTGTGGTCGGCGAGCGAGATCTCGTTGCCGTCGGCGTCGGGGAGGGTGAAGGCGGGGGCGGTGTCGCCGGGCTGGAGTCGCTCGCTCATGGTTCTCCTCAGGTGGCACGTGGGGTGTACGGGACCGAGCGTAATAGGGGTGCCGCCGGGTGCACGGGCGGTCGAGCTGACAGACTGTCGATGAAGGTTTACCGGACGAGGACCACGGAGGCGGCGCAGTGTCGGATGCCAGGACCCCTGCGCAGATCGAGGCGGACATCATCGGCAGGCGTGAGCAGCTTGCGGTGGTGCTCGATGAGATCGGGGTGCGGGTGCACCCGAAGACGATCATGGGTGATGCGAAGGCCAAGGCCGCCGAGGCCGTGGACCGGACGGCCGGGCGGGCTTTTGTGGCGGTGAACCGGACGGTGTCGGACGTGAAGGCGCAGTTTGTGTCCGAGGACGGCGCCCCGCGTCTGGAGCGGGTGATTCCGGCGGCGTTGCTCGCGGTGGGCGTCGTGGGTCTGCTCGCGGTGTCGAAGCGGCGGCGGAAGAAGTGATGCCGCGGTCCGTGTACCCCGGAGGCGTGCGGAGCTGCGGCGGACAGGTAGGTTGCGGGGCGTGAGCGAGAACACCGACGACAAGCTGCCCATCCGCATGCTCCATGACCGTGTGCTGGTCCGGTCCGATACGCCGGAGGGCGAGCGGCGCTCGGGTGGCGGCATTCTGATTCCGGCGACGGCTGCGGTCGGCCGTCGGCTGGCCTGGGCCGTGGTGGTCGCGGTGGGTCAGAACGTGCGGACGGTGGAGCCGGGTGACCGGGTGCTGTACGACCCCGAGGACCGGGCGGAGGTCGAGGTGCGCGGTGTGGCGTATGTGCTGATGCGCGAGCGGGATCTGCATGCGGTGGCGGCGGACCGGTTCGAGGGGTCGGTGGATTCGACCGGGCTGTATCTGTAGGCGGCAGCAGTTGCGAGTGGGGCCTGGTGACCGATGTCACCAGGCCCTTTGCATGTTCTTTGCTACGGTGGGGTGACCCCGACGAGACGCGCCGTACCGGGTTCTGCAAAGACGACGCACCCCGTGTTGTTCGCGTTTTCTGTCTCGTCGGAGGTTCCGTCATGGCGTGGGTTCTGCTGGTTGTCGCCGGTCTGCTCGAAGTGGGCTGGTCGATAGGGATGAAGTACACCGAGGGGTTCACCCGGCTGTGGCCGAGTGTGTTCACAGGCCTCGGGATCGTGATGAGCATGGTGCTGCTGTCCCATGCGGCGAAGACGCTGCCGATCGGTACGGCGTACGGCGTGTGGGTCGGTATCGGTGCGGCCGGTGCGGCGGTTCTCGGCATGGTGGTGCTGGGTGAGCCGGTGACCGCCGCCCGGATCTTCTTCGTCTCTCTGCTGCTGGTGGCCGTGGTGGGGCTGAAGGCGACCTCGGGTCACTGACGCGGCGCCGGGGCGCTCTGCGGTGCCGGGGCGCTCTGGGGTGCCGGGGCGCTCTGGGGTGCCGGGGCGGTCTGCGGTGCCGGGGTGCCGGGGGCGCCCGGGAGGAAGTCGTAGCGGTCCCGGTCACCGCTGTCCGCGCCGCCGTTCTCCGCGCCGCCGATTTCCGTTCCGCCGCCGGTCGGCGTGCCGGTGTCCGGGCCGCCGGTGGCGGGTTCGCTGTTCCAGGGGCCCGGCAGGAGGCTCCCGGGGCTGCTGGGCAGTGTGCCGGAGGGGGTCTCCGACGGTGTTCCGGTGGTGCCGGGGCTGGAGTTCTCCTCGGTGGGCTCGATGGTTTCCTCGGCGCCGCTCTCGAGGCTGAGGTCGAAGTTCTCGACCGTGGTGCCGCGCAGCGCGGCCTCGGTGTACTGGGCCCAGGTCTGGGCGGGCGCGCCCGCGCCGTTGATGCGGGCCAGGCCGAGTGCTCCGTAGAGCGGTTTCTGTGCGCCGGTGTCGGGGTCCTGGCCCATGACGGCGATGACGGTCGTGAGGTCGGGGGTGTAGCCGGCGAACCAGGCGGCCCTGTCCTCTTCGGCGGTGCCGGTCTTGCCCGCTGCGGGGCGGCCGGCGCCCTGGGCGGCGATGCCGGAGCCGCTCTCGACGACGCTCTGGAGGACGGCGGTGGTGGTGTCGGCGGCTTCGCGGCTGACGGCCTGTTCGATGTTCCTGCTGGGGAGTTCCAGGTCCTCGCCGCCCTTGGTGATCTTGTCGACGAGGGTGTACGCGCCGTGCCTGCCGTGGTTGGCGAGGGTGGCGTACGCCTCGGTCATGTCGAGGACGCTGGCGGTGGCGACGCCGAGCGCGATGGACGGGTAGGGGGTGAGATCGGGGGTGCTCCTGGGGATACCGAGGTCGATGGCGGTCTGCTCGACCTTGTCGGGGCCGACGTCCTCGGCCATCTGGGCGTAGACGGCGTTGACGGATTTGTCGGTGGCGACGCGGACGGTGATGGGCCCGTAGCTGATGTCGTCCTCGTTGGAGGGGGCGTATCCGGTGGGTCCGTTCGGTCCCTGGACCATGCGTTTGTTGGTGCCGTCGTACACGGTGTTGGGGGTGATGCGCCGGCCGTCCTGGGTGGTGGAGCCACCCGCGACGGCGGAGGTGAAGACGAAGGGCTTGAAGGTGGAGCCGACCTGGTAGTCGCGGCGGGTCGCGTTGTTCACGTACTGCTTGGTGTAGTCGACGCCGCCGTACATGGCGACGACCCGGCCGGTGCCGGTGTCGATGGAGGCGCCGCCGACGCGGACATTGCGGTCGGCCTCGCGCTCTGTGCTCGTCTGGGACATGACGTTGTCGTCGACGGCTTTGACGAGCGCGTTCTGTTTCTCCTTCTCCAGTGTGGTGGTGATCCGGTAGCCGCCGGTGGCCAGGGTGTTCTCGTCGATGACCTCGTTGTCGGTGAGGTAGTCCTCGACGGTCTGGACGATGTAGCCGCGCTGTCCGGACAGCCCGGTGGACGGCTTGACCTTGCCTGGTACGGGGAACTTCATGGTGGCGCGTTCGCCGGCGGCGAGCCACTTCTCCTTGACCATGCCGTCGAGTACGTAGTTCCAGCGCGCGAGGGCCGCGGCCTTGTTCTGGGGGTGGACGACGACGTCGTAGGCGCTGGGGGCGTTGAGCAGGGAGGCGAGGTAGGCGCCCTCGGCGGTGGTGATGTCGCCGATGTCCTTGCCGTAGTAGGCCTGCGCGGCGGCTTGGATGCCGTAGGCGTTGCGGCCGAAGTAGCTGGTGTTGAGGTAGCCCTCGAAGATCTGGTTCTTGGACTCCTCGCGGTTGAGTTTGACCGCGATGAAGAACTCCTTGATCTTGCGGATGACGGTCTGTTCCTGGCCGAGGTAGTAGTTCTTGACGTACTGCTGGGTGATGGTCGAGCCGCCTTGTCTGCCCTTGCCGGCGAGGGTGTTCCAGGCGGCGCGGACCATGGCTGTGAGGTCGATGGCCCGTTCGGAGTAGAAGTCGCGGTCCTCGGCGGCGAGGACGGCGTGCTGGACGTCGAGCGGGACCTGGGCGAGCTTGACGTTCTCCCGGTTGACCTCGCCGGAGCGGGCGATGACGCTGCCGTCCTTGTACAGGTAGACGTTGGACTGCGCGGTGGCGCTGGCGTTGGCGGGCGGGATGTCGACGAGCTGGTATCCGGCGATGAAGCCGCCGATCAGGAGCAGGGCGACGACGACGGCTGCGCCGACGGTCATCCGCCAGGTGGGGAGGGCGCGCCGCCAGCCGGTGCGCTTGGGGCGCGCGGGCTTCTTCGCCCGCCCGGCTTCGCCGCTCTGATCTGCGCTGTTGCCGCTGTTGCTGCCGTGGGCGGACGGGTCCCTGGGGCCCCGGCCCCGGGGTTCGTGTTCCCCGTTCGGCTGCTGTGGCTCGTCGCTCATGTCCGTGCAGACTCCTCGGCCGCGGTCAGTTCCCCCATAGTGCCCTTTTCTGTGGAATAAGCCCTGGATCGACCCCTGAAAAGCGGTCGCGGCGGCCGTCTTCGTTGGACTAGGGTCGTGCGCTTTGGTGTCCAACGCCGTTGGGCACCCGGGCGATGGGGGGTGGTGCAGTGCGGCTGTACGCGGTGGTGGCGGCGGGTGGGTTCCGGCGCTATGCCACTTACCGGACCGCGACGGCGGCGGGGGTGTTCACCAACACCGTCTTCGGTTTCATCATGGCGTACACCTATGTGGCGCTGTGGGACGAGCGTCCGCAGCTCGGCGGTTACGACATGCCCCAGGCGCTCACCTATGTGTGGCTGGGGCAGGCGCTGCTGATGACCTGCGCCATGATGGGCGGCGGATTCGAGGACGAGCTGATCGAGCGGATCCGCACGGGCGATGTGGCGGTGGATCTCTATCGGCCGGCGGACCTCCAACTCTGGTGGCTGGCAGGCGACTTGGGGCGGGCCGCATTCCATCTGCTGGGCCGCGGCATCGTGCCGATGCTGCTGGGGTCGCTCGCCTTCGATCTGGCGCTGCCCGCCTCGCCGGGGGTCTGGCTGGCCTTCCTCGTCTCGGTGGCCCTCGGCGTCGTGGTCAGTTTCGCGATCCGCTATCTGGTGGCGCTCTCCGCCTTCTGGCTGCTGGACGGGGCGGGGGTGTCGCAGATGACGTCCTTGGCCGGGATGTTCTTCTCCGGGATGCTGCTGCCGCTGACGCTGTTCCCCGGGGTGCTGGGCGACGTGGCGCGGGTGCTGCCGTGGTCGTCGCTGCTCCAGGTGCCGGCCGATGTGCTGCTCGGCAAGAGCACGGGGTGGGGGCTGGTGGAGGCGTACGCCTTCCAGGGCGGCTGGGCGCTGACGTTGCTGTTGGTGGGGCGGTTGGTTCAGTCGGTGGCGACGAGGAGGGTGGTGGTTCAGGGTGGCTGAGACGGCCGGTGCGGTGAAGGTGGCCGGGGCGGCGGACACACCCGAGGTGGTGTTCGTCGAGCGGTCGAGGCTCGTCGAGGGGGTCCGGGCGTACGGGCTGATCGCGACGATGTGGCTGCGCTCGACGATGGCGTACCGCGCCTCGTTCGCGATGACGGCGTTCGGGAACTTCGCGGTGACCGCCTTCGACTTCGTCGCGATCCTGCTGATGTTCCAGCACGTGGATGCGCTGGGCGGATACACGTTGCCGGAGATCGCGCTGCTGTACGGGGCCTCGGGTACCGCGTTCGGTCTCGCCGACCTGGTGATGGGCTCGATGGACCGGCTGGGTCGGCGGGTGCGCGACGGCACGCTGGACACGTTGCTGGTACGGCCGGTGCCAGTGCTCGCCCAGGTCGCGGCCGACCGGTTCGCGCTGCGCAGGATGGGGCGGATCACCCAGGGGGCGCTGGTCCTCGGCTACGCGCTGGTGACGCTGGACATCGGGTGGACACCGCTGAAGGTGGCGATGATTCCGCTGATGCTGCTCAGCGGGGCGGCGATCTTCGCGGCGGTGTTCGTGGCCGGGGCGGCGTTCCAGTTCGTCGCGCAGGACGCCTCCGAGGTGCAGAACTCCTTCACGTACGGCGGGAACACGCTGCTCCAGTACCCGCCGTCGATCTTCGCGAAGGACCTGGTGCGCGGCGTCACGTTCGTGGTGCCGCTGGCCTTCGTGAACTGGCTGCCCGCGCTGTATGTGCTGGGCCGGGACTATCCGCTGGGCCTGCCGGACTGGGTGGCGTTCCTGCCTCCGGTGGTGGCGGGCCTGTGCTGGCTGCTCGCGGGCCTGGCCTGGCGCTCGGGCCTGCGCGCGTACCGCAGCACAGGCAGTTGACGAGAACATCGAGCAGGGCGAGGGCAAGGGCGAGGGCATCGGACATGAACGCAGAGACCCACACGGAGAACGGCACCGATACCGGCACCGATACCGGCACCGGCACCGGCACCGGCACCGGCACCGGCACCAGTACGGACACCGACTTCATCGAGCTCGACAACGTCGAAAAGGTCTTCGACGTGCGCCGCAAGACCGGCTTCATGCGCAGTGAGCGCCGCCAGGTGCGAGCGGTCGACTCCATCAGCTTCCGCGTTGCGCGCGGCGAGATGGTCGGCTACATCGGCCCGAACGGTGCCGGGAAGTCGACCACGATCAAGATGCTGACCGGCATCCTCACCCCGAGCGGCGGCCGGCTGCGGGTGGCGGGCATCGACCCGTCCAGGGAGCGTACGAGGCTGGCTCACCGCATCGGTGTGGTGTTCGGCCAGCGCACCACGCTCTGGTGGGACCTGCCGCTGCGCGACTCGTACCGGCTGATGCACCGGATGTACCGGATTCCTGACGCCCGCTACCGCGAGAATCTGGACCGCTGCATCGAACTCCTGGATCTGGGCGAGCTGCTGGACGTACCCGTACGGCAGCTTTCGCTGGGGCAGCGGATGCGCGGCGACATCGCGGCGGCGCTGCTGCACGATCCCGAGGTGCTGTACCTGGACGAGCCGACGATCGGCCTGGACGTCGTCTCCAAGGCCAAAGTCCGTGGATTCCTGCGGGACTTGAATGCCGAACGCGGCACGACCGTGCTGCTCACCACGCACGATCTGACGGACATCGAGCAGCTCTGCAAGCGTGTGATGGTGATCGACCACGGCCGTCTGATGTACGACGGGGCGCTCGACGGACTGCATGAGGTGGGCGAGAGTGAACGGATGCTGGTGGTCGACCTGGAGCGTCAGCTCCCGCCGATCCGGCTGGAGTCCGCGCCTTCGGTCCGTACGGTGAAGGTGGAGGGGCCGCGTCAGTGGCTGGCCTTCCCGGCCTCGGAGTCGGCCGCACCGCTGGTCGCCCGGATCGCGGCGGACTACCCGCTGGTCGACCTGTCGGTGCGGGAGCCCGACATCGAGGCCGTGATCGCGAAGATGTACGCGTCGGCCGGGGGCATGTAGATCGGTGACGGGAGCGTACGAATAGGCTGAGCGGTATGACAAGTGACCTTCCGGAAATGCGTGCCTCCGATGCCGAGCGTGAGCGTGTCGCCGAGACCCTGCGCGAGGCGGTGGCCGAGGGCCGGCTGGAGATGGAGGAGTTCGAGCTTCGGCTCGAAGCGGCCTACAGGGCGCGTACGCATGGGGAGTTGGAACCACTCCTCCGAGACCTTCCGTCACCGGGCACGGCAGTTGACCCGGTGGGTGCGGCCCCGGTACCGACCAGCTCGGCGGTGCGCTGGGCGGACCGTATCGGCAAGCCCGCCACGTCGCGCGGCGCGTTCGCGGTCTGGGGAGGGTTCGGCCGCCGGGGAAACTGGACGGTGGGCCGGAAGTTCACCGCGTTCACGATGTGGGGCGGTGGCGAGATCGATCTGCGCGAGGCGAACTTCGAGGACCGCGAGGTGGTCATCCGCTGCTTCACGATCATGGGTGGTATGCGCGTGACGGTCCCCCCGGAGCTGAACGCCGAGGTCACGGGCATCGGCATCATGGGCGGCTTCGGCGAGCGCTCGAAGGACGCGGGAGTTCAGTCGCCGGATTCCCCGCGGGTGCGGATCACCGGGCTCGCGTTGATGGGCGGAGTCGGCGTGGAGCACAAGCGGAGCAAGGCGCAGAAGCAGCGGCTGAGGGACGCGGAACGGGCGCGGGAGCTGGACCGGGAGCGCGGGCGCGAGCGGGGGCGGCTGGAGAAGGGCCGGGGGGCGTCGGACCGCTTCGAGGACTGAGCCCGAGACGTCCTCCGGCCTTCCGCCGGCCCCGGCCCCGCCGTCAGAACCGGTCGGAGACGGGCCGGTCGTGCTGCAGGGCCGACAGGTCGACCAGTGAGCCCAGCCGCTGGTAGCCCGTGTCGTTCAGGTGGAGATGGTCGCCGCAGTCGTAGGCGGGCAGCAGCCGGGCCGGGTGGTGCGGGTCGCGGGCCGCCTTGTCGAAGTCGATGACCGAGTCGAAGATCCCGCCGGCCCGGATCAGCTCGTTGACCTGCTCCCGTACGGCGTTCCGCGCGGGTGTCCAGGTGCGGAACCCCTCGTACGGCATCAGCGTCGCCCCGACGACCCGCAGCCCGCGTGCGTGGGCGCGCCGGGTCATGGACCGCAGCGCGTCCGTGATGCGCTGCGGGTCGGTCTCCTGCGGGAACTGCTGCACATCGTTGATGCCGAGTGCGATGACGACCGTCTTCACCCCGGCGACGTCCAGTACGTCGCGGTCGAAGCGGGCGCTCGCCCGTACGCCGCGGCCGTCGCGCAGGATGCGATTGCCCGCGATGCCGGCGTTGACCACTCCGTACCGGCCGCGCAGCCGGTCGGCGAGCACGTCGGGCCAGCGGCTGTTCGCGTCGAGAGTGGAGCCGGTGCCCGCGGTGAGCGAGTCGCCGATCACCGCGATCGTTCCGGCGGCGGTCTCGTTGTGCACGTCGACGGCGGTGAGGTAGCGCCAGTCGGTGGTGCGCCGGGTGCCCCGCCCGTCCTCCACGTACGACGTCTGGTGGGTGCCCGGGTGGATGGTGACGGGGCCCTCGGCGGTGGGGGTGCGCAGGGTGACGACGAGATCGGCGTCGGCGGCGACCGGGACGAGGACCGGGTCGCTGACGATCTGTCCGCCCGCGGCGACGGTCACGGCGGCGGCGCCCCGGAAGGTCACGGGGCGGGTGTTGACCGTGGCGTGGTCCACGACCAGCGGGTGCGTGCCGAAGAGGTTGGAGAGGGTGATGCGGGCCGCGTCGCCGCCGATGCTGGTGTGCACGACATCACGGATGGTGCGCCGGGTCAGGTCGCCGCCGTTGTACGTGTCGATCACCCCGGTGGTGGGGGCCGCCGCCCAGGTGCCGAGCCAGAGGCCGGTGGAGTGGGCCGGTGCGGCGGGCGTACGGGCCACGGACCGCGGGTCGGGTGCGGCGGCCTGCTGCGGCCGGGTGCCGGAGCCGGAGAAGAGGAGGGAGCCGGCGAATGCCACGCCGGCGGCGAGCGCTGCGGTGCCCGCCACGAGGGCGATGAGCAGGGCGTACCCCTGGCGCCTGGGCATGGACGGTGTGTCTCCTGGTTAATCGGACTGATCCCATGATGGGGCAAGGTGTCGGGAACTCGACGTGCGGCCCGGGAGTAGGTCAGGTAAGGACAATGCGTACGGGACACCGGGGGCGATGCGTACGCGGACGGGTGGAGCGGATGGAACGGATCGATGGGACCGGACCCGGCGAACGGGGTGCGGGGCAGCCGGAGCGTGCCCGGGAGCAGGTGGCGGGCGCGGCCCGTCCCGCAAGCGGCGGCCACCCGGCCCCTCTCGCCTCGTTCGCGTACACCGCAGCCGACGAGGAGAAGCGCCGCGGCGTACGCCGGATGAAGACCACGGCCACGGGCCTCCTTCTGCTGGTCGCGCTCGTGTACGTCCTCGCCACCTGGGCGAAGAACGCGGGGGTGGGCGGCTGGCCCGGCTTCGTCGCCGCGGCCGCCGAGGCGGGGATGGTGGGTGCGCTGGCCGACTGGTTCGCCGTCACGGCGCTGTTCAAGCGCCCGCTCGGCCTGCCGATCCCGCACACCGCCATCATCCCCACCAAGAAGGACCAGCTGGGAGCCTCGCTGGGTTCCTTCGTCGGCGAGAACTTTCTCTCCGGCGATGTCGTACGCAGCCGTATCAACGCCCTGGGTGTCGGTGGCCGGCTCGGCGCCTGGCTGGCCGAGCCGGAACACGCCGACCGGGTGACCGCCGAGCTGTCGACCGCGCTGCGCGGTGCGCTGACGGTGCTGCGGGACTCCGATGTGCAGGCCGTGGTGGGTGAGGCGATCACCCGGCGGGCCAATGCGGCGGAGATCGCTCCAGGTCTCGGCAAGATGCTGGAGAAGATCGTCGCGGACGGCGGCCACCGCAGGATGGTGGACCTGATCTGTGTGCGCGCCCATGACTGGCTGGTGCTGCACGGCGATTCGGTGATGGACGCGGTGCAGGGCGGGGCACCGGGCTGGACGCCGCGGTTCGTCGACAAGCGGGTGGGGGAGCGGGTCTACAAGGAACTGCTGCGCTTCATCACGGAGATGCGGGACATGCCGGGGCACCCGGCGCGCGGTTCGATCGACACGTTCCTGACGGACTTCGCGGCCGACCTCCAGACGGACTCGGACACCCGGGCACGGGTGGAGCGGCTGAAGTCGGAGATCCTGGGGCGCGGCGAGGTCCAGGAGGTCATCGCGTCGGCCTGGTCGTCGGTGCGCACGATGATGATCGCGGCTGCGGACGACGAGCAGAGCGAGTTGCGGCTGCGCGCACGGGCCTCACTGCTGACGTTCGGTGCGCGGCTGGCGACGGACGGGCGGATGCAGGCCAAGCTGGAGGGCTGGCTGGAGGACGCGGCGGTCTATGTCGTCACGACGTACCGCGCGGAGATCACCTCGCTGATCAGTGACACGGTCGCGAGCTGGGACGCGGACCAGACGTCGAAGAAGATCGAGGCGCACATCGGCCGCGACCTGCAGTTCATCCGGATCAACGGCACGGTGGTGGGTGCGCTGGCGGGGCTGCTCATCTACACGGTGTCGCAGGCGCTGGGGGCGTAGGGCCCGGGGTTCCGGCTCGTCGGAGCCGGAGCCTCGGGGGTTCCGGGTGCGTACCCGTCCTGTCGTACGGATACGCACCCGGCTCACGCGGGGGAGCGCCCTTGAACACGTACATGGTCCCGCCCGCGTTCAGCGCGTCCGGAAGATGATCACCGGCTGATCACCGGCAATCCGTCCGCGATTCAGGCGGCCCGGCGGGTGACCGCCCACGACGCGGCGGCCACACTGCCCGCCACGGCGAAGACGGCGGGCCAGGCGCCGACCTTCTTGGCCAGCGGATGCGAACCGGCGAACGCGGCGACATACGCGGTGGTCAGCCCGACGGCCGCGCGCGGCCCGGCCTGCCGGTTCCACTCGTACGCGGCGACGGTGCCCGCGGCGGCGAGAGCGACCCCGCCCAGCGGCCGCTTCTTGGTCCACCGTGCGACGGCGTACCCGCCGACCAGCCCGCTCGCCGCCACCGCCGCTGCCGGAACCTTCGCCATCGCAGCCACCTTCGCCTTCTTGTCTGAGTTGTCCGGGCCCGGAGCCCGGGTCTTCGAGGCTAACGCGGTGTGCGGACTTCCTGTCGCCGAGGGGGTGCACAAGCGTTTACCCTTGGGGGTGAACGAGCGTGCACCCCTGCGCGAAGTCCCTGCCGACGAGCACCGTACGGAGAGCCATGCCCGCGGACATACCTGCCTCGACCGCCGCCACGGATGAGGCCCCGCATCCCCGTTTCGCCGTGGGCGTCCTCGCGTTCTGCGGTGTCGTGGTCGCGGTCATGCAGACGATCGTCGTCCCGCTCCTCCCGCACATCCCGGCCCTCACCGGCGCGACCCCCGCAGCCGCGAGCTGGCTGGTCACCGTCACCCTCCTGACCGGCGCCGTCTTCACGCCCGTCCTGGGCCGGGTCGGCGACATGTACGGCAAGCGCCGGGTGCTCGTCGCGTCGCTCACGGTGCTGGTGGTGGGCTCGGTCCTGTGCGCGGTCAGCTCCCACATCGGGGTGCTGATCACCGGCCGCGCCCTGCAGGGTGCGGCGCTCGCCGTCGTACCGCTGGGCATCAGCATCCTGCGCGAGGAACTCCCGCCCGAGCGGGTGCTGTCCGCCGTGGCGCTGATGAGCTCCACGCTCGGCATCGGCGCGGCGGTCGGGCTGCCGGTCGCCGCCCTCGTCGTCGAGAACTTCGACTGGCACACGATGTTCTGGGTCTCGGGGGTGATCGGCGTCATCGACATCGTGCTGGTGCTGTGGTGCGTACCGGAATCCCCGCTCCGCACCCGCGGCCGTTTCGACGCAGTCGGCGCGCTGGGACTGTCCGGGGCCCTGGTCTGTCTGCTGCTCGCGGTCACCCAGGGCGCCGACTGGGGCTGGACGTCCGGGCGGACGGTCGGTCTGCTGGTGGCCGCCGTCGTCATCGCGCTGGTCTGGGGTGCGTACGAGCTCCGCGTCCCGACACCCATGGTCGATCTGCGGGTCTCGGCCCGCCCGGCCGTCCTGCTCACCAACGTCGCCGCACTGCTGATCGGCTTCGCCTTCTATGCGAATTCCCTGGTCACCGCGCAGATGGTGCAGGAGCCGAAGGCGACGGGGTACGGGCTCGGTGCCTCACTCGTCGTCAGCGGGCTGTGCCTGCTGCCGGGCGGCGTGATGATGGTGGCGCTCTCGCCGGTCTCGGCGCGGATCTCCGCGAAGTACGGTCCGAAGGTGAGCCTGGCGCTGGCGGCGGGCGTGATCGCGGCCGGCTACGTGGTGCGGTACTTCACCAGCCACAGCCTCTGGATGATCAACGCCGGTGCGACGGTCGTCGCCTCGGGCACGGCCATCGCGTACTCGGCGCTGCCCGCGCTGGTCATGCGCGGCGTACCGGTCGGCGAGACGGGCGCGGCCAACGGTCTCAACACCTTGATGAGGTCGATCGGGCAGGCATTCTGCAGCGCGACGGTGGCCGCGGTCCTGGCCAACATCACGTTCCTGGTGGGCGGCCGGACGGCCCCGACGCTCCACGCCTACCAGGTGGTCTTCCTGATCGCGGCGGGCGCGGCGCTCGCCGCGATGCTGGTCACGCTGTGCCTGCCGGGCGGCCGCACGCCCACGGCGGGTACGGTCGAAGAGAGCCGCAACGCCCCGGGCGACCGGGAGGACGGTGTGCGGACGATGCCGATCCAGGAGGGCGCATGACCAGCCGCCAGGCCACCGTTCCGGCCCCGGCCCCAGCCCCAGCCCCGGGACCGGAGCCGGCCGCTGTCGATCCGGGCACGGGCCGGGACGCGATCCTGCGCGCCGCCCGCCGGGCGTTCACACAGCGCCCCTACGCCGAGGTGACCATAAGGGGGATCGCGGCCGACGCCGGAGTGAGTCCGTCCCTGGTCGTCAAGCACTTCGGCCGCAAGGAAGAACTCTTCAACACCGTCGCCGACTTCGGCCCCGCAGCCGCCGAACTCTTCGACGCCCCGCTCGACATGCTGGGCCGCCACATGGTGGTGACGCTGGTGCGCCGCCGCCGCGAACTGCAGTCCGACCCACTGCTGCGGGTCGTCTTCTCCCTCGGCAACCGCGACGAACGCTCCCTGTTGCGCGACCGCTTCCACGAACAGGTCACCGATTCCCTGGCCGCCCGCCTCACCGGCCCCGAAAGCACCCTGCGCGCCGAACTGATCGCCGGCCACCTCCTCGGCCTCGGCGCCACCCTCAGCCTCCACCACCAGGGCGCGGGCGCGGACGCCACCCCCGAACACATCGCGGACCTGTACGCGCCCGCGCTGCAGACCCTGATCACGGGGTGAGCAACGGGGGCGAGGCCGGGCCGGAGATGTAGGGTCTGGCCCAACCGGAAGAGGGGGGCCTCATGTCTGTCCGCACCAACGCGCGCGGCGCTGCAACGGCCGTGGCCGCGGCAGCGGTTCTCGGAGCGTTCCTGGTGGGCTGCACCAGCGTCTCCACGTCGCAGGGGCCGGGTGCCGACGTTCCCTATGTGGCGCCGTCCGCGAACGCGTCGGCCATGGCCAAGGCGGCCGACGACGCCGCGGCGGCGAAGAGCGCCTCGGACGAGGCAAGTGCGGAAGCGGAGGCGGCCGAGGCGGCCGAGGTCGCCAGGAACACGCCGGAGGCCGTACGCGATGCCTTCGCGGGTCTCCAGGCCACACTGAATGACACCTGCGCCCCGGGATCGGCGAACTGCGCCTACTTCCTGGGCCGGGTCAACGACGAACTGGCGCGCCTGGACAAGGCCATGAAGGCGGACGCTCAGGGCCCCGGCCACTTCAAGGAGCCGCTGGCCTGGATCAGCGCCCTGCGCACGACGCTGAACGGTGACACCTCCACGGCCAACCTGGAGAAGCACCGCTCCGAACTGATCGGCACCCGCGACCGCATCAACACCTGGATGCAGGGCCACCCGGAGGACTACCGCTGACGGTCGCCGCGCCGCATCGGGTGGGCCGCAGCTGCATCGCCCTGTCCGCGCTCGATCTGCGCGGCCCGCCCCGTCAGCAGCCCGAGCACCTGCCCGAGCTGCTCGCGGGCGCCCGGATCGGTGATGATCCCCTCCGCGTCGACCGCTTTCCGGTCCACGGTGATCCGTACGCAGGCCGGCTCCACGATGTCCGCACCGGTGTAGCCGAGCACCGTCCGCAGCGTGGCCTCCGCGCCCTGGCCGCGACCGGGGGCTGCGGCGTTCACCCACGCGGTCGGCTTGTCGCAGATCTCGGTGCCACCGACCGTCCAGTCCAACAGATTCTTGAACGCCCCCGGCAGGGTCCCCGCGTACTCCGGCGTACAGACGAGAACGGCATCCGCCTCGTCGATCGCCGCACGCAACGCGGCCACCGGCTCCGGCAGCGGCTCGGCGTCGTCATCGGGATTGAAGTGCGGGAGCGTCGCGAGGCCGCCGTAGAGAACGGTTCGTACACCCGCAGGCGCCACGGACTGCACGGTGCGCAGCACGGTCTCGTTGGTGGAACCCCTGCGCAGGCTTCCGGACAGCAGAAGGATCACACGGCGCGTCGACATGTCCGGTCAACCAGCGACGGCAGGGCCTCATTCCCGTAACGACGCCACCCCGGCACGAGCGCGGCTGGCTCGTACCGGGGTGGGCGGTCGGACGGTGCCGACGGGATCAGCTGAAGGCGACGGAACGGAGCTTCAGCCGGCTGGAGGCGTGGCCACCGTTCGGCCGGAGGAGGAAGAACTCGCCCTCGCAGTCGACGCCGGTGAAGACGACGGCGGTCGCGTCGGTGTTGTTCCGCGGAGAGTGGGCGGGGCTCGATGAACCGGGGTCGGCGACCTCGGGCAGGGTGATGCACACCCTGCTCGGCGGGTCGATCAGGAAGGCGACCTGCGGGGAGCCGTCGAGACCGCTGTACGTGTAGCTGAAGTCTCCGGAGGCCGCATCGGCCGAGGACGGCACGGCCACGATGAGCGCGAGCGCGCCGAGGGCGGCAGCCACGGTGGAACGAAGACGCATGAAGGGCACTCCTTGTGCGGGAAAAAAGATCGGAACCGACCCAAGTCTGTGCCGCTGACCTGCGGTTACTGTCAGATATGGGGTTCCGTCACCCGGACGGGAGCTGCCGAATCGGTTCTGCCGACGGCCATGTGGGTCATGTACCGCGCTCGCCGAGTTGACCGCCGCCGCGGCTGGATCACGACAGCACGGGCGGCGCTTCGGAGGCGGGGTCCGGTCGTTTGGTTGCACGTACGGTGTGCCGCGTCCCTGGTGAGCATCTGGATCACGGGGGCCGCGATCAGCCGGCGACTGCGTACCCTCACCATTGCGTCCGTACTGCTCGTTGCCGCTGCGGCCGCCGTCCTGGCGGTGCCGGCCGGCAGCCCCGCTCTCGTGGCTGAGCACCAGCGCGCTCGGGCCGCTGCCGCGTTGCCCGACTCGGCAACGGGAGCAACTCGAAGGTGCTCTGCGAGGCGTGGAGGGCCTGACCGAGGAGGGCGAGCAGTCACAGTGTTCCCACTCCGGCAACAGCTCCGAGTGGGCCCTCGCACACAGCCGACTGCTCGGAACTCTCACTCCGCGGCACGGCCCCTATGCGTATCGATCAGGAGCGTCGAGGGGCGCCTCACGCACTCCTGACGAGCAGGGATACCCGCACGTCGAAGCGAGCGAGTACCAACATCTTGGTGATCTCAATCGTGTTGATCATCACGCCGTGCTAACTGAACGTATGAGCTAGCGTTCCGAAAGTGATCAACACCGCACTCCTCTCTGACCAGGCATCTTCGACCGCCGCCGCGCTGACGCGGGCGCTCTTCGGCGAACGGATGGATCAGCTCCACGAGCCCTGGCGCAAGCTGTTCAGTACTGAGCCGTTCAGCTTCAGAGAAGGGCTGTCACCCGATGAACGTGCCGCACTGTCCTACGAGCGTTTACACCTGATCAACGAAGCACTCGACAGACCCGAGGACTTCGTGGCCGATGTGGAACGACTCACGGCACTCCATGAATGGGTCGGCCCGGTGGACGCGGGATTGGGAACAGTGGCGAGCATCCACTACAACCTCTTTCTCGGAAGCCTCCTCGAACACACGTCGGGCCCGGACCGCGATCTGCGGGAGTTCTTCGAGCTGCGGCGTACAGGAACGTTTCTGTGCACGGAGGCCGGGCACGGCAACAGCGCCTCCCAACTGGAGACGACCGCCACGTACGACCGAACCGCGGGCGAGTTCGTGCTGAACACTCCCAGTCCGGCCGCCCGCAAGTTCATGCCGAACACCAGCTCCACCGGCGGTCCCAAAACCGCTGTCGTCGCCGCCCGCCTCATCACGGACGGCAAGGACCAGGGCGTCTTCCTGTTTCTCACTCCGCTCAGCGACGAGACCGGGCGACCGATGCCAGGAGTCGAGATACGCAGGCTGCCGCAGACGGCCACCGCCCCTGTCGACCACTGCGTCACATCCTTCGACAACGTCCGTCTGCCACAGGAAGCGCTTCTGCAGTCCGACCACGGACGCCTCACACCGGACGGCGTCTTCACGAGTTCGATCGGCAGCCCCCGCAAGCGCTTCCTGCACTCCATCGGCCGCGTCACCGCCGGCAAGCTCTGTATGAGCGCCTACAGTCTCGGCGTCACGCGCCACGCGCTCGCTGTGGCCGTGCGGCACGCCCACGCGAGGCAGACTTCCGGCGTGACAGCCGGCGGCAACGTTCCGCTGTTCGCTCACCGCAGCCACCACGCTCCGCTCCTCGACGCCATCGCCACCACCTACGCCGCGACCCTCCTGCACCGCGCCGCGGTACGACAGTGGGCGCAGGCAACGGAGCCGGAGCGGGAGAACGGCGAGCGGTTCGCAGCCATAGCCAAGGGCTGGATCACCTGGCGGGCCCGCGCTGTCATGACCGAGTGCCGTGAACGCTGCGGTGCACAGGGGCTCTTCCTGGCCAACGGAATCGCGGGCCAGCTGGCAGCCAACGAGGGAACCATCACAGCGGAGGGGGACAACCTCGTCATCTGGGTCAAGGCCGCCGGCGAGATGCTTCTTGGACACTTCACTCCGAAGGAGCCCCATGATGCGCCGCCCGAGGCTCGCGACCTGGACGATCCGGCCTTCCTCCAAGATCTGTTGGCGGACATCGAACGCATCTGGCACCAACGCGCACGTACGCGCCTGCGCAACGCACCGGCCGGCAATCCCCTCAACCGGTGGAACACCACTGTCACACCGGCTCTGGAACTGGTCGACGCCTACGCGCACAGCCAGGCCGCCCAAGCTCTTCTGGACGCCGCCGAACAGGCTCCTCACCCCGAAGCGCAGCGCCAGTTGCGTTTGCTGCACCGTCTGTTCACCCTGCGCCGTGTGGCGGCTCACAGCGGAGACCTGCTTGCGGAGGGGTACCTCACCAGCGCTCAGGTGAGACGGCTCCCCGACGCGGCCGAGAGTGTCGTCGTGGACCTCGCACCCGAGGCCTTGACCCTCACGAACGGATTCGCCGTCGTGGAGGACGTTCTCCTCGATCATCCCATCAACCATCCTGATGCCTTCGATGGCATCGAGGGCAGCCTGCTGGCCCGGTGAGAGCATCGGAGTGGGATCCCCGAGCCGTGAACGCCCGGCGGCGTCGTGTCGGCAAAGGGCGTGTCACCCGGGGGACACGGGCCTAGAGTGGCGCGGTGATGACGCGGATGATCGTGCTCAACGGTGGTTCCAGCTCGGGGAAGTCCGGGATCGCTCGGTGCCTGCAGGCGGTCCTGCCGGACCCCTGGCTGGCCTTCGGGGTCGACACACTGATCCAGGCGATGCCCGCGCCCATGCGGGCGTCGGACGCGGGCATCGAGTTCGCTCCGGACGGCGAGGTGATCGTCGGCCCCGAGTTCCGTACGTTGGAGTCGGCGTGGATCGAGGGTGTCGCCACGATGGCCCGGGCCGGAGCCAGGATCATCGTCGACGAGGTCTTCCTCGGCGGGGCGGCGTCCCAGCAGCGATGGCAGAAGGCGCTCGACGGAGTGCGGGTGTTGTGGGTCGGCGTCCGGTGCGAGAGTGAGGTTGCCGCGGCCCGTGAGATCGCGCGCGGTGACCGGGTCACGGGAATGGCGGCGTCGCAGGCGGACGTGGTCCACCGGGGCGTGATCTACGACCTGGAGGTGGACACGACGGCGAGCGAGTCCCTGGAGTGCGCGCGGATCATCGCCGACCGCATCGAGTGATCCGTTGGGTTGTTGTGGCCACTTCCGGCCACAGCACTACACATCACCGAGCTCCAGCTCACCGACGACCTGGTCCCCGCTCATTTCCCCGGTGAGCCGGAAACCGAGCTTCAGATAGAACTTCTCGGGCCCGTGCGACCCGGGAACCCAGCTCACGGTCGTACGCGTCTGCCCGCGCCGCCGTATCTCCTCGCACACTGCCTCCACGGCGAAGCGACCGTAACCGCGCCCCTGTTCATCAGCGGCGATGTTCAGCCGCCAGAGCCCGGAGCGGAGCCTGTCATCCGGCTTGTCCGGATAGAACCGGACATCGAAGAAGGCCATGACGAAGCCCACGAGATGCTCACCGTCGAAGATCAGCCGGGGCCAGGCGACCTCGGGTGCGGCATACGCCTGAGCCAGCGACCAGGCGACCGGCTTCACGAGCCCGTCCTGGTCGGGGCGTACTTTCAACAGGCAGGCGGCCTCGACGTTGTCGGGCGTGACCTTTTCGAGGCGAAGTGATGAAGACATGTCTGCAACCTACAGAGCGTGCTGAGAAGTCACGGGATCAGCCGTCGGCACACGATGCAGGAGCGCCTTCGCCCCCGCTACGGCCATCGGGCCGTGGCGGGGGCGTCTGAACAGATTCCCTTGCAGGAAGCGTCAGTTGGCGGGTGCCTGGTACAGGCCTCGGCCGGCGCGGTGCGCCCGGGAGGTGCCGACGAGGCGGTCCAGGGTGCTGCGAACGGTGTTGATGCTGTTGGGGGTGAGCTCACGCCCCAGGGCCTTCGTGACCTCACGGGCACGGACAGGTGTGTCGCCGAACGTGGACAGCACCTTCATGGCCATCTCGGTGAGGCTGCCGCTGTCGTCGACGACAGGCGCGGCAGGCGCTGCCTTCTTCGACGCCGCGGACTTTGCGGTCTTGGCGGGCTTGGCGGCCTTGGCAGGCGCGGTGGCCTTCGCGGGCGCGGCGGCCTTCGCCGGCTTGGCGGACTTGGTTGCGACGGCCTTCTTGGCCTGCCCGCGCTCGGTCTTCGGCTTGGCGGGAGCCTGCTTGCGGCCCTTGGGCGCAGAAGTCTTCCGGGCGGTGCGGCGCGCGGGGGCGGCCGCTGCCGGCTCCTGCGGGACCTCCGCCGGGACGGCGGAGTCGATGGAGCCCTGAGCCTGCTGCGGAATCCTGGGAGCGGCAACGCTCTCGGTCTCCGCCTCCGCCTTGACGCCCTCGGCTTCCGCCGTGGCGTCCGCTGCCTTGACGTCCTGCGCCTCCGTGTTCGAGGAGGGAACAGGGGAAGTGGACAGCGAGCGCAGGGCCGTCAGTGCGGTCCGCACCGATTCCAGGCGCTCGGTGACGGTCGCGAGCTCCTTTTCCAGGGTTTGCTGGTGCTGTTCCAGACGCGGAAGTTCCGCCTGCAACAAGGCAGTTGTGGCATCGATGGTGCCGAGTGTGTTGGTCTCGGAGGTCATGTTGTCGCCCTTCTCTCCCGGCCGACCGATGGTGACCGATGTGTTGCAGCGTACGGGGCGTTGTGTTGTGGCCGGAAATCGACCTTCGGTGCGAACTGTCAGGAGACACCTTCAGCACTGACTGCCAGTCTCCTGAAAATCCCTGTCGCGCGTCCGGGAGATGGTCTGATCGGCACTCATTTGGCCGCACATGCTTCACCGGAGCCGGCCACCTCCAGCCCCACCTCCAGCCCCACCTCCAGCTCCTTCCGCACCCGGTCATCTGCCGTCAGCCGTCGTCGGCCACACCGCCCCCGCGCGAGGCGGCCTCAGCCATGCGGGCCGTAGTGCTGGCACCGTCCAGCGCCTCGCGGATGATGTCCGCGTGCCCACTGTGGTGCGCGATCTCCCGGAAAACATGCAACAGTACGTGGCGGACGGTCCAGGTGATCGGTTCCGGCGGCGACCACGGGTACTGCGGGAGAGTCACGAGGCGGTCGAGGTCGGGCTCCTGCCGGACCGTGCGATCGAACTCCGCTGCCGCCGCGTGGAAGGAATCGAGCAGCCCGGCCAGGGTCTCGCCCTTGGTCATCCGGGTGCCGTCGGGGTCGAGGTCGGCCCGGTCGACCTTGCCCGGCGCCGTACCGTCGACCACCGCGAGCCATGTGCGTTGTACCTCGCCGAGATGCTTGAGCAGGCCGCCGAGCGTCAGCTCGCTGACGGTGGTGGCGAGGCCGGCCTGCTCATCGCCGACGCCCGCGAGGGTATAGAGAAAGTTGGTGCGCTGATCAGCAACGAGCGCGAGCAGATCCTCGCGCTCACCGCCCTGTAAGCCGTTCGCGCTCGTCGTCCCCATGGGGCATGGCCCTCCTGGTCGGCTCGTGGGAGCCACACTAGGACGCCTTCCGCGCAGGCGGGCGGAGCGGAGGCGGATGGGTACGGCCGGAGCCGGGTCGGGCGGAGGGCCGAACGGCACCCTGTCCAAGGACGGTTGCCGGTGGTCGAAGGGCGGTCCGTCGGCGCCCGTTCCGATGAGCGGCCCGGGGGAGTCCCGATGACCGGCTCCTGTCGTCTCAGCTCCGAACGTCCCCGAGTGTCCGCACCGCCTGGCCGGTGGGCGGCGCCTGCCGCGCACCGGTGCGGTCCAGTCCCAGCCGCAGAGCCATGACAACCAGTGCGGCGACCGCGAACCCGCTTCCCGCCCAGGCGAGTTGACGAGCTCCGTACTCGGCCAGGACCCAGCCCCCGACCGCGGTTCCGACGGTGATGCCGAGGTTCGAGAACGAGATGAAGAGGCTGTTGCCGAACTCGGGCGCGTCGACGGCGTCCCTCCCCAGCCAGCTCTGGCTCACGATGAGCCCGCCCGAGTGCACGGCCCCCCAGACCAGTACGGCCAGAACCATCGGCGCGAACAGCGGGCCGACGGCGTACAGGAGCACGTAGACGAGCAGACACAGGACGGGGTAGGCGACCACCGTACGGATCAGGTTGCGCCGCAGCAGTCCACCGAAGACGAAATTCCCGAGGATCATGATGACGCCGAACGCCATCAGCATGGCGCTGACCCAGGTGCCGTCCATGTGCGTGACCTGGCCGAGGTACTCGGCGAAGTAGCCGTAGACCGAGAACATCGCCGCGAAGACGAGGACGACCGACGTGATGGTCAGCCACATCCGCGACTGCTTGAGAACGCTCAACTGGGCACCATAGGACACCCGTTGCCCGACAGGCATCGACGGTACGAATCGCAGGATGCCGAGGAAGGCGATCAGGTTGACGAGCGCGCCGAACCAGAACGCCGACGCCAGGGACACATGCTCGGCGAGGTGCGAGGTCAGCGGCACGCCGAAGGCGAAGCCGACGGTGACTCCGCCGAACACGGTCGTCGTGGCCCGGGTCGCGTCTGCGGCGGGCACCAGCCGTGCGGCGGTCGCGAGCGCTACCGCGAAGAACACCGGATGGAAGAGGGCGGGAACGATACGGAAGGCCAGCATCACCTCGTACTGCGTGGTGAGCGCGTAGACGGCATTGGAGACGGCGAACACCGCGATTGCGGCGGCGAGCACCTTCTTACGGTCGATGCCGGACGCGAGCAGTGTGGTGAACGGCCCGGACACGGCGATGACCAGGGCAAAGGCGCCGACGAGCCATCCCGCGGCGGACGGGGTGACACCGAGCTCGGCCGAGACCTGCGGGAGTACGCCGACCATGCCCATCTCGGTGGTGATGATCCCGAACACGCCCAGGGCGAGCACGAGGACGGTGAGGGAGGTCTTTCTCATCGCGACCTTTCATCAAATCTAGAAAAGTAGATATGTTGCGCCTGGGAGACGGTGTGCGCACGGAAATCGAGTGGGCTACAGGTGGGCTACAGCTCGTCGCGGACGTGCGCGGCGAACTCGGCGATCACCGTTTCGTTGCGCCGGTAGTACGTCCACTTGCCGATGCGTTCCGAGGTGAGCAGCCCCGCGTCCTTCAGGGTCTGCAAGTAGCCGGACACCACCGACTGTGCCAGCCCGGCACGCTTCTGGATGTCGCCGACGCACACGCCGATGTGGAAGCCGAGCCCCTGCTGCCGGTAGGAGTCCTCGTCGAAGTGCTTCGCCGGGTCCTTGAGCCACTGCATGAACTGCAGGCGCGCGGGGTTGGCGAGTGCCTTGTGTACGGCCAGCGGATCCACCGGTCTGCCTCTCCATGCTCTCTACGGGAATGCATCTAGCTTTCGCGATATGTAGTGGCAAGTCAAATCGATCCACGTCGCCCGCCCCTCCGACAGCTCTGCGGAGTCTGAACGATCTTTCCCTGCACCCGGTTGGCCTCGCTGAGCTCATGGGCCTGGCTGTGGCTTCCAGTGCCAGTACCTGATCGGCTGCCTCGGGGAGGCGTTTGTCACCGGCGTCCCCGCTGGGAGATGCGGTTCTGCCCCGAGCGCGTAGGGGGGCTTGCCCCGGGTCTGCCCCGAAGGCGCTTCTCAGAGGCGGGTCGCTGTTGTGAGCATGGACACCAGCCAGGGGGAGGCGCGTATGCGCGCACAGTCCTCGTTGGAGGTGGAGTTCGCTCACGCTCAGGCGGCGCGGTCACGGCGGAGCGGCGAGCGAGGCGGAGCGGCGGCGGTGAGCGCCGGACCGCAGCCGCCGGGGGCGCTGCTCGCCCTGCAGTGCAGCATCGGGAACGCCGCGGTCGCAGCCGTGATCGCGCGAAGCCGCCACGAACATGGCCCCGGGTGCGGCCCGGCCGACTCCGGCGGGGCCGTCGGTGCCGGTGCCGGTGTCGGTGTCGTGCAGCGCTCCAAGAAGAAGGACTGGAAACTCGGGTCGACGAGCAACGAGCTGGCCGCCGTGAAGACGGCGCACTCCAGTGATCCACTGGTCGACACGCTGCACCACATCATTCCCAAGTCGTTCTTCCAGCCGTTCCTCGCCGTGCTGACCCCCGCCCAGGAGCGGCAGATCGGCACCACGCCGGCGCCACTCGCCCCCAAAGCGTTCGGCACGTCCGACGTCGACAAGGCACTGAAGAACATGCCGGCCAACTTCCGGGTCGGCCCCCGGCCCGAGGACAGGACGGACGGCCCGGGAGACGGCCTCGACCTGACCGAGGACGCCAAGGGCAACACCACGCCCCGCTCCGCCGAGCTCGAGAACGCCTTCAAATACAGATCGGTTTCGACTTCGAGCAGGAACGCGGCCTGCTGGCGGTGCTGCCCGCGGACGAGTACGACACCGGCATCGACTGGATGCCGGTGGTGGCCCGCAACGGGCGGGTCACCGTTCGGCAGTGCTACTACTCGGTGCAGGCGAAGTCCATCGGCCTGATCCGCTTCGACGGCTTCGGCCACTACACGGAGAACTGGCCGCTGCACTTCACCCAGGCCGGGCGGGACCGTCTCGGCGTACACCGCGCGGTGTACGCCGAGATCCACCCCGACGTCACCCTTCCCATACGAGCGGCCCCGGCCGCCGAGGTCGAAGAACCTCGGCATAGGGTGGGAGTGATCGATATTCATGATCGAGAATCGGGGAACTGTTGCTGAAATCAAAGAAGTTGGCATCGGCAATCGCAGGCGTCGCCGTCACGGCTGGTCTGCTCTTGGCGAGCGGCGGCACCGCCTCGGCCGCCCCGTCAGCGGCGGCCGCAATTCCGTCTGCCTGCACTTACCAGTGGAACGAACCGCGCAAGGCCGCGACGACCACGGCGGTCAATCTCCGCAGCGGCCCGAGCACGTCCTATACGTCGCTCGGTCTCCTTTCCAAGGGTACTGGGTTCACCCACTACTGCCTCAAGGGCGACGTCAACCCCAGCTGGGCTTGGGGAAAGGTGACAACGGGAGCCAACGCCGGCAAGTCCGGCTGGGTGCGCTACGACTACCTGAACAAGTAGATCAGTATGCACAGGCAGTCGTATCGACAGCCTGACCGCTCAGCAGCCTGAAGGGGAGACCGCGGGCGCCCTGCGGTATGTGGGCAGCATCGGCACCGGGTGGAACGACACGGAGCGCACCGCACTCGCAGAGCTGCTCCACGTCGCCGCGATCGAGAAGTGCCCGTTCGACAAGTGACCAGGCGTGGCCGGAGCACGGTGTGTGCTGCCGCGCCTGGTCGGCGAAGTCCGCTACGCGACCCGAACCCGAGCGGGGCTACTGCGACCCCCCTCCTGGCGCCGGCTGCGGAGCCCTGTTCAGGGCCACCGGCTGCCACCGGCCGCCAGCAGCACTCGGCCTCCGGAAACGGCCGCGGCCACCGAACACGGCTCGTTCCCGGCATCGGTGATGTCTCATGGGGGGAGAACCTGTCCCGCCATCTCCCGGACCGCGTCGGCCAGGGTGTCAGGAGCGGTGAGGTGGGCGACGTGTCCCTGGCCGGTGAGCGTGACGATCCGGGCGTTCGGCAGGGTCGCCGCCAGGTCGGCCAGGCGCTCGCGCAAGTGGGCGGGACTGAGGTCTCCCTCGACCAGCGTCGTCGGCATTCCCAGCGCCGCGAAGCGATCGGTGCCGACGCCGAGCGCGTCGATCGCCTCGTCATCGGCGATCAGCGCCTCCGCGTGGGCGGAGAGCGCTGCTCGCACCCGCTGGTCGGCGAACATCGCATCGACCACGCCTGCGGGCATGCGGACGATGTCGCGCATGTGGATCCGCATGGCCTCGACCGGGTCGCCCGTATCGAGCGCGGCACGGGCACGAACTCCCGCCTCTCCGGCAACCAACTCCCTCGTGGGCATGGGAGGTTCGTAGAGGAACAGCCCGGCGAATGCCGATGGTGCGAGCAATGCGGCTTCCATCGCGGCGACGGCACCCGAGGAATGCCCCACGAGAAGCACGGGGGGCTTGAGGAGTTCCGCGACGGCGACGATGTCGGCTGCCTCGACGGCCATCGAATGGGGCAGTGCGATGTCCGCCCCGGGTGCGTAGACCCGTCGGTTGATCCTGACGACGCGGAAGTCGTCGGTCAGTTGGCGGGTGACGCCGTTCCAGGTCGTCGCGTCTCCGCCGCCCGGGTGGACCACCAGCAGGTTCGGCCCGCCACCGTCATCGAGAGCGGTAATGGGTCGACCGTCACCGGATGATGCGAGAAGCTCAGCCATGCGCACAAGTCTGTACCCGCCGACCGACATCGCGCCGAGGGTCTGCCGACATTCCGCGCTGCCGACAGCGGTCGCCCGTCCCGGCGGATGCCCTTCCCGGTAGCCCGCCAGGAGAGCCGTCCCTGCTGGTTGCTACCGATGGAGCCCCGTGGCACGCACCGCTCATCACCTTCCCCCTTCGCAGACCAGGAAGTCCTACGACGACCGAGTGGGCAGCCCTTGGCACTGCGTGGTCCTGAACGCTCTCCGATACAGCACCCGAAGCCTCATCGAAGGGGCGAGCGAGGGGCGCAGGCCCCGGCCGCAGAGGGTCCGCCGCCGCGTGAACGTCTACTGCTTCCCCCGACACAACCGCGACCGCGGGGTCTCCCGGGATTCCGCCCTGGCGGAACGCAGGGCCCGCCAACGCCTCCGCGCACAGGCAGGGATCATGCTGCGCCTGGTGAACTCTCCTACCGGAGAACTCGCGTGCGAAGCCGCGGACATGGTGGACGTACCACCGGCGAACCACCAGCACAGCTCGATCTGGCTCGCCTGAGGGTGCGAAGTCCCGTTCACGTGGTGGGAGATGGAGGCGATGCGGTACGGTGACGAAACCATCACGCTCTGTGTGCCCCCGTGCGCATGGAGCGGCCCTCGGCGGTGCGTCAACACCAACCGAGGGCCTTCATCACCAGTGGAGCTGCGAGGCCACCGGAAATGCTGCGTCATGCTATCGCGCCGTCCGCGCGCTATACGAAGGCATCGCACGATGTCGTCCGCCATCCGCGTCTGAACAGTGACGCGAAAGTCCTGCTCGTGTACGTCCAGGGTCTTCCCGAGGACGCCACGACCAAGCCCTTGAGCGAACTCGCCCAGAAGCTGGGTATCAAGGGCCGCGCGTACCAGAAGGCGAAACAACTGCTGGTCGAGCACGGGTACGTGCACGAGTGGCGGAGCCAGGGCGGCGGGGGTCGTTGGATCACTGAGCAGTTGGTCGCGAACACCCCTCTGACGAGTGAGCAGGCGGGACGCCTGCGAGGGGTCTCACCCGCGGCCGCCCCGCCACCGAGTGAGCAGTTCCCGACGGTCGGCGCACCGGCTGCCCGGCCGGCCGGTGGCTATGAACCGGTAGAATACCACAGTGATAAGACCACTCCCCACCCACCCTCCGAAGCCGGGCCGACGGCGAACCCGGACTCGGACCCCGAGCCGGCGGCAGAGTCGGCCGACTCCCTCCAACTGGCCCGGGCAGAACGGCTCCTGCTCTCCCTGCGCCACGCCCGCCGCGAACTGCACCTGGGCGTGCGCGAGGCCCGCGCGCTGGCCGTGGAGGCGGTCAAGTGGCTGGAGCGCGGCCTGAGCGAGTCCGACCTGCGCAAGGCCTTACTCGCCGAACCCCCGCAGGACGGCGTGCGCTCAGCGGTCGGCTTCCTGCGCTACCGCCTCATCCAGAAACTTCCCGAGCCCCAGGCCCCACTCCCGCCGTACGAGCCCTCGCCCGTCCGCGAGTTGTTGGAGTGCGAGGGCCCGGGCGAGAAACACGTCTTCCGCCCCCTGGCCGACGAGACGGAATGCGCACCGTGCCGCCGCTCCACAGCACACGCGACCTTCCACGGCGCCCCGGCACCGGAGCCCGACCGCGTCCCGTGGCGGGAGCGGATCGCGAGAATCAACAGGACGTCGGCGGCCCTGCCCGAGCGGCAGTAGGAGTGTCCGACCCGACTGCCATAGTGCGGTGCATGGATGAGGACTCCTTCTGGGCCCTGTTGGAGGGCTCTCAGCAGCAGACCAGTGACCCGGACCAGCGGCTGGAGGCGCTGCGTGAGCAACTCATGCAGCGGCCACTGCCGGAGATCGCGCAGTTCCAGTCCTGCCTGCACCGGGTGCGAGGGCGGATCGATACGTGGGAGATGTGGGCCGCCGCCGAGCAGATTCACGGCGGACGGTGCTCCGACGACAGTTTCTGGTACTTCCAGTTCTGGGTGGTCGGCCTCGGCCGAGAGGCGTTCGGGAGGGCCGCGGCCGACCCGGATTCACTGGCGGAGGTCCCGGAGCTGCGCCGGTTGGCCGGGCGGTCCATGGAGACATGGTCCGACGACGAGTGGCCCGAGTGGGAGTCGTTGGACTACGCCGCGGCTGAGGCCTTCAACACGTTGACGGGTGAAGAGGAAGGCCTTGAGACGGCACTGGAGGCCGAGGGACTGGACAACCCGTGCAACCCCGAACCGAGCGGCGAGGCGTGGGACGTACGCGACGTGGACGAAGCGTCTCGTCGGCTGCCGCGTCTCAGCAGAATGTTCCCGCTCACCGGCTGAGTCCACTCAGGAACTGCCCGGGTCTGTTCCGCCCCGGTTGCAGACCAGCGGCTGAACTCGGCTGCGGTGGGGTTGTGGTTGATGTTCGTTCACGGCACCGAGACCGTGCTCGGAAGCCATGTCCCCAAGGCCGTGCCGTGGATTGCCGGCCTGGGCCACACCCTTCTCACGGTCGGGCTCATCCTGCTGTTCGTCCTGCTCGGCAAGCGCCTGAACGAGTCCGCGACGACCGAACCGACGGAGTCGGAGCCTGCGAAGACCACGGCCTGAACAGGCTGTGTCGGCAGACCACGTGTCATGCGTCCGGGCCGGGCGCTCTCGCCGACCGGTCGGGGAGCCGGACCGGTCGACCGGTGGCCCCCGGCCACAGAGCCTTTCCGCTTGGAGGGAGCGGGCTGCCCGCCGCTATCCGGCTGCCCCCGGTCTCGTGGCGGACGCGGCTGCGACAGCCGTAGTCAGTGGGTCGAGGACTGGGCGGTCGAGGAGGGCAGCGAGGTCGGGGCCGGTGTTGTCCAGGAAGCCGTGCCGGATACCGGTGGCGATCGAGGCGAGCATGGGCGGCTGGAACGGCAGGAATTCCGGCATCTCGTCGAGGAGCCTGCGCCGGTACTCCCCCAGGCCGATGGTGCGGTGCGGGACTCCGAGCCGGTCGGCCACCTGCGCTGCCGTGATCGGCGTGCCGACGAGGTCGTAGGTGCGCCCGGTGTGTGGTGCCGGATCCGCTGCGGTGATCGTCGCGGCCTCGGCGAGGTCCGCACGAGCGACCGCTGACAGGGCACCTTCGCCGAATGCGGACTCCACACCGCTGCCGACCCACATGAGGAGACCGCCGAAGAGTTCGGCGTAGAGACCGTTGCGCAGGATGGTCCACGGCAAGCCGCAAGCGCGTACCAGCCGTTCGGTCGCGCGGTGCGCCAACGCGAAACCGAGGTGGTCGCCGGCACCGGTCAGGCTCGTGTAGACCACATGCCGGACGCCGTCTCGGACGGCAGCGTCCAGGACGGCCGCGTGCCGCCCGATGACCTGGTCGTCCTCGGCATAGCCGGCGGAGATCAGCACCAGGGTCGATACCCCCGCCAGGTCCATGCCGGAGTGGTCGTCGAAATCGAGCTGCCGCATCCCGCCACTCGGCGTACGGCTGCCGCCTGTCGCGATCACACCGCGGGCGTGCAGCGCCGCGAGTGTGGCCGAGCCGAGGTTCCCGTTCGCTCCGGTCACCAAGATCATGTCCGTCACAGTCTTCCGTCGTGGTTCTCTGAAGTAATTACGCTTGATCCTGATCCGCCCACATACCGGTCACAAGAAGGCACTTTGATGTCACCCACGCACACCGAGGTAACCGCCGCACCCGCCGACCTCGACCCCTGCGGGCACGAAGATCACCCGGGCTGCGGGATCCGCGATGTCCTGGACCGCATCGGGGACAAGTGGTCGGTACTCGTGATCGTCGAGCTCGCCGGCGGGCCGCGCCGGTTCCGCGAAATAGAACGCGCCATCGACGGCATCTCCCAGCGCATGCTCACGCTCACCGTGCGCAGGCTGGAGCGTGACGGACTCGTTCTCCGCACCGTGTACCCGACCGTCCCGGCCCAGGTCGACTACCGCCTGACCGAGACCGGGGCCAGCCTGACCCACCTGGTCAAATCACTCGCCGACTGGTCTCTCACCCATCGCACGGTCATTGCCGAGGCACGGCACCAGTACGACGAGACCCACCCCGACCACGACATCCGATGACAGGGACCGCCACCGCCTCATGCGGGGCGCGTCGCCGGCGACGGCGGAGATCAACGGACGCCTGCCGCTCTGCCGAGTGAGCTGATTCCGCAAGCGGCCGGGAGTACGACCCGAGGGCTCAACCGCGCGGTACGACCAAGGCAAACGACGTACGGAGGCGCCGGAAGCTCTTGTGCCCGCTACGCCCGGTGTGGCTCATGCACTCCACGTCGACGTTCGCGGAGTTCGTGGAAGGCTCCGCGGCCCAGCCGCACCAAAGACACTCGGCCTCGAACGTGACGTCCGTGTCGGGGTGCTCGGTGATGCGGTGGAGCATGTTGCGGTACACGGCCCGCGCACGGGACGCCGCCTGCTGGGACAACGGAGACGGACTGCTCGATGCTCGCCCGTGCAGGATCGCGAGCTGGGTGCGGTAGTTGGGCTGAGAGTGACCGTCTGGTCTACCCGGCAAACGAAGTTCCGGTTGCAGTGGCCCTCAACAAGCGCCGTGCAGTTGTCGAGGAATGCATTAATTCGTGGCGATTCATGCTCATCCAGGGAACGCCCGAGTCGAATCGATATGTCTTCAGAAGGTGCCAGAAGCATATTCGACTTCGAGTGTGTGTGTATGTCCGCGCCGAGGATTGCCCTTGGTGGTCCTGATTCACCCACACGTGCACGTGGGCCTGGTGTCAGAAGAGTTGAGTTGGGTACACTCAATGGCGATAACGGAAGAGGGGGGTGGTCGCCATGGGACCGCCATGAGGCCCCGAATGGCGGGGCGTTGAGCCAATCGAGGCTCAACGAATAAATTACGTATATGAGGTGATATGCCGTGAAGACCTAGAAGATGAGGAACTCTCAATGTTGTCACTGTTTGCCCAGAAAGTATCTGTCTCTCTGAACGTCATTCTCGTCAGCACCACCGTCGGTGGAGTTGTCGCCACCTGTGCGGTTGTTGCTGGGGTGGCCACCCTTACTGCGGTCGGCCTGGCTGCCGGTGTGATTCCGGTCGTGGGAACGTTCGGATTTGTTGTTACCAAGGCCTTGGGCCTGACTTCATAACTTGAGACCCATCCATCGCTACGGAGCAGCCAGCTCCGCAGCCTGACCGAGAAGTTGGGACCGCTGCCGGAAACCTAGGCTCCACAGCGGACCCAAATAGGGTGAGGCCCCGAAACCATCGGGGCCTCAGTCATGTCAGCCGCCAGCCGGGGCCTGCCGTGATCCGGCCGGGCAGGCGGACGAACGGCGCTGGTGTTGCCGCTGTAGTCGACCGCGACTATCTCGTGGACGTCGAACTCATCACGGAGCCGGCAGAGGTGGTGCGCTGCTCGCTGGTACGCGACGCGGCGTGGCACCACGCTGTCCCGCACGAGCTGTTCGCGGCCGAAGTCCACCAGCTCGACTGAAGGTATGTGCTGAACCGGTGAGCACGGACTATCAAGCGGCACGGGCGGCCCTGGGGGCCAGGCTCCGGGAACTCTGCGCTTCGTGCCCTGGAGGCCCCGCTCACCGGCTCGGAATTGGCCGCACGCCTAGGCTGGACACAATCCGAGATCAGCAAGCTGGAGAACGGCCGCCAGACCGCCGCCCCCGAAGATCTGAGGTCGTGGGCGGACGCAACCGACCACCCGGATGCGTACGAAGAACCGCATGCTTCGACTGCCGTCTTGTGATTACTGAGGACTGGCATGCCGAGCTATGGCTCGACGACGCGGACACCATCGCCACGTACCGGTGGGTGTGGCGGGCCCTGAGCGAATCCGCCGTGTTCGGAGCCGAGGCACAACACGTGATCGCCCAGGCGCGCCGGAGCCTCGATGTCCGCTGACTCGGCCCCGAGGCCTGGAGTGATCGATCACCCTCAACCACTGGCGGAGGACTCCGAGTCTGATCACGAGCGCCCAGCGCGCCCCCCGGACGCTGGCTGTCGCAAGCTCTGTACGAACTCGGTCCAGGTGCTTCGTTGGACGGCGATTCGCGGCCCTTGGGGCTGCTTCGAGTCGCGTACACCGATGGCGGATATCAGGTCGGCGACCTCGATGCACTCGGTGCCGCTACCGCCGCTGTAGGACGACTTGAACCAGTGCGTGCGTTCGTAATCCATCAAAGCTCCCCACAGACTTGGTCCAGGAGCGCGGCAGACAGGTCGATATCCAACGCCTGCGCACGCAGGTACTCGAACGCCAATTTATAGCGTGCGAGTTCTTGCGGCTTCTCCATGAAGAGTCCGCCACCGATGATGTCCACGTACACGACGTCGAGTTCGGGCGCAGGACCGCCGAGGACGACGAAACTGCCCACCGCAGCGGCATGAGCGCCCGCTTCGAACGGCAGTATCTGAACGGTGACGTGGGGCTGGGTGGCTTGAGCACTGAGGTACTTCAACTGCTCGCGCATGACGGCGCGGCCACCCACGATGCGTCGGATGACCGCTTCGTCAATCACTGCCCAGATGTGCGGAGGATCGGCCCGAGCGAGGAGCTCCTGCCGCTTCATGCGGATGTCCACCATGTGGTGGATTTCCTGGTCCGTGCACCGCATCTCTGAGGCGCGATGAACCGCCTCTGCGTATGCGCGCGTCTGGAGCAGGCCAGGCACGTACATACAGGCGTAATGGTCCTCACTGACCACTTCGTCTTCAAGAGTCAGCATGAGATTCATCGACTCGGGGATTGGATCCGCAAGGGACCGCCACCATCCCTGGATCCGCGCGCCCTTGGCCAGCTCGACCAGCGACGCACGTTCCTGATCCGAGGCGCCGTACTCACGGCAGAGGGCGTCGACTGCTGGCCACTTGACCGTGCCCTCCTTCGTTTCGTAGCGGCTCAAGGTTGCCTTGGAGATGCCGACCCGAGCCCCGGCCTCCTCCAATGTGAGGCCCTTGCGCTCGCGGAAACGGCGAAGATCTGCGCCGAGTTGACGTCTACGGGTGGTTGGTCCGACTGGCATGGCGGTGGTCCTTCACGTTGATCCCCAAGAGCGTGCATGGTGCGGGGTGCATCGAGCAAGACAGCGCACTCCGGGGGCGCGCGTCAGTTCGTGTGCTCCCGTTGCTTCCACATGAGAGTTCCATTTTGAGAGTTCCAATGCCACCGTATGAGAGAGATCGGGCACACACGGTGACCGACTGGTGTTGGAGGGGTGGTTGGCTTGGACGAGTGTCGTTTCGGCGTGGACAGAAAAGCTTGGGATCTGGCGTTTCTGGCAGAAGCAGAGGAACTCGCCGGCCTGCGGCGCGTGATGCGGATACACCTGGAGCTCTGGGGATTGCCAGGAGTCGTCTACGCAGCGCAGGTCTGCGTCACGGAGCTAGTCACAAATGTGGTCAGCCATGTAGGCCGCGGCACCCCGTCGTGTCTAGCCGTATCCATGAACGGAGACCGTCTTCGCATCGAGGTAAGCGATCCCGATCTGCAAGCACTCCCTACGCTCATCACGGCAGCGGGGGAGAGTGAGGCGGGGCGGGGCATGGCCCTTGTGGACGGTATTGCAGATCGCTGGGGCGTCATCCTGCGCGGTGACTCCAAGGTCACCTGGTGCGAGCTGGCCACCGGCCTCCGGTCATCGAACGATCACGTCGGTGGTCCCCAAGTCGCGAAGGCGGAGGCACTGCTGGGGCTTTGCGGGCTCGGCGGCCTCCCGGCGAACTACCGTCGTGAACGGTTGAGCCTGACCTTGGGGAGGGAGATGGCGATCGATCTCATTGTCGACCTCCTCCATTGGCTCCGTGCTCACGGCTGCGATCCAGACGACGCCCTCGACTGCGCACAAACGCACTTCGAAGCCGAGGTAGCTGATCCGGTGTGAAGCAGCCTTCGCCTGAGGAACTTGTCGAAATCGCCGAAGAGTTGGATGACTTGGAAGCGGACTGCGACTGGACGGACTCATACAACCTGTGGTGCCTCGTGTGTGCTGCACAGCATTGTGGCTTCTTGCCCGGAGTGTCGGTGCACCAACTCGTTCCCCTCGGTCGGCGGGACGACTTCTTCCTCATCACTGTTGAAGCGACGCCGAGGATCGTGTTGGCCTCAGCCCCCATCCACTGGCGTGGAATCGAACCTCCAGCTCCGAGTGCCGGGACGGCGGCGATCAGCCATCTGTTGGCGAGGATCGGAGAGGAGTGCTCGAAGTTGCTCGTGGCCTTTCATGAGAACGCCGCAATTCGTCCCGATGAGTAGCCAAACCGATCGTCGACCTCCCCACCGGCTGTACCCGCGGCCATGACCCCGACGAGGTGTCGGGCCAGGCCCAGTCATTGGTCACCTTTAGGTCAAGTGTAGGGGGGATTCGGCCACTTAGCCTCACAAGATGGCAGGAGTGATCAAAAATGATCGAATAGCCGGAAGTATGTTCGCATGGCTGCGTACAGAGCTTTCTTTGGGCATGTGGATGAGTGTCTTCCGGGCGTCCATTTTGAATCCCGACAAGCTGTCAAGGATGCCAAGCTTCACAAAGAGCGCGAGGCGGGTATCTCCTGGGGGCTTGATGCTGACGGGGAGAGGGCTGCCGATGCGATCGTGCTAAATCAAGGCTATGAAGACGACCTCGATAAGTGGGATGAGGTCATTTACACGGGTGCTGGTGGTCGGGATCGCAACACTGGTCGGCAGATAGAGGATCAGACTTGGGAGAACCGTGGCAACGCGGGTCTCCGGAGAAGTCGGCTGCTGGCCAACCCTATACGGGTCATACGGGGCAGTGAAGGTGATCGAGATTATTCGCCTGTGAGCGGATACCGGTATGACGGCCTCTACCAGATTGTCGAGGATTGGGCTGAAGTCGGTAAGGCCGGCTTTCGGATCTGCCGGTTTAGGCTGCGTCGCCTCCCAGCTGAAACGCAGGAGCTTACGCCCGTTGAGCAGCAGGTCCGAGACATCCTCGACCGGCAGGACCAAGGTGCAGCAGATGAGAACAGTGCTGACGTGTCTTCGGCGCCTGCTCAGCGGCGGACGACTACGGTCGAACGTATCGTCCGCGACACGGCTGTTGTCCGCCGGGTTAAGCGATGGCACGAGTACACGTGTCAGATCTGTGGTCTAGTGCTGACAGTTGGGGCTGAGGGTAAGAGCTATGCCGAAGGGGCGCACATACAAGCGCTTGGCGGCTCGGCGGGGGGTCCCGATGTCGAGGGGAACGTGTTGTGTCTGTGCCCCAACTGCCATGTTCGACTTGACCGTGGTGCCCTTTATCTGACCGATGAGTTCCGTGTTGTGGATCGCTATGCAGAAGGTCTGACCTCGCGATCGGTTCCGTTGAGGACGGTGGACCAGCATCGCATTGGAAAGCGATTCCTTCGAGCACACCGGCGCTTCTGGCATATAAGCGATCTGGATCGCTAACCTGCAGCAATTGCCGAGTAGGTCCATACATCAGCAGGAATCTCATGACGGAGCTTCCAGGTAATGCCCATGGGCTTGCTGCCCTTGTGTTCGATGTACTCGGCCGGACCAAGAAGCATCCACGGCTGGGGCCCGCCGATGTCCGTCTTCTTGTAGCGGCGGACGAAGAGTAGGACGTGAGTGCCCTTCTCTTCGTGGGTCTGGTAGCGGATGCCGGTGGGGGATGTCTCGGAGGTCTGGTTCTGCGATTCCCAGTGGAACAGGGACTCGTTCAGGGCGTAGTCCTTGTAGCGGGTCTCTGGCGAGAAGTCCTTCTCGTCCTTTTCGAGGGTGATGAGTAGTGCGTCAGTCTGGATGTTTTCGCACCACTTCACACCTTCGCGGAAGTGTCCCGGCATGAAGCCACCCACGTAGGACTGCCCCAGGGCAGGGAGGATCTCTTCACGACTGTACGAGGCGTGCACTGTCAGCGGCAGGCTTGCATGCCTGCCGAGCAGGGGGACGGGTACGTGGTCGGCCTGGTCCAGGGCGTGAGCGAAGACCTGGCGGAGCTCGTCGCGGAAGGCGTGCTGAGGGCGAAGGGTGTTGAAGCCGTCCTGGTAGCTGTTGAAGTCGCCGCCCAACGGCCACAGAGAGAAGAAGAACATGCGGGCATACGCCTGTTCCTGCTCGCTGAGGTCGTCGTACGTGGGGGCGTCGTCAGCGAGGAGCTTGCTGTATACGGCGACTCGGAGCGGGTCATCGACGTGAAGGAACGCCGATACGCGCTTCAGCAGCGACGTTTCACCCTCCGGCCCGGTCTCAGGGAGGAGCTTGGCCCGGCGGAGCAGACCCGTCCATGAGTTCCCGTTGCCCCGGTAGAGCTCCTTGAGCTCGCGACCGCTCTCCTTCAGGTAGTCGGCGAGCTGAGGTTCGGCGTACCTGGCGACCTCGCGTGCAAGCTGGGTGACGTTGACGCTGATCTGGCTGCGGATGTTGTCAATGATCAGATCCTTGGCCTTCGACTCAAGGATGATCTGGCAGCCAGACGGCAGCTGCGGAAAGTCGTGCTCGATGTTGGCGAGCAGGCGATTGCGAGTGAGGTTGGTCAGCGCGCGGAACTGCTCCTCGAAGCGGAACTCCTTGCGGTGCTGACCGATGAAGTCCAGGACAGTGAGGACGGCCTTGTCCTCGGTACGACGCAGGCCTCGTCCCAGCTGCTGGAGGAACACCGTGGCGCTGGAAGTAGGGCGCAAGAGGAGCAGGGTGTCGACGTCAGGGACATCGAGACCCTCGTTGAACAGGTCGACAGAGAAGATGACCTGGAGCGCGCCTGCCTTGAGCTGATCCAGGGCGTCCTTGCGCTCATGGCGTGAGGTCTCGCCGGACAGGGCGACCGCATGCAGGCCGGCTCGTCGGAAGAAGTCGGCCATGAAGACGGCGTGGGCGACTGATACACAGAAGCCCAGCGCGCGCATCGAGCCCGGGTCGGCAACCTTGTCCTTCACGGCCTGCACGACGAGCCTGGCTCGTGCGTCATTGCCAGTGAAGAGATTGCTGAGGGCCGTGGCGTCGTACGACCCCCGCTTCCAGGTGATGGCGCTCATGTCGGTGTTGTCGGTGACGCCGAAGTAGTGGAATGGGCTGAGTAGATCGTTCTCCAGGGCTTCCCAGAGGCGCATCTCTGCTGCGATCCGGCCTTCAAAGAACTCGTCCTGGATGTTCAGCCCATCCATGCGTTCCGGGGTAGCGGTGAGTCCCAGCAGTTCCTTGGGGTCGAAGTGATCCAAGATCCGCCGGTACGTGGGGGACGTGCCGTGATGGAACTCGTCGATCACGATGACGTCAAAGTGGTCTGGAGCGAAGCGGTCCAACACACTTGAGTTGAGCGACTGGACGCTGGCGAACACATGCGTCCAGCTATCAGGGATCTCCCCACCGACGAAGAGCTCGCCGAAGTTCGCGTCAGTCAGCACGTTCTGGTAGACGCGCAGAGACTGCTCCAGAATCTCCTTGCGATGGGCTACGAAGAGCAGACGCGGGTCACGGCCCAGCGTCCGCCGAAGCCGCTTGAAGTCCAGAGCTGCCATCACGGTCTTGCCTGTGCCGGTCGCGGCAACGAGGAGGTTGTGGTGCCGACCGTGAACGGTGCGCTCCACTTCGAGGCGTTCCAACATGTCGCGTTGGTGCGGATAGGGGCGCACCTCAAGTCCGGAGAGCGTGATGGTGGTGCCACCGTTTCGGCCGGATCCGCCAGCTTGAGACAGCGCATCGTCCAGTCGTTGCGCGTCGCTGTCGGGGTCGTACGGCTCGAAGGAGCGCTCACTCCAATACGCGTCGAATGTTGCCTCGAACTTGCGGAGGACGGATGGCGTGGCGACCGACGACAGCCGAACGTTCCATTCGAGCCCGTCAAGAAGGGCGGCCTTGGACAGGTTCGAGCTGCCCACGTACGCCGTATCGAAGCCGCTCTCGCGACGGAAGAGCCAGGCCTTGGCATGAAGGCGCGTAGAGCGGAGCTCGTAGTTGACCTTCACCTCGGCGCCGAACTCGCGTACCAGACGATCCAGTGCGCGACGCTCCGTGGCTCCGATGTAGGTCGTTGTCAACACACGGATGGGTACGCCGCGATCGCGTGCGGAGGAGAGCGACTGCTCAAGGACTCGGAGTCCGTGCCACTTCACGAAGGCACAGAGGAGATCTACGCGGTCCGCCGTGGCCAACTCAGCGCGGAGCTCAAAGCCCAGGCTCGGATCATCAGGCGAGTTGGTGATCAGTGCCGTCTCGGAGAGGGGTGTTGCCGGGCGAATTGCGTAGACGCCAGGAGCTTCTTGCTCTGCGACTGCGAGCAATTGTCGGGGGCCCTCGATGACGAGATCGACCCACTCGGTCGCACCTTCGATGGTGTTGAGCGAATCCAGGATGTGGTTGGCGGCGACCACCTGCTCCGCAGGTGAGAGGCCCTGAAGGACCCGTCGCACGGCGCCCGCGATGTGGCGTGACAGCACGTGAGGTGCAGATTCAGCGCCGACTATTTCATCGATGGAGTGCCAGCCCGTGGAGTCGAGTTGCTTCATACGCTCTTCGAGACGGTGGGTGATCAGCGTCTCGTAGAGCCCAGCAACCGGAGCTGCTTCGCCTGCAAAGTCGTTGGGCATCGCCGAGTCCCCCTCATCTCGTCAGCTATGCGTGCAGTTCTATCAAGCGGGACTGACAAAGCCGCTCTCGCATGAGCCCGCCCGTGTTGGGGGAGGGTCTTCGGAAGGGTGTCGTGATCAACTCAAGGCAAATTCCATCTGCGTCCGCTTCGTCGCAGTGCGCTGCAACCGCCGATGGCTGCACTCCACGCCCTGCTGCCGAAACCCGTACGAAGCGCCTCAAGTAGAGTCACAACATCGCCCTCGCAGCGCAGAGATCGAGTGTCCACTCCGCTGGGGGAGCTTCACCGGGTGGAAACACCGCACTTGAAGGAATCGCCACACATGAGCGACAACCGCACCATCACCAACCCTGCCGGGCTGCACGACCCCACCCCGTTCGGTTACAGCCATGCCGCTTCCGCACCCGGCGAGCTGGTGTTCATCGGTGGGCAGTACGCCTCCGACGACACCGGCCAAGTCGTGCCCGGTGACTTTGCCGCGCAGGTCGAGCGGTCCTTCGGCAACCTGCGCATCGCGCTCGCCGGTGTCGGTCTCGGCGTCGAACATGTCGTACGGCTCGGCACGTACATCGTCGACCATGACCTGGAGAAGCTGGAGATCCTCGGCAGGGCGCTGCACGGCGCCTGGGGCGACCGGCTGCCCGCCCAGACGCTCAGCGGGGTTGCTTCGCTCGCGCTGCCCGGGATGCTCTTCGAGATCGACGCGGTCGCGGTCCGTCCGGCCGAGGGACGCGAAAGCTAGGAGCGTGGGTCGGTAACGGGCAACTGCCTGGCCGGGCCCGGCCCACGGCTTGCGGGCCAGGCGTTCCTTGAGCTGCCCGCACGCGTGTCTCACGCTTTGCGGCTGCTCAGCGGAGCGAAGCCTGAGCAGGTCCTACGGAGTTGATGGTTTCGAACTCCTCACGACTTCGCCGATTTCGGATGGCCAAGCGGGCCTGTATCGGGCAACGAAGTCGGCGAAGTCCTCGCACAGATACTTCGGATCAGACGGCTTGAGCCGTATCTGCTGGTGGCCCTTGTGCACCCACCAGATCTCGAAGTCGGTCACAGTCCCCTCGGCAGGCCAGTCCTCGATTCGTGTACGAGGCAGAAGCACGACGTCGACGAACCCTTCGACGCCGAGGCCGATGTCCACGAAGATGCCGATCGTTCCGGGCCTGGGCACCCGGACGACTGTGCCCGTGACGACCTGACCGAAGCGCAACTCACCTTGAATTCGCTCCCACTCCGCCTCCGTCACCACTCACGCATCCTCGCACGAGCACCGGCCTGGACAGGAGGGCCCGGTGCGAGCTTCAGTTCGTGCCGGGCTCAACGTCTGAATTCGCCAACAGTGTGAGTGTCTGCCGGGGCTGCTGGGGGAGTGGATGGTGTGTCATCCGGGGTGGTTCGCCGCGGTCAGGGGGCCGGGTGGTAGGCGTGCAGGATGGTTTGTTCCGCGGTGCCGCCGTCGGTGTCGCGTGGCGCGGCCTTCAGGGAGACGAAGGGGCCGGGCCCTGCGGGTGGGCTGGTGGTGACGCGGTGGCTCGCGGTGCCGTCCGAGGTGACCGGTGTCCTGCTATGCCGTGCCGTCGTCGAAGGAGACCTGGTCCGCCGTACTCCGTGCGTAACCCAGCCCCGGCCGCCCGCTCAGCAGGAGTTCCTCTCCCGTCGGGACGAAACCCGCGCGGGTCAGGACCGTTTGGGAGGCCGGGTTGTCGTGTGTGGTGGCGGCCCGCAGTGTGGTCAGGCCGTACTCCTCGGCCGCCAGGGTGCAGAGGCGGCGGACGGTGGCCGTGGCCAGGCCCCGGCCGGTGGCCTTCTCGGCTACGCGGTAGCCGAGTTCGGCGGAGCCGTTCGCCGCGTCGACCAGGTTGAAGCGGCCCAGGATCACGCCCTGGTCGTCCACCAGGACATGGAAGTGACAGATGCCCGCGGCCTGTTCGGCGAGCAGGGCGGCGAGGCGGGCGTCGAAGTTCGTGAAGTAGTCGTCGCCGCGGTCCGGGACCGATGCGGCGAAGAACGTGCGGTTCTCCTGCTCGAACGCGAGCAGGGCCGGGACGTGATCGGGATGGAGACGCTGGAGGTCGGGCATGGCTGCACCATACGGATCGGCGGCATGGCGTGGCCATCAGGATTCCGCGGACACCACCCCCGTCGTCGTGCCGTGACGGTCGCGGCCCGATGTGTCACGTTCACGCACGAGGGCATGGGTGGCCGTGCAGTACGGGAACGGCCCCGGTTGCGCCGGGACCGCCCCTTCGTACGGTCGTTCAGTCCGCCCCGTGGCACTCCCGGTACGCCCGTCCCGATCCGCACCAGCAGGGCGCGCTGCGGGCCGGGGGCCAGGGGACCGCTCGGCCGCGGGCGGCGAGGGTGGTGGCGTACTGGGGGAGGAGATCCGGGTCGGCCGGGGACGTGGCTTCCGAGGCGGCGAAGGCCTCGTACGACGGGACCGTGCCCGTCACGATGCCGAGGTTCGGGGTGCCGGCCTGGTGGAGGTCCCGGAGTGCGGCTTCCAGGCGGGCCAGGTGGTCGGCGTGGGAGGGGTACTCGCCGCGCAGGACCGGGTACGCGTTGAGGAGTTCGTCGAGCTCGGTGGCCGGCCAGTGCAGCACCGCCACCGGGAACGGGCGGGACAGCGCGGTGCGGTACGTGCCCAGTTCGGCGCGGAGGCGGGTGATCTCGGCCCGGAGCTCGCCCGGGTCCGAGGAGCCGAGTGCCCACAGGCGCTTCGGGTCGTGCAGCTCGTCCAGCGTGACGGAGGCCGTGTGGACGGTGTCGGCCAGCTCGTCCCAGACATCGTGCTCGACGCCCATCAGCCTTCGCACCCGGTGGCGGCCGATCAGCAGTGACTGCGTGGCGTACGGGACCTCCTCGCCCGGCGTGAGGAGGAGCGTCAGCGCGGTCGTGAAGCAGTCGTGGGCCGCGTCCAGCTCGTCGTGCGATTCGAGGGTCTCGGCCGCGATCTCCCAGGCCGCCGGGTCGAGCGGGCCCGCGGCACGGATGCCGTCGATGATCGCGCGGGCCTCGGCCTCGTGGCCGTACTCCCACAGGTTGGCCGCGTTCAGGGCCTTGACCAGGTGCGGGTGGTCGAGGTCGGGGGAGCCGAGCAGTTCGTCGTAGAGAGTGGTGGCGCGGGCGCGGTCACCGGCGAGCTCCAGATGGGCCGCGGCCTGGAGGAGCAGCGGCTCGCGGTCCTCGGGGTACTGCGCCGCGGTGCGCAGCAGGCGCTCGGCTTCGGTGATGTGGTCAGCAGGCGTGTCGGGGCGCATGAACCACACCGTACTGCTGTACGGCATCTGGACGGAGGGTTGTTCCGGCCCTGGAGAGTTACGGCACATGGCCCTATCGTGCGGGCCGTGCGGGAGCGGATACCGGTCGTGGTGCAGGGAAACTCGCGAGGGCGCCGGGTCGCCGCGCGCGGGTTGTGGACGGGCGCCGAGGTGATGGTGACCCTGGGTTTCGTCCTGTTGTTGCTCGTTGTTCATCAGCTGTGGTGGACCAACCGGCAGGCCCGCGCCGACGCCCAGCACAAGGTGCAGGCGCTTGAGAGGGAGTGGGGAGAGCCACGGGGGCAGGCACAGGAGGAGCCGCGACAGCCACAGGGGCCGGAGGGCGGTACGGGGAGCAGTGGCGAGTCCGGACGTGGGGCTTCCGGCGGGGGTTCGTCCGGGGGGCGCACCGCACCCCGCGCCCCGCTGGGACCAGGCGTACGCCGTCATCCGTATCCCGCGGCTCGGGCTCGCGGCCCCCGTCGCCCAGGGCATCAGCAAACGCGGCGTCCTCGACAAGGGGTACGTCGGGCACTACCCGCGCACCGCACAGCCCGGCCAGGCCGGGAACTTCGCGCTCGCCGGGCACCGCAACACGCACGGCGAACCCTTCCGGTACATCAACCGGCTGCGGCGCGGGGACCGGATCGATGTGGAGACCCGGGACGCCGTCTACACGTACACCGTCGACCGGACGCTCGGGCAGACCAGCGCCGGTGACAGCGGTGTCATCGCGGCCGTCCCGCGCAGCAATGTGAACCCGCACGCCGGGTACGGCACGGCCGGTTCGTATGTGACGCTCACTACGTGCACGCCCGAATTCACCTCCCGTTACCGGCTTGTCGTATGGGGGAAGCTCACGGGGGTCCGGGGGCGGTAGCGGTGTCGCACTAAGGTTTTCTGACGTGCTCAGACGACGTCCGCAGTTGTTGTGGTTGCTGGTCCCCTACGTGCTGTACCTGGGGTTGCTGCCGTTCGTGAACCGGGTCCGTCCCGTGGTTCTCGGACTGCCGTTCCTCTTCGTATGGCTGCTCGGGGCGACCTTGCTGACACCCGTCGCCGTATGGCTGACTCGACGGGGGGACCGCCGGTGAACGCCGCAGTCGCGACCTCCGTCTTCGGGGTCTTCATGGTCGTCACCGTCGCCCTCGGGCTGCTCGCGATGCGCGGGCGGCGGAATGGGAGCGGCGAGGGCGGCGGGCTCGCGGAGTGGTCCGTGGGCGGGCGCAGCCTCGGGACCGTGTTCATCTGGGTGCTGATGGCCGGCGAGGGCTACACCAGCTTCAGCTACCTGGGCGCCGCGGGATGGGGCTACAACTACGGGGCGCCCGTGCTCTACGTGGTGGCGTACATGTCCTGCGGTTACGCCCTCGGCTATGTCGTCGGGCCGACGCTCTGGGCGTACGCACGCAAGCACGGACTCGTCGGGATCACCGACATGGTGGCGCACCGCTTCGGACGGCCCTGGCTCGGTGCGCTGGTCGCCGTCCTCGCGACCGTCTTCCTGCTGCCGTACATCCAGCTCCAGATCACCGGCATGGGCGTGGTCGTATCGACGATCTCCTACGGTGCCATCAGCCTGAACTGGGCCTACTTCATAGCCTTCGCCGTCACCACCGGCTTCGTCGTGGTGAGCGGGCTGCGCGGCAGCGCGTGGGTGTCCGTCCTCAAGGACATCCTCGTGATCGCCACGCTCGGCTTCCTCGCCCTCTACGTACCGATCCACTACTTCGACGGCTACGGGCCCTTCCTCGACCGGCTCGTCACCGAGAAGAGCCAGTGGCTGACCTTCCCCGGGCACGGGGACAGCGGGCTCGGGCAGGCCTGGTTCATCACCACCTCGTTCCTCAACTCCCTCACCGTGGTGATCTTCCCGACGACCGTCGCCGGCTACCTCGGCGCCAGGAACGCCGACGTACTGCGGCGCAACGCGATGTGGCTGCCCGCCTACAACGTGCTGCTCTTCGTGCCCATGCTGCTCGGCATGGCCGCTCTCTTCGTCGTGCCGGGGCTCGTCGGCGCCGAGTCCAACCTGGCGCTCTTCAAGCTGGTCGTGGACTCGCTGCCGGCCTGGGCGGTCGGCGTCATCGGTGTGGCGGCGGCTCTGTCGTCGATCGTGCCGATGGCCGTCTTCATGCTGGTCATCGGAACGATGTGGGGGCGCAGTGTGCTCTCGCTCGTGCCACGGTGGGAGCGGCGGCAGAAGGGCGCCGCGCAGACCGTCGTGGTGGCCGCGGGGGTGATCGCGCTCGTGCTCACGTACACCGCGCCGAACACCCTCGTACGACTCTCCCTCATCTCGTACGAGGGGATGGCACAGCTGCTCCCCATGGTGCTGCTGGGGCTGATGTGGCGGCGGCTGACCCTGCTCGGGGCGATGAGCGGGCTGGTCGTCGGCGTGGGCATGGTGTGCGGGTTCGTGTTCACGGAGAACGATCCGGTGTGGGGGGTGAACGCGGGCATCGTGGCGCTCGGCGCCAACCTCGCCGTCGCGCTCGCCGTGACGTACGCGGGCCCGCGCGAGCACGACGACCGGCCGGACAGCGAGGTGCTCGCGCGGGACGGGATCGGGTCCCCGGAGGACGGCGTGGAGCTCAGCGGCGTTCCCGCGGCGCGGACATCCCCGGCGCCTGCTGGAGCAGCGTCGGCAGACAGCTGAACAGGTCGATCAGTGACAGACCGGTGAACAGCCCGCCGGCCGACGATTCGAGATGCGGCCGGGCGACGGACTCGATCCGGACCCTGCCGGTCCGGTCAGCCGCGCCCTGCTCGCGCCGCACCGACTGCCGCGGCCGCTGGAGACCGATCGCGCCCAGCGCGGACAGGTGTGCCGGACCCATCGTGTATAACGGCTGGAGAGCCGAACGCACACCTGCGCGAAAGGCGTGGCTGAGTGAGCCCGGCCGTCAGGCCGCGAAGGGGAAGAAGGGAGGGGCCGATGAGTGGTGACGTGAACCGTCTGCGCGGTGGCCTCGCCCGGCTGCTCCGCCCCCTGGGACTGCTGCTCTTCCTCGTCACCGAAGTCGTCCTCGCCGAAGGCGGCAGCCTCTCCGCCGCCGTCGCGCTCGCCGCCACGGCGGCCGCCGGCTCCGCGCTCGTCGCCGCCTCGGTCATCAGCGCCCGCTGCGCCGTCCCCATGCCCCGCACCCGGGTCCGTACGGCCATCCGCGACCGGGAGAAACGCACCGCGTTCCTGCCGCAGCGAGACCCGGACGCCAAGGGGCGCAGGCGCCCCCGAGCCCCCGGCCGTGCCCTCCCGACGGCCGCGTAGGGGCTCGCACCACCCGTAGGCACCCCTCGCGGTTCGTCATGCCGAGTTCGCTCTTCCTCCCGGCACGACGAGACCCCCGGAGGGCTCACCCATGTCCGTCTTCATGTCCGCATTCGCCGCCCTGGTCGGCGCGCTGGCCGATGTGCTGCACCCGCTCTTCCAGGGCGCGTCCGCCGCCGCCGCGATCGTGCTGTTCACAGCGCTCGTGCGGCTCGCCGTGCACCCGTTGTCGCGGGCCGCCGCGCGCGGGCAGAAGGCCCGCACCAGGCTCCAGCCGCAGATCGCCGAGCTGCGCAAGAAACACGGCAAGAACCCCGAGCGCATGCAGAAGGCGCTCATGGAACTGCACAAGGCGGAGAACGTCTCGCCGCTCTCCGGCTGCCTGCCGAGCCTTCTGCAGATGCCCGCCTTCTTCCTCCTCTACCACCTCTTCTCCAGCCGGACGATCGACGGCCACCCCAACGAGCTGCTCGGCCACCAGCTCTTCGAAGCCCCGCTCGGCGAGCGCTGGCAGGACGCGCTCGCGCACGGCGGGCTGTTCGGGGCGCAGGGCATGGTCTACCTCGGCCTGTTCGCGATCGTCGCCGTCGTGGCCACCTTCAACTTCCGGCGTACGAAGCAGCAGATGGCCGCCAACCCCGTCACCCCGGCCACCGGGCCCGACGGACAGCCGGTCCCGGGCATGGGCGCGATGACGAAGCTGATGCCCCTGATGTCCTTCGCCACCCTGTTCACCGTGTCCGTCGTACCGCTCGCCGCCGCGCTGTACGTCGTCACGAGCACCACCTGGACCGCGATCGAGCGGGCCGTCCTCTACCGCGACATGCCGGCCGCCGGCACCGCCATGGCCACCGCGGCGTGAGTCGGGACGGCCAGTGCGCCGGTCCAGTGTGTGAACAGGGTCTTGCGGAGTGATCGGATGTCTTGGACGATCGGACAAGCCTGCGATGGCCGACACCCATCCGACGGGCCCGATCTCGACCAAGGGGAGAAAGACCGTTGAAGCTGCTTCGTGTGGGTACGGCAGGCGCGGAACGACCGGCACTGCTGGACGAGGACGGAACCCTGCGTGACCTGTCGGGAATCGTCACCGACATCGACAACGCGCTGCTCGCCGACGAGTCCGCGCTCGCCCGGGTACGGGCCGCCGCGGCCGCGCCCGGCGAACTGCCCGAGCTCGACGCCGAGGGGCTGCGGGTCGGGCCGCCGCTCGCCCGGATCGGCAAGATCGTGTGCATCGGGCTGAACTACCACGACCACGCCGCAGAGACCGGTGCGGAGATTCCCGCCGAGCCGATCCTGTTCTTCAAGGCGCCGGACACCGTCGTCGGGCCCGACGACACGGTGCTGGTGCCGCGCGGCAGCGTCAAGACCGACTGGGAGGTGGAGCTCGCGGTCGTCATCGGGCGCACCGCTCGCTACCTGGAGTCCGCCGAGGAGGGGCTCGCGCATGTCGCCGGATACGCGACGGCGCACGATGTCTCCGAGCGCGAGTTCCAGATCGAGCGCGGCGGCACCTGGGACAAGGGCAAGAACTGCGAGACGTTCAACCCGCTGGGGCCGTGGCTGGTGACGGCGGACGAGATCGCCGACCCGCAGGCGCTGTCGCTGAAGCTCTGGGTCAACGGTGAGCTGAAGCAGGACGGCACGACAGCCGACCAGATCTTTTCTGTGGGTGAGGTGGTCCGATACCTCAGCCACTTCATGACCCTGTACCCGGGCGATGTGATCAACACCGGGACGCCGGCGGGGGTCGCTCTGGGGCACCCCGAGCCCAAGCCGTATCTGAGGGCGGGGGATGTCGTGGAGCTGGAGGTCGCGGGGCTGGGGCGGCAGCGGCAGGAGCTGAAGGACGCGTAGCGGTGGTGTCGGGGGCGGGGTGGTTCGCCGGGGCGTCCGGGTGACCGCTCTGTCCTCGGCCGCCGACCGGGTCTTGAGGTGACCGGCCATAAAGGTCGGAGGGGTGGGGTGCTGTGCAAGCAGCGCCCCACCCCTCCTTGCCGTCACGCGCCGATCGTCGTCGCGAACTGTTCCAGTGCCTCGACCACCAGGGCGTGGTCCTCCGCCTGGGGCAGGCCCGAGACCGTCACCGAGCCGATGACGCCCGCGCCCTCGACCGCGATCGGGAACGAACCGCCGTGCGCGGCGTACATGTCCGGGTCCAGGCGCGAGGACTCGTCGAAGGTCGTCCCCTTCGACCGGAACCGGGATCCGACCAGGTACGAGCTCTCGCCGTACCGTTCCACGACCTTGCGCTTGCGGTCGATCCAGGCGTCGTTGTCCGCGCTCGATCCCGGCAGTGCGGCATGGAACAACTGCTGTGCGCCGCGGCGGATGTCGATCGCGACCGGGGCGTGCCTTTCCCGGGCCATCGAGACGAGCAGGCCGCCGAGCGCGTACGCATCGTCGTAGCTGAAATGCGGCAGCGTCAGTCGGCGTTCCTGAGCGATGAGCTCGGAGATGGTCGGAGCGGTGGGGTTCATACGTTCTGCTCCTCGGTATCGGTATCGGTTTCGGTATCGGCGGAGGTGGACGGGGTGACGGCGGGCAGGGGCACGGTGACGCCCTCGCGGGCCGAGCGGCGCGCGGCCTCCAGTACGTCCAGGGCAGCGGCGGCCTGGAGGGCGGTCACTGGATTGTCACCCTTTCCGCGCAGTGCGTCGGTGACCGCCGCGTAGTACGCGGGGTAGTCGCCCGGCAGCGTACGGACCGGGGCGCCGCCGCCCGTCAGCGGGGACTCGCCCGAGCCGATCCGGCCCCACAGTTCCTCGGGCTCCTCGCCCCACGACCGGTTCGCCGTCGGACGCGCGCCCGCGCGCAGGTCGGCCTCCTGCGGGTCGAGGCCGTACTTCACATAGCCGGCGGTCGAACCGAGCACCCGGAAGCGCGGGCCGAGCTGGGCCGTGGTGGCGCTGACGTACAGATGCGAGCGGACCCCGTTCGCATGGGTGATCGCGAGAAACGTGTCGTCGTCGGCGGCGGCACCGGGGCGGCGTACATCGGACTCCGCGTACACCTGTACCGCCGGTCCGAACAGGACGAGCGCCTGGTCGACGACATGGCTGCCCAGGTCGTACAGCAGCCCGCCGATCTCCTGGGGGTCGCCCGACTCGCGCCAGCCGCCCTTCGGCTGCGGTCGCCACCGCTCGAAACGGGACTCGAAGCGCTGTACGTCCCCCAGCTCACCGTCCGCGACCAGGCGGGCGAGAGTGAGGAAGTCATTGTCCCAGCGGCGGTTCTGGAAGACCGAGAGCAGCACCCCGCGCTCCTCGGCGAGGGCCGCGAGCTCCCGCGCCTCGGCGGCCGTACCGGCGATCGGCTTGTCCACGACGACCGGCAGACCGGCCTGGATCGCGGCGGTCGCGATCGGGACGTGGGTCCTGTTCGGCGACGCGATCACGATCAGATCGAGTTCGTCCGCGCGCCCCCACAGCTCCTCCGGCGACGCGGCGAACCGTACGCCGGGGAACTCGGCGCGCGCCTGCGCCTGCCGCTCCTCGTTCGAGGTGACGACCGTGTCGAGGACGAGGCCCTCGGTCGCGGCGATCAGCGGGGCGTGGAAGACGGAGCCCGCCAGGCCGTAGCCGACGAGTGCGACGCGCAGGGGGGTCTCGGACAGCCCGGGCGTCTCGTGAGTCGCGTTGCCAGTCATGCCCGCCACTTAAGCAACGCTGTTGCCAAAGTGCAAGCGACAGGGACAATGGAGCTGTGAACAGGAGTAATAGCGGCGCGAACCTGCCGACGCTGCGCAGCCACAATGCGGCGCTGGTGCTGGATCTGCTGCGGGTGGCGGGCCAGCGCGGCATCAGCAGGCTCGAACTCGCCGAGCGTACGGGGCTCACGCCGCAGGCCGTCAGCAAGATCACCGCCCGGCTGCGCGCCGAGGGCCTGGCGACCGACGCGGGCCACCGGGCCTCCACCGGGGGCAAGCCGCGCACCGTGCTGCGGCTGGTGCCGGACGCCGGGTACGCGGTCGGCATGCACCTGGACCGCGACGAGCTGACGGTGGTGCTCGTCGACCTGGCCGGCGCGGTTGCCGCCGGCCGTACCGCTCCGCTGGACTTCGGCGCCCCGGCGGACGAGGTGGTCGCGGCGGCGGCGTGCGCGGTCGCGGCGGTACGGGACGGGGGCGCGCAGCCCGTGGACCTGCCGGTGCTCGGGGTCGGTGTGGCGGTGCCGGGGCCGCTCGACCACCGGGGCGGGGTGCTGCACCGCGTCACCGGGTTCCCGCAGTGGGACGGGTATCCGTTGCGGGACGCGCTCGCCGCGCGGACCGGGCTGCCCGTCGTCGTCGACAAGGACACCAACGCCGCGGCCCTGGGCCTCGCCCTGCGTGCGGCAGGTGCGGGTGACTTCGCGTATCTGCACCTCGGGACCGGGCTCGGCGCCGGGGCTGGTCCTGGGGCGGGGGGCTGCACCGCGGGGCCCGTACCGGGGCCGGTGAGTTCGGGCACCAGACCGTGCAGCTGGACGGGCCGGTGTGCAGCTGCGGGGGGCGCGGCTGCATCGAGGCGCTCTGTCTCGCCGCCGTCGCCCGCGGTGATGTCGCGGAGGCCGCACGAGTACTGGGTACCGGCGCCGCCAACCTCGTCGGGCTGCTCGACGTCGACCGGGTGATGCTGGGTGGCCGTACCGTCGCCGCCGACCCCGATGCGTACGTGCGAGGCGTCCGTGCCGTGATCGACGAGCGCGCCCGGCTGGGCGGCATCGACGCGCCCGTGCCGGTCACCGCCGCCGGGGGAGGGGACCGGCCGGTCGCGGAGGGGGCCGCGCAGCTGGTCCTGGCCCCGCTGTTCGGGCGGGTCGGGGGTGCGGACGTCGGAGATACGGACGGAGGTGCGGCCCTGGTCCCGTGACCGTTCGGCGGCCGAGCGCGGCGGGTTCGGCTCCGGTCCCGTGACCGCCGGCGGCCGAGGGCGGAAGCGTGGACGCGGGGCGCCTGAGCCGATCGAGCGGTTGCGGGCCGCCGGCCGGGCGGCCCTCCGGCATGTCGGTGCCGGTCGCCTCGCGCGCGCGTGGCAGCGTCGCGGCCCAGAACCGGTGAACTCCGGCGCACGGGGCGAGCCGACCGTCTCGCGAGCAGCGAAGGGTGCCCCCCCATCGCCCCCCACACCGCCCCCGTCCGGACCGCCCCTGTCCGGCGGACCTTCCGCCTCCGCCCCTGCATCCATTCCCGCGGCCGGTCCTGCATCCATCCCGCTGTCCTCCGCCGCCTCCATCCCCGTATTCACCGCCTCCGCGCGTCCTCCCTCGCCCCCGCACCCGCTCCCCGGGCGGACGCGGCACGGGCTCGCGCTCGGGCTGGCGGCGGCGGCGAGCGTGGTTCCCGCCGTCCTCGGTGGCGCATCCGCCTCCGCCGCATCTTCGGCCACCCCGGTCTCGAAGCCGGACTTCGCCACCGCCGACCAGCAGCCCACCTGCGGTGATCCCGAGGCGCACGACTTCCCGATCAGCACCCGTATCCACGGTGGTCCGGACACCTACGCATCCGGCGGCGGCTACGGAACCTGGTTCCTGGACCTCACCAACACCACCACCGAGTCGTGCCGGGCCATCCATCCTGTGCTGGTCCTCACCGACGAGGACCGGAAGCTGACCTCCGAACAGATCCAGCTGGAGTTCTCCGAGCCGAGCCGTCCCGATGTGGAGCACCGCGTCACCTGGGAGACCACCGACCAGGACGAACACATCGGCGTCTTCGGCGGTGACGGCGCCGACTCCTTCGAGGGCTTCACCATTCCCGCGGGCCGTACCGTCACCGTCGAGATCCGGATGGCGTTTACCTCGGACACCAGACCGGGCCGGATGACCGCCAATGCCGCGATCGTCCAGCGGCAGCCCGCAGCGAGCGGCGGGACCGGGAAGGACGACGGGGCCTGGGTCGGCGAGTCCGGCGAATACCCCTTTGCCGTCGTCGACAACAGCGGCGGGACGGGAGAGATCGACAGGACCGGGGAGGTCGGCGGGACGGGGGAGGTCGGCAGGGCTGGCGAGGTCGGCGGGACCGGGCAGGTCGGCGGGACGGGAGAGGTCGGCAGGGCTGGCGAGGTCGGCAGGACATGAGAGATCGGTGGGACCGGGAAGGCCGCCGACACTCCCCGCGACACCCTGCCCGACAAAGCCACGCCCAGCGCCACCGCCGTCACCGGCACCGGTGACGCTCCGCGGCCGCTCGCACCCGGCCGGACCCCTGCCGACAGCGGCCTCCCCGAGCTGGCCGCAACCGGTCCGGCCGCCCTTCCGCACCCCGGCATCACCGTTGCCGGGTTCCTGATCGGCGGCGGGGCCATGGTGGTCTGGTCCCGCCGCCTGCGCCGCCCCTGAACCGCCCCTTCCGCACCCGTCGTCAGGCCCGTCCGCGCCCGGGCTTTCACGGGTGTTCATGTCCGTCTGCCACCATCGGGCCGTGGACTACCCGTACGACCAGACACCTGGCGCACCCATCCGCTCCGGCATCCCGGAGCACGGCCGTATCCCCAAGTACTACGCGGTCAAGGCTCGTGTGTCCCTCCTCATAGAGGAGTTGGGCGAGGGCGGCATGCTGCCCACCGAACGCGATCTGGCCGAGCGCTACGAAGTCTCGCGCGAGACGGTGCGCCAGGCGCTGCGCGAACTCCTGCTGGAGGGGCGGCTCGCCCGCCAGGGGCGCGGCACCGTCGTCGCGGGCCCCAAGCTGGAGCAGCCGCTCTCGCTGGCGAGCTATACGGAGGGCGTACGCCGCCAGGGCCGCACCCCCGGCCGTCACCTCATCGGTCTGGAGCGGTTCCCCTGCCCCGAGGCGCTGGCCGCCGACATCGGGGTGGGGCGCGGCGAACCGGTCTGGCACCTGGAGCGGGTGCTGCTCGCCGACGACGACCGGGTCGGCCTGGAGAGCACGTACGTCTCCGTCGCCCGCGTACCGGATCTCGACACGGGATTCGACCCCGACTCGTCCTTCTACGCCTACCTCCGCGACCGGCTCGGGATCTCCTTCGGTGATGCGGACGAGCGGATCGAGACCGTGCTCGCGACGCCGCGCGAGGCGCTGCTCATCGGTACGCCGCCCGCACTGCCCATGCTGCTGATCCACCGGATCTCGCGCGATACGGGCGGGAAGCCGCTGGAGCGCGTACGGACCCTCTTCCGCGGGGACAGGTTCTCCTTCACCGCACACCTGGGCGCGCAGGGCGGACGCTGAACGGCGCCAAACGGCACCAAACAGCCCCGGACACGGCAGCCACCGATCGACTCCTCATGATAACGAGAAGGTAACGGGTCTGGTCCAAGCTTGGGGCCCAGTTCACCCTCCCGTTGCCGTACCGATCCGTACGGGTCACCAGCCCCGAGGAGCGTAGCCGTCGTGAGAGTCATCGTCGTAGGAGCCGGCGTGGTGGGAACCATGCACGCCTGGCACGCAGTGAACCGCGGCCACGAGGTCGTACAGATCGAGCGCGAGAGCGAGGCGCGCGGGGCATCGCTCCGCAATTTCGGACAGATATGGGTCAGCGGCCGGGCCGGTGGCGAGGAACTGGAGACCGCGCTTCGCGCCCGTGAGCTGTGGGAGGGCATCGGGGCCCGGGTCCCCGGCCTCGGCTTCCGGCCCTGCGGCTCGCTCACCCCGCTCCGCACCGAGCTGGAGACCGCCGTCGCGGAGGCGGCCGTCGCCCGCCCCGACGCGGCGGCCCGCGGCTACAAGCTGCTCACCGCCGACGAGGCCCGCGCGGTCAACCCCGCGCTGCGCGGCGACTTCACCGCCGCCCTGTGGTGCGAGCGGGATGCGGCGGTCGAGCCGCGCACCGCCCAACTGGCACTGAAGCAGGAGCTGGTGAAGTCCGGGCGGTATACGTACCTCGGCGGGCGTGAGGTCCGCGAGGTGATGGGTACCGCCTCCGTCCGCGACGACCACGGCGATGTGCACACCGGTGACGCAGTGATCCTGGCCACCGGAGCCTGGCTCGGCGGACTCGTCCGCGAACTGGCCGGCCCCGATCTGCCGGTGCGTCGCGTACGCCTCCAGATGATGCAGACCGACCCGCTCGGCGAGCCGCTCACCACCTCCGTCGCCGACGCCGACAGTTTCCGTTACTACCCGGCGTACCGGAGCGAGGCGCTGGACACCCTCAACGCCCGGCAGGCACAGGCGCCGACCGCCGCCGAGCACCGGATGCAGCTCCTGATGGTGCAGCGCCGCGACGGCGGACTGACCATCGGCGACACCCACGAGTACGAGCACCCCTTCTCCTTCGACACCGTCGAGGAGCCGTACGAGCACCTCACCGGGGTCGTCGAATCCTTCCTCGGCCGCCCGCTGCCGAGGATCCGCCACCGCTGGGCCGGGGTCTACGCCCAGTGCACCGACACCGGCCGGGTCGTCCACCGCCAGCAGGTGCGGGACGGCGTCTGGCTGGTCACCGGACCGGGCGGGCGCGGCATGACCTGCTCGCCCGCAATCGCCGAAACGACCGCCAACGAACTGGGCTGGTGAAGAAGTTGACCTCGCAGAACCCCCTCGACCTGATCGTGCTCGACATGGCCGGCACCACCGTCGCCGACGGCGGCCTCGTCGAGCAGGCCTTCTCCGCCGCGGCCCAGCGCCTCGGCGTGGAGCCCGGCTCCGCCGACCACGCCGGAAAGCTCGACTACGTACGCGCCACCATGGGCGAGTCCAAGATCTCCGTCTTCCGCCACCTCTTCGGTGACGAGGACCGGGCCCAGCAGGCCAACACCACCTTCGAGGAGGCATACGGGGAACTGGTCCACGGCGGCCTCATCGCCCCGGTCCCCGGCGCCCGCGAGGCGATCGAGGAGCTGAAGGCAGCCGGCCGCACGGTGGTCCTCACCACCGGGTTCGCGCGCGTCACCCAGGACGCGATCCTCGCCGCACTCGGCTGGCAGGACCTGGCCGACCTGACCCTCTGCCCCGCCGACGCGGGCGGGCGCGGGCGTCCCCACCCGGACATGGTCCTCGCCGCTTTCCTGCGCACCGGCGCGGTGGACGGCGTCCAGCAGACCGTGGTCGCCGGGGACACCTCGTACGACATGCTCAGCGGCATACGCTCCGGGGCCGGGATCGTTGCGGGCGTGCTGACCGGCGCACACGACAAGGACCAGCTGACCCGCAACGGGGCCACGCACGTGCTGCGTTCGGTCGCGGAGCTGCCGGACCTCGTCGCTCGGGCGGAAGCATGACCGGCGGGGCCACCGGCGGGATCCGTTTCGATCAGGTCAGCGTCGCCTACGGCGGGAACACCGTCCTCGACCGGCTCGATCTGACCGTCGAACCCGGCGAGGTCATGGCGCTGCTCGGGCCCTCCGGGTCCGGCAAGACCACCGCCCTGCGCGCCGTCGCCGGATTCGTGCAGCCCGCCTCGGGCCGGGTGTACCTCGGCGACCGGGATGTCACCGGGCTGCCGCCGCACAAGCGCGGCATCGGCATGGTCGTCCAGCAATACGCACTCTTCCCGCACATGCGGGTCCAGGACAACGTCGCCTTCGGACTCAAGGCCCGCAAGGCGGCGAAGGCACAAATCCCCGAGCGGGTCACCGAGGCCCTCGAACTCGTCGGCATGGCCGCCTACGCCGAGCGCTACCCGCGCGAACTCTCCGGCGGCCAGCAACAGCGCGTCGCCATCGCCCGCGCGCTCGCCATCCGCCCCGGCGTGCTCCTGCTCGACGAACCGCTCTCCGCGCTCGACGCCCAGCTGCGCTCCGGAATGCTCGCCGAACTGGCGCGACTGCACCGGGAGTTGCCGGACATCTCCATCCTGTACGTCACCCACGACCAGGTCGAGGCGCTCACCCTCGCCGACCGGATCGCGGTCATGGACAAGGCGCGGCTGCAGGATTGCGGCACCCCGCAGGAGCTGTACCGCCGCCCGCGTACGGAGTTCACCGCGTCGTTCGTCGGCAACGCGAATCTGCTGCCGGTCACCGTCGCCGACGGCGCCGACACCGTCGACTTCGCGGGGCGCGCGCTCGACGTACCGACCGGCGAAGCGGCCGGCGGTGCCACCGCCACCCTGTGCGTCCGGCCCCATCTGGTCGGGCTCGGCGACGGGCCCAACGCACTGAGCGGCACGATCGCCGAGGTGCAGTGGCGAGGCTCCACCCACCGGCTGTACGTCGACGTCGACGGGCACCGGGTCAAGGCGGACCTCCGCGAGCTGCGCGAGACACCGGCGCTCGGTGACACGGTGACGCTGCACTTTGCCGCGGAGGATGCGGTGCTGCTGCCCGCGGGCACGGCACCGGGAACCGGGGGAGGAGCGCATGCCTAGCGCGCTGACCGCGGACGTCCGCCCGGGACCGTCCGGCAGCCGGTCCGTCAAGCGCCGCACGGGCTCGATCGCCGACCCGCGCAAGCCGGTCGAGGCCCCGGACCGGGGTGCGGGCGACCGCCGGATCCCCCGCTTCGTCTGGGCGCTGCCGCCCGTCGCCGTCCTCGCACTCGTCTTCCTCTACCCGCTGGCCCTCGTCGTTCAGCAGTCCGTCAGCCCGGACGAGGGCGGCACCTCACTCGCCCCGTACGGTGACGTGTTCGCCTCCGAGTCGTTCCGCTCCGCGCTGACGACCACCGTGTGGCTGGCGGTCGGTTCGACGGTCGGATGTCTGGTGCTGGGCTTCGTCCTGGCCATGGTCATCGCGTTCGTGCCGTTCCCCGGCGGCAGGGCGGTCGCCAAGTTCATCGACGTCTTCCTCTCCTTCCCGTCGTTCCTGATCACGCTCGCCCTGCTGTTCATCTACGGCAATGCCGGCATGGCCAACGGCCTGTGGACGGACGTCACCGGGGCACCGAACGGGCCCTTCGACTTCCTCACCACCCCGTGGGGCGTGCTGCTCGCCGAGGTCACGTACTTCACCCCCTTCGTGATGCGCCCGCTGCTCGCCGCGTTCTCGCAGCTCGACACCGCGCAACTGGAGGTGGCGTCCTCGCTGGGCGCCAGGCCGGCCCGGATCGTGCGGCAGGTGATCCTCCCCGAAGCGCTCCCCGCGCTCGCCGCGGGCGGCAGCCTCGTCCTCGTGATGTGTCTCAACGAGTTCGGCATCGTGCTGTTCACCGGCGCGAAAGGAGTCACGACCCTGCCGATGCTCGTCTACAGCAAGGCGATCCTGGAGTCCGACTACCCGGCCGCCTGTGTCGTCGCCGTCGTCAACATCGCGATCTCCGTGGGTCTCTACAGCCTGTATCGGATGGTGAGCCGCCGTGTTGGTGCATAGCCGTACGGGGAAGTGGGCCGCCTGGGCCGTGTTCTTCGTGCTCTTCGTCCCGCTGTTCGCGGTGCCGCTGCTGGTCATCCTCGCCGCGTCGTTCACCACCAACTGGTCCGGCGCCTTCCCCTCGGGCCCGACCACCGAGCACTACGCGGCCGCGACCGGCGGCGACTCCCTCCAGGCCCTGACCACCAGCCTGATCACCGCCGTCAGCGCCAGTCTGCTCGCCCTCACCGTCGGCTCCTGGGCCGCGCTCGCCGCCGCCTCGCTGCGCAGGCGCGGCAGGAGGTTCCTCGACGCGCTGTTCATGCTGCCGGTCGCCGTGCCGTCGGTCGTCGTCGGCCTCGCCGTGCTCGTCGCGTTCAGCAAGCCGCCGATGCTGCTGAACGGGACGCGCTGGATCGTGATCCTGGCGCACACGATTCTTGTCACGGCGTTCGCCTATTCGTCGGTTTCGTCGGCAATAGTGCGTCTCGACCCGATGTACGAACAGGCCGCGGCCAGTCTCGGCGCCCGACCCTCGTACGTCCTGTGGCGCATCAAGCTGCCGCTCCTGCTGCCGGCCCTCACGGCGGCCGCAGGGCTCTGCTTCGCGCTGTCCATGGGTGAGCTGAGCGCCACGATGATGCTCTACCCGCCGGACTGGACACCGCTCCCGGTGCAGATCTTCGCGGCCACCGACCGTGGCTCGCTGTTCACCGGAGCGGCCGTCGCCGTGGTCCTGATGGGAACGACGCTGCTCGTGCTGCTCGGCGTCGCCCGAATCCGCACCAGGGCCTCGTACCGCTGATCCGTCGATCCGTGGATCGGCCGACACCCCCGTACCGACTCCGGCCGGCTTCCGGCCGACATCCAGGAGATACGACCGTCATGCGCAAGAACCACCTCAAGCCCATAGCCGCCGTCACCGGCTGCCTCGCCCTCGCCGCCACCCTCTCCGCCTGCGGCGGCTCCTCGGCCGCCTCCGACGAGAAGGTCGTCACCGTCTACAGCGCGGACGGCCTCAAGGGCGAGAACGGCGACGGCTGGTACGACAAGGTCTTCAAGGACTTCGAGAAGAAGACCGGCATCAAGGTCAAGTACGTGGAGGGCGGCTCCGGCGAGATGGTGCAGCGCGCCGTCCGCGAGAAGTCCAACACCCAGGCCGATGTGCTGGTCACCCTGCCGCCGTTCATCCAGCAGGCCGACAGCAAGGGCCTCCTGACGGCGTACACACCGGCCGGCTCCGACAAGGTCGACGGCGCCGACAAGGCGTCCGACTCCAAGTGGACCTCCGTCGTCAACAACTACTTCGGCTTCATCCACAACAAGAAGGAGCTGAAGTCGGCCCCCACCACCTGGGAGGACCTGCTCGACGGAAAGTTCAAGAACAAGATCCAGTACTCCACCCCCGGAGTCGCCGGTGACGGCACGGCCGTACTGATCAAGGCCATGCACGACTTCGGCGGCAAGGAGCAGGCGATGGAGTACCTGAAGAAGCTCCAGGCGAACAACGTCGGCCCGTCCGCCTCCACCGGCAAGCTCGCTCCCAAGGTCGACAAGGGCGAACTGCTCGCGGCCAACGGCGACGTCCAGATGAACTACGCACAGTCCAAGGACATGCCGAACCTCGGCATCTGGTTCCCCGCGAAGGAGGGCGGCAAGCCCACCACCTTCGCCCTGCCGTACGCGGCCGGCCTGGTCGACAAGGCCCCGCACAGCGCCAACGGCAAGAAGCTGCTCGACTTCATGCTCTCCGAGCAGGCCCAGAAGGACGTCAGCGCGGTCGGCGGCGGCTTCTCGGCCCGTAAGGACATCGAGGCCACCGACGCCAACGCCATCGAGCTCGCCAAGCTGATGGACGGCGTGGAGATCTTCCAGCCCGACTGGTCGGACATCGGCACCAACCTGGACACGTACGTCGAGGCCTGGAAGTCGGCCACCGGCAGCTGACCGCAGGCCGGCGATTCACCTTGAGGAAAAGGGACTTCGGCGGATCATCGCGCAAAGGTAACGGGTCTGGACCACCCGGGGGGCGGCGCCGGGCGACCAGGCACCGACGACCAGGCACCGGGTGATTCGGCACCGGGCGTTCCGGCCGTATCGGCTGGTTGAACGGACGGCCTAAAATCGGGGATGTCGGCGCTGCACAACGCGGTGCCGCCGGCGTCCCCGCACACGGCGTACGGCAGGAGTCCCACATGGCAGAGCGCAAGCCGATCTCATCCTGGCTCACCGACATGGACGGAGTCCTGATCCACGAGGGGACGCCGATCCCCGGAGCGGATGCCTTCATCAAGCGGTTGCGGGACTCGGGGCTGCCCTTCCTGGTCCTCACGAACAACTCGATCTACACCGCTCGCGACCTCCACGCCCGCCTGGACCGCATGGGTCTCGACGTGCCGGTGGAGAATATCTGGACCTCTGCCCTGGCCACCGCCCAGTTCCTGGACGACCAGCGGCCCGGCGGCACGGCGTACGTCATCGGAGAGGCCGGGCTCACCACCGCCCTGCACGACATCGGCTACGTCCTCACCGACCACGAGCCGGACTACGTGGTCCTCGGAGAGACCCGTACATACAGCTTCGAGGCGCTCACCAAGGCGATAAGGCTGATCAACGGCGGCGCCCGCTTCATCTGCACCAACCCGGACGAGACCGGCCCGTCCGCCGAGGGCCCGCTGCCCGCCACCGGGTCCGTCGCCGCCCTCATCACCAAGGCCACCGGCAAGGCCCCGTATTTCGCGGGCAAGCCCAACCCGCTGATGATGCGCACCGGACTCAACGCGATCGGCGCCCACTCCGAGTCCAGCGCCATGATCGGCGACCGGATGGATACCGATGTGCTGGCCGGTCTGGAGGCGGGGATGCAGACGTTCCTGGTCCTCACCGGTCTCACCGCAATGGCGGATATCGACCGGTACCCCTTCCGGCCGTCCACGGTCGTCGATTCCATCGCCGATCTGGTCGACCTCGTCGACGTGAGCTGAGCCCGGCGGGGCGCCGGCCCGAGGGGGCGGGGGGAAAACGTTCCGAGGGGGCCTTGCCCGCCCGCCCCGCCCCCGTGCTCCTGCGGATGCGAAAAGCCGGAGCAGGCGTGAACCTTCCCTAAGGAGGTTCACGATGCGTTCGATACCCCTCACGTTCTGTGCCGTCGCGGCCGTCGCGGCGACCCTGGTGCCGGCTTCCGCCGCACTGGCCGAATCCGGGTCCGGCCAGACGGGCTCGGACTCCCGCACCGCACTCTCGGTGACCCCGCCCTCCGCCGCCCCGGGCGGCGACGTGGCCCTCAGGCTGGACGCCTGCGGGGGCAAGGAGGCCAGGGGCACTTCCGATGCCTTCGTCTCGGAGGCGCGCTTCTCGCCTGCCGCGGACGGGGGCCTCTTCGCGCAGGCCCGGATCAGCTCGGACGCCTCCCCGGGCGACCACGACATCCAGATCGTCTGTACGGACGACAAAGGCACCAAGGCATCCGGCAGGGTCACCGTGATGGACCGCGGCCGGGCCACGCCCCTCGCGCCGGTCAGCGCGGGCGGCGGCGGTACCGCCGTCCTCACCGACAAGGAAGCCCATCAGGACGGCCCAGGCGCCGTGCATGTGGTGATCGGTCTGGCCCTGGCTGCCGTCGCGGCCGCCGTCGTGGGGTTCCGCAGCGTGCGCCGTCGCCGCCCGGCCGAGGACTGACGTGTCCGCCCCCGACCGCCCCGAGGGTCGCGGTCGGCTGCTCACCGGAGTGGCCTGGGCAGTCCTGCTGATGGGCCTGTGGCTCTGGGGCCGCGACATCGCCGACGGCTCCGGCGCCAGTTCCGCCCCGACCACCGGCGACATCGCCGCGGTCGGGCGCCCGCTCGGCGTCCCGCTGCCACCGCCGCACGACCCGATCGAGGGCGCCGCGCCGGAGCGCGTCGAGGTCCCGTCGATCGGCATCGACGCGCCCGTGGTCGCCCGTGGCCTGGACAAGGACGGGGCGATCGAACCGCCGCCGTTCGACACGCCCCGGACCGTCGGCTGGTACGGCAGCGGCACCGAGCCCGGCGCGAAGGGTCCCGCCCTCTTCGTCGGCCACGTCGACACCGAGACCCAGCCGGCTGTCTTCTACGGGCTCAGCGCGGCCCGCCCCGGCGCCAGGGTCGAGGTGACCCGCGCGGACGGCAGGGTCGCCGAATTCACCATCGACGACGTCCAGGTCTTCACCCGGGAACGCTTCAACGCCGACAAGGCGTACGGCCCCCACAAGAACGGCCGCGCGGAACTCCGTCTGATCACCTGCGGCGGCACCTACGACCGGGCGGCGCACTCGTACGACGCGAATGTGGTCGTCTCCGCCTACCTGACCGGCGAGAAGTCCGCGGGGAGCGGCAGCGACTGACGACGCCGGTATCCGGCCCGGCCGACAGCCCTCTTCCCCCGGGGCGTCGGCCGGGCCGGTCCTCGACCGCGGCGCACGGGTGCGGGAGCAGCCGGCGCCGGCACGGGGGGCCAAGGGGTGGACCGCGCCCGGCGCTCCATGGCGGCGAACCGCCGTGACTGAGAGCATTTCTGACGTACCGTCGACAATGGCTCACTCTCGGCTTCCGGGTGAACGGACAGAAGCCCTGTGCCAGGATGAAGGGGACGCGGCAGTGCACCGCCGTCGCACCCGAGGGGGAGTGGATGTACGGCAGCTGCAACGGCCGGTCGGGCATGGTGCGGGTGGGTGCGGTGGCCGCGGTCGGGGCCGTTCTGCTGCTCGCGGGATGTTCCTCCTCGTCCGGCTCGTCCGGCTCGTCCCCCGGTTCCGGCGGTGCGGGGAAGGATGCCGGTGCCATCGGTCAGCGTCCCCGGGGCAGCGACCCGTACTGGGTCAACCCGGACGGGAATGCGGCCAGGCAGGTCGCCACGTACACGAAGGACGGCGACGAGGAGAACGCCGGCCTGATCGAGAAGATCGCGCGGCAGCCCGTCGGCGAGTGGATCGGCCCGGACGATCCGGAGGCCGAGGTGAAGGGCTTCACGGAGGCGGCCGAGAAGGCCGGCCGGGAAGCGCTGCTGGTCCTCTACAACATCCCGCACCGCGACTGCGGCCAGTTCTCCAAGGGCGGCGCCGCCGACGGCAATGCGTACCGGGCCTGGCTGGACGGCGTCGCCAAGGGCATCGGTGACCGGCGTGCCACGGTGATCCTGGAGCCGGACGCGCTGCTGCACATGGTCGACGGGTGCACGCCGCAGGAGTTCCACGAGGAGCGGTACGACCTGCTGAAGGGGGCCGTCGAGCGGCTCGGGCAGCAGCCGGACACCCGCGTCTACATGGACGCCGGCAACGCCGGCTGGCGCACCCCCGACGCGCTCTTCCAGCCGCTCCGGCGGGCGGGCATCGCAGCGGCCGACGGATTCGCTGTCAACGTCTCCAACTTCCAGACCACGGAGGCCAGTACGGACTTCGGCAGGCAGCTCTCGGCGAAGGTCGGCGACAAGCCGTTCGTCATCGACACCAGCCGCAACGGCAACGGCCCGTACAGCGGGGGCGCGCCCGAGGAGAACTGGTGCAACCCGCCCGGCCGCGCGCTCGGCGAGACGCCGACGACCGACACGGGTGACGAACTGGTCGACGCCTACCTCTGGGTCAAGCGGCCCGGCGAGTCCGACGGTGACTGCAAGGGCGGCCCGAAGGCGGGCGATTGGTGGCCCGAGTACGCGCTGGGGCTGGCCCGGGCGTCGAAATAGGGTGCGGGGCGCCCCGAATCACCGGACGCCCCGCCCCGGGGACCCGCACTTATGGCACGTCGACCCACGTCGCGTCGGACGGCGTCCCCCTGTCGTCCGTCACGAACAGCATGTACCACCCCGACGGCACCAACGCCCGGTTCCCCGGCACCGTCACCGTGATCCCGCCCGCCGTCCTCTTCAGGCCCAGCGCCACCGACCGCTGGTCGGTGTCCGTGACATGGGTGACCGCACTCGGCCGTATCAGCTTCGCCGAGGTGATCGGCGCCCCGTGCGCCGTCGTGAATCTGCCCGTGCCGCCGCGTCGGACGGTCTTCGGTCCGGCCGTCAGCTCCGGGCGCGAACCGCGGTACCTGTACGGCGGCGTGTAGATCTCGATGCGCTGCTCGAAGACGCCCGGCCGGGTGTTCGCCCGGTCCGCGTAGAGCGAGTCCGAGCCGAAGACCATGACCCGGCCGTCGGGGAGGAGTACGGAACCCGAGTGGTAGTTGCGGCCCACCGCCGGGTCGGCGACCCGCTTGTACGTGTCCGTCCTCGGGTCGTACAGCCGGGCCTGCAGCACATTGGACCCACCGCGCCCGCGGTAGTCGTGGGAGCCGCCGGTGACCAGCAGCGAGTCGTCGGGGAGGAGGGAGGCGCTCGGATAACGGGTGCCTTTCTCCAGCGAGGCGCCGTCCCGGAACCTCGGGGAGGGGTCCTTCAGGTCGACCAGACGTGACTTCGCGCTCGACCTGTCGGACTCGCCGACCCCTCCACCGCCGATGACCATGAACTTCTCGTCCTGGGCCGGGGGCAGCCGTACCGTTGCCGAGGTCTCCATCTCGTCGGCGTCGCTCAGGCCGGGGATCTTTCTGAAACTGTTCGTCGTCAGGTCCCAGATGCCGGGCTCGCGGCCGACATCGGCGGGGCCGTATCCGGCGTTCGAACCGGAGTAGAAGAGCTTCCCGTCGTTCAGCAGGAAGACCGCGGGGTACGTGGGGAACCTCCGGACGATGCCGGTGTACTGCCACTTCCTGGTCTTCGGGTCGTAGATCTCGTCCTTGCCGGGGACGATCTGCCCGATCTCGTCCAGTCCGGAGAGGGCGAGGACACTGCCGTCCCGGAGGGTGGTCAGCGTCGGGTACCAGCGCGCCTCGTTCATCGGGTCGACGGTGATGTACTTCTCCGCCACCGGGTCGAACTCGAAGGCTTCCCGGATGCCCTGGAAGTCCTTCTTGTCGAGGGCGAGCTTCTGCGCGATTCCGTACACGTTCCGTGCGTCGGAGCCGGTCAGGCCCGCGATCCGGTAGTTGTCCTCGGTGCCCGTTCCGTACTCCTCACCGGATTTCCGTGCCTCGACATAGATCCGGCCGAGGCCGGCGTCGTTGCGCAGGAACGCGCCGGTCCTCCGGTCGAAGACCTTGGTGGCCCTCTCGACCAGCACCGGATCCTTGGAGACGAACGTCCTGCCGTTCGCGCTGCCCGTGAACCGAGTGCCCGCGGGCAGGGTGATCGGCTTGTCCGGGTCCTCGTTGTGGACGATCATCAGCCCGCCGGCCTTGGTGACATCGCCCTTGAGCTTCTCGTAACGCCTGGTGCCGCCGGCTATGAGCAGCTTGCCGTCGGGCAGCTGGGTGTGACCCGAGCAGAACATGTCCTTGGGCGTGGGTATGTTCTTGAACTCATCGGTCTTCGGGTCCCACAGCACCGAGCGGAAGCTCTTCGCGTCGAAGTTCTTCCGGTTGTTGCCGGAGCCCGCGACGAGCAGCACCTTGCCGGTGTGCAGCAGGGCCGCGTGGATCGTATTGATCCGGTACCCGGAAGGGATGTCCAGGAAGTCCCAGTGGCCGTTCGCGGCCGTGTAGTCCGGCTTATTGATCTTGTACTCGTGGTAGCGCTCGCTGCTGAAGCGGTACACCCACGGCCCGTTCGCTCCCGAGAGTGCCAGGACCACCGCCGTACTGATCGCCATGCGGCGGGTACGGAGACTCGGACGGTACTTCATCGTTCATGTCCCCCAAGAGCGGTCTGCATGGTCTGTTCGTCCTCGGCCCGCTCGGGATCGGCCTGTATGCGTGCCGGCTGCGGGAGTGGGGTGGTGCGGCGCTTCCGCTTCTCCGTGCGGACGGTGTACTGCCAGCCGAGGATCGGTGCCGCGGTGATCAGCAGCGCCATGGCGGCCCAGGTGAGCATCGCCGGATGGCTGTGTCCGCGTACGAAGGAGGCGGCGATGGAGCCGCCGAAGACCACAATGAAGACGAGGTGGATCCGGAAGGTGCCGAAGAGGGTGTCCGGGCTGGACGAGTCGCCCTTGGGTGTCACCACGAACGAGCTCTTGCGGCGCAGCACGGCATCCAGCAGCGAGCGTGCGTAGACCGGGGCGGAGAGCGCGGACATCATCATGCCGGCCAGGCCGCCGGAGCCCTCGGGCTCGTGCGGTGAGACATTGTGCCGCCGGTTCCAGATGTACAGGCCGATCTGGAGCGCCGAGGCATTGCCGTACAGCATCATCCAGACCGTCGGGTCGATCTGCACGCCCGAGGCGCCCATCCCCAGGAACAGTGCGCAACTCAGTGCCGCGAGGATCCAGTTCAGGGCGGACATCGGGTAGAAGATGATCATCATGGTGTAGTTGAAGAGCTTGCCCACGGGGAGCGAGAAGAGGCCCCTCCCGTACTGCTTGAGGATCGTCTCGTACGTTCCCCGTGACCAGCGGAGCTGCTGGGTGAAGAAGTCCGTCCACGCGGTCGGGCCCTCGCCGACGGCCAGCACGTCCGGGGTGTAGACCGAGCGCCACTTGCGGCCGGTCCGCGGATTGCGGGCGCGGTGCATCTCGAAGCCGGTCGCCATGTCCTCGGTGATCGAGTCGTACAGGCCGCCGATCTGCTTGAGGGCCGAGATCCGCACCGCGTTGCTGGTGCCGACGAACATCGGGGCGCCGTAGCGGTTGCCCGCGCGCTGGATCAGTGCGTGGAAGAGGAACTGCTGGGACTCGGCGGCCTTGGTGACCAACGTGTCGTAGTTGCCGTAGACCTGCGGGCCGATGACGAAGCCGACGTCCGGGTCGCGGAAGTAGCCGAGCATCCGCTCCAGATAGTTGGGCAGCGGTACGTGATCGGTGTCGACGGAGGCGAAGAAGTCGTACGCGCCGCCGTGCGCGTCCAGCCAGGCGTTGTAGTTGCCGTGCTTGGTCCTCGCGCGGTGCGCACCCTCGGCCCGGTTCCAGCGCGCGACGCCCTTGCGGGTGAAGTGGTGCACCCCGAGCCGGACGCAGACCTCTTTCACGGCCGGGTCGTCGCCCTCGTCGAGCAGCCAGACGTGCACCGTCCCGCGGTGCCGGATGCGGACCGCGGCCCGGAGGGTCTTCTTCACCATCGCCAGGGGCTCCTTGCCCGGGACGAAGGAGGTGAGGAAGGCGACCCTGGTGCCGGTCTCCGGTACGACCGGGACCGGGTCGCGCGCGACCAGCGTCGCGTGCGCGTTCGACAGGACGTTCAGCGTGCGGAAGAGCTCGATCAGGCCGATCGAGACCAGCATCACGATGTCGAGGACCAGCAGCGTGTCGTTCTTGAGGTTCGGGTCGCGCCGGGTCCAGTGATCCGGCTGCATGAGCCAGACGAACAGACCGAGCGAGACGAGGGGCGCGGCGCCCAGCAGGAGCGCCGCGCGGATTCTGTGCGGCTCCTGCGAGAGCAGCGAGCGGTACTGCACCCGGTACGGTCTGCCCGGATCGGGCCGGGTCAGCGGGCCGGCGAGCCGGCTGTAGTGCTCGTAGTCGTAACGTGGCAACGCATTCTTCGGGTGCCGCCGTCGTTCCCCGGTCCTCGGCTGCGCCGGTATCCGGAGCTGAGTGGTCCGGGAAGGGTCGTTGTTCTGCTGCCGGGCGCCTGTCGGCGTCGACGTCATGGGTCATCCCCCTGCACGCGTGGTCAGTGCGTGGTTGGTCGGTCGTCTCGGCCACGGCGATTCCCTGTCGGTCGCCGCGGACGACATCAATGGCGGGCGACTTTCCGCTCAGACACGGAACGGCGCCCTTCCGGCTGTCCGGTGCCTCCCCGGCATCTGTCCCTGAGCGGGGCCCCCACCCCACGTAGCGGACAGCCGGAGACGTCCCCCTCTGCATCCCCCAACTGCACGGCACATCAGCCTGGTTGGAGCTGACGACCTCTAGACAGGTTGTCCGACCCCGGTCCCGATCGCAAGGGTGAAAAGGGTGGGTTGCCAGTCATGTGTTCGATTTGTGGAGCCCTTGCGGAAGGGGTGCGCGGAGGCGTAAGCGAAGGCTCTTCGGGCCTCTGGGTGACGGGGTGGTGACTGTGTGGCAGCCGTATGCCGCTTGCGGGTCCCGTGAAAGTGGCGATGCGGGGGGTGTGAACGAGCAAGGCCCCCTCACGTGTGGTGAGGGGGCCTTGACTCTGCGTGCGCCGCCAGGGACTCGAACCCCGGACCCGCTGATTAAGAGTCAGCTGCTCTAACCAACTGAGCTAGCGGCGCCTGCTGACCTGAAGAACTCTACCCGAAGGTGAGGTGTGCTCCCGACCATTTCCGGTCCCTCACGGCCTGTCGGATGGTCGTTTTTTCTCTTCTGTCCGTCAAAATGCGATATGTCAGGAGAGTCGAGACACTGGCGCCCGTGCAGATGCGCCGAAGGATCTTGACGAGTGAGGAGGGGAATCGCATGACTGTGCCGGCTTTCGAGGAGTACGTACCTGCCAGTGACTGCACCTGTGCGGGATGCGCCGCACAACGGCGCACTGCCGCCGGCGCCCTGCCCGTGCGGTACGGAGGTCATCCGGCCGCACATGGCGCGCGCCGCGCGCTGGTGCTGGTCACCGCGGCCGGAGTGGTGCTGAGCACCGGCGTGGCCGAGGCGGCGCGTGCGCCGGGCGGCCGGGCGGCGGAGGCGACCGGAGCCGCCCGTACGGACGAGGCGACGATGTCGGTGGACCCGGAGACCCTGGCCGACGAGGACGACCCGCTCGCCCCGGTCGACCGGGATCCGGACAGTCCGCAGGGCGGCCCGGGGCCGCTGCGGGGCACGGGGGCGTCGGGCCCGCCCTCGTCCACCGGGACCACATTGCGCAAGACCAGCCGGGCCGCGATCATCAACCGCGCGAAGAAATGGGTGTCCGCGCAGGTTCCGTACAGCATGAACAAGTACTGGTCCGACGGCTACCGGCAGGACTGCTCCGGCTATGTGTCGATGGCCTGGAACCTGCCCGGCAACGAGTGGACCGGCAGCCTCGCCACCTACGGGAAGAAGATCGCGCGGGCGAAGCTGCAGCCCGGCGACATCCTGCTCTTCCACAATCCGGCCGACCCCACGAAGGGCTCGCACGTCACGATCTTCGGCGGCTGGACCAACTCCACGCACACCCACTACACGGCGTACGAGCAGACGAAGCCGCACACCCGCAAGCAGACGACGCCCATGGCGTACTGGACCAACTCCGCCAAGTACGTCGCGTACCGCTACAAGTCGCTCAGCAGCGACAGCGGAGTGTCGACGAAGGCGTTCCCGGGCGCCGGGAAGTTCGGTACCGGAGTCAGCAACACATACGTCACCCAGCTCGGGAAGATGCTCGCGGACCGGGGTGGCAAGCGCTTCTACAAGGTCGGCCCCGGGCCGGGCTGGGGCGACGCCGACCGGCGCGCGACCCGGGCTTTCCAGCAGGCTCAGGGCTGGAAGGGCAAGGAAGCGGACGGCATCCCCGGCCCCGACACCTGGCACCGCCTGGCCAACGGGACCGGTCGCGACATTCCCGCCGCCGGAAGCGGGAGCGGCCGGGGCGATTCGAACCCGGCTTCGAAGTTCCCCGGGCGGGGCTATTTCCGGCCCGGTCGGTCGAACGGCCATGTCGACAGGCTCGGCAAGCAGTTGGTGAAGAAGGGATACGGCAAGCACTACCAGTCGGGACCGGGGACCCGCTGGACCGAGGCGGACCGGCGCAATGTCGAGGCCTTCCAGCGGGCCCAGGGCTGGCGGGGCGGAGCGGCCGACGGCTACCCCGGCCCGGAGACCTGGCGACGACTCTTCGCGTGACAGAACGGACATGACGGAGGCGGGAATGGGATCCACGGTGTCGGACAGCTCCGGAACCCCGGAGAACGCGAGGGAACGGGAAGGGAGGCGGGAGCAGGGGGAGACGCCGGTGCGGGTGTGGAGTCCGGACCGGCTGAAGGCGTGCGACGGGGCGGGGAAAGCGGGCGAGGAGACGGCTCCGGATCCGGGGAGCGGTGCGGGGGCGGCTTCGGGTTCGGGTAACGGTGCGGGCCCGGGGGCCGTCCCGGACGGGGAGCCGGGTGCCGGTCCCGACTCGGTGGTCGACCTTGTGCTGGACCTGGTCCCGGGTGGGGCCGTGGACTCCGCAACCCTCGGTGCGACCTCGGCCTCGGTATCGGTTCCGGCCGTGGGCGCCGCTCCCGTCCCGGACGTCGCGCCCGCTCCGGCCCTGACCGACCACCGCACCGGGCCCGGTTCCGGCACCCCGTCCCCGTCCTCGTCCACGAACCGGGTCGTTCCCGACATCGTCTTCGACCCCCTCCCCGTCGCCGGGGGTGACGGGGCCGGGCAGTCCGCCGACGCCCCACGGAGGACCGAGCGGCATCACGCGGTCATCGCCCATGAGCGGCCCGCCACCATCCCCGTGCACCTGCTCTTCCGTGAGGGCTCCGAGCGCGCAGACGCGGCCGCGCTCCCTGCAGGTGTGATGCGGAGGGGGGACGACGGTGACGAGCCGGCGGCGGGGGTGCCTCAGCCGCCCGTGCCGAGGGGGCCGCAGGTGCCGCCCCCGACGCGGCCGGCGCCGGTCGGTGATCCACAGCTTGCCGAGCGGCCGGGGCCCGCGCTGCCCGGCTGGGTGGCACTGCTCGCCGGGCTGGCCGGGATCGTTGCCGGTGGTGCTGTCCTCTGGTGGGTCGGCGCGCTGCCCGCCGCCGCGCTCGCCCGGTTCGGGATCGGCTCGCGTCCGTACGACGGGATCGGTTCCGGCGTCTGGGCGGGCCTCGCCGCGCTGGTGATGGTGGTGATCTTCGCGCTCGGCGGCCTGGGCCGCGGACGGGCCGGGTACGCCTGGGTGCTGACGCTCTTCGGCGAGTACCGGGGGAGTGTGCGGCGGACCGGGCTGATGTGGATCAGCCCGCTGCTGCTGCGTCGCCGGGTCGACGTACGCCTGCGGCACTGGCGCAGCGAACCGCTCCCCGCCGTGGATGCCAACGGTACGGCGCTGCGCGTCGTCGTCCTCGTCGTCTGGCGGATCAGGGACACCGTACGGGCGACGCTCGGGGTCGCGGACCACGAGGCGTATCTGCGTGAGCAGGTCGAGGCGGCGATGGCCCGGGTCCTCTCGCAGCTGCCCGCCGACGCCTTCCAGGAGGACGCGCACACCCTGCGCGACGCGGAGGCCGTCGGTGATGCCCTGACCCGGATGCTGAAGGCGGACTGCGAACCCGTCGGCGTCGAGGTCTACTCGGCGCAGCCGACCGGAATCGAGTACGCACCGGAGGTCGCCGCGGCCATGCAGCGCCGCCGGATCGCCGCCATCGACGCCAAGCATCGTGACAGTGTGCTGACTTCGGTGGTTGACGCCGTGGACGACACTGTCAACCGGCTGACCTCGAGGGGGCTCGTGGAGCTGGACGACTACGAACGGAAGGCGCTGGTCAAGGACTTGACGGTGGCCTTCTACACCGGACGCAGTGGCGGGGAGGGCGCCTGAGGGCTTCCGGGGGCGCTCCGGTGGCGAAGCGGAATCCAGCTCCCATTGGTCTGGACATGTTCATGTCGCGTCAATAATCTAAGGCTTGGTCTAGACCGCAGCACATGCGCGCAGCAGGGCTCATGGAACCTCCCCCACGTTCTTGAGGAGCGACAGCAATGCGTAAAAGGGCAAGCGCGGCCGTAGTCGGCCTGGCGATAGCGGGCGTCTCGATGTTCGCGACGGGCAGTGCCGGCAGCCACGGCTACACCGACAACCCCATCAGCCGCCAGAAGCTCTGCGCCAATGGCACGGTGACGGGCTGCGGCAACATCCAGTGGGAGCCGCAGAGCGTCGAGGGCCCCAAGGGCTTCCCGGCGGCAGGGCCGGCCGACGGCAGGATCTGCTCCGGCGGCCACTCCGAGTTCGCCCAGCTCGACGACCCGCGCGGCGGCAACTGGCCCGCCACCGATGTCACCGCGGGGCAGGGCTTCAGCTTCCGCTGGCAGTTCACCGCGCGCCACGCCACGACGGACTTCCGCTACTACGTCACCAAGAACGGCTGGGACCCCACCAAGCCCCTCACCAGGGCGGACCTGGAGCCGCAGCCCTTCATGACGGTGCCGTACGGCGGCAAGCAGCCCCCGTCGACCCTGACCCAGCAGGGCACCATCCCCACCCAGAAGACCGGGAAGCACATCATCCTGAGCGTCTGGACCATCGCGGACACGGCGAACGCGTTCTATGCGTGCTCCGATGTTCAGTCTGACGTGTAGTCAGTTACCGTGCGGCGCCATGGGGAGCGCAGGCACCGTCGCGGAGCTCGTACAGCGCCAATGGGGCGACCACCGGCCGGGACTGAGATCTGAGGACACCGTCCTCAGCCATCACCAGGTCGCCTCGGGTGCTGCCGCACGGGCCGCGCTCCTGGCGGATCTGCTGCCGGCGGGCAGCGAACCGCACCTCGGGGTACTGCTGGACAACACCCCTGAATTTGCGCTCTGGTTGAGTGCGGCGGCCCTGGCCGGGGTCGCCGTCGCCGGTATCAACCCCACCCGGCGCGGCGCCGAACTGGCCCGCGACATCCTGCACACCGACTGCCGCGTCCTGGTGACCGAACGCGCGCATCTCTCGCTGCTCGACGGCCTGGATCTTCCGGGTGTGCGGGTGCTGGTCACCGACACCGATGCGTACGCCGAACTGCTCGCCCCGTACGCAGGAGCGAAACCGGGTGACACGGTCCTGGCCGAAGTCGGGCCCGGAACACGGATGCTGCTCTACTTCACCTCGGGCTCGACCGGTGCACCCAAGGCCGCGATCTGCTCCCAGGGGCGGCTGGCGGCGGCCGGGCGGTCCCTCGTCGATCACTTCGGCGTCCGGCGCGAGGACGTCCACTACATCTGCATGCCGATGTTCCACGGCAACGCGGTGATTGCCGACTGGGCGCCCGCGCTGGCCGGCGGGGCCGCGGTCGCGCTGCGCCGCCGCTTCTCGGCCTCCGGTTTCCTCGATGACGTACGGGCGCACGGGGCTACGTACTTCACCTATGTCGGCCGCGCCGTGCAGTATCTGCTGGCCACCCCCGAGCGCCCGGACGACCGTGAGCACCCGCTGCGGCTCGGCTTCGGCACCGAAGCCGGTGCGGTGGACGCGGCCCGTTTCCGGGAGCGGTTCGGGGTGCGGCTGGTCGAGGGCTACGGCTCCTCCGAGGGCGGCGCGGCGATCCAGCGGACCCCGGACACCCCGAAGCATGCGATCGGGAAGGCGGCGTCGCGCGACGATCTCGCGGTCGTCGACCCGGAGACCGGCGAGGAGCGGGCCGCCGCGGTCTTCGACGAGTCCGGAAGGCTGACCAACGGGGCGGACGCGATAGGTGAGTTGGTCAACCGGGGCCGTACGCCCTTCGAGGGGTACTGGCGCAACGCGGCGGCGGACGCGGACCGGGTGCACGGCGGCTGGTACTGGACCGGGGACCTCTTCTTCCGCGACGCCGACGGCTTCCTCTACTTCGCGGGTCGTACGGACGACCGGCTGCGGGTGGACAGCGAGAACCTGGCCGCCGCGGTGATCGAGAACATCCTGGCCCGCTGGCAGGACGCGGCGGCCGTGGCGGTGTACGCGGTGCCGGACCCGGTCGCCGGTGACCAGGTGATGGCGGCGCTCGCGATGCGGGAGGGCACCGGCTTCGACCCGTCCGCCTTCGCCGCGTTCCTCGGGGAGCAGACGGACCTGGGTACGAAGATGGCCCCCCGCTTCGTACGCATCGTCCCGGCGATGCCGGTGACGGCCACGAACAAGGTGCACCGGGTGGGGCTGCGCCGCGAGGGGTTCTGGTGCGGGGGACCGGTGTGGTGGAACGGCGCCCGGGGCGGGTACGAAGCGTTCGGCGAGGAACAACTGGACCGCCTGCTGGGCGAGTTCGAAGCACACGGGCGAGACGGCCTGCTGCCCTCGATCTCCCCCATGGCCTGAAGGGCATGGGAGGCACCCCTCGACGGGCTTGAGGATCGAGCCCGTCCGGCGACCGACGGCAGAACGCTCTTCAAGCCATCGTGTCCCGGTCACGCCCGGAAAGGCGTGACCGGGACAGTCATTTCCCGCAACCGGATGTCAACTCGTCACACGATCTGGATGGCGACGACCTTCGGGGGGTAGTTCGGGAAGGTGATGTCGTGCCAGCGCTCGATCTTCACCGAGTCACCGTTGGCGTCGTAGTAGATCAGGTCGTTGTTGCCCGTGGAGATCCGGTCGACCCACCACCCGCCGAAGTCGGTCTTCCCGCCATTCGCGTAGCAGTCGACGCTCTCACGGCCATCGAGGTGCGACCAGATCTTCAAGAAGTTCTCCCCGCCGACGCATTGGACGTGGTCGATGGCGAAGGCGTTACCGCTCGGCATGCTGACGGTGAGCGCGGCAGCCGTGGCGAGGGCCACGGCCATGGAACGCGCGGCCCTCTTGCTTTTCGAAAACACAGATTCTCCTTCACGCGAAGGCCGGCGCACGGGCCGACCCTGTCGGCGATATTGCGTCATGACGGAACGGTGCTTCGTCGAGCAGGCAACGGGATACGACCCGTCAGGCAGCCATGAGACCCCATCGGGCAGCTCGAACGATGCAGGCCCCACGCTACAAACGGAAGGAGGTCATACCGGCCGTAACCAGGGAAAACGCATCAAAAGGGTGATAACCCGAGGTAAAGCCGTGGCGTACGGTCGAAAAAGCCCGAACCCTCGCCGGCCCCGCCCCACTCGCCGCTCCGGCAGCGTGCTGACGGGCCCGGCAGGCGGTGGAGCCGATGTGCACGTCCCACTTGAGAGGAATCCGAACCCCATTCTGAAGCGATCAGCAATTCGTCAGGGCCGGCTCCTCCCGCGGCGTCACCGCGGACCTCCGCCGCAGCAGCGTCACGGCCAGCACCGCCCCCGCCAGCAACAGTGCGGCCCCAGCCACCGAGGCGTACTGCATGCTGTGCACGAATGCCTCCCTCCCGACCGAGATCAGCGAACCGTCCCCCGTGGCCACCGCGCCCGGCAGCGTCTTGCGGGCCGCCTCCGGCGCCGAGCCCGGCATGTCCGCGGTGTAGACCGCCGTGGCCACCGCGCCCAGCAGGGCCATCCCCATCGCGCCGCCGAACTCCTGGCCTGTCTCCAGCAGAGAGGCCGCCGAACTCGCCTTCTCCGGTGGGGCGGTGGTCAGCGCCAGGTCCGAGACCAGCGCCATCACGGTGACGATGCCGCAGCTCATCACCGCGCTGCCGCCGAGCAGCAGCCACAGCGAGTCCGTACCGGTCAGCGCGAGTACGGCGAAACCGGCGGCGGCGATGACGAAACCGGCGCAGACGACTCGCGTACGGTCGGTCCGCTGGGCGATCGCCGTGGCCGTCGGGGCCGCAGCACCCACCGCCAGTGACGGGGCCAAGCTCCACAGCGCGGCCTCCATGGTGCCCATGCCGAGCACCGACTGCAGATACTGCGTGGTGAAGAACGCCGAGCCCATCATGGCGAAGGCGGCCAGCGAGTTCAGCCCGATTCCGGCCGCGAAGCCGCGGTCACGGAACAGTTCCCGGCTGATCATCGCGTCGCTGCGGTTGTGCTGGCGGCGGACGAAGAGCCGGCCGACGAGGAGCCCGGCGGCGATGACCAGTCCGTATCGCAGATCGAGCCCATGGGCGGCGCTCTCCTTGATCCCGTAGACGACGGGCAGCACGGCGCCCATCGACAGCGGCACGCTCAGGAAGTCGAACCTGCCGGGGTTCGGGTCCTTGAACTCCGGGACCAGCACCGGCACCAGGACCAGCAGCAGCACCATCGCCGGCACATTGATCAGAAAGACCGAGCCCCACCAGAAGTGCTGCAGCATGACCCCGCTGAGCACCGAGCCGAGCGCGATCCCGCCGGCCATGGCGCCCGACCAGATGCCGACGGCCCGGCCGCGCTGCCGCTCGTCGCGGAACATGTTCCGCACGAGACCCATCGTCGACGGCATCAGCGTCGCCCCGCCGATCCCGAGCAGCGCGCGGGCCGCGATCAGCATCTCGGGGCTGGTGGAGTACGCGGCCGCGACGGACGCGGTACTGAACGCGAACGCCCCGAGCAGCAGCAGCTTCCGGCGGCCGATCCGGTCGCCGAGCGAGCCCATCGTGATCAGCAGACCGGCCAGGGCGAAGGCGTACACATCGAAGATCCAGAGCTGCTGGGTGGCGCTGGGGGCGAGGTCCCGGTCGATGGACGGGATGGCGAAGAAGAGGACGGAGACGTCCATCGAGACGAGGAGGAGGGGCAGCAGGAGGACCACGAAGGCGGTCCATTCCCGGCGGCCGGCGAGGTGGCCGCGCTCGGCGGTGGTGCTCGTAGCGTTCGTCATGCCAGGAAATGTACGAGCGTTTAAAACACTTGTCTAGTACGAGTGTGTAAAACGTTCGTACATCTAGAGGGGCAGCAAAAAACGCACTGGGCGGTTCACGTGTGTACGTGAACCGCCCAGTGCGTTGTCTGTGCGCCGCCAGGGACTCGAACCCCGGACCCGCTGATTAAGAGTCAGCTGCTCTAACCAACTGAGCTAGCGGCGCCTGCTGACTAGAAAATAATACCTGCTCCCGAGGGTGCTGATGACACTCGGGCAAACGGAATGTATCGGGTCAAATCGATTCCCGTCCCGCAAAATCAGGCCCGAGGAGCAAAATCGAGCCCGTTTGGCGATTGAGGACGAAGCCGCCCCGGGGTACCCCGGTGGGCCTCGCCGAACCCTCGGCCCCCTGGTGCTGCGACCGGAAAGGTTCACCGGCTCGCGACGCCCGGCACGGCACCTCGCCGCGTTGTCGCATCACCCGAGTACATCCAGTACGCGGGCAATGCTCCGCCTTGCGATGCACCGCACCGGACACCGCGAGCTTTCCGGCAAACCTTTCCGGTCACAGCACCTAGAGCGCCAGCGACAGGAGCACGGGTGCCGCCCGCCGGTTCAGCGTGGCTGCCGCTGCGCGCAGGCGATGCGCGTCCTCGACCGGCAGGGACAGTGCAAGGCAACCCGCCGACGACCCGGCCGTCAGCGGTACCGCCGCGCACACCGTGCCGACCGCGTACTCCTGGAGGTCGAGCACCGGGACCGTCGCCGGCTGGCTGTCCAGCTTGGAGAAGAGCACCTTCTCGCTGGTGATCGTCCGTGAGGTGAGCCGGGCCGTCTTGTGGCGCGAGAGGTGGTCGCGGCGGCCGTTCTGGTCGAGCTGGGCCAGCAGGCACTTGCCGACGGCCGAGGCGTGCGCGGAGGAACGGAAGTCCACCCACTCGTTGACCGCAGGGGTGCGGGGGCCGTCGGCGTACTGCGTGACGCGGATCTCGCCGTCGACGTACCGGCTGATGTAGACCGCCGCACCGACCGAATCGCGCAGCTGCGTGAGCATCTGCTGGAGCTTGGTCTCCAGCGCCTGTCTGCGGGCCGTACCGGAACCGAGGAGCAGCAGCGAGGCGCCGATGACATACGCGCCGTCGGTGACCTGCTCGACGTATCCCTCGCGGCGCAGCATCAGCAGCAAGGAGGTGAGATGCCCCATGGGCAGTCCCGTCTCCCGGGAGATCTCGGTGTCCGGCACGCCGTTGCCGTACCGGGAGACCGTTTCGAGAACACGAAGGGCGTACTGCACCGAATGGAACGGTGCGGTCGGTTCGGGCTTCAACGTCACGGTTTCCCCCCACCAGGTTGTGACCGCAGGCTCTGTCTTCACGATAGCCGCCAAGAGCCCTTTCCGGGGCGGCTGTTGGCGACTTGATGGGGCGCCCCGACGCCGTAAGCTGGGACGCGCCCGTCTGGCATATGCCAGGGTCATTGGCGTACGAGGAAGTGGCGAGGTCACAGCACTGCGGTGAGGAACTCGCGTGTGCGTTCGTGTGCGGGATCCGTGAAGATTTTTTCCGGTGATCCCGACTCGACCACACGTCCGGCATCGAACATCAGTACCGTCTCCGAGACGTCCCGGGCGAAGTTCATCTCGTGGGTCACGCAGAGCATGGTGATGTCGGTGTTCCTGGCGATGTCGCTCAGCAGCTCAAGCACACCCGCCACCAGCTCCGGGTCGAGTGCGGACGTCACCTCGTCCAGCAGCAGGATCTCCGGCTGCATCGCCAGCGCGCGGGCGATCGCCACCCGTTGCTGCTGGCCGCCGGAGAGCTGGGAGGGGTGTGCGTCGATCTTCCCGGCGAGTCCCACCAGGTCGAGCAGCTCACGGGCACGGGCCTCCGCCTCGTCGCGGTCCAGGCCCAGCACACTGACCGGGGCCTCGGTGATGTTCTGAAGCACCTTCATATGGGGGAAGAGGTTGAACTGCTGGAAGACCATGCCGATCTTCTTCCGGGCCTCGCGCAGATGCTTCTCCGTCGCCGGCCTCAGCGAGCCGTCGGGCGCCTTGGTGTGGGACAGCGGGTCGCCGTCCACCCAGATCACTCCGTCGCTGACCTTCTCCAGCGTCATCAGCAGCCGCAGGATGGTGGTCTTGCCCGAGCCGCTCGGCCCGATCAGGGTGACGTTCTCGCCGCGCCGTACCGAGAAGTCCAGCCCGTCCAGGACGACATGGTCGCCGTACCGCTTCACGACGTTGTCGAAGCGGACCAGCGGACGGCCGGTCTGCGACGTGGTGTGGGCCGGGGTGATGTCCACGGCGGCCGCGGGCGCCGTCTTCTGCAGGGGGAGAGGTTCAGTGGCCAAGGCGCTTCTCCAGCTTTCTCATCAGCAGCGAGGTGGGACAGCTCGCGACCAGGAAGACCAGTCCGGCGAGCGTGAACGCCTCGGTGTAGGCGAAGTGATCGGCGCCGTACTTACGGGCCTCGAAGACCATTTCCTGCACCGTGATCACAGCGAGGAACGGGGTCTCCTTGAACATCGAGATCGCGTAGTTGCCGAGGGCGGGCAGCACATTGCGCACCGCCTGCGGCAGGATCACGGCCTGCCAGGTCCGCCGCGGGGAGAGCGAGAGCGCCCGGCAGGCCTCCCACTGGCCCCTCGGCACACCGTCGATCCCGGCGCGGTACACCTCGGAGGTGTACGCGGCGTAGTGGATGCCCAGCACCACGATGCCGATCGTCAGCGGCTCAACAGAGGTGAACAGGGCGGCGGCGCCGACAAGTTGGACGAGCAGCGGGGTGGAGCGGATGAACTCCGTCACGGCCCGCACCGGCACCGTCACGAACCGGCTCGGGGCCCGTCCGGCGACCGCGATGGCGAGTCCGAGGACCGCGGCGACGAGCGTGCCGAGCACGGTCGCGAGCAGTGTGACCTCGAAACCTTCGAGTACCAGGGGAAGGACGTCCCGGGCGGCGTTCCAGTCGAAGCCGTTCACCGGGCACCTCCGGCCGTCGACGCGACGGCTTCCGCGGCGCTGCGGCTGCGCAGCAGCGAGCCCGCACCGGTCTGCAGACCGAGTCGCCGTTTGGCGCTCCGCTCCAGCAGATTCATCAGCAGGGTCAGCGCGTAGGCCAGGACGAAGTAGGCGACCAGCAGGGTCATGTACGCGGTGAGCGTCTCACCGGTACGGTCGCGGAGCTGCTGGATCACGGTCATCAGGTCGGCCGCGGAGATCAGCCACAGCAGCGGGGTGCACTTCAGCAGCTGGATCAGCAGATTGGTGAACGACGGGATCATCTGCACCCAGGCCTGCGGAAGGATCACCTTCCGCATCCGGCGCAGCGGCGTCAGGTTCAGCGCGACGGCCGCCTCGTACTGGGCGCGCGGCACGGAGTTGACCGCCCCCCGCACCACCTCGGAGCCGTACGCCCCGTAGTTGAGGCCGAAGGCGACGACGCCGCAGAGCAGCGGCGTCAGTTCGTACCCCGTCAGCGGCGGCATCGCGTAGTAGAGCCAGAACAGCTGGATGTAGAGCGAGGTGCCGCGGAAGAACTCCACGACCACGCGCGAGACACCGCGTAGCACCAGCAGCCGGCTGACCGACATCAGACCGAGGACGAACGACAGGAGCAGGGCGAGCAGCGCGCCCAGGACGGTGGCCCGGAGGGTCACCCACAGCCCCGAGCGCAACTGCGGCAGATCATCGAAGAAGGCGGAGAAGAAATCACTCATGCGGTGCGTTCCGTCCCCGTCAGCCCTTGCACAGATCGGCCGTCTTCAGGGTGGCCGGCGGGAGCTCGGCGGCCCCGAATCCGTACTCCCGGAGCAGGCCCGCATAGCGCGAACCGTCCGAGACGATCTTCTTCAGCTCGCGGTTGAAGGCGTCCCGCAGATCCTCGTTGCCCTTGCGGAAGACGGCGCCGCCGGGGCTGTACTGCTTCTTGCCGTCGAGCTCCGGCAGGAAGGCCTCGGTGACCTCGGTGTCGGGGTTCGTCCTCGCGAGCCAGCGCAGTGAGATGCCGGTGAGCAGGAACGCGTCGATCCGGCCGCCCTTGACCGCGTCGGCGCCGTCCTGCGGCTTCTGCAGCGACTTGATCCTGTCCTTGGAGATACCGGCACCCTCGGCGTACGAGCCCTCGACGGCACCCGACATCACGCCGACGGTGATTCCGGCGGCCTTCGCCGATGCCAGGTCCGTGACCTTCTTCGGATTGCCCTTCTTCACCATCAGCGCGGTCGGCGAGATGAACTCCGGCTCGGAGAAGACGGCATTGGCGCAGCGCTCCGGAGTGATCGCCATGCCGGCGCTGACCACGTCGTACTTGCCCGCCTGCAGCCCGGGGATCAGGCCGTCCCACTCGGAGAGCGTGGGCTTCAGTTCGTCGACGCCGAGCGCCTTGAAGATCTCCCGGTGCAGGGTGGGCGCCTCGCCCTTGAGCTGCTTGCCCTCCAGATAGCCGTACGGGGCCTCATTGGCGTACGCGACCCGGACGAAGCCCTGCTTGCGGAGCTTGTCGAGCGCCCCCGCGCCGTCCGCGGAACCGGCGTCTGTCTTGCTGCACGCGGAGAGCAGACCGGGAACGACGAGCAGGCCACCCACGGCCGCCGATCGATTGAGAAAGCCCCGGCGGGACAGGTTCGGGAAGTCAGCCATGGTTCGCAATCTCCTGGAGCGGTCGAACAGTCCGGACAGGAGGTGCGCCTGCCCGATCCCGTACGTCTATGCAGGAAGAGCCCTCCTGTGATCGAACGGTGACCGGAGTGCGACCTTCCCGTGTCCTGTTGCGGGCGGAGTGCGACGCCCGGTGCGCAGCGCGTATGTCCTTGCCTGGAACCGTTCATGACGCACCGTCATGCAGAGGCATCGACGAGGGGGAGGTGAACCGACCGGCAGGCCGGGCCCGTCGAGGTCACTCGCTCCGGTCCCGGACGGGGACGTACCCGCGCTGTTTGTCCACCACGTTCGGCAACGGCTCCCCGGCCGACCAGAGTTCGTACAGCTCCACGAACTGCTCGCCCAGCCGGTCCCGCCAGCCCGCTGTGTCACCGCTCATGTGCGGCGACACGATCAGATCCGGTACGTCCCAGAGCGGGCTCTGCGGCCCCAGCGGCTCCTGCTCGAACACGTCGAGCGCCGCGCCCGCGATCCAGCGCTTGCGCAGTGCGGCGACCAGATCATCCTCGACGACCATCGGGCCGCGCCCCACGTTGATGAATCGGGCCGACGGCTGCATCAGCCCGAAGAACCGCGCGTCGAACATGCCGCGGGTCGACTCCGTCAGCGGCGCCGCGCAGATCACCCAGTCGGCCAGGGAGGCCAGCCGGTCCAGCTCTGCCACGCCGTGAATGGTGCGCCGTGCCCGGCGCCCCACGAGCGCCACCTGGACCCCGAGGGCGATCAGCAGCCGGGTGATCTCCCGCCCGATCGGGCCCGCGCCGACGACCACCGCACGGCTGCCCGCGACCTGGGCGCTCTCCCTGTGGCGCCACAGCCGTCGGTGCTGGAGCTCCAGAGTGCCGGGGAGATCCTTGGCGAACGCCAGCACCAGGCCCGTCACATACTCGGCGATCGGCCGCTCGAAGATGCCCCGCGCATTGGTCACCACCGTGTCGGAGGCCGCGAGCTCCGGGCAGAGCAGCCGGTCCACGCCCGCGCTCGCCGTATGCACCCATGCCGGGCGCGGTCCGTCACCGGGCCAGGCGGCCCGCACCGCGTCGGAGGTGAAGTCCCACACCAGCAGTACATCGGCCTCCGGGAGCTGTGCGGCGAGTCCGGCCTCGTCCGTATAGCGGACGGCGGCCCGGCCGGTCAGCCGGCCGAGACGCGGCGACGGGTCGGTGTCCAGGACGAGCAGGGTGGGCTCTGACATGAGAGACAGTCGCTCCGCTGCGTCTGATGAGGTGCGGTTCGACCACGCTCGCACCCCCGCCCGGCTTCGTCAACAGGTCGCAGTGGGGGTGGCGACGGATGGGGGAATACTGGGGAGGGACGGGTGGAAACGGTCACGGGCAGGGCTTCCAGGCCCTGCCCGGCCCCCGAGCACCCGTCCAGGAACCGCAGGAACAGGAAGGGTGGACATGACGACCCTCGGTTTTCTCTACCCGGGCCACCACTGCGCGGAGGACGACTTCCCGCGGATGGAGATCCTGCTCGACGCCGTCAGACTGGTCGTGAACCACACCGAAGTCGACGAGGACTCCTACGGGGTCGACGCGCTGGTACGGACCGGCACGCCCGAATGCCTGGCCGCCGGGGTGGCGGAGCTGCAGCGCGCCGGTGTCGAGTCCGTCGTGTGGGCGAGCAGCGGCGGCAGTTTCCTGTACGGCTGGGAGGGCGCCCATGAACAGACCGCCGCCCTGGCCCGGGCGGCCGGTGTGCCCGCCTCCAGCACCTCCTTCGGCTTCGTCCATGCGGTACGGGAGCTGGGCGCCGACCGCGTCGCCGTCGCCGCGACCTACCCCGAGCACATCACCGCACTGTTCACCGCCTTTCTCCGGTCCGCGGGCATCGAGGTGGCCGCCGCTCACGCCGCCTCCGTCTCCTCGGCCGCCGAGGCTGCCGCCTGGGACCTGGACCAGGTGAAGGAACTCGTCACGGCCGCGGACCGCCCGGACGCCGACGCGATGCTGCTGCCCGACACGGCCCTGCACACCGTCTCGCACGTGGCGGAGCTGGAGAAACTCCTCGGCAAGCCGGTCCTCACCGGGAACCAGGTGACGGTCCGGGAGGGGCTGCGGCTGGCGGACCGCCGGTCCTGGTCCCCGAAGCTCGGCAAGATCTTCGCCGAGCGCGAGGCGCCCCCGGCCCCGGTGGCCGGATGGGGCGCGGGCCGGGAGCGCGCGCACAGCGGGAAGAAAGGGTGGCCCGGAAAGCAGGCCCACCCCGGCTGGTGAGCCCTGGGACGGTCGATGAACCAAGGATGGACGGCGAGCCGGGGGAATAAACGGAGACCACCTCCTGTTCTGCTCTTCCGGACGTATGAGCCGGACGTAGGCGCAACACCGGAGAGGCCAGGACGTGGACGAGATTCGAGGCGACGAGATCCGTGGCAAGACGGAGGGGACGGCCACCGTTCCGCTCTCCGTGCTGGACCTGGTGACCGTGGGCCAGGGCCGCACCGCCACCCAGGCGCTGCGTACGAGCGTGGACATCGCGCAGCTCGCCGAGTGCCGCGGATTCCATCGCTACTGGGTCGCCGAACACCACTCCATGCCCGGCGTCGCCTCCTCCTCACCCGCCGTGATCCTGGCCCACCTCGCCGCACACACCGAGCGCATCAGGCTCGGCTCCGGCGGCGTGATGCTGCCCAACCACGCACCGCTCGTCATCGCCGAACAGTTCGGCACCCTGGAGGCCATGGCCCCCGGCCGCATCGACCTCGGTCTCGGGCGGGCCCCCGGCACCGACGGCGCGACCGCAGCCGCCCTGCGCCGCACGGACCGGCTGGGCGAAGGCGCCGAAGACTTCCCGCAGCAGCTCGCCGAGCTGACCCGGTTCCTGGACGACGACTTCCCCGACGGCCACCCCTACGCCCGTATCCACGCGGTCCCCGGGCCGGTCCAGGCCACCGCCCAGGGCGGGATCCAGTCCCCTGCCCGCCCGCCGATCTGGCTGCTCGGCTCCTCCGGCTTCAGCGCCCGGCTGGCCGGCGTACTCGGCCTGCCGTTCGCCTTCGCCCACCACTTCTCGGCCCAGAACACGGTGCCGGCCCTCGACCTGTACCGGGAGTCGTTCCGGCCGTCCGCGGTGCTCGACGCCCCGTACGCCCTGATCGGGGTCTCGGCGCTGGCCGCCGACGACGAGCGCGAGGCCCGCCGTCAGGTGCTCTCCGGGGCCCTGTCCATGGTCCGCCTGCGCACCGGGCGCCCCGGCCTGGTCCCGACACCCGAGGAGGCGGAGGCGTACGCCTTCAGCCCCATGGAGCGGGAGTTCGTCGACAGCTGGCTGGTCAACATCGTCCACGGCACGGCGGACGAGGTCCGTACGGGCCTCGACGACCTGGCCAAGCGCACCGGCGCCGACGAACTGATGATCACCGCCAACGCCCATGGCGGCGAGGCCCGGCTGCGCAGCTACGAACTGATCGCGGACGCGTACGGGCTGCCCGCGGACTGACATCGTCCGCCGGGGTTCAGACCTTCAGCCTTCCGCTGCCGATCAGCTCGGCGATCCGCTCCGGGGCCACCGCGCGTGAGTACAACCAGCCCTGCCCGGTGTCGCAGCCGATCCTGCGCAGCCGTTCCGCCTGGCCTGCCGTCTCCACGCACTCCGCGGTGACGGTCAGGCCCAGGCGGTGCGCCAGCTCCACCATCGCCTCGACGATCGTCTCGTCGGCGGGGCTCGGGCGGTCGCCGTCGTCGTGGCGGAAGCCGCGTACGAACGAGCCGTCCAGCTTCAGTACGGAGACCGGCAGCCGGCTCAGATAGGCAAGGTTCGAGTAGCCGGTCCCGAAGTCGTCGATGGCGATCCGTACGCCCATGTCGCTGAGCGACTGGAGGGCCTGGAGCGGGCGGCCCGCCGAGCCCATCACGGCGGACTCGGTCAGCTCCAGCTGCAGCAGTGCGGGATCGAGGCCGGTCTCGGCGAGGATCTCCGCGACATCGGTGACCAGGTCGGAGTCCCAGACCTGCCGTACGGCGACATTGACGCTGATGAACAACGGCGGTTCGGCCGGGTGGTCCAGCTGCCAGCGCCGGGCCTGGCGGCAGGCGGACTGCAGCACCCACCGGCCGAGCTGGACGATCGAGCCGTCCTCCTCCGCGATCGCCACGAACCGATTCGGCGAGAGCATGCCGAACTGCGGGTGGTTCCAGCGGACCAGCGCCTCCACCCCGCGTACGACTCCGTCGGCCATGCCGACCAGCGGCTGGTACTCGATGGTGAACTCACCGCGTTCGACGGCCGGCCGCAGATGGGAGGAGAGCGTCTGCCGGGTCATCCGGTGGGCGTTGCGTTCCGGGTCGAAGAGCGTCCAGCGGGCCTTGCCGTCCGCCTTCGCCCAGTACAGCGTGGTGTCGGCGGCCTGCATCAGACCGGTCGCCGAGGTGCCGGCCACGGCCCGTTCCACCACTCCGATCGAGGCCGAGACGGAGAGCCGCTGCCCGCCCAGGTCGAAGGGCTTCTGCAGCGCGGCGAGGACCGTGCGGGCCAGGTCGGTGAGCTGCTGCGTACCGGCGGAGTCCTCGACCAGGATCGCGAACTCGTCGCCGCCCAGGCGCGCCACGAGATGTGAACCGGGGCGGTGCGGGCCGTCCTGGGCCGCACAGTCGGTGAGCCGTGCGGCGACGGCGGCGAGCAGCCGGTCGCCGATCCGATGGCCCATCGTGTCGTTGACGGCCTTGAAGCCGTCGAGATCGAGATAGCAGAGCCCGATACGGCCGCGTCCGGGGACACTGTCGTCCTGGTACGGCGGGGTCTCCAGGGCGGCCGAGAGCCGTTCGAAGAACAACGTCCGGTTGGGCAGCCGGGTCACCGGGTCGTGCATCTGGAGGTGACGCAGCCGCTTCTGCAGCTCACGCCGGTCGCTGATGTCCGCGACGGAGAGCAGCACCCGGCCGGGCCCGGGGCCGTCGGCCCTGCCGGCCTCCGGTTCTGGCATCGGTACGACGGTGATCTCGGCCCACATCGAGCGCCCGTCGCGGTGTTTGAGACTGCGGGTGCAGCGGAACCGTGAGCGCCGACGGTGCAGCACCTCGCGGTACGCGTGCCAGGTGCGGCCGTCCGCCACGAGGTCGAGCAGATCGGCGGCGGACTGTGTGGTCAGTGCCGCGGCGGGGAAGCCGAGGAGGCCGCCGAGGGCGTCGTTGGCGGCGACGACCAGGCCCTCGTGGTCGATGACGGCCATCGGGAGCGTGGCGGCCCGGAAGGCGGCCCGGTAACCGTGCGGCTCGGACCCTGCGGCTCCGGCAGGGGACCACGGAGGGTGACGCTCCGCGACCGACGGTCCTGCGGAATGAGGGGGTGTGCCCACCGCAGGCCTCGGCCCTTCGGAGGTTCCGCTCACCGTTCGCTCCCGCCGTGCAGTTCTGTCCTGAACAGGTGTGGCCGGACTGGCCCGCCGCGCGGGGCGCCGTTGTTGGAGGCGGAAACCACGCGGGAAAGCCTGGTGAAGCATAGAGGTTGGTGCGTCGGCCGTTCCAGCGCCCGACCCCTCCGCGCCCCGCGTACGCCCCACTTGGGCCAGTCGCGCGCCGATCCGGTTTGCCCGCGACTGATCTTTTCTGAGCGGTTCTGTTCTCTTGCGATGTCCTGGTGATTGATTGTGACTGTCCGTGAGGGTGAATGCCTCGGCCCACTGTTGACTCGACTGGGGCAGCTCAACAGGACGAAAGCCTCGAATCATCACAGGGTGGGTGGGTGACTGCATCTCGCACCCGGAGGTTGATGTGCCGCGTCAGCACGGACCCGGAGGAGTGCGGAGGCCGAACCTGCGAGGTGTGGTCGCGGCCGCGACCTCCCTGCTGGCGCTCGCTGCCACCTCCCTCGTCGCCGGGCCCGCCGTGGCGGCCGCCGGCGAAGCGGGTCCGTGCGCGCTGCCCCTGACCGAGGCGCACCACTCGCTCGGCGTCGGGGAATGGAACGACGCCTACCCCCGCCCCGACCATTCCCTCGACGCGGTCATGGTCTTTCTCTCCTTCCCGGACCACCACCCCACCATCACCCCCAAGGAACTCACCGCCGACTACTTCCCCGCCACCACCCAGTTCTTCCAGCGCGCCTCGTACGGGAAGTTCACCCTGCGCCCGCACCCGCTGCAGCAGTGGATCCAGATGCCCAAGGCGTCCGACTGGTACGGCATACGGCGGGACTGGAACGACGAGCGGCGCAGCGCCTATCTGCGCGACGCCATCGCCGTGGCGGACCCGAAGGTCGACTTCTCCCGGTTCGGCATCGTCTACCTGGTCGCCGACCCGGACGCCCCGGGCGTCGACTCCGACGCCACCAAGGTCGTCAACTTCGACCAGCCGCTGCACGCCGACGGCACGGACATCCGGCGCGTCGTCACCGTCTTCGAACGGCACCCGCCGGACCACAATGTGCTGGCCCACGAGACCGGGCATGTCTTCGACCTGCCGGACCTCTACCACCGGCCGTCCGACGGCAAGGGCGACTGGGACACCTATGTCGGCGACTGGGATGTGATGGGCAGTCAGTTCGGGCTCTCGCCGGACTTCTTCGGCTGGCACAAGTGGAAGCTGGGCTGGCTGGACCGCAGGCAGGTGGTGTGCGTCCAGGGCAGCCGGGACGTCACCCTGGAGTCGATCGCCGCCGTGCCCGCGCCCGGGGCCTCCATCGGCACCCGGCTCGCGGTGATCAGGACCGGTGAGGGCAGTGCCGTGGCCATCGAGGCCCGCAGTGCCACCGGCAACGACCGGACGACCTGCACCGAAGGCGTCCTGCTCTACCGGGTGCGCAACGAAACCCCGTCCGGCGGGGGCCCGGTCGAGGTCATCGACACCCACCCCCGCACCGACGCCTGCTGGGACCTGTCCGTCTACGCGCCGCTCGCGGATGCCCCGCTGGGGGTCGGTGAGACGTACAGCATCCCCGGCGTGCACGCCAGGGTCGAGGTCGCCGGCCGGACACGGTCGGGTGCCTGGACGGTCCGGATCACCACGGGAACGTAGGCTCCCGCGAACACGAAGAAGCCCCCTCGCGTTCGCGAGAGGGCTTCTTCCGTCTGTGCGCCGCCAGGGACTCGAACCCCGGACCCGCTGATTAAGAGTCAGCTGCTCTAACCAACTGAGCTAGCGGCGCCTGCTGACGTCGTAGACATTAGCATCCTGATCGGCGGGAGGAAAAATCGAATTCCTGGCCGCCGACGAGGGCGTCGACCTGGTCACCCGTACACAGGCCCAGAGCAGTACGTCCGGCCCCGGCAGCCAGGGGCTGCGGGTGTCGGGGGCTACCAGCCAGCGGGGCCCGGGGGTGGAGGATGTGCAGGTCAGGGGCGGTACGGTCACCGCGTCCCCGATGCCGTGGCAGAGCAGCGGCGGGACCCTGCCGTCGACGCCGCCCCGCCCCTGCGCGTCCCTGCCGGTCCGCGGTTCGTGGCCGCCGCCCCACTCCTCCCAGTCGAGCAGCGACGGCAGCCGCTGGGCGGTGCCGGGGGAGGCGAAGAGCAGCATCCGTCCGCGGTGGGTGGCGACGGGTCCGGAGCCCGGGCCGTCCGCCCACAGGTGTTCCAGCATCCTGCGCCCGAAGAGGGTGGGCACATTCACCACGTCGAAGGCCGAACCGCACGGCAGTACCCCGGGGGATGAGGGGTGGGCCTCCCATTGGGCCAGCGTGCTGCGCGGATAGGCCGCGGCACCGGCGAGCCAGGCGGCGCCGGCCGCGGTGACCTGAGCCGTCTGGTTCGCGGCCCGGTCCCGCAGGAGGGCGAAGATGTCGGCGCCGCGGTGGGGGCCGTCGCCGTGATACAGGGTCGTTTCGTCTGGCAGCCATGCGGTCATGCGCCCATGTCTACCGGGAGTGATCAAGGGGATTCCGAGAGTTGCCGGAAAGCGGGACAGGTGGGGGCGAGGGGGAGTATCTTGCGCTCGGGCATATGCCACTGGTTGTACCCGGTGTAAGGACCTGGCGTGGACGGGTGGTCCGGATGGTCCGGTGCGACGGCGGGCCGGGGCCGGTGGCAGGCCCGGTGTGGTGGTCGTGCCGGGGCCTTTACGGCGGTCAGGGCGTGGAGCCGCCCAGCAGGCTCCGGCCGAACTCGATCATCTTCTTGGCATAGTCCTCGGTCCACTCCGCGCGCTGCGCGATGTCCGCGGTCGTCAGCCGGTCGAACCGGCGCGGATCGGCGAGCTGGGCGGCGGCGATCGCCTGGAACTCGACCGCACGGTCGGCCGCGGCGCGGAACGCCAGGGTCAACTCGGTGGCGCGGGACAATATCTCCTGCGGATCGTCCATCGACTCCAGGTCGAAGAAGTGTTCAGGATCGGCGACTGCCGCCGACGGCTCGAAGAGCAGGGGTGCGGGGCGCAGCCGCTGCCGCTCGTTCCGCTCGGGTTGTGGCATGTGGTGTTTCCTCCTTCGGTGGGCCCGACGGCCACCCTCCATTGTCCAACGTCGCGCAAGAGGGCTCCGCGGCTCCCCGGAAGCGGGGCTGCGACCCGCCGGGACCGGGCGCCGTCACGCCTCCCACCGCACCCGGTGCTCGCCCAGATGCGCCAGCACCGCGTGGTTCGCCTCCCAGCCGTCCGGGAACTTCACCGTGACCCCCAGCTGCACCGGCTCCGTCGACGGGTGCTCGTCCAGCAGTTCCGCGACGCCCGCCCGGCACACCACGATGCACGCATGCCGGTGGCGCGAGGCCAGGACGCACAGCCGGCCCGTCTCCAGATGGAACGCCGTGGCGTCCGGGCGGCCGGACAGCGGGTGCAGGACCACCGTCACATCGAACTCGCGGCCCTGGAGCCGGTTCGCCGTGTCCACCGCCACACCTGACACACCCAGCTCCGCGAGCGCCGCCCGTACCGCCGCCGCCTGGTCGCGGTGGGCGGTGCCGACCGCGACCCGGTCCGCCGTCACCGGGACCGGATCCGGGGAGCGCTCGCTCGTCGCCGCGCCACCCCGGTCGAGGAGCCGGCGGACGACCAGGGCCACCGCCCGTACCGCCTCCGGATCGGTGCGCGGCGTGTGCCGGGCCGGGAGTTCGAGCAGGCCCCAGCCGGATTCCGCGGCCTCGTCCAGCACCCGGTCCGGCGCCGAGCCGTCGGACGCGACGCCGAACGACAGCCGCCGGTCCCCGTGGTCCGTACCGCTGCGGAACGGGGTGTACGGGTAGAACGCGTCCGAGACGAGCGGCGCGGCGGAGGCGGGCAGCCGCCACGACACCGGCAGCCGGTGCTGCGGCAGTTGGGGATTGTGCGCGAGCAACGTGGAGACCGCGCTCGCGGACGGGTCGTACGACAGCCCCGCCCACTGGTCCGCGCCGACGATCGAGAACGGGTCCAACTGGCCCGGATCGCCGACGAACAGCGCCCGTTCGAAGAGGCCCGCGACGGCCAGCAGCGCATCCGAACGCATCTGGTACGCCTCGTCGACGATCGCATGCCCCCACGGCTCGACGTTCTTCACATGCGCCCACTTGGCGGCCGTCGAGATGACGACATCGAGTCCGGCGAGATCCGACGCCCTGGCCGACTTCCGTACATGGGCCAGGCCGTCCAGCACCTTGTCGTACGGGTCGGAGTCATTGCTGTGCAACCGCCCGACCGGTAGCCCCGGGTCCTTCTCGGCCAGCCGCACCACCAGGTCGTCGACCTGGGCATTGGTCTGCGCGACCACCATCAACGGGTGCCCGGCCGCCGCGAGTTCGAGTGCGGCACGCACCACGAGCGTCGACTTGCCCGCGCCCGGCGGGGAGTCCACCACGATGCCGCGTGACGTACCGCTCAGGGTGTCGGCGAGGATCGCGTCGGTCGCTCGCGCGGCCTGGGCGCCCGGGTCGAATACGGCCGTCACAGCAGGTCCTCCGCGGTCACGGGATCGGGGCTCTCGGCCTGCCCGGCAGTGGCGCCCGGCGGGCCGCCGTGCGTCCAGGGCGTCTCCTCGGGGTCCGGCAGCTTCGGGCCGCCGCGCTGATCGTGCTCGAACAGCGTCCAGGCGATCCGGTCGCCCGGCTCGGGCACCGAACCCGGGGCCGGCTCCTTGCTCCGGCCCATCCGGTCGGTGATCCGCAGCACCAGCAGGGGCGCGTTCCCGTCCTCCGGCTCCGTGACGTACTCCACGAACTCGGCGGTCTGCGGCTTGCCGTCCAGCGAGCGGTACACCTTGGTGCGCTCCCCGAGATGCGGGTGCTCGTCCGTGCGGACCGTGACCAGCGGGCGCGGGGACGGGCGCTTCGACTCGCTGTACGCCATCACCACCTCCGTCACGTCGCCGACGAACGCCTCACCGGCCAGCCGCCGCCCGGCCAGCACCAGCGGATCGTCCAGCGCCTCCTGCGCCTCCAGCTGGGCCTGCGCCGTCTCCCGCGAGGCCAGCTTCTGCGCGGCCGTCACCGCGTCGTCCCGGCGCGGCTGCGGCGGCTCACCGGACCGCACCCGGCCCCGGTGACCGGTGAACGACCAGCGGTCCCTCGTCCAGCGGTCCTCGGCACGAGACCCCTCGGGCAGTTCCTTCAGCAGATCGAGCCCCCGCCACACCGCGTCCCAGGTCGGCCGCATCACCCCGGCCAGCAACGCCCTGATGTCCCGCTCGGCGGCGGTCAGTTCGGCGAGCCGGGCATCGGCCGCCAGACCGTCCTCGGCCGCTGCGAGGGAGGTGCGCGCCCGGTCGTACTTCTCGATGGCGGGCGCCAGCAGCCGGTTGTCGAACGCGGGGTCCGTGGCCGGACCGGCCGGCGGGCACAGCAACTGTCCTTCGCCGTCCCGCTCCAGCTCCGCACGGAGCGCGGCCCGCGCTCCGGACCCGCCCGCCGGGGCGGCGATCCAGGCCAGCAGCGCACCCAGATGCTGGTCCTCCAGGCTGCTCTGCCCGGTCGCCCAGTGCCGGTTCAGCAGATCGGTCGTGGCCAGCAGCAGCGAGGAGCCCGGCACCCTGGCCCGCTCCCCGTAGTGCGTCAGCCAGCGGCCCAGCAACGGGACACGGGCAGGGGCGGGGTACGGGGTGTCGGGATCGTCCTCAGCCGTACGCCTGAACCGCATGGAGCGGCCGAGCAGCCGTACGAAATCGATGCCCGCCCGGCTCGGCACGATCAACTGCGGTGCGTCCGCGCACAGCTCGACCTCGACCTTGACCTTCTTCCCGGTCTCCGGATCGGTCTCATTGCGCTCGGCGGGCTCGACGACATCCTCGTACGCCTCGATGTGCGGCAGCACCGCCTCGGCCAGCTCGGCGAGGAACGCGAACCGCAGATCCCGGTCGCGCGGCTGCGAAACCGCCAGCAGCCGCGGCGCCTCCCGGTCGGTCCCGACGAGCGCGCCCAGCGGGGCTCCCGCCTCACCGGCGGTGATCAGCGGCACCAGGACGAGCGGACGGTCGGTGAGATGGCGGTGCAGGACCGTCGTCATCGGCTGCGCCCGGCCGCTCTCCACCGCCTCCAGCCGGGCCAGGGTACTGATCAGCGACATGCCGCACTGCCCTCCAGCGCCTCGGCACGCAGCGCCGCCGCACGCCGCAGGGCCACGACCGTCGGATCCGCCGGGTCGCCCTCCTTGCCCGCGGCGGCGGCCAGCACCGCACCCACCGTCGTCAGCCCGCCGAGCTCACCCCGCACGCTCCGCCCCAGCGCCTCCACGGCACCGGCCGCGCGGGCCTTCGCCCGGCAATGGAAGGCCAGTTCGCAAGCGGCCAGGCACTCCGGGGCATACGCCGCACCGACGGCCTCGACCGCGGCGTCGAGCTGCTGCGGGGAGCACCCCGGATCGAAGGTGGTGCCCTCGGGCAGGGCCGCCGCGATGTCCTCGATCCGGGTCAGCCTGGCCAACTGGCGCCGGGTGACCGCACGCTGCTTGCGTACGTCGACGACCGAGGCGGTGGGCAGGTTGGAGAAGTCCTTCGGGCAGACCAGCAGCACCCGGTGGCCGACCTCCGCGCCCTCGGTCAGTTCCGCGATCCGCTCCAGCGCAAGTACGTAGACGGCGGACTGACGGGCCGCCGCACCGACCTTCGCCGCGTCGGCAGAACCGTCGATCATGGGGAAGGACTTGATCTCGACGACCGTCCAGGTGCCGTCGGGGTGCACCGCGACCGCGTCCGGCTCCAGGTAGGTGGGGGAGCCCGCCACCTCCAGGGCCAGCATCGGGTGGTCCAGCAGCGCCCAGCCGCCCGCCTCGGTCGCCTCCCGCAGGGCCAGCGCCGTACGCGCCGCGCGGCCCTCGGGACCGGCCGCGGTCAGATCGGGCACCAGGACCTCGCGCGGCGCCTCGGCGCCGCCGCCGAGGCGTTCGTGGAGCAGCCGCATCAGCTCCGTACCGCCGTCGGCCTTGACCTTGGCCTCGAAGGCGTTGCCCCGGACGAAAGCGAACTGCGACTGACCGAAGGGGGCCGGTGAACCGAGCGCCGTGGCCAGCGCGGCCTTGTCCACCCCGGCGCCGTCCAGCAGCGCGCGGCGCCGGCAGCCGGGGTTGGCGGCGAGGGCGGCCAGCGCGCGGGCATCCAGCGGACGCGGTGCGACAGCCGGGCCCCGCAGCTCAGCGAGCCGCTGCCGGAGTGTCGTCCCCCGCTGCTCCCGCGCCTGCGGGGGCAGCGGCGTCGGCCCGGGGTGCGCGACCGGCCGAGGCATCTGCGTCGGCCGATGCTGCGGCATCGGTGGAATCTGCGGAGGTGGTCCGCTGGCCAGGGATTCGCTCACCCGCCGAAGTCTTGCATCCGGCACTGACAATCGGGGACTTCGTGGTCCGGGCGAACCGTGGGAAGCGGGTTGTGACCCGGTCGGCAATACGCATCACCGGTCCGGCCAGCAGGGCTCCGACGCCCATCACGGCAGCGCCCGCGACCGCGTCGAGGAAGTAATGGTTGGCCGTGCCCATCACCACGAACGTGGTGACCAGGGGGTACGCGATGCCCGCGGCCCGTACGAGCGGGTGCCGGCCGTGACGCCACAGCAGGATTCCGCACCAGAGCGCCCAGCCGACGTGCAGGCTCGGCATCGCCGCGTACTGGTTCGTCATTCCGCCCATGCCACGCGGAGCACTCGCCTCGCTGCCCCACCAGCCGTACGAGCTGTACTGCGCCATCGTGTCGACGAAGCCGTGAGTGGCGTGAAGCAGCCGCGGCGGGCAGGTCGGCATCAGCGCGAAGCCGATCAGGCCGAGCAGCGTGGAGGTCATCAGCCAGGTGCGGGCCCTGCGGTACACGGCCTGGCGGCGGCGGAAGAGCCAGACCAGCACGACCGGGGTGACCAGATAGTGCAGGGTCGCATATATGAAGTCGGCGGGTATGCCTATGGAGGGGTGGGCGGTCAGCAGCCGGTTGAGCGGGTGCTCGAAGTTGATGTGGAGCGCCTTCTCCAGGTGCAGGATGCGCAGACCGTGGTCGACGGCCGTGGACACGTCGCCGCGCGCCACCAGACGGCCCGCCGAGTAGGCTGCGTACACCAGGGCCAGCAACGGCAGCTCGGTCCACCAACGGGGCCGCGGGCGCGGCACGTACGCGGTGCTGGCATGCTGCATCCGGAAGCTCTCCATCATGTGTTCATGCGACCGACGGCGGGCGTTCAACCGTACGGTGCAGGTCGGTCGCGATTCCCCCGGGGGTCCTTGTCGGGTGCCCCGTGTGTGCACGGATTTCTCCGCGCAGGGAGTGACGCCGGTTCGGCCCCGGAGGTTGCCTCCCGAAGGCGTGCGCGATGATGGGAAAACCGGACGATCCGTTCTGTCTCGATCTCCGGCCTCAGATCTCAGTCTCAGGGAGAGCCGTCATGGCACCGCGTATCCTGCTCGCCCGGCACGGCCAGACGGAATGGTCCGTCAAGGGCAATCACACAGGCAGGACGGACATCCCACTGCTCGACACAGGCCGTGCGGGCGCCAAGCTTCTCGGTGAGCGGCTGCACCGCAAGCCGTGGGCGGACCTGCCGGGCCTGGAAGTCCGCACCAGTCCGCTGCTGCGGGCCAAGGAGACCTGCGACATCGCGGGTTTCGGGGACCGGGCCGAGCCGTGGGACGCGCTGCTGGAGTGGGACTACGGGGCGTACGAGGGGATGACCCCGGCACAGATCAAGGCGATCCGTCCCGACTGGTTCATCTGGCGTGACGGGGTGCCGGAGGGGGAGACCCTGGCCGAGCTGTCCGCCCGCGCCGACGCGATCGTCGACTGGGCCCGCTCGGCCGACCGCGACGTCCTGGTCTTCGCCCACGGTCACATCCTGCGGGCGCTGGGGGCGCGGTGGCTCGGCGAGGACGTGTCGTTCGCGGCGCGTATCCGGCTGGATCCGACGTCGCTGTCGGTGCTGGGGTGGGCGTACGGCGCGCCTGCGATAGAGCGCTGGAACGACACGGGCCACCTGGACCGGTAGTCCTGCCGCCCCCGGCAGCGGGGGTCCTCGGTCGCCGGACGGGCGTGATCCAGCCGGTGCGCGGTGGAAGCCGACCCGTCCCGCGACCGGGTACGGAACCGGTCACGTGGCGCGGGGAATCCGGGCCGTTCGGCGAGCCTCTACGCCCCCGTCTCGGAGACCTCCCCGTGCCGCTCGAGGAACTCCCGTACCTCCACCGCACCCCGCTGCGGCGCCAGTACCCCCGCCGCCCCCGCCAGCATCGCCCGGATGCGGGACGACCGGACGCGGTCCAGCAGGTCCAGCACCCGGTGGCCCGCCGTCGCCGCCTCCGCGGCCCGGCCCGCCCGGGCCAGGTCCCAGGTCAGCTCGGCCCGGTACAGCGCCAGGTTCCGGGTGAAGTGCGGGTTCTGGAGCCGCGTCGCCCGCAGCGCATGACGGGCCGCCCTCGACCATTCGCCCAGCGCCGACCAGCACTGCGCCTCCAGCATCTCCAGCTCCGCCTCCCGGAAGAAGGTCATCCACTCCGGATCGGCGTCGGACGGACCGCGGTCGAACGCGGTGTGCGCCCGGCCGATCGCCCGTTCGCAGCCCGTACGGTCCCCGAGCCCCGCCCTGCCCCCCGCCTCCCGCAGTGCGAGCAGCGCCAGCAGCCGCGGCGAGCCCAGCGGCTGCGCCGCCCGCTGCCCGGCCTCGGCGGCGCGTACGGACTCGCGGGGCCGCCCGGTGTCCCTGGCCAGGAACGACGCATTGCAGAACGCATGTGCCTCCAGCGCCTCGTCACCCGCCACCCGCGCCGTGGCCAGCGCCTCCGCATAGTGCGAGCGGGCGTCCTCGAACCGGCCCGAGTCATGGGCCAGCCAGCCCACCGAGATGGCCAGTTCACCCGCCCCGGCATGCAGCCGGTCGGCCGTGGAGCGCCTGGTGGCGGCTCCGGAGTCGAGCAGCGCGTACGCCGCCCGCAGTGGCTGGGACGCCCTGCGGTACAGGCCGTCACCGCCGTGCCGGTCGTCGAGCAGCCGGATCTGCCGTACTGCCTTCTCGACGGCGCTCACCTCGGCCTCTCCGACCCGGTGCCGGTCGGGCGGGGCGGCGGACGTGCCGTCGAGGCCGAGGCCCAGGGGTGCGGCCGCCATCGCGGTGGTGGCGCTCGTCATGAATACGCGACGCAGCACGTCGCTCTCCTCGTCGGTGTCGCTGTGGAGCGTGGGGGGCGGTGGGGTTTCGGCAGTGGTCCGTGCCCCCCGGCCGCGCACCGATTCGCGCGGCGAGAAGCCCAGGTCCGCCAGGGTGGCGCCGGGAAACATGTGCAGGAAGACCCGTTCGTACGCGTAGTTGGGGCAGCGGATCTCACCGGATTCCACGCGTCCGATGTACCGGGCGTCGCACGCGACCTGCTCGCCGATCTCGCGGGCGGACCTGCGTACCGCGGCGGCGAACTCCCCGGCGGAGCGCGGTCCGCGCAGCCGCCGGAAGGCGAGGTTGGGAACTGCCCCTGTCGACACCATGGCTGAGCCCTCTCTGGTGCAGCCGGGCTCCTGCTTCCGGTGTCCCGGCGGAGCAAGAACGTACCTGTTGTGACAGACCACACACACAGCGTTTGCCTACAAAGCGGGCATCTCGCCCGCGATCCGCCATGAACTGCCACCCTTTGCGGCGGCGTGGCACCGTAGCCCTTGACGCCGTCGGCGCGTTGGTCCACGTGGAGACGGAATCCGGCTCCGCCCGGCGATGAGAGGAGAGGTCCCTTGTTGCACATCGGCACGGAGACCGGCTCGCGGACGACTGCGACGACCCCGGCCGCAACGGGTGCCACGGTGCCCACCGCGCCCACGGAGGACCACGGCGCCGCACCCTGCGACCTGGTGACCGTCCCGGCACGCCAGGGGCTGGAGGCCGTGGACATCCTGCGTCGGGGCGCCGACCAGGAAGCCGTCGGCCCGGTCCTGCACGACGGTGCCTGCGACACCCTCGGCTTCCTGGTTCCCCCGGGGACCGCCGAGGCCTGGGACGTACCGGGCAGCGCCTGTACGCGGACCGACGGCCGCGGGCTGCGCATCCCCGCCGAGCCGCCCGCCACCGGCAGCGGCTGGCTGCTGCCACCCGGGGAGGACGCCCCGGTCACCGACCCGGCCGTGCTGCGGGCCGCTCTCGACCAGGCGGCCCGGCTGATCGAGGCGGCCGACAACTGCCGCTGACCGTGGGCTCACCGCCCGCGCGCCCATAATGGGCCGGTGGCCGGGTTTCCCCGGCACGGCCGGTTCCGTACCGGCCCGGAGCGATGAGCAGTGAGCAGGCACGAGCAGCAGTGGCACGTCGAGGAGCGTCGAGCGCAGGCGCGGGCGCCCGCAAGCGATCCGACCGCAAGGCCGACGGCAGGACCGAACGCGGGGTCGGGCGCGGCGGCGCCGGGCGCAGGACGGAACCCCTCGCCGAACCGGTGGACGGCGGTCTCGCCGAGCTGGTGCCCGACCGGGAGCGCCCGCACGCCTGGACGCTGACGCTCGACGGAGCACCGCAGTCCCATGTGGACCTCGACGACCCCACGTATCTGTCCTTCGAGTACCAGCGCAGGATCGGCCACATCGCCGACCTCGTCGCACCCCCCGGGCAGCCCCTGCACGTGGTGCATCTGGGCGGCGGCGCCTTCACGCTCGCCCGCTACATCGCCGCGACCCGGCCCCGCTCCACCCAGCAGATCGTCGAGGTGGACGCCGCGCTCGTCCAACTGGTCCGCCGGGAGCTGCCGCTGGACCCGCAGGCCAGGATCCGGGTCCGGGCCACCGATGCCCGCGCCGGGCTCGGGAAGATCCAGGACGGCTGGGCGGATCTCGTCATCGCCGATGTCTTCAGCGGGGCCCGTACCCCCGCACACCTCACCAGCACCGAGTTCCTCGCCGAGGTGCGCCGGGTCCTCAAGCCCGGCGGGAGTTACGTGGCCAACCTCGCGGACGGCCCGCCGCTGACCCATCTGCGCGGCCAGATCGCCACCGCGGCCACGGCCTTCTCCGAACTGGCGCTCGCCGCCGACCCGACCGTCTGGCGCGGCCGTCGCTTCGGCAACGCCGTGCTGCTCGCCTCGGATCTGCCGCTGAAGGTCGCGGAGCTGACCCGCCGGGTCGCGACCGACCCGCACCCCGGACGCGTCGAACACGGGCGGGCACTCGCCGACTTCACCGGCGGCGCGGCGGCGGTGAGCGACGCGGACGCCAGGCCCTCACCGGCGCCACCGCCGTCGGTCTTCGGGTAGGAGGGCGCTGAAGACATGGGCCGGGATGCCGCGAGCACCCCGTACCCATGCGGAACCCGAGAGAGCCCTGACCGAAGGCGTGGGGGTCGGCACCCAGGGGGCGGGGAGGCCGATCTCCGAGGTCGCCTTCAACGGCAAGACCCGGCGCGTGGCTGTTGGCGTGGCGACAACGGATTCCTGATCGGAGCAAACCCCGTATGACCCTCGAAGAACCGCGGCGCATGCTCGTGCAGGCCCGGGACGAACCGTCCCCGCTGTACGAGCCGGAGGATCGCGGGGCCTACGAGGACCTCGGGGCCTTCACCCGTAACGTCCCGCTGGACGATTCCCGGCTGGACCTCCCGGCGGATCTGGCGGACGTGCTGCGTTCCTGGTCGCTGACCCGTCCGCCGGGGGGTTTCGTATCCCGCCCGGACCTGCGCAAGCACGCAAGGCAGGGCCTGGCGGCCGCCCAGCGACTGGCCGGGCATCTCGGGCCGTCGTGTGCGGTGCGCTACCGGGACGAGCGCCACGGGCCAGCGAAGTGGGTGTGCTGGGGTTGCGATCGCCTCCACTGGGAGCGCGACAGCCACGGCACGCCCCCGCACCCGGTCGACATCACGGTCGAGGGCGAGTACAAGTTCGGTCCGCTGCGCTCCGACGGATTCGGGGACTTCTTCCCGGATGACCCCGCCGCCGCCCTGGTCCTGTCCGACGACCTCGTCGCCGCTCTGTACATGTGGGCGGAAAGCATCGACACCACGCTGAACCTGCACCTGCGGGACCGGGAGGACGGCAAGTACGACGCAGAGTGGCAGCGGCTGTTCCGCGAGGGATTGGACCTGGCGGAACAGATCGCACACGAGCTCGGCCCCGCCCGGACAGTGACCTACAAAGGCCTGGCACATGGTGGCCTGGCCGCACTGACGTCAGTCACCTGGCAAGGGGACCGGGAGTTGTAGACGTGAGATGAACACGGCCGAGGACCTGGCCGCCCTCGATGCGGCGCTCACCGTGCGGCGAGCGGCGGGGGCCGGGGGAGACGCCGAGTTCGTCGACGTGGTCATCGCCCTGCGCCGGGCCGTGGTGGTCGCGGCCCACAACCCCGTACTCCCCGATCTCTTCGGCGAGTTCGCCCCGGCGTTGCGACAGGGTCTCATCGACCTCGTGGAGCTGTTCGGGCTGCGCCGCGAGGACCCGCACCACGGCGACGCGGGCCATGACGCGCTGGTACGGGCCGTCGTGGCCGACGACGCGGAGTCGGCGGGCCGGGCCGCGCAGACCGAACTGGAGTCCACGCCGGCCCGGCTGCGGGCGGCGTGGTTCCGGTGGACCCCGGCCTGTCCTTCCCGTTGTCCCCGCCGCCCCGTGATGGTACGTCGGGTTCGGAGAAAGAACGCGGATGAGTCCCCGACCGCCCCCGCGGCGCGATGCCCCGTTCACCTTCCGGCGGGCGGTCGGGCGTGAATCGGGGATGTCCAAGACCGCTCCCGGGGGCGGGCGGAAATGCGGCGCGGGCGTGCCGGCTCGGCGTGACCGGCGCGGCGAGCCTTCCTCAATGAGCCCTTGGCCTGCGTCTTTTCGGAACGGCGTGAGTCCTCGATCGGTGCTTGCGGGATATGGCAAGACTTGGACGGGACACGGTCTCGTGACTTGAAGGACACACTCGGGCAACGGAAGCGTCTTCAACTCTTGACACTCACCCCCTCAAGGCAGGAACCTTCCGACATCGACGCATGGGAGCGCTCCCACATCGTGCGGGGATTTTCCGCTCGAACGGCACTGCCCGTGTCCTCCCCCCTGAACCAGTCGGCACCCGCACTCACCAGCGCGTATGCCACGCAGTCAGAACGCCAGTCCCACCCTGGAACAAGGAGTAGTGGAATGCGTATCACCCGCACCGTCGCCGGCCGGAGCCGCAGAGTCGCGGTTCTGGTCACCACGGGCCTGACAGCCTCGGCCCTGTTGCTGACCGGCTGCAGCAGCGATTCGGATACATCGGACAACACGGGCTCCGATGCGAACGGGAAGATCACGCTGACCGTCGCCGACTTCGGGCAGTTCGGCTACAAGGAAGCCGGTCTCTTCGCCAAGTACCACGAGCTGCACCCGAACATCACGGTCAAGGAAGACGTCACCTCCGACGAGAAGGTCTACTACCCCAAACTGCTCCAGCAGCTGAACTCGGGCAGCGGTCTCGCCGACGTCCAGGGCATCGAGGTGGGCCGGATCAAGGAGATCGTCGACACCAAGGCGTCCTCCTTCGTCGACCTCAGCAAGGTGATCAACGTCGACGACTGGGTTTCCTGGAAGGAGAAGCAGGCCACCACGGCCGACGGCGCGGTGATCGGCGCGGGCACCGACATCGGTCCGATGTCGCTCTGCTACAACACCGAGCTCTTCAAGAAGGCCGGTCTGCCGACCGACCGCGAGGAGGTTGCCCAGAAGGTCGCCGGCGGCTGGGAGGACTACCTCAAGCTCGGTGAGGAGTACAAGAAGAACGCGCCCGAGGGCACGTACTTCATGGACTCCGCCAGCGCGATGTTCAACGCCGTGGTGAGCTCGAACGCGAAGCAGTACTACGACGAGAGCGGCAAGGCGATCTACAAGGACAGCCCCAGTGTCAAGCAGGGCTGGGACCTGGCGGCCGAGGCGGCGTCGAAGAAGCTGACCCAGGGCCTCGCCCAGTTCACCGACCCGTGGAAGGCCGGCCTGCGCAAGGGCACGATCGCCACGGTCGCCTGCCCCGCGTGGATGGCCGGTCAGATCTCGATCAACTCCGGTGACGCCAACAAGGGCAAGTGGAACATCACCACCGCTCCCGGTGCGACCGCCGCCAACTGGGGCGGCTCGTTCCTCTCCGTGCCCAAGTCGGGCAAGCACGTCGACGAGGCCACCGAGCTCGTCAAGTGGCTGACCGCCCCCGAGCAGCAGGCCGCGGTCTTCAAGGCGATCGGCAGCTTCCCGTCCAACAAGGTTGCGTACGACCTGCCGGACGTGAAGAACGCGAAGCTCCCCTACTTCAACGACGCGCCGATCGGCCAGATCTACGCCGATGAGGCCAAGTCCATCCCCGAGACGGTTCTCGGCCCGAAGGACGGCGTGATCAAGGACAGCATCTCCACCCAGATCAACAACATGGAGCAGCGCGGCACCAGCCCGGACGACGCGTGGAAGGCCGCGACCAACGTGGTCGACAAGGCGATCGGCTGATCGTCGCCGGTGCGGGCGGCCCCCAGGAGCCGCCCGCACCGGCACGCGCCCCGCCCAGCCCCTTACCCGGGCACCCCTCGTACAGGGCAACCCAGCAACGCAGGGAAGGACTCCCGCCCGTGGCCACCTCCACTCCCACCCGGGACGCATACGCCCCGCCACCCGGCGGTTCCCAGAAGACACCGGCGGCCCCTCGCCGGCACACATGGCGGAGCCGGCTGTGGCGGTTCGACGACAAGGCATCGCCGTACGCCTACATAGCCCCGTTCTTCCTCGTCTTCGGCGCCTTCGGGCTCTACCCGCTGCTCTACACCGGCTGGATCGCCCTGCACCGGGTCGAGATGACCGGCATGAACCGGATGGAGTGGGTCGGCTGGGACAACTTCGACAAGATCCTGCACGACAGCGAGTTCTGGACCGCCGTCACCAACACCTTCCTCATCGGCGTCATGTCCACCGTCCCGCAACTGCTGGTCGCGCTCGGCCTGGCCCACCTGCTGAACTACAAGCTGCGCGCCAGCACCTTCTGGCGGACGGTCATCCTCACCCCGTACGCCACCTCCGTGGCCTCCGCGGCCCTCGTCTTCGCCCTGGTCTTCCGGGCCGACGGCGGCCTGTTGAACTGGGCGCTGGAGTTCGTCGGCCTCGGCCACACCAACTGGGCCAACGGCCACTGGACGTCGAAGATCGCGATCTCCGTCATCGTGATCTGGCGTTGGACGGGCTACAACACCCTGATCTATCTGGCCGCCATGCAGGCCGTGCCGAGCGATCTGTACGAGGCCGCGTCACTCGACGGCGCATCGCGCTGGCAGCAGTTCCGCAAGGTGACCATCCCCTCGCTGCGGCCCACGATCCTGTTCACGATCGTCATCTCGACCATCGGCTCCATGCAGTTGTTCGGCGAGCCCCTGCTGCTGGAGGGCGGCACCCTCGGCGCCACGGGCGGCAACGAGAATCAGTACGAGACGCTCAGCGTCTACCTCTACAACTACGGCTGGAACCTCGGGCATCTCGGTCCGGCCGCCGCAGTGGCCTGGGCGATGCTCGCCCTCCTGCTGATCATCGCTGCGGTCAACTGGCTCATCGGCCGCTTCGTACGCACATCCGCGGTCTGACCGGGAGCGATTTCCATGACCATGACCAGCCCCATCAAAACCCGGGAACTCGGCCCGGCGAGCGCGGCCCACCGGGAGGCGCGGCGTCCGAGCCGCTTCAAGCCGGGCGCCGGCAAGCAGCTGCAAGGCGGCCCGTTCGCCTACATCGCCCTGGCTGTCGTCGGCATCGGCTCGCTTCTGCCGCTCTACTGGACCCTGGTGGCCGCGTCCCACACGCAGGACGAAGTGCTCGCCACCACACCGCCGTTCGTGCCCGGCGGGCGGCTGCTGCACAACCTCGACGCCGCCTGGAACCAGGCGCATCTCGGCAAGGCGATCGTCAACAGCGTCGTCGTCTCCAGCTGCATCACGGCGGCGACGCTCTTCTTCTGCACCCTGGCCGGCTACGCCTTCGCCAAGATGCGCTTCAGGGGCCGTGGCGGACTGATGACCGCGGTCGTCGCCACGCTCACGATCCCGCCGCAGCTCAGCGTCGTGCCGCTGTTCATGATGATGTCCGACATCGGCTGGGGCGGAAAGCTGGAGTCGGTGATCTTCCCGACCCTGGTGAGCGCGTTCGGGGTGTTCTTCATGCGGCAGTACCTGACCGAGGCGCTGCCCTACGAACTCATCGAGGCCGCCAAGGTCGACGGCGCGAACAACTTCCGCATCGTGCGGAGCGTGGTGCTGCCGGTGGCCCGTCCGGCGATGACGGTGCTGGGGATGCTCACCTTCGTACAGGCGTGGAACGACTTCTTCTGGCCCTACCTCGCCCTCAATCAGCAGAACCCCACGCTCCAGGTGGCCCTCGGTCAGCTGAGCGCCTCCTACACCCCCGACCAGAGCATCGTGATGGCCGGTGCGCTGATCAGCACACTGCCGCTGCTCGTGGTCTTCGTGATCTTCGGCAAGCAGATCGTCGGAGGGATCATGTCCGGCGCCGTCAAGGGGTGACACCGCGTCACCCGCTTCTCCCCGGACTCCCCGTACGGCCTGTTCCCTGACCGCGGGCCGTACGGGCCCCCGGAGCTCCACCCCTTATCCGCCCCTGTTCGTCCACCCCTGGGAGCGCTCCCGCATGACTGCTGTACGACCCGACATCGCCCCGAAGCAGGCGTCCGAGGCAGCGGACTTTCCGACCGGTTTCGTCTGGGGGGCGGCCACCGCCGCCTACCAGGTCGAGGGCGGCGCCGCCGAGGACGGCCGCACCCCTTCCATCTGGGACACCTTCAGCCGCACTCCGGGCAAGGTCCGCAACGGTGACACCGGAGACATCGCCGCCGACCACTACCACCGCTACCGCGACGACGTGGCGCTGATGAAGCAACTCGGGCTGAAGGCCTACCGCTTCTCCGTCTCCTGGTCCCGGGTGCAGCCCACCGGTCGCGGCCCCGCCGTCGAACGCGGACTGGACTTCTACCGCAGGCTCGTCGACGAGCTCCTCGAAGCGGGCATCGCGCCCGTCGCCACGCTCTACCACTGGGACCTGCCCCAGGAGCTGGAGGACGCCGGCGGCTGGCCCCAGCGGGTGACCGTCGAGCGTTTCGCCGACTACGCCGCCATAGTGGCCGGCGCCCTCGGTGACCGCGTCGGCACCTGGACCACCTTCAACGAGCCGTGGTGCTCGGCCTTCCTCGGTTACGGCTCCGGCGTGCACGCCCCCGGCCGCACCGAGCCGGCCTCCGCCCTGCGCGCTGCCCACCATCTCAACCTCGCCCACGGCCGGGCGATCGAGGTCCTGCGCAACCAACTCCCCGCTACCGCGCAGACCTCGGTCACCCTCAACCTCCACCAGGTCCGCCCGCTGACCGACAGCGCAGCCGACGCGGACGCCGCCCGCCGGATCGACGCGGTGGGCAACCGGGTCTTCACCGGCCCGATGCTGCACGGCGCGTACCCCGAGGACCTGATCGCCGACACCTCGCACCTGGTGGACTGGTCGAAGCTGGTCCACGACGGCGACCTGGCCGCCATCTCCCGTCCGGTCGACGTCCTGGGCGTCAACTACTACACACCGACGCTGGTCTCCACGCCCGCCGACGGCTCCGGCGACTCGCGCAACGACGGTCACGGCAACAGCGACCACTCCCCGTGGCCCGGCTCCGAGCATGTCGCCTTCCATCTCTCCGAAGGCAAGAAGCGCACCGCGATGAACTGGGCGATCGACCCCGACGGGCTGTACCACCTGCTCATGGACGTCGCCCGGGACCACCCCGGCCTGCCGCTGATGGTCACCGAGAACGGCGCGGCCTTCGACGACTACGTTTCGCCCGAGGGCCTGGTGGAGGACCCCGAGCGGATCGAGTACCTGCGTGGCCACCTCGACGCCGTACAGCGGGCCGTGGCGGACGGCGCGGACGTACGCGGCTACTTCCTCTGGTCCCTGATGGACAACTTCGAGTGGGCGTACGGGTACTCCAAGCGCTTCGGTGCCGTCTACGTCGACTACGCCACCCAGCGCCGCATCCCCAAGGCGAGCGCCCACTGGTACGCCGACGTCATTCGCCGCCACGCACTGCCCCCGGTCACCGACCTCGCCTGAGACCGACCCGCACATGGGGGCGGCGTGACCGACCCGCACCCCTCCCGAGACCCGGCCGTCCGTGCCGGGTCTCCGTCATTTCCGCCCCTTTTCGGGGGCCGGGGAGCCCGACTCGGTACCCCCGTAGGATGGGAGCGCTCCCAGTTCTGATGCTGCGGAGAGGCCGCCGGGCCCGGACGAGTGTCAAGGGATCCAGCGCCAGGACTTGGTTCGGTTATCCGACTGTGAGAAATTGACCGCGAACGGGAGGCAGCCATGACGGCAGCGCGAGTACGGAGCGGCGGGCGGCCCACGCTCGAAGAGGTCGCGGCACGGGCGGGGGTGGGGCGCGGCACGGCCTCGCGGGTGATCAACGGCTCCCCGCGGGTCAGTGCGCACACCCGCGAGGCGGTGGAGGCGGCCGTCGCCGAACTGGGGTACGTGCCCAATCGAGCGGCCCGCGCGCTCGCCGGGAACCGTACCGACGCCATTGCCCTCGTCGTGCCGGAGCCGGAGACCCGCTTCTTCGCCGAGCCGTACTTCTCCGACATCGTCCGGGGCGTCGGCGCGGCGCTCGCAGACACCGACATGCAGCTCCTGCTCACCCTCGTCGGCAGCGACCGCGAGCGCCGACGGCTGGCCCAGTATCTGACCGCGCACCGCGTCGACGGAGTGCTTCTGGTCTCCGTCCACGCCGACGACCCGCTCCCGGACCTGCTGGAGCAGCTCGGCATGCCGGCCGTGATGAGCGGCCGCAGATCCGCCTCGGAACCGCTCGCCGCGGTCGACTCCGACAACTTCGAAGGCGCCCGTGCAGCCGTCGACCATCTGATCTCCCGGGGCCGCCGCTCCATCGCCACGATCACTGGGCCCCTCGATGTCTACGGTGCCCGGCGCCGCCTCGACGGCTACCGCAAGGCGGTCTCCGCGGCCGGTCCCGGACCGGACGAGCAGCTGATCGCCCCCGCCGACTTCACCGAGGAGGGCGGCGCACAGGCCATGCGCGACCTGCTCGCCCGCCGCCCCGACGTCGACGCGGTCTTCGCCGCCTCCGACGTCATGGCCGCAGGGGCCCGCCAGGTGCTGCGCGAGGCCGGCCGGCGCATCCCGGACGATGTGGCTCTGATCGGCTTCGACGACTCGGCCGTGGCCCGTCACATGGACCCGGCGCTCACCAGCGTGCGCCAGCCGATCGAGGAGATGGGCCGCACGATGGCCCGCGTACTGCTCCAGGAGATCGCGGGTGAGAACCAGGAGCGTCCGCAGATCGTGCTCCCCACGGAACTGATCGTCCGCGACTCCTCGTGACGACCGTCACACAGTCGTCGGTGAGGGTGATTCAGACACGAGAAGGGCCCCGGTCATTGACCGGGGCCCTTCCCTTCAGGGTGAGTAACGGGACTCGAACCCGCGACATCCTGGACCACAACCAGGTGCTCTACCATCTGAGCTATACCCACCATGCCCGGTCTTTTTCTGACCGGCCGAGAAAAAGTGTACAGGGTCCGAGAGGGTGCTCGCGCCCCAGTTGTTCAGCCGCTGATCCCGGCCCCCGAAAGGCCCATGACCAGCGGCTTCACAACGTCCTACGGCGTGGGCGGCGCGACACGTGCCGCGATCGCCTTGGCGCGCTCCGAGTCCGGCCCGGGCTGCGGCACGAAGATCGCCTCGCGGTAGTAACGCAGCTCCGTGATGGAGTCACGGATGTCCGCGAGCGCCCGGTGGTTGCCGTTCTTGTCCGGGCTGTTGAAGTACGCCCTCGGGTACCAGCGGCGCGCCAGCTCCTTGACCGAGGACACATCGACGATCCGGTAGTGGAGGTAACCCTCCAGAGTCGACATGTCCCGCGCCAGGAAGCCGCGGTCGGTGGAGACCGAGTTCCCGCAGAGCGGGGCCTTGCCGGGCTCCTTCACATGCTCGCGGACATAGGCGAGCACCTGGGCCTCGGCGTCGGCCAGGGTGGTGCCCTGGGCCAGCTCGTCGAGGAGACCCGAGGTGGTGTGCATCTCGCGCACCACCTCGGGCATCGTCTCCAGGGCCCTGTCCGGCGGGCGGATCACGATGTCCACCCCTTCGCCGAGCACGTTCAGCTCCGAGTCGGTGACCAGTGCGGCCACCTCGATGAGTGCGTCTTCCGTCAACGAGAGCCCGGTCATCTCGCAGTCGATCCACACCATGCGATCGTTCATGGCTCCACCCTACGGGGCACTCCGTTGACCCGGCAGGGTCGGGCGCCCGGCGGAGTACGCGTCGGGGCCCGGTTTCCCGTGCTCCGGCTGCCCCGCGCCGACCGTCGCCGACGTGACGGCATGCGGACCCGGTGGGGTGGCCGCAGCCGTGGCACGCCGGCCCGCCGAGGTGCCCTGCGCGGGCACGGTCGGATCGATCGCCGGGGCGAGGGCCTCCGCGTTACCGCCCTGCGGACGGCGGGCCCGGTATGCGGCCCGGTACGCGGCGGGGGAGGAGCCCAGCTGGCGCCGGAAGTGTCCGCGCAGCGCGACCGGCGAGCGGAAGCCGCAGCGGCCCGCGACCTCGTCGACCGAGTACTCGGACGTCTCCAGCAGCCGCTGCGCCTGCAGCACCCGCTGGGTGATCAGCCACTGGAGCGGTGCGCTGCCGGTGAGCGAGCGGAACCTCCGGTCAAAGGTCCGCCTGCTCATGTAGGCGCGTGCGGCCAGTGTCTCCACGTCGAACTGCTCGTGGAGATGCTCCAGCGCCCAGGCCACGACCTCGGCGAGCGGGTCGGAGCCGATTTCCTCAGGTAAAGACCTGTCGAGGTAGCGCTCCTGACCGCCACTGCGCCGCGGCGGCACGACGAGCCGACGGGCCAGTGCCCCGGCGGCTTCCGTGCCGTGGTCCGTGCGGACGATGTGCAGACAGAGATCGATCCCGGCCGCTGTCCCGGCGGAGGTGAGCACATCGCCGTCGTCGACGAAGAGCTCACGCGGATCGACATGCACCGACGGATAGCGCTTGGCCAGCGTCGGTGCGTACATCCAGTGCGTGGTCGCCGGGCGGCCGTCCAGCAGGCCGGCGGCGGCGAGCACGAACGCGCCGGTGCACAGCCCGACGATGCGGGCCCCTTCCTCATGGGCGCGGCGCAGCGCGTCCAGCGCCTCCGCGGGCGGCGGCGAGGTGATCGAACGCCAGGCGGGCACCACGACGGTGCCTGCCCTGCTGATCGCCTCCAGCCCGTAGGGCGCGGTCAGTTCGAGTCCCCCGGTGGTCCGCAGCGGCCCCTCTTCCCCGCCGCAGACGAGGAGTCGGTAGCGCGGAACTCCCGCGTCCTGGCGGTCGATTCCGAACACGGAGAGCGGGATCGAGCTCTCGAAGATGGGGCCGCCGCTGAACAGCAGTACGGCGACGACTTCCCGTCGTCGTCGTCCACTGAGCTTCCGTACAGCCTCCGTTGCGGCGGCGGAGTCCTGGCTCATGACGCTAAGCCCCCCTCGGTGTTCGCGTCTTCCTGGTCCTTGCGGGCCTGTCGCTCCTGCACTTTTCCCCTCGGTCCTGCACGAGTCCCCGTCTTCGATACTCAAGATCGAATCTACTGCGTCCCGTGGTGCCGGCGTGACAAGTTCACCAACCGGCGTTATGTCGACAAGGCAACTTGGCGGGAAGCATTCGATCACGAAGGGTTTCATCCAGCGGCCGTGCAGGGAAGTGCGCCTCCCGTTCATGGCCCGTCCCCGTCGGGTGGAAGCGTACCGCGCGGTCTCTTCCTGCCTGGTGGCAAGGGGGTTGATCGGCCAATTCGGCAAGGAAGCGACAGGGGTGTGAAGTTGGCTGAAAATAGACGGTTGTGCGTACGTGATTCAGTCAGTCGACCGGCGCACAACCCCGATGGGCGGCCGCTTCCTTGCGCCCCCTCGGCAGGTCGGGCGGCCGATCGTACGGAGCGACGCGACGCGCGGCCGGGCGGTGGGATCTCGACCGGCGGGCCGATATCGGTCCGCCGATCGGGGTGAGGGCTCCGGGCGGGGCGAGTGGGACGGGTCGGGTGCGGCGTGACTTCCGGGGGCGGACCGCCGGCCCGGCGGTCGATGGCGGAGTGGTGATCCACGCGGGGGGTGCGGCGGTCCCGGTGCGCCGCGGAGCGGGTGACGGATGCGGCCCCGCCCGGTCACCGAGGGGAGTCGTTCCGGCCCGCCGACGTCGATGTACAGCGCAACCGGCATTGCCATACGGGTCCGCCTCGGGCATGCTCCGTGAAACGTCGCGCGCGCTTTGCGCGGGTCTGGGCAGTGGAGGAGTGGCGCCGTACCCTTGGGGGTAAGGGGTTGGGAAGATGATTCCCGGACACCGCAACACCGCCCGCTGACGCACCTTCCCCACGTCGCTCTCCTCACGAGGACTCTCTTCGCCGAGACACCGATGGCCGGTCACGAAATCCCCGAACCCGCCGACCGCAAGCAGGTAGCCGACCACATGTCGGACCCGCAGGCGGTCGAAGAAACACGTCATTCCTGCGACCCCGCCTTCCGGCATGGGGTCGTGGTCGGCTTCGACGGCTCGACGTCCAGCGAGCGTGCCCTCGCATACGCCATCGGTATGGCCCGAAGATCAGGTTCCGGCCTGATCATCGTCCATGTCGCCAATCGGCTGCCGACCACCGTCTGGGCAGGCTGCGAGCCGCCCGTCTTCGTCGACGTGCCCGACCACCGCACCGAGGTGCTCGGCCTGGAGCTCGCCTGCGCGGACTACCTCTCCGAGGTTCCCTGGGTGCTCGTCGAGCGCGGCGGGGACATCTGTCACGAGCTGGAGGAGGTCGGCCGGGAGTACTCGGCCGACGCCATCGTCGTCGGCTCCACGCACGGCATCGTCGGTCGCATCTTCGGCTCGGTGGCGGGGCGCCTCGCGCGGCGCGCACAGCGCCCGGTCGTCGTCATTCCCTGAGCGTTCCCCGTCCCGGGCGCCCCTGCCGTCACCCCTGTCACCGGTTCCGGACCCGTCGGTCGACGTGGCGTCAACTCGCCTGTGGAAACCGGCAATCTACCGATGCGTAGAGGTGGATTGTGCGCTTGTGAAGGGTACATAAGGGTCACTGGGAAGCAGGACCACTGCATGTGAAGGGAGCCCGCCGTGGACAATGACGTCTCTGCGGGAAGCACCAGCACCTCTACCCTCGGCCATCTCGCCCTGGGACTCACCCTGTTGGCGTTCGGTATCGGTCACACCGGGGTCGTGGACGGTGTGACGGCGGCCGACGCCGTCTCACTCGCGCTGTATGTCGGCGGTGTCGCCCTGTTCGTCGCCGGACTCCTGGCGTTCCGCGTGGGAAGCGGCTTCACCGGCACGGCCTTCGCCGGACTCGGCGCCTTCTGGTTCACCTGGGGCACCGGCGCCGGCGCGCATGTCTCCAGCCATGCGGCAGGGCTGTTCCTGCTGCTCTGGGCCCTGTTCGCGCTCAGCCTGACCCTCGGCGCGGCCGGTGGCGGCCTGCTCGCCCAGGGGACGTACGCACTGCTGTTCCTGGCGCTTCTGCTCCTGGGCGTCGGGCAGTTCGCGGACAGCGGGAGCCTGGCCAAGGCGGGCGGCTGGCTCGCCGCGGTCTCCGGTCTCGCCGCCTGGTACGGGGCGACGGCGGCGCTGGCCAACTGGCCCACGGCGCTGCCGGGGCGTGCTGCCGGCCGAGGGGTGACGGCCACCGGCTGAGGCAGCGACCGGGCCGGTGCGGCAAGGGGAAGAGGCACCGACCCCGACGGGAGCGGCCCCGTACCCGCGGTGGCGGTGGGTACGGGGCCGCTCTGCTCCGGGCACAGCCCGTGCGGGGATGCCTACTCGACGGTGACGGACTTCGCCAGGTTGCGCGGCTTGTCGATGTCACGGCCCATGGCCAGTGCCGTGTGGTACGCGAAGAGCTGGAGCGGGATGCCCATCAGGATCGGGTCCAGCTCGTTCTCGTTCTTCGGTACGACGATGGTGTGGTCGGCCTTCTCCTGCACCTGGTGCGCGACGGCGAGGATGCGGCCGCTGCGGGCCTTGATCTCCTCCATCGCGGCACGGTTCTTCTCCAGAAGATCGTCGTCCGGCACGATCGCGACCGTCGGCATCGAGGGCTCGATCAGCGCCAGCGGCCCGTGCTTCAGCTCGGAGGCGGGGTACGCCTCCGCGTGGATGTACGAGACCTCCTTGAGCTTCAGCGAGGCCTCACGGGCGACGGGGTAGCCGCGCACCCGGCCGATGAACATCATCGACTTGGCGTCCGCGTACTGGGCCGCCAGCTCCTTGATCTCGTCCTCGTTCGCCAGGATCTCGCTGATCTGGGCGGGCAGCCTGCGCAGCCCCTCGATGATCCGCTTGCCGTCGGCGACCGACAGATCCCGGATCCGGCCCAGGTGCAGGGCGAGCAGCGCGAACGCGACGACCGTGTTCGTGAAGCACTTGGTGGAGACGACACAGACCTCGGGGCCGGCGTGGACGTACGTACCGCCGTCGGCCTCCCGGGCGATTGCCGAACCCACCACGTTGACCACACCGAGCACCCGGGCGCCCTTGCGCTTGAGCTCCTGGACGGCGGCCAGCACGTCGTACGTCTCGCCGGACTGGGAGACCGCGACGTACAGGGTGTCGGGGTCGACGACCGGGTTGCGGTAGCGGAACTCGGAGGCGGGCTCGGCGTCCGCGGGGATACGGGCCAGCTCCTCGATCAGCTGCGCGCCGATCTGGCCCGCGTGGTACGAGGTGCCGCAGCCCAGGATCTTGATCCGGCGGACCCCGCGCGCCTCGCGGGCGTCCAGGTTGAGGCCGCCGAGGTGCACGGTGGAGAAACGGTCGTCGATCCGGCCGCGGAGCACCCGGTCGACGGCGTCCGCCTGCTCGGAGATCTCCTTGTGCATGTACGTGTCGTGGCCACCCATGTCGTACGACTCGGCCTCCCACTCCACGGTGGTCGGCGTGGCCGTCGTGGACGAGCCCTCCGTCGTGTACGTACGGAAGTCGTCGGCCTTGAGGGTGGCCATCTCGCCGTCGTCGAGGGTGACGACCTGGCGGGTGTGGGCGACCAGCGCGGCGACGTCGGAGGCGACGAACATCTCCTTCTCGCCGATGCCGAGCACGACCGGGGAGCCGTTGCGGGCGACCACGATGCGGTCGTTGAATTCGGCGTGCATGACGGCGATGCCGTACGTGCCCTCGACCGACCGCAGCGCCTCGCGGACCTTCTCCTCCAGGGTCTCCGCCTGGGCCCGGGCGATCAGGTGGACCAGCACCTCGGTGTCGGTCTCGGAGAGGAAGACGACACCGTCGGCGACGAGCTTCGCACGGAGCTCGGAGGCGTTGTCGATGATGCCGTTGTGGACGACGGCGACCTTGTTGTCGGCGTCCAGGTGGGGGTGCGCGTTCTCGTCGCTCGGGGCGCCGTGGGTGGCCCAGCGGGTGTGGGCGATACCGGTGGTGCCGGTGAAACGCTTGGGAACGCGGGCCTCGAGCTCGCGGACCCGGCCCTTCGCCTTGACCATCTTCAGGGCGGCGGGCTTCCCGGCCGACGCCTTGCCGGTGATGACGATGCCTGCGGAGTCGTAACCCCGGTACTCCAGCCGCTGCAAGCCTTCCAGCAGCAGCGGAGCCACATCACGCTTCCCGATATATCCGACGATTCCGCACATAAAGTCTCTGCCCCTCCATCGACGTACCTGTGGTGCCCGTTGCTCAGCCGTAGACGATGCGGCGCAGCTGGCGGAGCGAGAGCTCCGGCGGCGCGACCGCCCGGTGCGGCAGCTCGGCCGCGATCCGCTCGAAGATCTCCGCGTTCACCAGGCCGCCGGACTGCAGTTCGCGATGGCGGCGGCGGACGAAGTCGTCGGTCGTCTCGTCGAAGTACGCCAGCACATCGAGAACCACCCGGGCGGCTTCACCGCGCTGGAGCGCGGTGCTGCGCACCAGGTGATCAATGAGGTCGTCATGCGACGAGCGGCGTTCGAGCACTCGTTGATATTGCGGTGGACGGGGCGCTTACGCAACAATTCTGCCCGATATCGGGCAGGGGTGGAGGTGATTGCGCTCTCGGGCAGACCTTGAGGCGGTCGGAAAGGGCATGGGTGCGCGCTCAGAGACGCTTCAGGACGGCCTGCTTGGCGGCGGTGAACTCGTCGTCGGTGAGAATCCCGGCCCGATGCAGTTCGCCGAGCTCGCGCAGCCGGCGCAGCAGCACATCGTGATCGTCGGCCGGCGGCGCGGCGACGGGTGCCGCCGGTGCGGCCGGGGCCGGGATCTGCGCGGGCCGAGCACTTTCGGCGGCGGTCGCTGTCTGCGCCCCCGCCGCACCCGGCAGCCGGACCAGTACCGCCGCCGCGACCAGTACCGCCGTGTACTCCTTCTTGGACAGCCCCCACAGATCCAGCGAGTACGGATCGAACTCGGCCGCAGGCGCCGGACCCGTGCCCATGTCCCCGCCCCGTACGAAGCGCAGATGTCCGTTCTCCAGACCGATGGCGGGCAACCAGTGCACCCCGGTCACCTCCGACACCGGGAAGGCGACCGGGCCACCCGAGCTCTTGACCTCCTTGGCCTTCCAGTTCCAGGTGAGGCGGATGACCTCTCCGTCGAACGAGGCCGTGCCGTCCCCACCGCCCCCGGCGACCGGCACGGCGGGCCCCGGCAGCAGAAAGCCGTCCACCGGCCCGGCGGGCACCTGCTCGATCAGCAGGGCGCTGCGCACCTCGCCGACGAAGTACTCCGCTACTCCGCTCCGGTCCCTCTCCACCGTCAGCTGGTACGGATCCGCGGCGTCCTTGAGCCTGCCGTCCGCAGCGCGCAGGACCGGACAGGCGCCGTCGCGCAGCCTCAGCCGGAGCCGGCCGCCCTTGCGGTCCGGTTCGAAGGCGATGCCCGCCAGTGCCCGGAGCGGGACCACGCACTCACCCAGCTCCTGCCGGAGCGGATGAACACCCTTCCCCCGGCCGGGCACGATCCGCACCGTCTCGCCGTCGAAGGTCCACGTTCCGTCGCGCTGGATTATTTCCGCCATGGGGCAGATTCTCGCAGCTCGATAACGGGGAAGTGGTCTACACCTTGACCGTGCGTGGGACAGGCGATACGCATGGTGATGGTTCGTTGCTCAGGAGATCCACAGGTGTGAACCCGTCGAAAGGGACCCGGCTTGTGAGACTGCACAGGACACAGCGCACCGCCCTTCCCCGCCTTCTCGGCTCGTTGCTGCTCGTCACAGCGGCCGGCATCTCCAGCGTCGGCGCTGCGCCGGGAGGACAGGCGGCCGGCAGCGGCCCGGCCACTGCCGCCTCACCCCGTCCGCTCGGGCAGACAGTGCCCGCCCCTGCCGAGGCGAAGCCCGGCGGTTCTGCGTACACCATCACCGCGGACACCAGGATCCGCGTCGAGGACGGCTCCCGCGAGGCCCGGAGGATCGGTGACTATCTGGCGGGCGTGCTGCGCCCGTCCACCGGTTACGCCCTGCCGGTCACCGGCCGTGGCGGCGACGGTATCCGGCTGCGGCTCGACTCCCACGACAGCGCGTCGGGTGCCGAGGGCTACACGCTGAAGTCGAACCACGGCTCGGTCACCATCACCGCGCGCGGCCCGGCAGGGCTCTTCCACGGCGTCCAGACGCTGCGCCAGCTGCTCCCGGCCGACGTGGAGAAGAACAGCCGCCAGAAGGGCCCGTGGAAGGTCGCGGGCGGCACGGTCAAGGACGCGCCGCGCTATGCGTACCGGAGCGCGATGCTGGACGTCTCCCGGCACTTCTTCTCCGTCGCCGAGGTCAAGCGCTACATCGACCAGCTCGCCCTCTACAAGATGAACAAGCTTCATCTGCATCTCTCCGACGACCAGGGCTGGCGGATCGCCATCGACTCCTGGCCGCGGCTCGCCACGTACGGCGGGCAGACGGAGGTGGGCGGGGGAGTCGGTGGCTACTACACGAAGAGCGACTACAAGGAGATCGTGCGGTACGCCTCCTCCCGCTATCTGGAGGTCGTGCCGGAGATCGACCTGCCCGGTCACACCAACGCGGCCCTCGCCTCGTACGCGGAGCTGAACTGCAACGGCGTCGCGCCGCCGCTCTACACCGGCACCAATGTCGGCTTCAGCTCGCTCTGCGTCCCGAAGGCGCTCACGTACGACTTCGTGGACGACGTGGTCCGTGAGCTGGCCGCGCTCACCCCCGGCAAGTACCTCCACATCGGGGGCGACGAGGCGCACTCCACCAGCCACGAGGACTATGTGGCCTTCATGGACAAGGCGCAGGCCATCGTCGGCAAGTACGGCAAGACCGTGATCGGCTGGCACCAGCTGACCGGGGGTACGCCGGTGAAGGGCGCGGTCGCCCAGTACTGGGGTTACGACCGGACGGGCGCGGCCGAGCGCAAGCAGGTGGCGGATGCCGCTGTGAACGGCACGAAGCTGGTGCTGTCCCCGGCCGACCGGAGCTACCTCGACATGAAGTACGACAAGGACACCAAGCTGGGCCTGGCCTGGGCCGGTTACGTCTCCGTCCAGCGCAGTTACGACTGGAACCCGGCGACGTATCTGGACGGTGCCCCGGAGGGTTCGATCCTCGGCGTCGAGGCGCCGCTCTGGTCGGAGACCCTGACCGACAGCGACGAGATCGAACAGATGGCGTTCCCCAGGCTGCCCGGGGTGGCGGAGCTGGGATGGTCGCCCGCGTCCACGCACGACTGGGACGCGTACAAGGTGCGGCTGGGTGCGCAGGGGCCGAGGCTCTCGGCGCTCGGCGTCGACTACTACCGGGCGCCGCAGGTCCCCTGGGCCGACCGGTGAGGTGACCGGGGCCGTCCGGCGACCATTGGCCACTCGGTCGCCGGACGGGCTCGGCAGATGTCCTCAGTCGCCGGGCGGGCCCGGTTTCATGCCTGTCCGGCGATCGGGTTCTTGAGCGTGCCGATCAGCTGCAGTGCCCCCGACGGATCGGTCAGATCGACCATCTGCTTGTTGTTCCGCAGCTGCAGCCGGTTCAGGCAGGACAGTGCGAACTCCTGCGCGAACATGTCGTACTGCTTGAACTTCTCGGCGAGCCGGGGCACCGACTCCTGGTACCCGGTGACGCATTGGGCGACCGTCCGCCAGAACGTCTCCTCGTCGAGCACACCCTCGTTCGCCAGCCCCGCACCGAGGAAGCGCAGGAAGCAGTCGAAGACATCGGTGAGGACCGAGAGCAGTTTCATGTCCTCGGGAACCTCGGCGCGGATCCGCTCGACCTTCGGCGGCAGCACCGCGTCCGGGTCCATGACCGCGATCTCCTCGGCGATGTCCTTGAAGACGGTGCGGCGTACGACCCCGTCCTCGACGACCAGGATGACGTTCTCGCCGTGCGGCATGAACACCAGGTCGTACGCGTAGAAGCTGTGCAGCACCGGCACCAGGTACGCGTCCAGGTAGTGGCGCAGCCACACCGCGGGAGCCAGCCCCGACTCGGCGATCAGCGCACCGGCGACGGAGCCGCCCTCGTGGTCGGTGTGGAGCAGCGAGGCCATGGTCGCGACCCGCTCACCGGGGGCCAGGCCGGGGACGGGGCTCTCCCGCCACAGCGCGGCGAGCATTTTCAGGTACGGGGAGCTCTTGGCGGTGGCCGCCTCGTACGTCCGGTGGTGGTAGCCGATGGCCGCCCGCTCCCGGATGATCGAGAAACGGGCCTCGCGCAGCAGCTCGTCGCGCTCGATCAGCTCGGCCAGCCAGTCGTTGATCGCGGGGGTGGCCTCCATGTACGCGGCGGACAGCCCGCGCATGAAGCCCATGTTGAGGACGGACAGCGCCGTTTTGACGTAATGGCGGTCCGGGTTGCTGGTGTTGAAGAAGGTACGGATGGACTGCTGTGCCAGGTATACGTCGTCGCCTTCGCCCAGGCAGACCAGATGGTGCTGCGCGAGTTCCCCGGCGAAGGTGACGGCCAGCTTGTTCCACCACTGCCAGGGGTGGACGGGGATCAGCAGGTAGTCGTCGAGGTCGAGCCCGAGGCCGGTCATCGTGGCCGCGAACCGGGTCAGGGTCTCCTCGCCCAGCTCGCCCGCGATCAGCGTCCCGTAGTCGAGACCGGTGCCCGCGGTGAAGGTGGCGCGGTCGCGGCGGGCGGCGAGCCAGACCAGACGGATCCCGGCTGCCGCCTCGGGGGCGTACGCCCGGTACTCGTCCACCCCGAAGCCGAGCCGCCCGTTGTTGGCGACGAAGCAGGGGTGGCCCTCGGTCATGCCGGTCTCGATCGCCTGGAACCCGGCACGGACCAGCTCGGCGGAGGTGACGGGCGGCTTGGTCAGCTTGTACGCGGTGCCGGCCAGGGTGGAGGAGATCTCCTCCAGGTAGACCGGAAGGACCTCCGCGGAGAGGCCGAGCGTGGAGCGCAGCTCGACGAAGAACTCGCTCGCCTCCAGAGGCAGTTCCGAACCGTGCCGATGACGGGTGATCGAGTCGGCCTCGACCTGCCAGTGATCGAGGGCGTAGATCCGCGCGGTGAAGCGGTACTCGGTCGCCGCGTCGTCGCTGCGCACCGAGTAGCGGTCGTCGCCGAGCGGTGCGGGAGCCAGCAGCCGCTCGTGGCTGAACTCGGCGAGCGCCTTGCGGATCAGCAGCCGGTTGGCGGTGGCCCAGCGCTCAGGGGTGAGATGGGCGACGCTGTCGATGACGGGGGACATCAGGCGCCACCCCCGGTCGCTGCGGCGAACTGTTCCCGTGTGCAGGCGCTGAGCAGGGCGTTCTTCTCCGGCTTGGCCATCTCGCCCAGCACTTCGAAGCCGACGGCCTTGTTGAGGGCGTGCACCGCGCTGTTGCGTACATCGGGTTCGACGACGACCCGGCGTACGGACGGGTCGGCGAACAGCGTCCGCATCACGGTGGTGATCACACCGAGCGTGAAGCCGTGCAGCGGCGTGTCGGTCGGGGCGACCAGGAAGTGCATCCCGATGTCGCCGGGCTCGGCGTCGTACAGCCCCTTGAGCTCGACCTCGGTGGGGTCGTACCGCTCCATCAGGAAGGCGGGCTCCCCGTCGTACAGCCCGATGAACGCGTCGTGGTGCGGGTGGGCGGCGATCGCCATGTACTCCCGCTCGACGTCCTGGAGTTCCGCGTCGCCCATCAGCCAGAAGGAGGCCTTGGGGTGGGTGACCCAGCCGTGCACCAGTCCGGCGTCGGCGAGGGGGTCCAGCGGGCGGGTGGTGAAGGTGCTGAGGTCGTGGGTCATACGGCGAACTCCTGGAAGGCGATGGACTTCTCGATCGGGTAGTACTCGCGGCCGAGCAGTTCGCCGATGATGTACGCGTTGCGGTAGGCACCCATGCCCAGGTCGGGTGAGGTGATCGAGTGGGTGTGCGTGCCCGCGTTCTGCAGGAAGACGCCGTGCCCGGTGGTGTCGATGGAGTAGTTGCGGGCCACATCGAAGCGGCCGCGGCCGTCCCGGCGCAGTCGGTCGTGGATGCCCTCCAGGAACGCCGGTGCGCGGTAGCGGTAGCCGGTGGCGAGGATCAGGCCCTCGGTGGTGAGGGTGTAGTCCTTGTCCTGCTCCTCCTGGTGCAGCCCCAGCGTGTACGTACCGCTGCTCTCCTCGTAGCTCACGTTGTCCAGCGAGGAGTTGGCGAGAAGCCGGGTCGGGACGGGGCCGGGCAGGTTCTTCTGGTAGAGCAGATCGAAGATCGCGTCGATCAGCTCTCCGTCGATGCCCTTGAAGAGGCCCTTCTGTCCGGATTCCAGCCGGTAGCGGGTCTCCTCGGGCAGCGCGTGGAAGTAGTCGATGTACTCCGGGGAGGTCATCTCCAGCGTCAGCTTGGTGTACTCCAGCGGGAAGAAACGCGGCGAGCGCGTCACCCAGTTCAGCCGATAGCCGTGCACATCGATCTCGGAGAGCAGGTCGTAATAGATCTCGGCCGCGCTCTGCCCACTGCCGACGAGGGTGATGGACTCCTTCGCCTGGAGAGCCGCCTTCCCTTCCAGGTAACGGGAGTTGTGCAGATAGTCGCCGCCCAGGCCCTGGCAGGCATCCGGGATGTACGGGGGAGTGCCGGTGCCGAGCACGAGCCGTCGGGCCCGGAAGACGCCGCCGGTGGCCGTGCGGACGGTGTAGAGCGCGGTGCCCCCGTCGTACGTGACCGACTCGACGGTCTCGTCGAAGCGGATGCTGCTCAGTCTGGCGGCGGCCCAGCGGCAGTAGTCGTTGTACTCGGTCCGCAGCGGGTAGAAGTTCTCCCGGATGTAGAAGGAGTACAGCCGCCCGCGGTCCTTCAGATAGTTCAGGAAGGAGTACGCAGAGGTCGGATCGGCCATCGTGACCAGGTCCGACATGAACGGCGTCTGGAGATGGGCCCCTTCGAGGAACATCCCGGAGTGCCATTCGAAGTCCGGCTTGGACTCCAGGAACACCCCGTTCAGCTCGTCGATCGGCTCGGTCAGACAGGCGAGCCCGAGATTGAACGGGCCGAGCCCGATACCGATGAAGTCGTGGGGTTCAGGAAGCGCGGTCAAGGGAGTCTCCCAGGTACTGCTCGGCGTGGCCGGAGATCAGGTCGAGTACCGCGGCGATGTCCTGCGCGGTTGTTTCGGGGTTGAGCAGGGTGAACTTCAGGTACTGGCGGCCGCCGACCTTCGTACCGGCGACGACGGCCTCACCGGAGGCGAAGAGCGCCTTGCGGGCATGGAGATTGGCCCGGTCGATCTCGGTGGGCGCGGTGACGCCGGACGGGATGTGGCGGAACACCAGCGTGGACAGCTGGGGCTCGACGACGACATCGAATCGCGGGTCGGCGGCGAGCAGCCGCCAGCCCTCGGCGGCCAGGTCGCAGACCTCGTCGAAGAGCTCGCCGATGCCGTCGGCGCCCATGACACGCAGCGTCATCCACAGTTTCAGGGCGTCGAATCTGCGGGTGGTCTGGAGCGACTTGTCCACCTGGTTGGGGATGCGTTCGACGGCCATGCGCTGCGGGTTGAGGTACTCGGCGTGGTACGTGGCGTGGCGCAGTGTCGCCCGGTCCCGGACCAGTACGGCCGAGGAACTCACCGGCTGGAAGAAGGACTTGTGGTAGTCCACGGTGACCGAGTCGGCGTGCTCGATGCCGTCGAGGAGGTGGCGGCGCCGACGGGAGGCCAGCAGGCCGCAGCCGTACGCGGCGTCGACATGCAGCCAGGTGGAGAACTGCCGGCAGAGCGCGGCGATTTCGGGCAGCGGGTCGATGGAGCCGAAGTCGGTGGTGCCCGCGGTGGCGACGACGGCCATCGGTACGGCGCCTTCGGCGACGCACTGCTCCAGGGCGCGGGCCAGCGCCACGGTCTGCATGCGCTTGTTGTGGTCGACGGGGACGGCGATGACCGAGTCCGGTCCCAGACCGAGGAGTTTCGCCGACTTCTGGACACTGAAGTGGCTGCATTCGGAGGTGAAGACGCGCAGCCGGGTGAAGTGGTGCGGCGGCGTCTTGGCCTCTTCCCGGGCGAGCAGCAGGGCCTGCAGATTGGACTGCGTACCGCCGCTGGTGAAGATGCCGTCCGCGGCCGGTCCGAGGCCGATCCGGGCCGCGGTCCAGTCGATCAGGCGGCGCTCGATCAGGGTGCCGCCGGCGCTCTGGTCCCAGGTGTCCAGGGAGGAGTTGACGGCCGAGAGCACGGCTTCGCCGAGGACGGCGGGGATGACGACCGGGCAGTTGAGGTGGCCCAGGTAGCGGGGGTGGTGGAAGTAGACGGCGTCACGGAGATAGACGCTGTCGAGCTCGTCGAGGGCGGCGGACGCATCGCCCAGCGGCCGGTCCAGATCGATCGCGTCAACGACGGGAGTGAGCTCGTCGACGGAGACTCCGGTGAACGGCCGGTCTGTGGCGGCGAGTTTGGCTGCGACCCGTTCGACTCCTGCGGTCACGGAGCGCCGGTAGTGCTCCGCGGTCGTGTCGTTGAGCAGGTGCGAACGCATGAAGGGGTCCTCCCGGACGCGGGGAAACTTCATCGGCCCTCAGGGCAGAAGGAGGGGGCGAGGACTCGATGTTGAAGTTAGGTTAGCCTAACCTAACTTCACATCAAGTTGTTCCTCGCCTCCGGGGGGACGCAGAGGTTGTCCGGTTTACGCGTACGGGGTGGCCGCTTCCGGCCTGCGGGCGGGGAGTTCGGGGTGTGCGGCGCACGGTCCGTGCCCTGCCGCCTTCCGGCTACGCGTCCGCGGTGGCCGCCGCCTCGCGCAGCTGCTCCTCGCTCATCCCGCGACGCCAGTACCCGACGAACGTCACGCGCCTGCGGTCGAGCCGGCGCTCCTGTACGAGATGGCGGCGCAGCGCCCGCACCTGTGACGACTCGCCCGCGATCCAGACGTACGGCGTCCCCTCGGGCAACTCGGCCGCCCGGACGGCCTCCAGGCCGACGGGTGCGCCTTCGTCCCGCACGAGCCAGGTGATCCGGGCCCTGGCCGCGGTGTTGAGGGCCTGGCGGTCCTCGGTGTGCTGGACCTCCAGCCAGACCCGGGCCTTCATGCCGGACGGCAGCCACTCCAGGGCGGCGGATGCGGCGGGCAGCGCGGTCTCGTCGGCCCAGATCAGTACCCAGTCGGTGTCCTGCGGAGGGCGGAAGCGTACGGCGGTGTTGTCCTCGATGGCCGGGCCCAGTGCTTTGAGCGGATCGCCGGGGGAGGCGGCGGCGGCCCAGCGGCACGCGGGCCCGCCGTCCTCGTGCAGCGCGAAGTCGATGTCGATCTCGGTCGCCCCGTCGTGAGTGCGGCGCTGGGTGCGCACGGTGTACGAGCGCATGACGGCCCGTACGTTGTCCGGAAGGGCGCGCCAGGCGGCGAACCAATTGCCCTCATCATCGACCGGAACGACTGGTTCCGGCTGTCCTGGGTGCGGCAGGAACAGTGACAGGCTCTGGTCGCGCCCTCCGGCGGCGAAGCCGTCGAGTCCCGGGCCGCCGAAGGTGACCCGGAGCATGGAGGGTCCGAGTCGCCGGGTCCGCAGGACGGTCAGGCCGAAGAGCCGGAAGGGGGTGATGGGGGGTGCGACGGACGTCGTCATACGGGGGCTCCTCCCAGGAACCGGAGGCGAAGCCGGGAACCGGCCGCCGGTATGTTCGAAGGAAGGTTAGCCTAACCTCATTGAACATTCGAGGGTGCCCCGAGGCCGCTCACCAGACGAGGACCCCGCCGCCCACGGCCCGGGCCCGCAGGGCCGCGGCGGTGATGTTGGCCAGCCGGGCCGCCACGTAGTCCCGCCGGTCGCCCCCGTCTCCGGCCAGCGCTGCGGCGTTTCGGTGCAGCAGCTCGCACTCTTCGAGGAAGTCGTCGATGTCCTCCGGCTCCACGTGCAGATTGCCGGTGGCCAGCTCGGGGAAGAACCGGGCGCCGAGTGCCCGTGCGGTCTTCGACCCCCACAGCGTGGTCCGGCAGACCTCGGTCCCGGCCATGTTGCTGCCGTCCTCGGGGTCGTCGAGGAGATGCGACTGGCAGTCCTCGTCGTAGATGAACGTATGCACCGTCAGCGTCATGCCCCGAATTCCTTCCGGCAGTCGTCGAGCCCCTCGACCGTCACCTCGACGGCCCGGTACGCCTCCCAGCGGGCACGGTCCAGCCGCAGCCGCTGCAGAGTGACGGGCGCACCCCGTACCGCGGCGACCTCCAGTCCGTCCGGCAGATATCCGAGCCGGCGCGAGACACCCAGCGAGCGCGGGTTGTCGGTCATGGCGGCCGAGACCGCGGTCCGGGCCCCGAGTCCGGCGAAGGCGAGATGCAGGGCGGCGGCCCGCATCTCGGTGCCGATGCCCTGCCCCTGGTGAGCCAGACCCAGCCACGAGCCGGTGCCGACCTCGCCGGTCACGGCGAAGTCCTTCGCCATCACATCCTGTCGCCCGACCACCTTGCCCTCGTGCAGCACGGCGAGGCTCAGCGCCCAGTCCCGTACGGACCAGTTGGCGACGGTGGCCAGCACATGCTGGAACACGGCCCTGCCGCGCTCGGCGGGCGACGCGTCGGTCCACGGAACCGTGAACGGCATGTCGGCCCGCAGGTGCACCCCGTCCGCAGCGACCGATGCGAGATCGTCCAGCAACTCCAGGTCCGGGAGCCGGAGTTCCAGGCGCGGCGTGCGGAGGCGGAGCCCGTACAGGGGCCAGTGCTGCGGATTCATGTACGGACTCTGCCGCGCTGGTCCGTGCCCTGTCGAACGGATTGCGCCCCTCTGGCAGCGGTTCAAGGGCCCGTCGGGGTGATCGACGGACTGGAGGGAGAGGGCATACGGTTGGGGCGGGCCCGGAACTCCAGCCTCCTGGAACCCTCGGCCCGCCCCTCCAGAGCCGGGGCCACCCCGAACGCAGGCCGCCCCGTACGTCATCGCCGAGTCAGGCCGGCAGCCCCAACTCCCTCGCGATCAGCATCCGCTGCACCTCGCTCGTGCCCTCGCCGATCTCCAGAATCTTGGAGTCGCGCCACATCCTGGCCACCGGGTACTCGTTCATGAAGCCGTAGCCGCCGTGGATCTGGGTCGCCTCGCGGGCGTTGTCCACCGCGACCGTCGACGAGTACAGCTTGGCGATCGCGGCCTCCTTCTTGAAGGGTTCGCCCGCCACCAGGCGCGACGCCGCGTCGCGCCAGCCGATGCGGGCCATGTGGGCCCGCATCTCCATGTCCGCGATCTTGAACTGGATGGCCTGGTTGGCGCCGATCGGCCTGCCGAAGGCCTGACGCTCCTTGGCGTACTTCACCGACTCGTCCACGCATCCCTGCGCCAGGCCCGTGGACAGGGCGGCGATGGCGATACGGCCCTCGTCCAGGATGCGCAGGAACTGGGCGTAGCCGCGGCCCTCCTCGCCCAGCAGGTTCGCCAGGGGCACGCGGACGTCGGCGAAGGACAGTTCGCGGGTGTCCGAGGCGTTCCAGCCGACCTTGGAGTACGGGGCGGCGACCGTGAAGCCGGGGGTGCCGGACGGCACGATGATCGAGGAGATGAGCGGGGCGCCGTTCTCCTTGTGGCCGGTCACCGCCGTGACCGTGACCAGCGCCGTGATGTCCGTACCGGAGTTGGTGATGAAGCACTTGGAGCCGTTGATCACCCACTCGCCCGTGGCCTCGTCGCGTACCGCCGTCGTGCGGGTGCCGCCCGCGTCCGAGCCGGCGTCCGGCTCGGTCAGACCGAACGCGCCGAGCGCCTCGCCCGAGCAGAGCTTGGGCAGCCACTGCCGCTTCTGCTCCTCCGTACCGAAGTGGTAGACCGGCATCGCACCGAGCGAGACCCCGGCCTCCAGCGTGATCGCCACGGACGAGTCGACCCGGGCCAGTTCCTCCAGGGCGATCCCCAGCGCGAGGTAGTCGCCGCCCATCCCGCCGTACTCCTCCGGGAACGGCAGCCCGAACAGCCCCATCCGTCCCATCTCGCGCACGATCTCGTACGGGAACTCATGGCGCTCGTAGAAGTCCCCGATCTTCGGGGCGATCACATCGTGTGCGAACTCCTCGACGGTGCGACGCAGTTCCTCGTGCTCGGCGGTCAGCCGGTGGTCCAGGGACATGGTGGGTGTCACTCCTTGTGGGACTGTGTTTATCGAACCGAGAGCGCGCGGACGGTACGGGACGGGCTGGGTCGGCCCAGTTGTTCGGCGAGCCACACGCTGGTGGCGGTGAGCGCGTCGAGGTCGACCCCGGTTTCGATGCCGAGGCCGTCGAGCATCCACACGAGGTCTTCGGTGGCGAGATTTCCGGTCGCGCTCTTCGCGTACGGACAGCCGCCGAGGCCGCCCGCGGAGGCGTCCACGGTGGTCACACCGTGCTGGAGCGCGGCGAGGGTGTTGGAGAGGGCCTGGCCGTACGTGTCGTGGAAGTGCACGCCGATGGTGTCGGTGTGCACGCCCTCCTCGTTCAGCTCGGAGAGCAGGTCCTGCACATGGCCGGGCGTGGCGACGCCGATGGTGTCGCCGAGGGAGAGTTCGTCGCAGCCGAGGTCCATCAGTGCCTTGGCCACGCGGACGACCTGGTGGACGGGGACGGGCCCCTCCCACGGGTCGCCGAAGCACATCGACAGATAGCCGCGGACATGCACCTTGTCGGCCTTGGCCCGGGCGACGACCGGCTCGAACATGGCGAGCGACTCGTCGACGGTGCGGTTGAGATTGCGGGCGGCGAACGTCTCGGTCGCCGAGCCGAACACGGCGATGCGGCGGGCGCCGAGCGCCAGGGCCCGGTCCAGGCCGCGTTCGTTCGGTACGAGTACGGGCAGGGCGACGCCCTCGATGTCATCGAGGCGGGGGAACAGGGCCTCCGCGTCGGCCAGTTGGGGCACCCACTTCGGGTGCACGAAGCTGGTCGCCTCGATACTGGTCAGGCCCGACGCGGCCAGGCGGTGGATGAACTCCGCCTTCACCTCGGTCGGTACGACGGCCTTCTCGTTCTGCAGCCCGTCGCGGGCGCCGACCTCGTGGATGCGTACCCGTGGGGGCAGGTCCTGGGCGGGCACGGTCATGGGCAGGGTGCGGGGTGTCATGCGTCCTCCCCGGGAGCTTCGGCGGGCGTCACCACGGCCAGGATCTGGTCCATGGCGACCGTGGCGCCGGCGGCGACATCCAGCTCGGTCACGGTCCCGGCGTGCGGGGCGGAGATGACGTGTTCCATCTTCATCGCCTCGACGACGAGCAGGCTCTGACCGGCCACGACCTCGTCCCCGACCGCCACCTTCACGACGGTGACGGTCCCGGGCATGGGCGCGGCGAGCGTGTCCGCCCCGGAACGGGAGGCGCCGGCCAACGACGCCTGAACGGGATCGTGATCCTGTACGTGCCAGGTGTCGCCGTCGCGGCCCAACCAGGTCCCCTCCGGGGACGCGGCATGGGTGAACGTGTGCGTGACACCGGCGAGTTCGAGCGTGAGGTGATGCGCGGACAGCTCGATCAGCCTGGCCGTCTCCTTGCCGCCGGGCATCGGGGCCAGCGGCCCGCAGGCGCCCGTCGCGGGCTCCGGCGGCAGCGCGCCCTCCCCGACATGGCCGAACGTCAGCTCGGTGCCCGCCGGGCAGGAGCGCAGTGACACCTGCACCGGGTCGTGGCCCGGCAGCCGGAAGTGGCGCACCGTCCGGGCCGGGGTGCCGCCCAGCCGCCAGCCGCTCGCCACGGAGAACGGGTCCACCCAGCCGGTGCCGTCCACGGCGGAGGCGCTCACCGTGGAGGGCTGCCGCAGCAGCGCCGCCGCCGCGTACACCTCCTCCGGTACCCCCTCCGGCACCAGCCCGGCCACCTCGCGTTCCACCAGACCCGTGTCCAGATCGCCCGCCACCACCGCCGGGTGGGCGAGCAGCCGGCGCAGGAAGCCGGCGTTCGTCGAGACGCCGAGGATCACCGTGTCCGCGAGCGCCGCACGCAGCCGGCGCAGGGCGGCGGCGCGGTCGGGGCCGTACGCGATGACCTTCGACAGCATCGGGTCGTACAGGCTGCCGACCTCGCCACCCGTGCCGAGCCCGGAGTCCGTCCGTACGCCGTTGCCCTGCGGCTCGTGCAGCGCGAGCACCGTGCCACCGGACGGCAGGAAGCCGCGGAACGGGTCCTCCGCACAGATCCGGGCCTCGATCGCATGCCCGGTGAGCTTTATGTCCTGCTGCTCGTAAGGGAGTTGCTCGCCCGCCGCGACCCTCAGCTGCCACTCCACCAGGTCCAGGCCGGTGATCAGCTCGGTGACCGGGTGTTCGACCTGGAGGCGGGTGTTCATCTCCATGAAGTAGTACGAGGCGGGGTCGTTGCCCGGGACGATGAACTCCACCGTGCCCGCGCCCACATATCCGCAACTGCGGGCCGCCTGGACGGCCGCCTCGCCCATCGCCGCCCGGGTCTCCTCGTCGAGCAGGACGGACGGCGCCTCCTCGATGATCTTCTGGTGGCGGCGCTGGAGCGAGCACTCGCGCTCACCGAGGTGGACCACGTTGCCGTGGGCGTCCGCCAGCACCTGGATCTCGATGTGCCGTGGCCGGTCGATCCACCGTTCCACGAGCAGCGTGTCGTCGCCGAACGAGGCCCGTGCCTCGCGCCGGGCGGCCGCGATCTCGTCCGCGAGCAGCGCCTCGTCGCGTACCAGCCGCATGCCCTTGCCACCGCCGCCCGCCGAGGGCTTCAGCAGGACGGGCGTACCGATCTCGCGGGCCGCGGTGTCCAGCTGGGCATCGGTGAGCCCGCTCCCGGACGAGCCCGGCACCACCGGAACCCCGGCCGCCGCGACCGTCTCCTTGGCCCGGATCTTGTCGCCCATCAGCGAGATGGCCTGGGCGGGCGGACCGATGAAGGCCAGCCCCGCCTCCGCGCACGCCCGCGCGAAGCCCGCGTTCTCGGCGAGGAACCCGTACCCCGGGTGGACGGCCTGCGCGCCGGTGCGGCGGGCCGCGTCCAGCAGCGCGGGCACGCTCAGATAGCTCATCGAGGCGGGCGCGGGCCCGATCCGTACCGCGGTGTCGGCCTCCCGTACATGCCGGGCCTCCGCGTCCGCGTCGCTGAAGACGGCGACGGACCGCACACCCAGTTCGCGCAGGGTCCGGATGACCCGGACCGCGATCTCGCCGCGGTTGGCGACAAGAACGGTGTCGAACATCGTCATCTGTTCCTCACATCCGGAAGACGCCGAAGCCGGGCGCTGTGTGGTCCCTTTGGGGAAGTGGAGCGTTGGCACACGCGGTCAGGGCGAGCCCCAGCACCTGCCGGGTCTCCATCGGGTCGATCACACCGTCGTCCCACAGCCGGGCCGTGGCGTAGTACGCGTTGCCCTGGGTCTCGTACTGCTCGCGGATCGGGGCCTTGAAGGCCTCCTCGTCCGCCGCGCTCCAGTCGTCGCCCAGCTGGTCGCGCTTGACCGTCGCGAGGACGGACGCGGCCTGCTCGCCGCCCATGACGGAGATCTTCGCGTTGGGCCACATCCACAGGAAGCGCGGCGAGTAGGCCCGCCCGCACATCGAATAGTTGCCCGCCCCGTACGACCCGCCGACCACGACGGTCAGCTTCGGCACACGGGTGCAGGCGACGGCCGTGACCATCTTCGCGCCGTGCTTGGCGATGCCGCCGGCCTCGTAGTCCCGCCCCACCATGAAGCCCGAGATGTTCTGCAGGAAGACCAGCGGGATACCGCGCTGGTCGCACAGCTCGATGAAGTGGGCGCCCTTCTGGGCGGACTCGGAGAACAGGATGCCGTTGTTGGCGACGATCCCGACCGGGTGGCCGTGGATACGGGCGAATCCGGTGATCAGCGTCGTCCCGTACTCCGCCTTGAACTCGGCGAACCGGGAGGCGTCCACCACCCGGGCGATCACCTCCCGTACGTCGTACGGCGTCCGGGAATCGACCGGGACGGTCCCGTACAGCCCGGCGGGATCGACCTTCGGCTCCTCGACCGGCTGCACCGACCACGGAAGCGCGCCGCGATCCGGCAGCGTGGCGACGATGTTCCGCACGATCCGCAGCGCGTGCGCGTCGTCCTCGGCGAGATGGTCGGTCACCCCCGACGTACGGGAGTGCACCTCGCCGCCGCCCAGCTCCTCGGCCGTCACGACCTCGCCGGTGGCGGCCTTCACCAGTGGCGGACCGCCCAGGAAGATCGTGCCCTGATTACGGACGATCACGGCCTCGTCGCTCATCGCGGGGACGTACGCCCCGCCCGCCGTGCACGAGCCCAGCACCGCCGCGATCTGCGGAATTCCGGCCCCCGACATCCGGGCCTGGTTGAAGAAGATCCGCCCGAAGTGCTCCCGGTCCGGGAAGACCTCGTCCTGCATCGGCAGGAACGCCCCGCCCGAATCGACGAGATACAGGCAGGGGAGCCGGTTCTCCAGCGCCACTTCCTGGGCACGGAGGTGCTTCTTCACGGTCATCGGGTAGTACGTGCCGCCCTTGACGGTCGCGTCATTGGCGACGATCACGCACTCCCGGCCGCTGACCCGGCCGATCCCGGCGATCACCCCGGCCGCCGGGGCGGCGCCCCCGTACAGCCCCTCGGCCGCCAACGGCGCCAGCTCCAGGAAGGGCGACCCGGGGTCCAGCAACGTGTCCACCCGGTCCCGGGGCAGCAACTTGCCGCGCGCCACATGCCGGGCGCGGGCCTTCTCACCCCCGCCGAGCCTGGCCGTGGCGAGCCGCTTGCGCAGCTCGTCGGCGAGCGCGTGATGCGCCGCCTCGTTGGCCTGCCAGGCCTCGGAGGCGGGATCGGCCGCGCTCGCCAGCACCGGTGCCTGCTGCATCGTGTCGAGCCCCCTTGCCCGTACCGCAGTAGTTAATGAGCGTTAACGTCCGACTCCAGGTTAACGAGCGCTAACAGCCTTGTCCAGGCCGCTCTGCCGGTGCCCGCAGTGGTTGCGGCAGGTATCGGTCACCTACGTCCCGCACAGGACAGGGCGCGCGGTGGGCCCGGAATAATGACCCGCGCCGCTCCCCGACCCGGAGCGGCACCGGTCGCGGTCCGACGAGAGCCGTGACCGAGCGAGTTGCCCGGCGTGTGTGGGGGCTCCGGTCGTCACGGCCGGGGGCGCGCAACGGCCGACGGCCTATCGGGTGGGGGAAACCAGCAGATGACGCAGCAGTCGCAGTCAGAGTCCGTGCGAGGGATGGGCGCGGGAACGGCCAGGGGAGTGACGGAGAGGCCGCGCATCCTCGAAGTGGACGCCCTGCGCGGGTTCGCGCTCGCCGGGATCCTGGTCGTGAACGTCCTGACGACGGCCGGGCCTCCGGGTGTCAGGGGCGGGCTCACGCATGTGCACGCGGCGGACGGGGCCGTGGAATGGCTGGTCGTTCTCCTCGCGCAGTCGAAGTTCTACCTGCTCTTCTCCTTCCTCTTCGGCTACAGCTTCACCCTTCAGATGGACTCGGCCGCCCGCGCCGGGGCACGCTTCGTACCCCGGATGTCACGGCGGCTGGCCGGACTGTCCGTGCTCGGGCTCGCGCACGCGGTGCTGCTCTACACCGGCGACATCCTCATGATGTACGCCCTGTGCGGACTGGTCCTGCTGGCCGCCCGGAACGCCGGGCCCGCGAAGGCCTGGCGGGCGGCGCTGTGGGTGTACGGCGTCGCCGGAGGGTTCCTGCTGCTCGTCGGTCTGGGCGCCGCGCTGTTCGATCCCGGTGACCTGGGCGAATCCGCCGCGGTGAAGGCCGAGCTGACCGCCGCCTACAGGGGTGGCTTCACCGAGGTCGTGGGCGCCAACATCAGGGCTCTGCCCGACATCGTGGCAGCCCTTCCGCTGATGGGCGGCTATGTCGTCGCCGCCTTCCTCGTGGGGTTCGTGGCCGGCCGGCGGCAGTGGCTCGGCGCAGCCGCGCTCGCCGACCGGGCGCGGCTGCGCCGCATCCTTCTGACAGGTCTCGCCATCGGAGTCCCCGGGGCGGTCTTCTCCGCGGCCGGGATGGCGGGGCCGCTGCCGGCGCGCTGGGAACTGTTCGGCCTGGCAGTCGGTCTGGCCGCGGCCCCGGCGCTCTCGGCCGCGTACGCCACGGGGCTGCTGCTGTGGTTCGCCACACCGGGCGGCGCCGCGACGGCCCGGGTCCTTGCGCCCGCCGGGCGGATGGCGCTGACCAACTACCTGACCCAGTCCCTCGTCATGGCCCTCGTCTTCTCCGGGTACGGCCTGGGGCTGTACGGCCGCACGGGCGCGGCGGCGGCGGTCGGCGGGGCGCTCCTGCTCTACGCCTGCCAGCTCGCGCTCAGCCGGTGGCTGATGCGGCGTCACCGGCTCGGGCCCGTGGAGTGGCTGCTGCGTACGGTGACGCTGTGGGCGTGGCCCCCGAAGGCGGCGGGAGGCCGCTGAACGGGGGCATCGCACAGGGCGTTGTGAGCGTGGAGTGAGATGGGTGCCGGCTGAACACTCCGCGTCCCTGGGGGCTGCTTGTCCGCCGCAGGGGACGCCGATGCCGGCGACGATGTCGATCGGATGGCCGCGGCGGGGTGTACACGATGTTCCGCACGGTCCGCGGCGCGTGCGCGTCGTCCGCGCGGCGAGACGGTCGGTCACCCCTCGGCCCGGCCGATGAGCGTTGACACCTGGCGCCGAAGTTAACGTTCGCTAACCAGGCTGTCTAGAATCGAATCCATGACCACCAGGACGGACGCACCCACCCGCCGCGAGCAGATCCTCAAGGAGGCTGCCCGCCTCTTTGCCGAGCGCGGCTTCCACGGTGTCGGCGTCGACGAGATAGGTGCCGCCGTCGGTATCAGCGGCCCCGGCCTCTACCGGCACTTCCCCGGCAAGGACGCGATGCTCGCCGAGCTGCTGGTCGGTATCAGTGAGCGCCTGCTGGCTGGCGGGCAACTGCGCGTGTCGGAGGACGCGGCCTGCGAGGACGGCTCCCCGCACGCCCTGCTCGACGCACTGATCGAGGGCCATATCGACTTCGCCCTCGACGACCGCCCTCTGATCACCCTCCATGACCGCGAGCTGGACCGGCTCCGGGACGCCGACCGCAAGCGGGTGCGACAGCTCCAGCGGCAGTACGTGGAGGTGTGGGTGCAGGTGGTCCGCGAGCTGTATCCGGACCTGCCCGAGCACGAGGCCCGCGCCGCCGTTCATGCCGTCTTCGGACTCCTGAACTCGACCCCGCACCTGGGCCGCCCGGACGCGCAGCCGGACCGCGCGGACACGGCGGCTCTGCTGCACCGGCTGGCGCGCGGGGCGTTCGAGGCGGCAGCCCGCGCGTAGGGCCTGGTCATGGGCCCGTCGGTGAGACGGTGCGATGTCCGCCGGGCCTTTGAATATATGAATTGATACGAGAGGGAAGAAGCGGTCCCTCAAATTCCCATCCCTTTTTCGAGTGAGCTCCTTCGATCGGAGTGTCGCGGTGACCCACAGGCATATGGTTTGAGCTGTCTCGCCCACGCCTGATGGGGAAATTAAATGAAAAAATGTCAGGTCTCGATCGTTGTCCCCTGCTTCAATGAGGACGAGGTGATCGAGGCATTTCACCGTGCATTGATCTCCGCCCTCGAACCGACTCGGCGGACCTTCGAGATCTGTTATGTCGACGACGGCAGCAGTGACCGGACCAGGGCCCGGATCGGCTCGCTCGCCACCGCGGACCGACGGGTCCGCTACACCTCCTTCAGTCGCAATTTCGGCAAGGAGGCCGCCATGCTCGCGGGGCTGCGCATGTCCCGTGGCGAAGCTGTCGTGCTCATGGACGCCGACCTCCAGCATCCGCCCGAACTTCTCCCCCGCATGCTGCAGTTGCGGCAGCGCGGGTACGACCAGGTAGTCGCGAGGCGGGACCGGACGGGTGAAGGTGCCCTGCGTACCTTTCTCAGCGCCGCCTACTACCGGGCCATGGGCCGGTGCATGGACGTCGAGGTCGTCGACGGCGAGGGCGACTTCAGGCTGCTGTCACGCACCGCCGTGGACGCCGTACTCGCGCTGCCCGAGACCAACCGGTTCTCCAAGGGGATCTTCTCCTGGGTCGGCTTCGACACCGTCAGCTTCACCTACCGGAACATCCAGCGTGCGGCCGGGAGTTCGAAGTGGGGCAGCAGGCGTCTGCTCAACTACGGGATCGACGGACTGATCTCCTTCAACAGCCGTCCACTGCGCCTGGCGATCCACGTCGGCCTCGCCCTCGCGCTGGCGGCGCTGGGATACGCCCTGTGGATCATCACCGACGTCGTTCTGCACGGTGTCGCCGTACCCGGCTACACCACACTGCTGACCGCCGTCGTGGCGCTCGGCGGCATCCAACTCGCCACGCTCGGCATCATCGGTGAATACGTGGGACGCATCTACAGCGAGTCGAAACGCCGTCCGCATTACGTGGTGCGCGAAACGAATGAATCCCCGAATGTTCTCCCGGTCGATATTCCAGCCGATGAGCCGGACGAGGCCCATACCGCTTCGCCCGTGGTCGAGACACCGTTGGCGGGGCACGCCGGGGCGACCGCACTCGGTGCCGCCAGAGCGCGCACCGTACGTCAGTTCGTCATTTTCGCGATGCTCGGAATCGTCAATACGGCGGTGTATCTGGCGGTGTACGCCTCGCTGAACACCTGGATTCCCTATCTGGTCGCGCATGTCCTCGGATATGCGGTCAGCATCATGGGATCGTTCCTGCTCAACTCGTACATCACCTGCCGTACGAAGCCGACCTGGCGCGCCTTCGTCCGGTATCCGCTGTCGAGTGTCGTCAATCTCGTGCTCACCGGTGCTCTGCTCTACCTCGGCGTGAGCAGGCTGGGCATGGAAAAGAACATCGCCGCCGTGGCCGCGGGAATCCTCGCCACTCCCTTCTCGTTCCTGCTCGCCCGCTGGGCCATCGACTCAGGCGCCGCGCTGGCCCGGCAACGCGCCGGCCTGGCCGAGAGCGGTGCAGGACACACCACACCTTGACCCCACACCGCCTGAACCACTCGGCGCGCAAGACGCGAGCAACGTACGAAGGGCACCAGTGCACATGACCGCGGACACGTCGAAAACCGCCGGCACACAGTCGGAGAGCGAGGAGTCCCCCCAGCCGGAGGCCCGCCCGGGCCCCGCACGGCGGTGGGCGGCGATCTGGACGGCGGCCCTCACTCTGCTGCCGCTCGCCCTGCTCGGCGCGGCCTTCTGGATCGGCCGCCTGGTCCGCCCGGGAGGGGACGACTGGTGCTTCCTCCCGGTCGTACGCGACGAGGGCGCTTCCGGAATGATCGCGAAGTTCTTCTTCCACGACAACGGACGCGTGGCCAACGCGCTGTTGGTCGTCGCGTATGCGTCCTTCGGCGTCGCGGGTCAGCGGTGGTTCGCCCTCGTCAGCGGGGTAGTCATGCTGGGCATCCTCTGGCTGCTGACCGCCTCGGCGCTCAAGAGGGCCGGACTGACCGGGCCGCGCGGGCTCGCGCTGCTGGTGGCGGCGATGATGGCGGCGGTCTTCTTTCTCGCGACGTCCAACACGTACAAGACGTTCTACTGGCCCGCCTCCTCCGTGTCGCACACAGTCGCACCGGTACTGGCCTGCGCCGCCGTGATTCCCCTGCTGCGCGCACGGACCCGCCGGGGACGCGACTTCGCGGTGGGCATCGCAATCGTGGCCGGAGCCTTCATCGGCACGCTGTCGGAGGAGACGGCGGTCGTCGCGTTCGTCGTGCTCGCTGCCGCGCTGCTGATCAGCTGCTGGGCCCTTCCCGGGGCCGGCCGGACCCATGCACGCATCTGGTGCGCGTTCGCCTTCGCCGGGGTCGCGGTGGGATCGGCCATCCTGTACATGTCGCCCGGCGCACGCTCCCGGCGTGAACGGTTCGGCGCCGACAGCGCCTCCACGTTCGGCCCGGAGGCACTGACCACGGCACTGCGGGCGTTCGAGCACATCCTGGGGGTGATCTTCACGACCTGGCAGTACCTGGGGGCGGTCGCCGTCGGCGTACTGCTGGGCCTGCTGGTACGCGGTGGCGAGCAGGGAACGGGCGGGCCGGACGGGTCCCTGCGGCGCAGGCCCCTCCGCGCGGTCCTCGTCGGATTTCTCGCCTTCCTGGTCTCCGGATACCTCTGCACCGTCATCGCCTACCCCGCCTTCGGGGCGAGCGTGATGTACGCGCCGCGTATCTGGGGCGACTTCCTCCTGCTGTTCGTGATGCTCCTGGTCAGTGTCGGCGCCCTGCTGGGACGGGCGTTGCGCGGCCGCAGGTGGGGGATCCGTGCGGCGACGGCGGCGGCCGCCGGTGTCGTATGCGCCCTGGCCTGTGTCGGCCTCGCCGTCCCGCTGCTCCAGTTGGGGCAGCAGATGGACGTGCGCGCCCAGCGCTGGGACCGCCAGGACCGCTCACTGAGGACCCAGGCGGCGCGCGGTGCCCAAGTGCTCCCGTACACACCGGTATCGGTCAGCGGAATGGGTGAACCGTTCGGCAATCACGGCAAGAAACTGTGGCCGGGGCAGTGCGTCGCCCAGTACTACCATCTCAAGAAGATCACGTACTCGACCCGGCTTCCCTGAGGCGCCGGCGGGCCGGTCCGTGCGTTTCGCCCAGCGGCCGGCCCGTCCGTGTGCAGGACACCCGGCACACTGTGCACACCTGACGGCACAATGGGTTCATGCCGATACCCAGCCGTGCCGCCCTCGTCGAACATCTCGTCCGTACGCGCATCGCCGGAGACGTCGCCACACCCCGCGACAACAACCTCTCCCACTACCGCAAGCTCGCCAACGGCGACCGCCACTACTGGCTGGGCCTGGAGCTCGGGGACCGGTGGCGCGACGAGCAGGACGTGCTGGCCGTGATGGCCGAGCGCTGCGGGGTCAGCGACGATCCGGAGCACCGGTTCGGGCAGGACACCATCGACCCGGAGCTGACGGTCGACGCCCTGGAGCGGATGGCGGCGCGGCTGCGGAAGGCGGCGGCGGGGGCGGAGCGGGTGCTGTTCGCGACCGGGCACCCCGGCGGGCTTCTCGATGTGCATCGGCAGACCGCTCAGGCGCTGCGGGCGGCCGGATGCGAGATCGTACGGATTCCCTCGGGGCTGGTGGCCGACGAGGGCATGGTGTTCCAGTTCGCGGACGTCGCGGTGCAGGAGCGCGGCGCGACGCTCTGGCACACGCACTCGCCCGCTCCGATGGCCGCGATCCTGGACGGTCTGGAGCGGGAGGGCCGGCTGCTGCCGGACCTGGTGGTCGCCGACCACGGGTGGGCGGGGTGCGCGGCGCAGCGGGGGCTGGACGCGGTGGGGTATGCGGACTGCAACGACCCGGCGCTGTTCCTCGGCGAGGCGGAGGGGACGCTCCAGGTGGCCGTACCGCTGGACGACCATGTGCTGGACCCGCGTTTCTACGACCCGCTGACGGACTATCTGCTGGACGCGGCGGGACTGATCTGAGGCCGACTCGTCCGACGCCGATCGATCTGACGCCGATCGATCCGGCCCCGATGCTCATCCGCCGGGCGGGCACGGACCGGCTGCCTGACGCTGCCGGCCCAGCCCGGGCGTCGGATCTTGGCGGACCGTGGCCTGTTCAGTCCCGGGGGGCGCGTCAGTCCCGGGGGACGCGGACCACGCCCTCCTGGATGACGCTGATCGCCAGCCGGCCGTCCTGCGTGTAGATACGGGCCTGACCGAGCCCGCGCCCACCGGACGCGGACGGCGACTCCTGGTCGTACAGCAGCCATTCGTCGGCCCGGAAGGGACGGTGGAACCACATCGCGTGATCCAGGCTCGCGCCGACCACGTCGCCGACCGCCCAGCCGCCGCGCCCGTGGGCGAGGAGCACCGAGTCGAGCAACGTCATGTCGGAGACGTACGTCGCCATGCAGACATGCAGCAGCGGGTCGTCCGCGAGCTTGCCGTTGGTGCGGAACCACACCTGGGAGCGGGGCTCGCGCGGCTCGCCGACCGTGCCGAAGGGCGGCGCGTCCACGTAGCGCAGGTCGACGGCGGCCCGCGCCTCGATCAGCCGGTCCACGACACCCGGATCGCTGAAGCGGTCCACGTACCGGGGCAGCATCTGCGCAGCCGTGGGCAGCGTCTCCGGGTCCGGGGCGGGCGGCATGTCCGCCTGGTGCTCAAGGCCCTCCTCGTGCGTCTGGAAGGACGCCGAGAGATGGAAGATCGGCTGGCCGTGCTGGACGGCGACGACCCGACGGGTGGTGAAGGAACGGCCGTCACGGATGCGGTCGACGCTGTAGACGATCGGCGCGCCCGGGTCGCCCATCCGCAGGAAGTACGAGTGCAGGGAGTGGGCGGTGCGGTCGGCCGGGACGGTACGGCCTGCGGCGACCAGGGCCTGGGCCGCGACCTGGCCGCCGAAGACGCGGGGCACGACCGCCGAACGGCTCGTACCCCGGAAGATGTCCCGCTCGATCTGCTCCAGGTCGAGCAGATCGAGCAGGGAGTCAAGTGCTGAGCTCATGGAGAGAACGTAACCGCTCTTACAGGCCCATGGACTTGGCGATGATCGACTTCATGACCTCGCTGGTGCCGCCGTAGATGCGGTTGACCCGGTTGTCCGCGTACAGGCGGGCGATCGGGTACTCGTTCATGTAGCCGTAGCCGCCGTGCAGCTGGAGGCAGCGGTCGATGACGCGGTGCGCGACCTCGGTGCAGAAGAGCTTCGCGGAGGCGGCCTCGGCGGCGGTCAGCTCACCGGCGTCGTGGGCCTCGATGGCGCGGTCGCAGACGGCCTCGGCGGCATCCACCTCGGCCTGGCAGGCGGCCAGCTCGAACTTGGTGTTCTGGAAGGACGCGACGGTCTTGCCGAAGACGGTGCGCTCCGAGACGTAACTCTGGGCGAACCGGACGGCGGCCTTGGCCTGGGCGTACGCGCCGACGGCGATGCCGAGGCGCTCCTGCGGCAGGTTCTGGCCGAGGTAGGAGAAGCCCTTGTTCTCCTCGCCGAGGAGGTCCTCGACCGGCACCTTGACGTCGACGAACGCCAGCTCTGCGGTGTCGGAGGTGCGCAGGCCCAGCTTGTCGAGCTTGCGGCCGACCGAGTAGCCCTCGGCCTTGGTGTCGACGACGAGGAGGGAGATACCGAAGCGGCGGTCGTCCTCCTTCGGGGCGGCGGTCCGGGCGCAGACGATGACCCGGTCGGCGTGGACGCCACCGGTGATGAACGTCTTGGCGCCGTTGAGGATGTAGTGCGTGCCGTCCTCGGAGAGCTTGGCGGTGGTCTTCATGCCGGCCAGGTCGGAACCCGTGCCCGGCTCGGTCATGGCGATGGCGTACATCGTCTTGCCGGTGACGAAGTCCGGCAGCCAGCGCTTCTTCTGCTCCTCGGTGGCGTACGCCTTGATGTACGGCAGGCAGAGCAGGACGTGCACACCGGAGCCACCGAAGTTGACGGCCGCGCGGGCGCACTCCTCGGAAATGATCGCCTCGAACTTGAAGGACTCGACCCCGGCGCCGCCGAACTCCTCCGGCACCTCGATGCCGAATATGCCCAGCTCCGCGAGCTTGTAGTAGAAGTCGCGGGGCACCTGGCCGGCCGCGAACCACTCGTCGTAGACGGGGGCGACCTCGGCCTCGATGAAGGCGCGGATGGTCTCCCGGAACGCCTCGTGGTCCTCGTTGAATACCGTACGGCGCACGGGGGTGCCTCCTTGGTCAGCTTCGGGCGGGATTCGGCCGGACTGGCTAAGCGCTTGCTCAGTCCTGGTCAAAAGTTACCCGGCAGTCACCGAAGCTGTCCAGGGTGATGCTGAGCACGCCCGCGCGGAGCGTCCGGCAGCGGACGCGCAAGAGCCCTTCCCGGCCATCGGCCGGGAAGGGCTCTGTGCTGCCTCCGTTCCCTACTGCGGCTTGAAGGAGCGGATCTGGTAGCTCCCCTGGAGGTTGCCGCCGCTTCCGGCAGGGGTGGATCCCACCCGGGCGTTGTAGTTGGTCTGCGTGTAGTACTGAACGCGGTGCCCGGTCGCGTTCCACACGGAGCGCACGTTCTGGCCCCGCTGGATGAAGGAGCAGTCGTCGGCGGTATTCGCCCGCTTCTTGTCCGACCACTGGCAGCGGGTGCCACCTCCGTTCCAGTCGCTGTAGATGCAGAAGTAGCCGGGGCTGCAGCTGTAGGAAGCCCTGGCGTTCTCGACGGCGGCGTTCTGGACGGTGGCGCTCTCGACGGCGGCGTTCTCGGCGGTGGTGGTTTCGACGGCGACGTTCTCGGCTGCTGTGGCTGCGACGGGTCCGGCGCCGAGCCCCAGGGTCAAGGCGATCGAGGTGACGGCGAGCGCGGCGATGCGGTTCATGGCGAAGCCCCTTCATTCCCGTGTGTGATGGATCAGGCACTCTTGGTGAACACCACCGTGTCACGGCTGTTGCCGCAGAAGCCAGGGCGGAGGGAGGGGCGCCCGAAGCGTGCGTCACGGCTCGGGGCGCCCGAAGCGTGCGTCACGGCTCGGGGCGCCCCTGTGTACACCGGCGCGCACGTTCGCCGTTCGCCTGCCCGGACCACGGGGTCATGGGGGCAGGCTTCACGGGATCACCGAGTGCGGTAGGCGTCGATGACGGTCTGGGTGAGGGTGTTCCCATCGGTGTCGGTCAGCGCGGCGCGCAAAGAGACGCCGGTGCCCGCGCGCGGGTTGTGGATCTCGACGGCGCCCCGCTCGACCGGGACCCGGGTCCACGAAGTGCCACCGTCCACAGATACGGAGACCGCCACCGAACGTGCGCGTCCGTTCGCGGCGGCGCCCAGCAGGGTGACCGGGACGCGGAGCGTCTCGTTCGCCGGCGCGGTGCCGGTCGGGCTGAGTTCGGGCGAGAACCGCACGGCGCTCACCGGCATCGGGACCGGACCCCTCGTCGTGTCCGAGGTGAAGGTCCACGACGTGGTCACCCGCGTGGCGACGCCGGGCGCGCCGCCGCGCTTCACCGTGCTGGTGAGCCGGTACGCCGCGCGCCCCGGCTCCACGGTGAACCCTGCCTTTCCGGGCGTGCCGGTCTTCGTCCCGACGCGCACGCCGTTGCGGTGCAGAGTGGTCGACGCCGTGTCGTACGACGGTGACGACGGCACGTGGCCGTCGCCGTCGGCGAGCAGGGGGACATCGACGGCGAGCCGGTCGCCGTCGCGCACGACGCCGGGGCGGTCGGTGAGGTCGGGGCCGAAGACGGCGTTGTCGAAGGTGTGGGTGGTCGTGCTTCCGGCACGCACGGCGATGCCGTTGGCGCTGTAACGGTTCGATGCCGCGCCGGGCGCGGTGGGCGCCCAGTAGGTGATGTCCCAGGTGCCACGTTCAGGCGTCACGAAGTAGGTGGCGGTCGCGGGGGTCGGCAGGGCCTGGGTGACGCCGAGGGTCGGTCCGGCAGTGGGCTGCAGGTCGACGGTCGCCCGCCCCTCGGTGCCCGGTCGCGCCGCGCCGCGGATCTGCACGGTGGCCAGGTCCTTGGCGGCAGGGTGCCGGACGAGCCCGGTCAGGGCGCGGCTGCCGGTGAAGGTGTGGCCGAGCGCGTAGCCGGCGGTCTCGGTGCTCCAGTAGGAGTCGAACCACTGCTCCACCGATCCGGGTTCGCTGTCGGGGCCCAGGTGCGCGACGCGCAGGTTCGATGTGCCGTTGACGAGGTTGGCGGTCCGGACCGCGCCGTCGTGCTTGACCTGGACGAACATCACGCTGTGCTGGAAACCTGCGGAGCGGTCGGGCGGAGTGACGTCGACAGGGGCGGTGGTCCGCGCGTCGACGGTGATGGTGGTGTCGTGGTCGAGGTCGAGGCGCGGCTGGACGACCCAGTCCGTGCCGTCCGCCGCCGTGCCGGTGGTCAGGGCACTGTCCAGGAGGTACCGGCCCTTGGGCAGACGCACGGTGGTCGTACCGGAGGCGTCGTACGGCTGGACGGCCTCGTCGGCACCCGGCCCGGAGACTCCGGTGACGTGGGTGGTGTAGTCCGCCGTCTTGTGGCCGGTGCGGTCGAGGTGATTGATCGTGAGGGTGTACGTCGCCGGCTCCGCGGCAAAGGCGGCGGTGTTCCACGCGGGCGTCGTGCTGCCGACCAGGGCGACGGCGAGAGCGAGTGTCCGGAGCGCGCTCCGGCGGGATACGGAAGAACTGTTCATGACTTGCACTGCGCTGCCGGGCGTCGGCGTTCCCGTGAGCTGAGTCACACGGGATGCGGGGCGTGGCTCCGGGGCGGGCATGCGTGTGGCGCACGTCACCGGAACCGGCGCAACGGACGCGGCAGAGCAGAGTGTGGAATCACTCATGAGGAATCGCTTCCGCCGCGGAGACCGCGATGCCCTGGGGGAGCTGTACGACGAGCACGCCCAAGCGGTGTACCGCTATGCCCTGCGGGTGACGGGCAACTGGGCGGAGGCCGAGGACGTCGTCTCGTCGACCTTCCTGGAAGCGTGGCGCAGCCGCGAGAGGCTGAACCCCGACGGGGACGGTCTGCGCCCGTGGCTGCTGGGCATCGCCACCAACATCATGCGCCGCAACGCACGCACACGCCGAAGCCGCGAGATCGCGCTCGCCCGCGTCCCGGAACGCGGCTCGATCCCGGACTTCGCCGACGACCTCGTCACACACCTCGCGGACACCGAGCAACTGCGTGCCGCACACGCCGCACTCGCCCGCCTGCGGCGCCGGGACCGGGAGGTCTTCACCCTCGTGGTGTGGGCCGGCCTGGACTACGCGGCAGCGGCCGAGGCGCTCGGCGTGGCGGTCGGCACCGTCCGGTCGCGCCTGTCCCGCGCCCGTACCCGACTGCGCGAGCTCACCGAGGCCGAATCCCGCGCCACACGCACGCGGGACACGCGGGCCGAAACCCGTGCCACACGCACGCGGGACACGCGGGCCGGAACCGAACGGCCACCCGCGGCGGGAAACAGAGCCCCCGCCGCGACCACCGCCACCACCACCCCCGACAAGCCACTGCCGGGCCGCACCCCCGTGGCCCCATTGCTGACCCAGGAGAACCACGGATGAACTTCACCTCGCGGCGCCGTACGCACCACCGGTCCGAGGAGACCGAAGGTCCCGGCCTCACCGCACTGCTGCCCCCGCCGTCGGTCCCCGGCCTGGACCCCGACCGTGAACTGCTGCTGAAGGAAGCGCTGCTGCGCGAGGCCGCCGTGACCGAACCGCGTGGCGGCCTCACCCCTCGGGCCTCGCGCCCGCGCCGACGTCTGGTCCGGGTCATGGTGCCCGCCGTCGCCTGCGCCCTGGCGGTCGGCGGCGTCGTGGTGGTGAACCTCGCGGACGCGCCGGGGCACGGCACCACCGCGGCCCCGGGCGGCCGCACCCCCGGCACGTCCGAAGCGGCAGAGCTCCTCGATCGCATCGCACTCGCCGCCGCAGGGCAGAAGCAACCGGCGGTCCGCGCCGACCAGTTCGTGTACATCGAGAGCAAGGTCGCCTTCGCCGGGCAGAGCGCCGGGGGCGGCGAGGTGACCATGCCTCCCGCGCACACGCGGCAGGTGTGGCTGTCCGCCGACGGCAGCCGCCCCGGCCTGCTGCGCGAGGAGGGCGAGCCCGACTCCTCGCTCGGCGGCGACGCACCGGTCTACGAGCTCGACGGCCGAGGAGCGACACCCCGGCCCCGCAGCGCACACAAGAAGGCCGCGTCGATCAGCGACCCGACGCACGAGTACGTCGCGTCGCTGCCCACCGACCCGGACGCCCTGCTGAAGCTGATCCGGGACGAGACCCACGGACAGGGCCAGGACCCGGACCAGCGGGCATTCACCGCGATCGGCGACCTGCTGGCCGAGACCTGGGCGCCCCCGCAGGTCGGCGCCGCGCTCTACCAGGCCGCCGCGAAGATCCCCGGAGTCACGGTGATCGATGCGGCCACCGACGCCGCAGGACGTGAGGGCGTCGCCGTCGCCCGTACGGCACACGGGCAGCAGACGCAGTGGATCTTCGACCGGACCACGTACGCGTTCCTCGGCGAGCGCACGGTCCTCACCGAATCCGGCGACGCCGGCCCGGCCGGAACCGTTGTCGGCACGTCCGCGGTCCTCACCAGAGCCGCGGTCGACCGTACCGGTGAGACTCCCGCTCCGACGACGGCGTAACACGGCAGCCCGCACACTTGCGCGGCCCGAACAGCCCCGTCCTCGGTCCGCCTTTGCTGTGGGCCGGGGATGGGACGTTCAGGCGGGGAAGTTGTCGTCCTTGACCGCGGCGACGAAGGCTGACCAACCGGCTGCCGGGAAGACGAGGGCGGGGCCGTGCGGGGCCTTGGAGTCGCGTACAGGGACGCCGGAGGGGTGACCGTCCAGCACCTCGACGCAGCTGCCCCCCTCGCTGTTGCTGTGGGACGACTTGCGCCAGCCCCTCAATGCGGAAGCGTTCGGGATGGCGTGCTCAGTCATGATGCCCGAATTCCTTTGCGATCGACCTCATCAGAGCGAGCGACTCCTTCAACGGGAGCGCGTCGCTCAAGGCCAGAGCGTAGCGGCCCTCCAACTGCTGGACCACGGAAGGGGAATCATGGACCTTGCCGATGGAGTTGCCCTCGCTGTAGGCGGCCGGCGGCTGGTCCTCGAACCACATCAACGTCAGCATGCTCTCCATGAGCGGGTGGGAGCCCAGCACGAGTGGCAGGACATGAGTGCGCACTCGCCCACTCTCGGCCAAATTGACCATGTGCATGATCTGTTCGGCCATGACCTCCGGGCCGCCGATCGGGCGTCGTAGTACTGCCTCATCCAGCAGCGCCCATACCACGGGGGTCACTGGGTCGGTGAGGATCTTCGCGCGTTCCAGGCGTGTGACGACGTACCTGTCACGCTCCTCTTCACTCCGGGGAGGGAAGGTCGTACTCAGAACGGCGCGGGCGTACCTCTTCGTCTGGAGAATGCCCGGCACGAACGTGAGGCCGAACTCCCGGATCATCGTGGCCTGCTGTTCGAGCTGGCGAGCGGGCTCGAAGTAGTCGGCCACGGTGCCGTCGTCCTGGCTCGGCAGAAAACTGCTCAGCACGTTCCCCGTATTCAAGGCTTTGTCCAGGCGTCGGGCGTCCTCCTTTGACGGGATGCGGCGCCCCGCCTCGATGTGTGAGATGTGCGACCGCGTCATGATCGCCGCGTCGGCCAGCTCCTGCTGCGTCAGTCCGGCCGCTTCCCGCTGTGCCTTCAACCAATCGCCATAGGTATTACTCATGGTCAACTCCCGTGCGCCAAAGGGCCTGTCACCTGGAACCCCCTGGCGAGCCTAGTCCGCACCGTCTCACTCTGTGAGTGGATCGCTACACAGCGGTGGCTCGCCCGGACGTCGGCCGCCGCTGTCGCACGGTCCGGAGAACGGCCATCTACCTCAACGGAGTTGACGACGTGCTGCGCTGTATCGCCGATGCTTTTGAGCCGCTTCTGCGGTTCCTGTGGCCCGCCCAGGGGTGCCACCGGCCCATGGCCTCGTATGGCGCCGCGCCTCCCGCAGGCGTACGCCCCACGCCCGGCATCGGCATCGCGCCTCGCCCGGTCCATGGTGTCGGGGTGACCGCGTGATCGCCCCGAATGCCCCGGGCTCCGATTCGGTGCGTCTGCTTCCGTGGTCCGGGGTGGACGGCAACCCGTGTTACGTCATCGGTGACGGGACCGGATACGTCTCCCGCGTCGCCGACAACGTCGAGAGCGTGCAGCTCGGCATGGCCGCCGAACTCCTCGACCACGTCGACGACATGGTCGACGATTCCGAGGTCACGTCGGTGCAGCTCCGCTATGTCGTGGCCCGCATGGCCGAGGCGCTGCGCGATGTGTGCCGCATCGCCGAGAGCCGGGGCCTTCGCCTCCGGCCTTCTGGCCAAGGTCCCGGCGTCCCGGACGCCGGCCCGTGCCCTTCGGAGTCCTGAACCACCCTGAATCCACCATGCCCGGCCCGGTGATGCCCCTCGCGTCCTGGGCCGGAGGTGGCTGCCGTGAAGGCACCCCTTCACGGAGTCGGGACCGGGTGCCAAGGCGCGTCGGGGAGGGTGGGACGGGCGTCTGCGGTCAGCCGGAGCGCGTACACCAGGCGTTCGCCGGGCACCGGGCCCAGGTAGTCGTGGCCGACCATGTGGCACCAGGCCGGCAGGTCGAGGGGGGCCGCCGGGTCCGTCGCGATCACATGCACCACGGTGCCCGGCGGCGCTCCCTCGATCTGCCTGCGAAGACGCAGCAGAAGCGTCACGCACAGCAGTCCGGTGCCATCAACGGTGATGTCCGCCGGGGGCGTCAGGTCGGAGCTCACCGGTCCGGGTGACGCGCCACGGGTTCGTCCCGGAGGGCGTCGGCCAGGGCTTGGCGCAGTTGGTCGGCCGTTGGTGCACCGGCCAGGCCGTCCGGGGTCCGGTACATGCGGCAGGTCAGTCCCGGGGCCCGGCCGGGCTCGGCGAAGGGGTCACGCCCGTCGATCAGGAACGTCGGCGAGCCGGTGAAACGCGCGGCCTCCGCCTCGGCTTGGCCGGTGATGGTGCGGGTCCGGAACGTCACATCGTGCAGGCCCAGCCTGTCGAGCTCCTGATGGAGGCGGTCGGCGGCAGTCCGGGTGTTCGGGCAGTCGGGCACGACCAGCAGTTCGATCTTCATGTCGTTGTTGCGCATGTTGTGTTCCCGTGTGGCTCAGGTGCAGCAGTCGCAGGCGGGGCGGCATTCGCAGGGGGTGGCCTCCGAGGCGGCGGCCGGTGTCGTGGCGGCGGAGCCGGGGGCGCAGCAGCCCTTGCCCTGCCAGGCGTCGCGGCCTTCCCTGACGGCGATGGCGGCGATGACGAGGGCGGCGATCGGGTCGGCCCAGGACCAGCCGAGCACCAGGTTGGCCAGCAGGCCGGCCAGGAGCACGGCGGAGAGGTAGGTGCAGAGCAGGGTCTGCTTGGAATCGGCGACGGCGGAGGCGGAGCCGAGTTCCCGGCCGGCCCTGCGCTGGGCCGCGGACAGGAACGGCATGATCGCCAGCGAGAGCGCGGCGACGACGATGCCGGGGACGGAGTGGTCGGCATCGCCGGTTCCGGTCAGCGCGCGCACGGAGTCGACGCTCACATACAGCGCGAGGGCGAAGAAGGAGACGGCGATGATCCGCAACGTGCGCTGCTCGCGGGCTTCGCGGACGGTGTGGTCGGCCGCGGAGAACTGCCAGGCGACGGCTGCGGCGGAGGACACCTCGATGACGGAGTCGAGCCCGAAGCCGATCAGTGCGGTGGAGGAGGCGATGGTGCCGGCGGTGATCGCGACGATTGCCTCGATGACGTTGTAGGCGATGGTCGCGGCGACCAGCAGGCGTATGCGTCGGGTCAGCGCATCACGGCGGGCCGGGCTCGGGCCGAGTGATACCGCGGTCATTCAGCAGCACCCCTTCTCGTCCGCCTCGACACAGGTGCGGTCGGCCTCGACGGCGACGACGGCGTTGCGCAAGTCGTCCAAGGCGTGCCCGAGACGTTCGTCGGCGAGCTCGTAGCGGGTGCGCCGACCGTCGGGGACGGTCACGACCAGGCCGCAGTCGCGCAGGCACGCGAGGTGATTCGACAGCCGGGTCCGGGAGATCTGCAGAGAGTCGGCGAGGTCGGCCGGGTAGGCCGGGGCCTGCCCCAGGGCGAGCAGGATGCGGCAGCGGATGGGGTCGGCGAGGGCGCGACCGAACCGCGCCAGCACCTCGATGTCGGTGGCGAGTGTCAGCACACCATGACAGTACACGCATTCATGAATTCAGCGATACGTGAACCGTTGTCGCCGGTGCGGCTGCTCGCCTCCGTGTCGTGGGCGGGGGTGAGGCCCCTGGCCTCGGCGTCCCGGCTCGGCAGCATCGACCTGCCCACGCCTCGGCCAACTCCGGCCGAGCCGGCGGGTTCAACTGTGTCGAGAGGGGTGCCCCTATCTGTTTCGTCAACCCCGCCAGGGTCGGTTCGTGGGGGGCGTCCTGGTTTTCGGGGACGTCCCGCGAAGCGGGTCGTCCCCGGCGGATCGGGTGTCTGATGGGCAGGCCGGTGGTCGGCAGGGCTGGACTGGCCTGCCGGTGCGCGGTGGTGTGATGGGGCCTGGAGGGCAGGAGGGGTGGGTCGTCAGGCGGCGAGGCCGACGTCGTCGGGGGTGCGTGGTTCGTAGAGGGTGCCGGTGCGGATCATCGCGTGGATGACGTTCACGCGTTGCCGGGCCAGGCGGAGGACGGCCTGGGTGTGGGTCCTGCCGCGTGCGCGTTGGCGGTCGTAGTAGATCCGGGAGGACGGGTCGGCTTTGCAGCCGATCGCGGCGAACGCGGCCTGGAACAGGGCACGTTTGAGGAGTCGGTTGCCGCGGTGGGGTGCGTGCTCGCCGCGGATCGAGGTGCCCGAGGACTCCGTGGCCGGGGCGAGTCCGGCGTAGGAGGCGAGGTGTCCGGCGGTGGGGAAGCCGGTGCCGTCACCGATCGCGACGATCACCGCGGCCGTGGTCCTGACGCCCATGCCGGGCAGGGACGTCAGGAGGTGGAAAAGGAGGGAAGGCCTCCAGCAGGGCGGCGATCTCCTGCTCGGTGGCCTGTCGCTGGGCGTGGGCAGCGGCGAGCTGGGCGGCCAGGACCGGCACGATCAGCGCGGACGCCTCGGTGCCGGGAACGACGAGGGTCTGCTCGGCGAGCGCGTCGTAGATCTCGG
>NZ_FMDF01000185.1 GCF_900091955.1 Streptomyces sp. Ncost-T10-10d
TCTCCGACTCCGGATCATGGATCAGCATGGCCATCCCGCGCCGATCGGGGTCATCGGCGAACTGTACGTATCAGGGGCGGGGCTCGCGCGCGGGTACGAGGCGCGGCCGGCCCTCACGGCTGAGCGTTTTGTCCCCGATCACCTGGGACCGACACCTGGAGCCCGGCTCTACCGCAGTGGGGACCTCGCCCGCTGGACACCCTCCGGCGACCTGGAATACCTCGGCCGGGCCGACGCCCAGGTCAAGATCCGCGGATACCGCATCGAACTCGGCGAGATCGAGGCCCAGTTGGCCCGGTTGGCCGGTCTGCGTGAGGCCGTCGTCCTTCCACATCAGGAGGCGAACGGCCGTACGGACCTGGTCGCCTACCTCGTGCCGGAACCGGGAACCGACAAGCCCACCACCAGCGAACTCCGCGACACCCTCGCCGACCACCTCCCCGACTACATGATCCCGAGGAACTTCGTCCTCCTCGACACCCTCCCACTCACCCCGCAAGGAAAGCTCGACCGGCGCTCCTTGCCCGCCCCCACCACCGAACGCCCCACCCTCGAAGCAGAGTTCACCCCGCCCCTCCCGGGAACCGAAGAAGCCCTCGCCGCCATCTGGGCCGACATCCTCGGCGTCGACCGCATCGGCCGCCACGACAACTTCTTCGACCTCGGCGGCGACTCCATCCGCAGCATCCAGATACTCGGCCGAGCCCGCGACAACGGACTCACCTTCCACCTCCAAGACCTCTTCGACCACCCCACACTCGCCGACCTCGCCACCACCACAACCACAACACAACCCACCACCACACCACCCACCACCCAACCCTTCTCCCTCCTCACACCCCACGACCGCAACCACCTCCCCCACCACCTCGACGACGCCTACCCCATGGCCGAACTCCAGATCGGCATGGTCTACGAAATGCAACGCGACCCCGACCGCAACCCCTATCTGAATGTGACGTCGCTGCATCTTCCGGGCGGGTTCGAGCAGGAAGCCTTCCGCGCGGCAGTCTCCATGGTGGTGGAGCGGCATCCTGTGCTGCGTACCTCTTTCGATCTCAGTGGTCTGTCCGTGCCGATGCAATTGGTGCACGCGGAGGTCGAGATGCCTCTCGGCCTGGTGGATCTGCGCGGGCTGAGCAAGGCCAGGCAGCGGCGTGAACTGGCCGATTACGTCCGTGGGGAGCGGACGACAGGGTTTGATCCGGCGGTGGCGCCGTTGTGCCGGATGACGGTCCATGTGCTGTCCGACGACGCCTTCCAGTGGACCGTCACCGACCACCACGCCATCCTCGACGGCTGGAGCCTCGCCTCCACCCTCGCCGAAATCACCGACACGTACCACACCCTCCTCGACGGCAGTGCTCCGTCACTCCCGCCCCTCCGCTCCACCTACCGCGACTACATCGCCGCCGAACAGACCGCACTCACCGACCCCGCACACACCACCTACTGGCACAACCTCCTCACCGACCACCCCGACACCCGCCTCCCCCGCCACAGCGGCAACGGCGACTCCCCGCTCGTCGGGGAACGGCTCGACAACGAGGTGCATGAGCACGACGGCACCGGCGGGTACGGAGCGCTGGTCACCGTGGTGCCGCCGGAGCTTCTGTCTGCGCTGGAGGACAGTGCCGCCCGCATCGGTGTGCCGTTCAAGGCCGTCGTCCTGGCCGCCCACATGCGGGTTCTGAGCCTGGTCACGGGCAGCGCGGACGTCGTCACAGGGCTGTCGTCCAACGGGCGGCTGGAGGAGACCGACGGCACCGAGGTGCGGGGGCTCTTCCTCAATTCGCTGCCTTTCCGGCTGCGGCTGCCGGACGGCAGCTGGGCTGATCTGGCACGCGCCGTGTTCGATGCCGAACGGGAGATGCTGCCGCACCGCAGGTACCCCATGCCGGCGCTGCAACGTGCGCTGGGCGGCGACCCCCTGTTCGAGACCGGCTTCGTCTACAACCACTTCCGCCATGTGGACGAGCTGGCCGAGGGGGGCCGGGCTTCGGTCTCCGGGCCGCACGACGAGACGGCCGCCGGCGTCGCCCGGACCAGCTTCCCGCTGCATGTGGCCATGAGTCGCGAACCGGGCCTGGCCGGAATGCGGATGGAGCTGGAGTACGACGCCAGGGAGTTCCCAGCGGAGCAGATGCGCCTGATCCGCGACTACCACCTGCGGGCGTTGCGGGCGATCGCCGAGAATCCGGACGCCGCCCACCGAGCGGCCGTCCTGCTCGGCGAGGCCGAGCGGGCCCTGCTGGAGCACTGGAACGACAACGCCGCTGCTGTCCCGTCCACACCCGTCCACGAGCTGGTCGAGGCGCGGGCGGCGGCGCAACCCCACCGCGTCGCCGTGGTCGCCGGGGAGCGGTCCCTGACGTACGGCGAGCTCGATGCGCGTGCCGACCGGCTGGCCCGTCATCTGCGCCGGCTGGGCGTCGGCCCCGAGGTCTTCGTCGGGGTCGGCCTGGACCGTTCGCCCGAACTGGTCGTCGGGCTGCTGGCCGTACTCAAGGCCGGTGGGGCCTACGTACCGCTGGATGTCTCCTTCCCCGCGGCCCGGCTCGCGCACATGCTTCGGGAGGCGGACGTACGGGTGGTCCTGACCGGGGCGAGCACCCGGGACCTGGTTCCGCGGGGGCCGTGGGAGACGGTCGACCTGGACACCGACGTTCTGCCCGAGGAGGCGCGGTGCGGCCGGGTCCCGGAGGCCGGCGCCGGACCGGACAACGCCTGCTATGCCATCTTCACCTCCGGTTCCACAGGGCTGCCTAAGGGCGTGGTGACCCGGCACCGCAACGTGACCGAGCTGCTGCACGGCGGCCCCGCGATGGAGCTGCGGGAGGACGACACCGTTCTCCAGATCGCGACGGTCGCCTTCGATGTATCCACCTTCGAGATATGGGCGCCGCTGGCGGCGGGGGCCCGGCTCGTGCTCGCTCCACCGGGACGGTACGCCCCGGCCGATGTGGCGGGCTGGGTGACGGATCACGGCGTGACGGTCCTCCATGCCACCGCGTCGCTGTTCACCCTGCTCGTGGACGAGCAGCCGCAGACGTTCGACGGACTGCGCCGACTGCTCACCGGCAGTGAGACGGTTTCCGCACCGCACGCCGGCCGGATCCTCGCCCGTTGCCCTGAACTCGAGCTGGTCAACTGCTGGGGGCCGACGGAGACCACCACGTTCTCCGTCTGCGGCATCTTCACCGCGGACTCGCTCCCGGCCGGCCCGCTTCCGCTCGGCACACCGCTGGCCAACACCGAGGTCCGGGTGCTGGACGAGGCCGGCCGTCCCGTGCCCGTCGGCAGCCCGGGTGAGCTGTACGTGGCCGGGCCGTGCCTCGCACGCGGCTATCTCGGCAGACCCGCGCTGACCGCCGAACACTTCCTGCCGCATCCCTCCATGCCGGGTGCTCGGCTGTACCGCACGGGTGACCGGGGGCGCTGGTCGGCCGAGGGGCAGGTGGAGTTCCTCGGCCGGGTCGACCACATGGTCAAGATTCGCGGCTATCGGGTGGAGCCCGGCGAGGTGAGCGCGGCGATCGGCGCTCACCCGCGCGTTCGCCAGTGTGTCGTGACCGCGCCGCGGGATGCGTCGGGCAGGGCCGATCTGGTGGCGTACGTGGCGTGCGACGCCCCGGCGCCCCATGTGTCCGAACTGCGGTCGGCGCTGCGGGAGAAGCTGCCGGAGTACATGCTGCCGAAGGCATTCGTGTTCCTCGACGCGTTCCCGCTGACGGCCCAGGGCAAGGTGGACCGCGACAGGCTCCCCGCACCGTCCGGGGACCGCCCGGAGCTGTCGTCCCAGTATGTGGCGCCGCTGCCCGGGGTTGAGGAACGGCTGGCGGTGATCTGGCGTCAGGTCCTGGGGGTGGACAGGATCGGCCGGCACGACAACTTCTTCGACCTGGGCGGCGACTCGATCCGCAGCATTCAGGTGATCGGACGGGCCCGGGAGGAGGGTCTGCTGCTCACGCTGCCCGTACTGTTCCGGTCCCCGACGCTCGCCGCGCTGGGCACCGAGGTGACTTCGGTGGCGGCGGACCTGCTCCCCGCACCGACGGCGGAGCCGTTCGCCCTCTTGTCGGCGAAGGACCGGCAGGCGCTGCCGGAGGGGCTGGTGGACGCCTATCCGATGGCGGCCCTCCAGGTCGGCATGGTCTACGAGATGGAGATCGACCCGGACCGCAACCCGTACCACAACGTCAGTACGGTGCGGCTCGGCGAGCGGTTCGAGCAGGACGCCTTCCGGCGGGCCGTCGAGCTCACGGTGGGCCGCCACGATGTCCTGCGTACCTCGTTCGACCTGAGCGGCTACAGCGAGCCGGTGCAGCTCGTGCACGAGCGGGTCGAGTCGCCGCTGACCGTCGTCGATCTGCGGGCTCAGGACGACGGTGCCCAACGGGCGGCGGTGGCGGAGTGCGTCCGTGGCGAACAGGACGAGGGCTTCTCTGTGGCGGTGGCGCCGTTGTTCCGGATGACGGTCCATGTGCTGTCCGACAACGCCTTCCAGTGGACCGTCACCGACCACCACGCCATCCTCGACGGCTGGAGCCTCGCCTCCACCCTCGCCGAAATCACCGACACCTACCACACCCTCCTCGACGGCAGTACTCCGTCACTCCCGCCCATCCGCTCCACCTACCGCGACTACATCGCCGCCGAACAGACTGCACTCACCGACCCCGCACACACCACCTACTGGCACAACCTCCTCACCGACCACCCCGACACCCGCTTCCCCCGCCACACCACTGCTCTTCCCGACGCGCTCGCGGGACTGTGCAGCGCGGGCGAGGTGCACCGCAACGACGCGGAGCGCCGGCACGGAGAGTTGATCACGCCCCTGCCGGTCGGTCTGGGCGATGGTCTCGACCGGTTCGCCCGGCTTTGTGGCGTGCCGCTGAAGTCCGTGCTGCTGGCAGCGCATCTACGGGTCATGAGCCTCGCCACCGGCAGCCGGGATGTCGTCACGGGGCTGTCGTCCAACGGGCGGCTCGAGGAGACCGACGGCACCGAGGTGCGAGGGCTCTTCCTCAACACGCTGCCGTTCCGGCTGGAGCTGCCGGACGGCAATTGGCGGGACCTCGCGCGCACGGTGTTCGAGGCCGAACAGGACCTGCTGCCCCATCGCAGGTACCCGATGTCCGCGATCCAGCGCGAACTGGGCGGGGAACCGCTCTTCGAGACCGGCTTCGTGTACAACCATTTCCGCCAGATCGACGTACTCGCCGGTGGGGCGGACACGGACGACGATCGCGCCCGTGCGACCGGAGGCGGGCGGACCCACTTCCCGTTGCTGGTGGCGGTCAGCCAGGAGCCCGGGCACCAGGGGCTGATTCTGGAGATGGAGTACGACAGCGGCGAACTGTCCCCCGTGCAGGTGGCGTTGATGCGGGACTCGTAT
>NZ_FMDF01000004.1 GCF_900091955.1 Streptomyces sp. Ncost-T10-10d
CAGACGCGCAGCGCGGAGCCGCTCCCCGTCCCTTCCAGTGTGGGCGCGTTGGCCGAGGCACGGCGGGCAGCACTGGAAGAGATCGATCCGGGATGGTGCCCGGTCTGGGATACGGGATGGCAGAGGTGCTTCCGCCTCGCCCAGAACCTGCTCCAGGACGGCGGGACCGTACCGGTGGCGGCCGGGAAAGCGATCGTGCAAGGAGAAGACCTCGGGCGATGGGTTACGACGCAGCGGCACGGATGGGAACAGTTGCTGCCCGCACAGCAATGGCTCCTGGAGAACGTCCTCGGAATCGAACCCGCCGAGGAAGCAGAGCGGCCGGTGCGGCGGACGCAGGACGACATGTGGGCCCTCAACCTCGCCGCGGCACGGCAGTTCCACGCACGTGAGGGATATCTTCGAGTACCCCGGAAGCACGTCGAACACCTGGACGGAACGGCGGAGGATACTGCGGGGCCGGCAAGCCGTCAGGCAGGCGCTGGAGAGCCCGTGGTGATCAAACTCGGCGCATGGCTCGACATCCGCAAAAGGGCGGCCAGGCTCAGTGCGTAACGCCGGACAGACCTCGACCAGCGAGAGGTCGTCACTATCGAAGTCGATTACGACTGCGACGTTGATCGCCGGCCGGGTGATCTTGATGATCACTCCGTGGATCTCATGCTGTGGGGTGGGGCAGGAGAGCAGCGGCAAGTTCGCGCCACTCGTGCTCGGGCAGAGAGGTGGTGTCGGTGGTGAGTACTTGCAGGCACACGTGGTCGGCTCCTGCGTCGAGGTGCTCCTGAACGCGTCGGCGGATTACTTCCACTTCCCCATGGGCAACGATCGCATCCACGAGTCGACGGCTCGGTCCTCCGACGATGTCCTCGTCGTTGAAGCCGAGTCGTCGAACGTTCGCTTCCTGATGCGGTGCCGAGAGGTAGCCGGCGACGTGTGCCGTGGCCACTTGGCGGGCGCGGCTCAGGTCAGTGTCGAGCACCACTGCCTGCTCCACAGCAAGGAAGGCGTTCGGTCCCATGATCTGGCGGGCCTGTTCAGTGTGCTTGGTGGACACGAAGTAGGGGTGCGCGCCCCAGGTGTGTTCGGCGGCCAGCTGAAGCATCTTCGGGCCGAGGGCAGCCAGTACGCGGCGCGGAGCGGGGTCCGCAATGGGGCCGTGGGCGGGTACTGCGTCCATGGCCCGCAGGTAGGCGCGCATGGTGGTCACCGCTCTACCGCGGGCCGGTACGGGATAGCCGTCCAGTTCATGGACGGTGTCGTCGACGCGATGTCCGCCCAGGCCGAGTACGTAGCGTCCGGGGAACGCCTCGCCCAGCGCACGTGTCGCGGTAGCGGTGGCGATCGGGTCCCGGAACGCGATGTTGGCGATGCCGGAGGCGACGACGATGCGCCGTGTCGCCGACAGCAACAGCCATGCTTGGCCCACCGTGTCGCGGCCGAACGCCTCCCCGAACCAGATGGCCCCGTAACCCAGCTCCTCGATCTCCGCGGCCGATTCCCGTACCCGCCCGGCAGGCTGCCCCTCGTAGGCGAAGGTCCAGATCCCGACTCGTCCCAGTTCAATCCGCCCGCTGTCCGTCATCCGCACTCCTCATGCCCCGCATTCCGGAGAGGTTCTCCGTTTGATGGGCGCTACTATACGGAGAGGCGCTCCGCTTAACTACTCCGAACTCGACCGAAAGACGGGACGATGACGAGCACACACGGGCACGTCCCCACGCGACGGCCTCGGCGTACCGATGCGCGACTCAACCGGGAACGTCTCATCGCCACAGCGCAGGAAGTATTCGCTGAAGCCGGGCCGGAGGCATCCCTCAACGAGGTCGCCCGCCGAGCCGGCGTCGGCCCGGGGACCTTGTACCGTCACTTCCCGAACCGCTCCGCCCTGCTGACCGCGGTTCTCAGGGACCGGATCGAGACGCTGTGCGAGCTGGCCGGGGCACTGTCCTCCTCGGAATCCGCCGATGACGCGCTGGCGCAATGGCTGCGCGCGTTCCTCGTCCATGCCAGGGTCAACCAGGGGCTGGGGGGCGCGTTGATGGTTGAAGAAGAGCCCGTCACGCTGGGGCTCGACTGTCATCGGCTGATCCTGGACGCGGCAGCCGATCTTCTTGCCCAGGCCCAGCGGCGGGGAACGGCGCGCGCCGACCTGACCGCCGACGACCTGGTCCAACTCGTCGTCGGGATTGCGCTGTCCACAGCTCGCAGCCACGACGCGGAACAGCCCGACCGGCTGCTCACTCTGGTGCTTGATGCCACGTACGGGACACCGCTTCAGAGCGAGTGATCGCAGCGATGGCCTCTGCACCCCTGGCAGGCGCTCCCCGCTCGCGTCGGCACCGCAGGCTGGAGCCGCCTGCTGGAGGCAGGTGACGGGGCGAGGTTCGGGACGGTTCCCGTGTTCACTGTGGTTCGCTCGATGAAGGAGGAGCCCGACTGTGTCCCTGCGGCATCGCCACGAGTACGCGGCAGGCTTTCCTCGTGGCCTCCCGGCCAGCTTTCGTAGACCGGCCCAGGAGTTGGCAGACCACCCAAAAGGATGATCTGCGTACGCACCGCTACCGGCCCTGATCCACCAGGTTCGAGCCGGAGGCACTTTAAGAGACGTAAAACGCCGGTTCCTCGCGTACTCCTCTCCATCACGCTTGCCGGACCCGCCCCATCTGGCAGTACTGGACACGTCCCGGCTTTGTCAGGGCCGCTCTCGCCCTCCCCGGCATCACCCCGGATCAGACATCTCAGCTTCAACCCGACTGCTGCGACAGCGGGTTGGTGCAGGTCTTCCACCTCCACTCGAACCAACAGCGCCTCACGGCGCAAACGGAATGTGTGCCAGAACCCCAGAACGGACAGCAGATGTTCACCACTTCGGGCTCTGGTTCAACTTCTGTGGTGCTGCGTCGATGCCAACCGGGCGGGTCTACGGTGTCATGTCGTGACGATTTTGATCATTGGTGGTAGTGGCTTCCTGGGCGCCGAGCTGATCCGGCAGGCGGCAGAGGCTGGGCAACCAACGGTCGCGACCTACACGACCAAGCCCGGCAGTACCGCCCAAGTCTCGTGGCATCGCCTCGACCTGCGGGATCCTGAGCGTGCGGAGGCGGTCATAGCCGAGGCCAGCGCCCATCTCATCGTCAACGTATCCAGCGGCCATGCGGACTGGGCTGTCACGGCCCAAGGTCCCGTCCGCCTGGCGATGGCGGCAGCGAAATACGGCAGCCACCTCGTCCACGTCTCCAGCGACGCGGTGTTCTCCGGTTCGCGTGTCCACTACGACGAGTCCTGCCTCCCCGATCCCGTCACCCCGTACGGAGCGGCGAAGGCCGCGGCAGAGACCGGGGTCCTGCTCGTTCATCCGCAGGCCGTCGTCGCACGTACCTCGCTGATCATCGGCAACGGGCGGTCGGTTCATGAACGCACCGTGCACGAACTCGCTGCCAGCACTCGCGACGGCGTCCTGTTCACCGACGACATCCGCTGCCCGGTGCATGTAACAGACCTGGCCGCAGCCATCTTGGAACTGGCATCGCACGACGCCTGCGGCATCCACCATCTTGCAGGAGCAGACGCCGTGAGCCGTTACGAACTCGGCGCCCTCATCGCTAGACGTGACGGCATCGAGGCCTCCCGGCTGCCCACGGGCCTGCGCGCCGACAGCACACTTCCCGGCGCCATCGACGTCCGCCTCGACAGCCGCGCGACCCAGCGGAAGCTGAGCACCACACTCCGCGGCGCCCGCCAGTTCCTCACCGCAACAGCGTGACCCACGGCCTCCGGAGAGCTGGCCTGCACGAGACACCGCCCATTCCGGCCACAAGAGTTGCGCCAGAACCAACTGCGGTTCTGACACACATTGAAGTTCCACCCTGGATCTGGACAGCGGGTGTTTACGCTGCGGGGGTGAGGTCTTGCGGGGCTTGACCCGGGATCGTGGACACCGGTTGTCATGCGGCGGTGGTCAGCGTAACTGATCGTTGTTCGAAAGCGTCGGGCTGATCTGGCCGATGCTGGAGTGCCTCCTTCTGGTGTTGTAGCGGGTGGCCCATCGGAAGACCGTGAGGTCCCGCTCGCCCTCACGCCGGACACCCCGACCGCCGACATCCGCATCGGATACGCCCGCTGTTCGACGCTCACCCAGGAACTCCAGTCCCAGCTCGACGCCCCCGCCAAGCACGGCATCCCGCGCGACAAGGTGCTCTCCGAGAAGATCAGCACCCGGGTGCGGGTGCGGCCCCAGTTCGAGGCCGCGCTGGCGCTCGCCCGCCAGATCAAGGCTCACGCCCCGCACTGCCGGGTCATCTTCACCGTGTACGAGATGAAGCGCCTCGGCCGCGACGCCGCCGAACTCACCGCGCTCGCTGACCACCTCACCGCCCACGGCCTGGTGCTGGAGATGCTCGCCGGACCGCTGCCCGGGATGTATGACCCCAGCGGGCCGGGCCGACTGCTGTTCGCGTTCTTAGCGGCGATGGCGGTTATCTCAAGCTCGCCGATCGAGCAGGGCTGTGACCTGGGCGGCCAGGTCAAGGACACTGTCTTCGACCTGGCCGCGTGACACCTGCGATGTCCGATCAACACGGGCCGATCGTTACTGAAGAGCGACGCGGTGCACTCGGTTCGGGACCTGTGCGGGCGGATGCTCGCTGGTCGCCGAGCGCGTGAGCGAGTTGCCGACGCAGACTCAGTCTCGACGGCCCGCCGCCCTCACGGCGGGCCGTCCCATGTGCTGACGTCATTCCGGAGGGTCCCGTCTGGCTTCTTGTGGCCGACGATCTCGGAGATCACCCAGCCCTGGCACAAACACGCAGGTCGCGTCTTCAACTCGCCGGGACCAGCGCCAGCGCCTCGTTCAGGTGATGCTCGGCGACCCCTCGCATGAACTCCCGGTCGGGGAAGTCCCCGTCGAGCAGGCGCAGCGGGCCGGCTGTCAGCGACAGATGCTGGGTGAGTTTGTAGAGCGCGAGGCGGTCCTCGTCGAGGCCGTTCACCGTCAGCTGCTGATACTGGCTGTTGGTATGGCGGAGGCGTAGGAACGCGTGCTCCCACTCGACGTCGAAGTACAGCAGGTTCTCGATGTCGATGACGACGGGATGGCCGTCTCGGTCGACCATGACGTGGTCCAGGCCCAGCTCGCCGTGGACGACGGAGTACTCGGCGCGCGGCCGCACCGCCGCGGTCAGCTGACGCAGCCGCTCCTCAAGCTGATCGCGGGCGTCGGCGATCCTGGGGTCGCGCGCGGTCGCCTCGGCGAGGCAGCGCAGCGCGAAGGCGAGCGCTGCCTGCTCGCACGAGGCCGAACGTGACGTGCCTCCCGCGTCGATCAGGGCCACCTTGCCGAAGGACGGCGCCCGGTGGCCGCGCATCATCGCCAGGCTCTCAGTAAGGCGCATCATCGTCGGCTCCGCGGCGCGCGGGTCGCGGTTGCGCAGGTCCATCAGCTTCTCGCCGGGCACGTCCTCGACGATCGCGAGGTCGGCCGGGTAGTGGGTGCGGTCACGATCGGCCAGGTGGATCTCAAGGACCCGAAGGCCCAGCGCCCCCAGCCGCGCGTGCGCGGCCTCGAACAGGTCGAGCCCGATGCCGGGCGAGAACGGGTCGGCGAGGTCGCCATCGTGCTCGGTGGCCGGCCAGTAGTTCTCGGAGTCCTCCCACAGATAGGCGATCGCCGTCATGGCGTCGTCCATCGTCAGCCGATAGACGCCCTTCGTGGTGCCGCCCGCCAGTCGCTCGATTGCCTCCAGTCGTCGCCCGCCGCCCAGCGCGGCCCGCGCCGCACCCGCCAACTGATCCCACGTCACTTTCTTCGGTGCCACGCCCACAACCCGCCTTCCGCCTTGATAACTGGGGCACCCTACGCGAGTCATCGTTCATCGCCGAACGAATTGCTCCGAAGGTGTCATGCATGATTCAAGAACAGGCACCAGGTGGCATGCCATCCCATGCACTGACGTCATTTCTCGTGAACATTCGCGTGCCCGTCGACCTCCAGATGCTGCCCAAAGTGCCTGTCCGCTGTCATCCAATCGAGGCGTTTGACAGCGAACCCAGTCGTTTCCGCTTCCTTGCCAGCGAACCTAGTCGTACGAGGTGACGCGCTGGGGGTGCTGGGTGGCCGTACCGGTCGGGGTGGATCTTGAGGAGCCGTACGTCGAGCTGTCGTACGTGGATGCTGTACGCGAGTGTCGGCGGCGTCCGCTGCTGGACTGCGTGACGGCGCGGTTCGAGGACGTGCCTGCGGTGCGGCCTTTTCGCTGGTCGCGTGGTGAGCGCCACTTCCCGGGCTGGTACTGGGCGGCGACGACCGGGCGGCACGTCGGTTTCGAGTCGTGGCTGGAGCGGGACCGGCTGGTGCTGATGGACTTCGATACCCGCCCCGCCACGCCCGTGCGGGCCGCCTGAGCGCTGCGGCCCGGCCTAGAGATGACGCTCGTCCTGGTCCTGACTCATCCTGACGGCACGGTGCCGTTGACCGACACCGTGGGGCTCTCGCAGCGGGGCAGCATGCCCGGTGTGGTCACGTGGCGTTGTGTGACCGCGCGGAACCGGGCAACCGGCGGCGGGTCGTGCCGGGCCGCTTCCCTGACGGATCGCGGCCCGGCGTCCTCTGGACCGGGCGCTTGTGCTGTCGCAGTGGTCAGGCGCTGTCCGCGGGGAGGGTCAGGATCTCCCGGGTGCAGCTGGCGGCGGTCTTGAGTGCGGTGCGTACCACCAGGGCCGGGTCGACGATCCCCATCTCCACCAGGTCACCGAACCGGCCGGTGGTGGCGTTGAACCCGATCTCTGCGGCGGTGCTGCGGCCGACGACGAGGGCAGCCGACGGCGTGCGGCCATGACCGGTCCCGCAGCATTCCCACTGCGCCTCTGGACGTCGATGGGACGCTCCGCTATGGCGAAGCGCGGTTCTCCCAGCGCCCGACCGAGCGCGCACTCCTGGCACCGCTGTCCCGGGCGGAAGGAAAGCAACTCGTGGCGCTCCTGCGAAAGATCACTGTGGCGGCGGAGGCGGACGGCCCACCGCTGATGCCGATTCTCGATTGAGCACACCCATGGAGTCACCAAGCCGTGGGGCATCTTCACCGCGGTGAAACCTCAGGACGGCCGAGCCGCGACAGGGTCGTTGTAGGACAACGCCCGGCCTCCCGCGAATGGCAGCAGCCGGTCGGCTTCGTGTTCCAGGGCGGCCCGGTCGGTGGCGTGGAGTGGTCGGAACGGGGTGAGCCGCAGCGTCCCGGCGCCAAGGGACCACGTGCCGTGCACCCGGCCGTCCACCAGGAAGGTGGGCCGTACCCGTGCCTGGCCGGGCATCACCCGCTTCCGGTCCTCGTCGCTGATGACCCGGGTCCGGTCGGCGTGGCCGAGCAGGGCGTTGTCGAAGGCGGGCAGCAGCCGTACCGGAGCAGGCGTCTCGGGGTCAGGCAGCTCGGCGTCGGCCAGATCGATCAGATCCCGGCCGTCGGGGCCGGAGTAGTGGCGTAGTTCGGCGCGCATCTCCGCGACGACCTCGCCCAGGCGAGTCAGTCCGCACCAGGTCTGGACGTCCTTCACACCGGCCGGGCCGAAGGCGGCCAGATATCGGCGGATCAGCTCCTTGGCTGAATCCCTGGCGGCAGCCGGCGTCGCTGCCGTTGCCATCGGGCGTCCCAGCCAGACCTCGACGGGCGTGACCGAGATCGCCGACCGGTTGCCCCAGGAACCCCATGTGCCGGTGGCCGCGCCATGGACGAGGGGGGTGCGCAGTTCCACCTGCCCGGCCAGAACCCGGCCGTCGCGGCCCGGATGGCGTTCGGCCAGCCGCCGGGCCAACTCCTTGCGCGACAGTGTCCCTCCCGCGAGCAGGTCGAGCCCCTCGGCCACCAGGGACGCCGCGTCCAAGTCCGTGCTGTTCCGGGTGAAGTGGGGCGAGTTGGCCGTGCGGTCGAGCACGGGCTGCAGCAGTGGCCGCAGCCGACGGAAGTCGTCGGCCGCGGCGAAGTGCTGGGTACTGCGGAGCAGGCCGGAGCGGACCACCTGCCGGCCCTCCAGCAGTGCGGTGAGCTGGGCCTGTGTGAAAGCGTGGATCCTGCTCCACAGCCCGATGTACGCCCAGTTGGGCTCCTGAGCCTGCAGTGCGACCAGCCTGCCGATCACCTCCAACGGGGTGCGGTCGGTTCGCTCCAGCAGGAACTGCCGGTCCATCAATGCCCGGTTCAGGGTGCGGAGGGAGAGCGTGGTCACGACAGGCGCACCGAGACATTGCCCTGGTAGCAGCCCTGAAGCAGGGAGAGGAACGCCTGCGGTACGTCCTCGATCCCGCCCTCGACCACTGTCTGCGGATAGACGAAGCGGCCCTCGTCCAGCCAGCTGCTGAAGCGCTCACGCCACGCGGCGACCTGATCGGGTGTGTGGTAGCAGGAGAAGGGCAGCAGCTCGACGTCCCTGGCCTGGGCCGCCGCGCGGTCGGGCTGCGGAAAGCGCTCCGCCGCGTCGCCGAGCTGGCTGGACAGTGAGCCGCAGAGGGCGAAGCGCGCCCCGGGCCGGGCCGCCTGGAGCGCGCCCCGGTATTGCTCGCCGCCCACGATGTCGAAGAAGACCGAGATGCCTTCGGGGGCGAGTTCCCCCAGCCGGTCGGCCGTGGAGCCGTCGTGGTAGTCGAACGCGGCGTCGAAGCCGAGCTCGTTCACCAAGTAGTCGACCTTCGCCGGGCTGCCCGCGCTGCCGATCACCCGCGCCGCGCCGAGGCACCTGGCGATCTGCCCGGCCAGCGAGCCGACCCCGCCCGCCGCGCCGGAGACGAAGACCACGTCGCCCTCGCCGACGTCCGCCACCTCGGCCATCCCGTAATAGGCGGTCGGTCCCTGGCCGAGGTAGTAGCCAGGGTCGGCGAAGAGCTCACGGTTGAGCTTGACGTACGAGCCGGCCGGGCCGGCCGAGTACTCGCTCCAGCCGGTCATCGACTGGACCAGGTCGCCGACTTCGAGTTCGGGGCTGTCGGACCGGACCACGGTGCCGATGGCGGCCACCCCCACCCGCTGCCCCGGCTGCCAGGACGGGACCGGAAGGGTGCAGTCGGCCCGCATCAGCTCCAAGTAGGTTGCGGCGAGGCCGATCCGGTCGGTGCGTACCAGGACCTGGCCGTCCACCTCAGTCTTGGCGACGGTGAAATGGCCGAGCGTGGGGGTGCCGGTGATCTGGGCGGCCAGCTGGATCTCACGGGTGATCATTTTTCTGTCCTTGCCTCGGGTGCGGCTGTCGAGATCGACTCTAGGGAGACTTCCGGTCAATTCCTGACCGGAACTCGGGGCAGGATGTCGGCATGGCGAACACCAGCTCACGAACCCTCAGACTGCTCTCGCTGCTGCAGACCCACCGGCACTGGTCCGGCCTGGAACTGGCCGACCGGCTCGGGGTCTCCGAGCGGACACTGCGCCGTGATGTCGAGCGGCTGCGCGAGCTCGGCTACCCGGTCGGCGCGGCCCGGGGCACCGACGGCGGCTACCAGCTCGCGCCCGGCGCCGTCCTGCCGCCGCTGCTGCTGGACGACGAAGAGGCGGTGGCCCTTGCAGTCGGTGCCGGTGACGCGGCGCAGAGCGGGGTCGCGGGGATGGAGGAAGCGTCGCTGCGCGCACTCACCAAGGTGGTGCGGGTTCTGCCGCCCCGGCTGCGGGCCAGGGTGGACGCCCTGCGGGCGGTGACCGTCTCCGCCGGCGTGTCCGGGCCGGTCGTCGCGGCGGGGGTGCTCACCGCGGTCGCCCAGGCATGCCGGGACGAGGAGCGGCTGCGGTTCGGCTATACGGCAAGGGGCTCCGCGCCCACCGAGCGCGAGGTCGAGCCGCACCGCGTCGTCGCACTCGGCGGACGCTGGTACCTGGTCGCCTACGACCTGGACCGGCACGACTGGCGCAGTTTCCGCCTTGACCGGCTGACCGATCCGACGGCGACCGGCACGCGCTTCCGGCCGCGCCGGCTCCCGGCCGAGGACGCCGTGACCTTCGTCCAGGCAGCGAGCGGGGCCCCGTCTCCGTACACGGTCGAGGTCCTTGTGCACGCCCCCTGCGCGCGCGTGCGGCAGGTGGTCGGCCGCTGGGGCACGGTCGAACCGCTCGACCAGGACAATTGCCTGCTCACCATGACCTCGACCTCCCTCGACTGGCCGACCCAGGCACTGGGCAACGTGGGCGCCGAGTTCGAGGTCCTGGGGCCGCCGGAGTTCGCCGCGCACATCCAGGAGTGGGGCGCCCGCTTCATCCGGGCCACCCGCGCACCCACATGACCTTCCTCGCCGCGGCACCGCGACGGTCGCGCCCCATGTCACGGCCGACCCATTCCCGTACTTCCCCCGAGGTCGTTAGGGTCTGGCCCATGGCTTCCATGCATGTCTCCCTGCGTCCCGTGCACCCCAGCGATCTGCCCGTGTTCTTCCGGCACATGAGCGACCCCGAGTCGAATCGGATGGCCGCCTTCACCGCCGAGGACCCGACCGACCGGGCCCACTTCGACGCCCATTGGAAGCGCATCCTCGCCTCGCCCGACGTCGTCACCCGCACCGTGCTCGCGGACGGCGATGTAGTCGGGCACGCGGCCGTGTACGGCGAGCCGGGCGAGCGGGAGGTCACGTATTTCATCGATCGCTACTCCTGGGAGCGGGGCATCGCGACCGCGGCGCTCCGGGAGCTGCTCACCGAGGTCCCCGAACGCCCGCTACTCGCCCGGGCGGCGGCGGACAACACCGGATCAATGCGGGTCCTGGAGAAGTGCGGCTTCAAGGTCGTCGGCCAGGACCGGGGCTTCGCGAACGCGCGGGGAGCGGAGATCGACGAGGTGGTGCTGCGGTTGGACAGATAATTTTCCCCGCCCCGTAAGTCACACGCACCATCCCGAACGGCGTCGGCACGAGCACACTCGTTGACATCCAACCTGGTCGGCCCAGATCAGCGGGCTGCACCCGACTGACTTCGCTGTCGAAGGACAGTGCCGGACAAACGCTGCTGCTGAAAGTGAACGAAGCCAGACAGGCCCCCAGCGTCGCAAGCATCTACCGCGCGCTCGCCGAGCACGTGAAGCAAGAGGCGTACCCCGAAGCCGTCAAGCAAGCGCACGCCGACTTCGCCAACCTCCAGCAGCGCGACCGCAGCCACGCGTAACTACTCAGCGCTACATGGTGGATGGCGGCAGCTATACGAGAACACGGCCGTGTGGTGGTGCACGCCCGGGGCCTCTGCGAGCGAACCGGTGTGCTGACGGCCGCCCGGCGGATCCGTACGGGCCTCAGGACATGCTGCCCCGGCACACCGTCCCCGGGGCCGGGGTGCGGCCCGTGCGGAGGTATTGGTCGACCGTCTCCGTGACACAGCGGTTCTGGGGGTACGTGCCGTGGCCCTCCTCCTCGGCCGTCAGGAGCACGCCGACACCGTCGCCCAGGGCGCGGGCCATGTGGCGGGCGCCGGGGTATGGGGTAGTCGGGTCGCCGGTGCCGCCGACCACTAGGACGGGGGCCGCGCCGTCGGCGTTCACCTGGGGCGTGGCGCGCTCGCCGTCGAACGGCCAGTCGTAACAGAGGTAGACGCCGGTGGACCAGGCCGCGCCGAAGACGGGTGAGGCGGCTTTGATGCGGGCCGCGTCCCTGTCGAGGCGTTCGAAGCCGGGGCGCAGGCTGGAGTCCGCGCAGGTGATCGCGGTCTGGGCGGCGCGGCTGCTGTCGCGCGGGGTCGCCGCGTGGTCAGCGGAGCCGATGTCGTCCGCGCCCTTGCTCAGCGGACGGCCGTCGTTGTGGTCGATCAGCGCGGTGAGGGCCTTGGCGAGCGGCGACCAGCCGTCTGTGCCGAGGTCGAGGTGGTCGCTGACGGCGTACGCGAGGTCGTCGGCGTCGAGGTTCCTTCCGGCGCCGGCCGGGGCGGGCTTCTTCTCCAGGCGGTCGGCCATGCGCGCCATGCGTCGCGCGGCCTCCTCGGGCCCGTCGCCGGTCGGGCAGTGGCGGATACGGGCCGCGCAGTGCGCGGCGAACCGGTCGAACGCCGCCTGGACCGCCTTGACCTGCGATACCTGCTCCTCGTCGAGGTCCTCGGTCGGATCGACGGACGCTTCGAGGACGAGCCGTCCGACGTGCGACGGGTACAGGTGGGCGTAGACCGCGCCGAGCGCCGTTCCGTACGAGACGCCGAAGTAGTGCAGCCGCTCGTCGCCGAGGAGGTAGCGCATCAGGTCGAGGTCGCGCGCGGTGTGCGAGGTGCCGATGTACGGGAGGAGCGCCCCGGAGTGCTCGGCGCAGGCGTCGGCCCCGTCGTAGCCAGTGTCGTCCGCGGTCTTCCCACAGCGCACGGGGATGGTCGCGCCGACGCCGCGCGGGTCGAAGGAGACCAGGTCGTAGCGGTCGAGGAGCGGCTTGTACTGGTTGAGGCGTTCGGGCAGTCCGCTCACGCCGGACACGCCGGGGCCGCCGAAGTTGAGGACGAGCGAGCCGATGCGCCGGGCGTTCGGGCCGGTGGCCTTGAGGCGGATCAAGGCGACGTCGATCGTCCTGCCGTCTGGTTTCCCGTAGTCGAGGGGGGCCTTCATGGCGGCGCAGTCGTAGCCCGTGCGCGCGGCGGGCGGCGAGGTGCAGCGGGACCAGTGGAGGTGCTGGCCGGTGGTGAGCGCGGTGGGCAGACCGGCGGGCGGGTTGTTCGCGGTGAACTCCGTACGCGGCTCCGCACTCCGGCCGGGAGCGTCGTGCTGGAGCCAGGCGCTGACGGCCCCGATCACGACGAGGACGACCACGGCGATGATGCGCGCGCCGACCGAGAGGCCCGGTTCGCGGCTTCGTATCGGATGTGCGCCACTCATCGAAATCCCCGCGCTCCCGCCCCTGGACGCCCAGGCCCCGTGCCCGCATGCCCGTACCCGTGATCGTCCGATCGTCGAATGAGTGCAGGGTACAAGCCGCCTCCGACAGCTCGGCTCGCGAGAGTGCCCAGAAATTTAGACCGCCCCGTGCTCACGCGACTCCTCCTGCGGTCCGGCCCGGCGTGTGCTGGACGCCGGGCTGCTGGGTGTGCGGCGGCGAGGCCGTCACCGGGGCGGGCTGTGGCCGGGGGCCGCGGGCGACGGCGCGCTCCCGCATGCCGTCCTGGAGCCTGGCGGCCAGCCGGGCGGCTGCTTCGAAGGTCCGGCGGGACTGCTCCACCGTGTCGACGTCGACGCCGGACTCCTGCTCCAGAAGGCGGCCGGCCCTCCGGCCGGTGTGGAACGGCCGCGGGTGCGACCTCGATGCGGCAGGCACGGCGACGGCGTACGGCCGGGAGCCCAGGCGCTCCGCACGTCGCGCTGCGTTGACCCGGGCGGCCAGGGCGCCGGCAGCGAGGCGGACCCGCTCGTACGGGGGCGCGGACCGCTTACGGGGCAGCGGGCGCAGCACGGCCTGTGTCTTCCACGGCACCGTCACCCTCGCCGCAATGCGGCTATGGCTCCGATGAGGACCTGCCGGACAGCTCCCGGCTGTCCTGACGGCCGAAGCGCTCCCTATCCCGCGCCACCCCTTCGGCACTCACCGATGACTGGATGGTGTACACATCTCCGATACGGTCGTCGCCGCGCCGACGCTGTCGCCATTCTTCGTGAGCCCGGAACACCATGACGGACACCTGTGAAGCAGGCTGCCAGTGCCGTGTGAAGGTCGGAGCATTCACGTCCGGGGCGTCTTCCAGGGGTACACCCTGCTTCCCCAGCAGCCGCTCCAGTTTGTCGAACCGGAGGTGGCGGTCGAAGCGCCCGTACCGGTCGCGAATTGCCCTGCTGACGATGCTGCCGCCCCCGTACGACAGCCGATGCACCTGCAAGGTGAAGTGGTGCCCCTCCCAAGGATGGTCCGGTGTTTCCCGAATCCAGAAGAACTCAACCATTCCGTAGTCGCGCCACATGCTGTGGTCGTCAAGGGAGTTCTCGGCGAAATCGGAACCCAGCATCGCGGTCACCCGGTCGGGACTGTCCGTCGGATTGGCACCGAGCACCGTTCCGGAGGCGACCACGTCCATGTAGAACGCAAGGGAATGCGGAGTCAACTGGTCTTCCTTGACGGGGCGCCGGGTATCAGAAGCGACGGCCTCAGCATATGCGACCGGGGACGCCACGAAGATCCGCCGGACAGGCCCTAGGTGGAGCGAGAGTCGGACGGCGGCGGCTGTGACCGTGCCGTGGAAGACGTAGACGGACTTGTCGTAGCGCGTCGCCACGGCTCGGAAGCCCTTCAGTCTGTTGATCAGTCGCTCGACTTCGTTCGAGTACCTTCACAGGTGAGACCGGGGCAGGGTCGGCAGACCCCGTGCTCCCAGGCCCAGGCGGCGATGCCGACCCGGTTGCGCACCCGCAGCTTGCGCTGGACGCTCGCGACGTGGTTCTTCACCGTCCCGGTGGCGATGAAGAGCTGCGCCGCGATCTCGGCGTTGGTGCTGCCACCGGCCAGCAGCGTCACGATCTCCCGCTCACGGTCGGTCAGCGGCTCCGCTCCTTCGTCCGGGGCCGTCGCGGTCGGACCGGCGGTGAGTTCGCGCAGCAGCCGGACCGTGACCTGCGGACTGATCAGGGTGTCCCCGACCGCCGCCGCGCGGACCGCCTCGATCAGCAGGGTCGGACCCGATCGTTTGAGAAGGAAGCCGGCGGCGCCGTTTCGGAGCGCGGCGTGCACGTACTCGTCCAGGTCGAACGTGGTCACCACGACCACCCGGAGCGGGACGGCCACGTCGGGGCCTGCCAGCAGGCGGGTGAGTTCGAGCCCGTCGACGCGCGGCATGCGGATGTCGGCGAGGACCACGTCCGGCCGCAACTGCCGGGCCAGCTCAACCGCGGCGCCGCCGTCCGCGGCCTCGCCGACGACCTGGATATCCGGCTGGGCGTCGAGGACCATCCGGAAGGCACTGCGGATGCTCTCCTGGTCGTCGGCGAGCAGGACGCGGATCGGGCCGGTGCTGGTCGGTCCAGTGCTGGTCGGCGCCGTGGTCGTCGGGGCGTTGCTCATCGGGACTGGGCCTTTCCGGGACGGAAGGGAGTGGGGAGGGAGGCCGGCGGGTGCCTCGGTCGCCTGCGAGCGGTAGCTCGGCCGCCAGCTGCCAGCCGCCGCCAGGGCAGGGCCCGGCGGTCAGCGATCCGCCGAGCGAGGCCACCCGCTCGGCCAGGCCGGGCAGCCCCAGCCCACCGGCCCGGTCGCCGCGCTGCTGCCGCCGTCCGGCCGGGGCGCCGTTGCTGACGTCGACGGTGAGTGCGGACGCCGACCGGTCCAGCGTCACGGTCACGTCCGCGTCGGGCGCGTGGCGACGCACGTTGGTCAGCGCCTCCACCACGATCCGGTACGCCGTGCCGGAGACCTCGCGGGCGACGCGGTCGAGCAGGCCCGGGGCGAGGGAGAGTTCGGTCCGACCCGCGCTCGACTCACGGAAGCGCCGGACCAGTTCGGGCACCTCGTCCAGGCCCTTGACCGACTGCCGGGAATCGCCGTCCTGCTGGTCGTGGAGCATGTGCACGGTGCGGTCCATCGCGGCCAGAGCCCGGAGCCCGGCCTCTTCGACCCGCCGCAGCGCGTCGAGTGCGACACCCGGATCGTCCGACCCGAGGAACCGCCCGGTCTGCGCCTGCGCGACCATCTCGCTGACATCGTGGGCGACGAAGTCGTGCACGTCCCGGGCCAGGTCCAGGCGCTGCCGTCGCCGGGCCTCAGCCACCGAGCTGACCCGCCGGGCGTCCAATACCCGCAGGTACACCCCGCCCGCCGCCGCGCCGGTCGCCATCAGCGACCAGAAGACGCAGGCGCCGACGATGCCGCGGACCGAGTCGGTGCTCCAGGCGCGCAGCACCCACAGGGTCACCGCGAGGTGGGCCAGCGTACCGGCCGCGATCGCCTGCGGCGGCGGGGCGTGGCGCGCGGTCGGCACCAGCACGGCGAGCAGGGCGACGGCTTCCAGCGTGCCCACCGTGCCCGGCCCGGGGCCGGCCGCTCCGGACGGATGAGCGACCGTCACGACGAGCGACACCGCGGCGGCGGCTCCTGTCGCCCGGGCGATCAGCGGACGCGACCTCGACCGGCCCGCGAAGACGAGCAGCGCCGCCGCGCTGGACAGGAAGGCCGGGACCAGGGTGATCAACACAACCCCGACAGTACGCGTGCGGGCACCGGGCGCGCCTGTGCCTTTCGGCATATCCGCGACCCGCCCGCCCGCGATCTCGGTGCCCAACGGCATATGTCCGCAGGGGTGGTGGCCTGACCAGGCTTGAGACATGACAGCGACCCAGTCGGCCCGACCCACCGCCACCCCCACGTCCGAGCGCACGAAGCGAGGCTCCGCGAAGCCGAAGTACGTCCCCGGCACCCCCCGGTGGGCCCAGCTCGCCGCGCACGCGGTCCCGCTGGTGGTGCTGCCCTCCAGCATCTGGCGGCTGCTCCTGACCGCCGGAGTGGCCGGGGTGGACCACTCCGCGAACCCGGGCTACCACTCCCAACTCAGCGACTACCTCTACGTCCTGCTCCTGTCTGCGGTCTCCGAGGGGCTCGCGCTGCTGACCCTCGGTCTGGTCAAGCCCTGGGGCGAGGTATTCCCGCGCTGGATACCCCTTCTGGGCGGACGCCGCGTCGCGATCAAGGCGGCGGTGATCCCGGCGACCGTCGGCGCGACCCTGCTGGTGCTGCTCGCCGCGTACTTCTTCCTGAACCCCATCCTCTTCCACATCCACTTCACGCCGTCGATCGGCGGCAAGGGGACGGCCACCTCGCACCTGGAGGTCAGCGGGTGGTCACAGGCGCTGTTCGCGGCCTGCTACCTGCCGCTGATCGCCTGGCCGGTGCTGGTCGGCGCCGTCACCCACGCCTACTACCGCCGCCGCGCCACCACGGAAGGACGCTGAGATGAGCGAGCCGGCACCGAGCGGGCGGCTCCGCGCCGCCTGGGCCGCCGTCCACACCCCCATGGCGGGAGTCCCGCGCGGTGCCCGCCTCGCGGCCGCCGTCATCCCGTTCACCGTGCTGCCCGCGAGCATCTGGCGGATCGCCGGGATCACCTTCCACCTGCCGCTCGACGGCGGTCTGCACCCGGGGCACGGACAGGTTCCGGCCTGGCTACCGATGGAGGTCTACGTCCTCCTGATCTCGGTCCTGTCCGAATTGCTGGCGCTGCTGGCCTTCGGCCTGATCGCGGGCTGGGGCGAGGTGTGGCCGCACTGGATCCCGCGCCTGCGGGGCAGGCCGGTCCCGGTGCTCGCGGCCGTGATTCCCGCCGGGCTCGGCGCCACGATCCTGACCGCGATGTGGAGCTGGGCCGCCGTCACCGCGGCGTTCGGCCGGACCGCCGAGTGGAGGCCGCTACCGCCCGACAACCCGATGACTCTGCACGACTGGCACTCGGCGCTGCTGGCCGCCGCCTACGCGCCGCTCGTGCTGTGGGGCCCGCTGCTCGGCTGGCTGACCGTCGCCTACTGGCGGCGCCGCGCGAGGCACGCGCCCCGGCCCGCCGTAGCGGTGGTCGGCGTGACGTCCCGATGAGACGGCGCCTGATGCTGGTGCCGCGTCCAGTGAATCGTCATTCGTGGAGCCAGAGTCGGACGGCGGCGGCTGTGACCGTGCCGTGGAAGACGTAGGCGCGCTTGTCGCAGCGCGTCGCCCGGCTTCCACCACAGCGTGCTGGCCGACTTCCGAGACCGCCTCACCGAGGGCGACCGCGCCGACCGTCTCCTCGACCTCGCGCTGACCCGGCTCAAGGAGGCCGGGCTGGTGCGGGAGCGCACCACGCAACGCACCGACTCCACCCACGTCCTGGCCGCTGTGCGTGACCTGACCCGCCTGGAACTGATCACCGAGGCGGTACGAGCCGCGCTGGAAGAAGTCGCCGGCACCGCCGGGCACCTGCTGGACGGCCTGGTCGACGAGGAATGGGGGCGCCGCTACGGACGCCCGGTCCGGTACGACATCACGGTCGACGGCCTGCACACGTTCTACGTACGCGCCGAGGGGCCGCGGGCGAGTGACCTGCTCGTGCACAACTGCGCGAACCTCAGCGACGAGTTGGCCTTTCCCAGCAGCGGCGCCCACACCCTGAGCCGTCACGTCAACCCGACGCCGCAACAGGCCATCGACTTCGCCAAGGAGAACGAGCGGAAGGGCCTGGCCCCGATCAGCACGGTGTGGACCAGCCAGGACATCGCGCAGCAGGCCGTCGAACGAGTACTCGCGGACTACTTCTTCCCCCGCGGCAAGAAGCGGACCGCCAGCTTCGACGCGTTGGACAACTTCCTCAACAAGCGGGGACAGTGGCGCAACAAGGCGGAGTTCCCGATCACCGGTTCCTGGGATCTGTACGGTTCTCTCGGAACGGTGTTCAAGGCGTCCGGGGGCTCGGAGGCAGCGGGCAACGGGGTCCGCGTGATCCTGAAGAGGCTGCCCGGCAAGAAGGGGCACGAGGGGTACATTATCTATACTGCGTACCCCATGCCCAAGTAGTGGCCTCGCTGTCTTTCTGACGGCACATCCGTGAAGGGGTACCCCCTGTCACACCCGTGGTGGGCCCGTCCGTCCTCACGACGGACGGGCCCACCTCTGTGACCTCACCCGGTAGATCAAGGAGCCGACACCGACCATGGCACGGCAGCGCGAGGAGTACGGCGAGCTGTTCGAGGGCGACTTCGGCCTGAGCGCGCTCGCGGGCGGGATCGCGGCCTCCCCCGAACCACTCGACCAGGACGGTGTGCTCCGGCTGGCAGCGGAGGTGGCGGCCGCCGGCGAGGGCGCGGTGGAACTCGGCCTGGACCTCAACCATCTGCTGGAAACCGGTCTGTCCGACGAGATCCTGGACACGGTCTGGACAGCTGTAACCGGCGACGACCGCCGCTCGACCGCCACCGGGGCGGACACCCGCGATCGGCTGAGCCGGCTCGCCGCGCGCTACCCCATACCGCCTGGGACCGGAGCCTCGGGACCCGAACGGGAGACGAATTCACGGGCCGACGTAGTCGCGGAGGTGAGGGCAGCGGCGGCGGACCTGGGGCACGCGGCGGCGGAGCCGGCGAGCGACACCGACGAACCCGGCGCCGCCCTGGCAGCGGCCCTGACCACGATCGTCGACCACACCGACGAGGGGCTCGGCCTGCGTCTTCTGCTGCGCGCTCTCAAGACCCGTCACGTCCTCGTGACGAAAGAGCGGTACGACCGCCTGACGGCCCTCGGCAGACAACTCGGATACCCCGGGCCCCTCGTCCACGACGGCCTGAGCGTGGCATGGCCACCCATCGACCCGGCCCGGCGTGACGGGGAGGGCGACTTCGGCCTGTCCGCGCTCGCCGCGTGGTTCTCCTGGGAGTGGACGGAGCCCACCGCTCGCGACCGGCTGCGTGCAGCAGTCGCGGCCGACGACGCGGCCCAGACCCCCGGGTCCGCAGCGGCGCTCCTGCTCGTGGACTCCCTCCGCCTCCTGCAGTCGCCGCTGCCCGACGACACCATCGCCACGCTGTGGCACGAGGCCACCGGCGGGGCCCATGATCCCGGACGCCTCGGCCTCAGTCCCCGGGACTGGCTCAGGACGGTCGCCGAAGCGTGCCGCGCACACCTTGCCGAGGTCGCTCCCGGCCATCGGCACACCACGCCACCAGTCGACCCGGCCCACCAGGACACGGTGCTGCGAGAGGTACGGGAGTCGACCGCCGTGCTCGGTGAGGCACCAACGGCGGCGGTGGAGGACGTCGTCACCCGGGTGGACCCCGACCTCGGCTACCGGTTGCTCCTGCGCCTGCTCGCCGTACGGGCCGCCCCCCTCACCGAGGAAGGGTACGCGCGCCACTTGGCGCTGTGCCGTCACTTCCGCTACGGCGCGGAGCACGTGGCCGAGGCCGTCGAACTGCTCCAGCACCGCTGACCCGCGCTCCTGGTGGTCACGCGTGGGAACCAGGGTGCCGTCCACGATCAGCACGGTGTCCTTGCGGAACCGCTGGCGGGGCTGGAGCGCGAGCGACGGGCCGAGGTGGTCGATGATGCGGTCGGCGGCCGACTTCGAGATGCCGAGCAGCGGCGCCAACTGTCGCAGCGTCAGGTTGGTTCGCCAGTAGGCGGCGACCAGCAGGACGCGGTCCTCAAGCGGCAGGCTCCAGGACCGGCCCTTGCGGACCGGGTCCGCCAACCCTCGCGCCGCAACGCGTTGACCAACTTGCCGAACTGACGCGGACTCAGCCCGGAAAACGGGGCTATCCAGGACGGCTCCGACGCCGTGATCACACCAGACACGACGAGATCATCTCACCCGTGACCAGCAGTTACGGGACAGTTTAGTCGGCCCCGGGCTCCCGGCGAGAGTCAGCTGAACGATGGGATGACGTGGGAGCCGTACGCGTCGATGGTCGCCTCCCGGGCGTCGTGCATGTTGTAGACGGCGAACTGGTCGACGCCGAGGTCCCTCAGGTGCTGGAGTTTCTCGATGTGGGCCTCGGCGGGGCCGAGGAGGCAGAAGCGGTCGACGATCTCGTCGGGGACGAAGTCGGCGGACGGGTTCCCGGCGCGGCCGTGGTGGCTGTAGTCGTAGCCCTGGCGGGACTTGACGTACTCGGTGAGTTCCTCGGGGACCATCGAGGAGTGCTCGCCGTAGCGGGAGACCAGGTCGGCGACGTGGTTGCCGACCATACCGCCGAACCAGCGGCACTGGTCGCGGGCGTGCTCCAAGTCCTCGCCGACGTATGCGAGGGCCGCCACGCAGATGGTGATGGCATCCGGGTCCCGGCCGGCAGCGGCGGCGGCCTCGCGGACCGACTTGACCATCCACTCGGTGAGGTAGAGGTCGGCAAGCTGGAGGATGAACCCGTCGGCCTTCTGTCCGGCCAGGGCCAGCGCTTTGGGTCCGTATGCGACTCTGCTGCGCAATTCGCTGCGGGGTGAGGTCGGGTCCGGCATGATCGTTCCTGAGGTCGCTTCTCTGTCGTGCGGCCGTGGAGGCGGTACGGATGTCGATGCGGCCGGTGGGGCTGCCGGAGATCCCGGAACAGACCGTGGCGGTGGCGCGGGCGGCGTTCCCGAAGGGAAGTCTGGCGATACGGGTGCGGGACCGCCTCGCGGAAGTCTTCGTCGCCGAGCCGTTCGCGGGGGCATTCGGGGTGCGTGGGGCTCCGGGCCCGTCGCCGGGGGTGTTGTCGCTGGTCACGGTGTTGCAGTTCGCCGAGGACCTCACTGATCGACAGGCTGCGGCGATGGCGGTGCGGGCCATCGACTGGAAGTACGCGCTCGGGGCGGAGCTGACGGACACCGGCTTCGATGCCAGCGTGTTGTCCAGGTTCCGGGCCCGGCTCGCGGACAACGGCATGGAGCGGGTGGTCTTCGACCGGCTCCTTGAGCACTGCAAGGACGCCGGTCTGGTGGTGGCCGGGGGCAAGCAGCGCACCGATTCCACCCATGTGATCAGTGCGGTGCGGGACTTGAACCGGCTGGAGCTGGCCGGGGAGAGCGTGCGGGCGGCGCTGGAGGCTCTGGCGGTCGCGGCGCCGGTCTGGCTGGCCGGACAGATCGACGTGACGGAGTTCGCCGAGCGGTACGGACCGAGAACCAACGGCTGGCGGATGCCGTCCTCACAGGCCAAACGCGACCGCCTCGCCCAGGTCTTCGGCCAGGACGCCCTCGCCCTGTGCCGGGCGGCCTGGGCCGAGGACGCCCCGGTGTGGATCCGTGAGGTCGAGGCGGTGCATCTGCTGCGGCAGGTCCTGGTGCAGACCTACATCATCCGGTCCGATGCCCGAGGACGGCAGGTGATCAGGAAGCGGGACGCCAACGACGGCGTCCCGCCCGGTCAACTCCGCCTGGCCTCCCCCTACGACGCGGACGCACGCTGGGCGGCCAAGGGCGATGACCTGTTCTGGATGGGCTACAAGATCCACCTCACCGAAACGTGCGGCATACTCCCCGACGCCGACGCCGACGCCGACGCCGGGTCCGGGTCCGGGAGGATGCCGAATCTGATCACCGACGTGCACACCACCGACGCGACCGTGCCCGACGTGAAGGCGACCGCTCCCATCCAGCAGAGCCTCGCGGAGCACGGCGTGAAGCCGGCCGAGCACTACCTCGACTCCGGCTACCCGTCGGCCGACCTGATCACCAAGGCCATGCAGGACGGTATCCGCATGGTCACTCCGGTCCTTCTGGACCACTCCGCGCAGGCCAAGGCGGCCGAAGGCTTCGACAAGAACGCCTTCACCATCAACTGGAAGACCCGCCAGGTCCGCTGCCCCGCCGGGAAGACCAGCTCCCACTGGAACCCCGTTCAGCAACACGGCACAGACGCCATCGTGATCACCTTCAGCGTCGTGACCTGCCGGTCCTGCCCCTTCCAGAAGCAGTGCACCACCTCGAAGATTGGCCGTCGCATGCTCACCCTCAGGCCCGAGGAACTCCACGACAACCTCGCCAGAGCCCGCGCCGAGCAGAAGACAGACACCTGGAAGAACAAGTACGCCCTCCGGGCCGGCGTCGAGGGCACCATCAACCAGGCCCTCGACATCACCGGCATCCGCCGGGCCCGCTACCGCGGCCTACCGAAAGTCCGCCTCCAACACGCCTTCTCCGCCACCGCGCTCAACGTGATCCGGCTCGACGCCCACTGGACCACCGGGTCACTTGACCGCACCCGCCACAGCAGGCTCGAACAACTCAGCTACCGACTCTCCGCCTGACGAATTACGCAGCAGAGTCGTATGCGGCCATCCAGACGGGCAGCTTCCCGTCCTTGATCCACGGGATCCGCAGCGCCTTGCCGTCGACAGTTGCCTCACGGCCCTCGGCGAGGTCGCGGATGACGTCGATGGCCTCGCCGAGCCGGGCCAGGGTGTTGGGGGCGCGGCCCGCGACCCGCATCGCGGAGTCGCCGCGCCCGATGCCGCAGACGGTGCGGTTGCCGAACATGTCGTTGAGGGTGGCGAAGGTGGAGGCGGTCACCTCCCAGGTGCGGGTGCCCGGGTTGGTGACCATGGGGCCTACGACGAGGTGTTCGGTGTGTTCGAGGATCTGGCTGTAGATGACGAACGGCTCCTGCCAGAGCACCGCCGAGTCGAAGGTCCAGCCGTAGCGGAAGCCGTTGCGCTCGGCGCGGCGCATCAGGCCGACGACGGACGAGGCGGGCGGGTCGGTCTGGAGGACGAGTCCGAAGTCCATGACGGGTGCTCCTAGTCCAGGTACTGACAGGTGGCGCGCGGGGTGTACATTCCGTGACCGGCCCGGCCGGTGAACTTCCGTCCGTCGATGACGACTTCACCGCGCGAGAGAACCGTTTCTACCCGGCCGGTGATGCGCTTCCTTCATACGCCGAGTAGTCCACGTTCATGTGATGGGTCTCGGCGGAGATGGCCTGCTCGGCGTGCGGATCGTAGATGACGATGTCGGCGTCGGAACCCGGCGCGATGGTGCCCTTCTTCGGGTAGAGGCCGAACATCCGGGCCGGGGAGGCGCAGGCGATCTCGATCCAGCGGCGGCGGCTGATGTGCCCGTCGACGACGGCCTGGTGGAGGAGGTCCATACGGTTCTCCACCCCCGGCAGCCCGTTCGGGATCTTCGAGAAGTCCCCGCGTCCCAGCTCCTTCTGGCCGCGGAAGCAGAACGGGCAGTGGTCGGTGGAGACCACCTGGAGGTCATTGGTCCGCAGCCCCCGCCAGAGCGCCGCCTGGTGTTCGCGGGGGCGCAGCGGGGTGGAGCAGACGTACTTCGCGCCCTGGAAGTCGGGCTCCTCCAGGTTGTCGGTGGAGAGGAAGAGGTACTGCGGGCAGGTCTCGCCGAAGACGGGCAGGCCCTTGTCCCGGGCGGCGGCCAGCTCGGCCACGGCTTCCTCGGCGGAGACGTGAACCGCGTAGAGCGGGGAGCCGGCCACCCGGGCAAGCTGGATGGCACGGTGGGTGGCCTCGGCCTCCAGGAGGACCTTGCGGACCTCGCCGTGGTGGCGGGGGTCGGTCTCCCCGCGCGCCAGGGCCTGTTCGATGAGGACGTCGATCGCGATGCCGTTCTCAGCGTGCATCATGATCAGCCCGCCGTTGCCGGAGGCCCGCTGCATGGCACGCAGGATCTGCCCGTCATCCGAATAGAAGACCCCCGGATACGCCATAAACAATTTGAACGAACTAACGCCTTCTTCGACGAGTCCGTCCATTTCCTTGAGTGTGTGTTCATTGACGTCCGACACGATCATGTGGAATGCGTAATCGATCGCACATTTTCCATCGGCCTTGGCATACCAGGCGTCCAATCCCGCCCGGAGCGAATGCCCTTGTGACTGCACCGCGAAATCAATGATCGTCGTCGTCCCACCCCAGGCTGCGGCTCGCGTCCCGGTCTCGAACGTGTCCGACGCGAAGGTGCCACCGAACGGCAGCTCCATATGCGTGTGCGCGTCGACCCCACCCGGGATCACATACTTCTGGGAGGCATCAATCACGCGATCGGCAGTCCAGTCCTGGCTACCCGCGGTCGCCATCGCCACGACACGGCCGTTCTCGATCAGAACATCCGCGTGCAACTCTTCGGCAGCAGTAATCACAAGGCCACCGGTAATGAGAGTTCGAGTCATGTCTGAGAAATCCCTTCCCCTCGCAATGCGGGACTCGGAGGGCCGCCGACCGGAACGCCGTAATGAAGGCGGTGTACCGGTCGGCGGCAGAAGCCAGTGCGACGCCAGCAACCCACGCCGCTATGCCTTGCGTCGTTCACCCCGCGACACGGGTGCACGCGGCGTCCGCACCCACTAGCCTCGCCGTTTCGTTTGGGTACGGCGGCTGTTGGGGCGGAAACGCGAAAGTGCCTTCCTGACCTGGGACGATGAACCTTGCTGAGGGGTTCTGTCGGTCCAGGCGGAGGGCACTTTCTACGTGCAGGCTATCGGGTTGCGTCCCAAGATCCAGGTCAGTGCAGATGGTTCGGGGGTGGTCGGTCATGCCGGGGCACGGTTACTGGCTGATCTCGCTGATGCCACCGGGCTCACCGCCGCGTACTCCACCGCGCTCAGGCCGCTTCGGCCGCGCGGGACTGGGCATGATCCGGGCCGGATCGCCACCGACCTGGCGGTGATGCTCGCCGACGGCGGTGAGGCCATCGCGGACCTGGCCGTACTGCGGGACCAGGTAGGGGTGTTCGGTTCGGTCGCCTCGACACCGACGGCCTGGCGACTGCTCGCCGACACCGACGAGAGGACACTGGATTCTCTGCGCTCGGCGCGTGCCCAAGCTCGGGAAGTCGCCTGGATGCAGGCCGCCGAGCAAGGCGAGGGCATACCCGCAGTCCGGGCCGCGGGACGTATTCTGCCCGGGCTGGTCCTGGACCTCGACGCCACGCTGATCACCTGCCACTCCGAGAAGGAGCAGGCCGCACCCACCTATAAAGGCGGCTTCGGCTTCCACCCGCTGCTGTGCTTCCTGGCCAACACCGGCGAGGCACTGTCGGGCCGACTGCGTCCTGGAAACGCCGGTGCCAACACCGCGAGCGACCACATCACGGTGTTCGACCAGGCATTCGCGCAAATCCCCGACGCGCATCGGCACGGCACCGACGTCCTCGTCCGCACCGACAGTGCCGGATCCGCGAAAGCCTTCCTCGCCCACGTCCGCGACGTGCGGAAACGAGGAATCCGTACCTTCTTCTCGGTCGGATACGCCATCACCGAGCCGGTCCGCCGCGCTGTCCGGGCCATGCCCGACCGCCTCTGACATCCCGCCCTTAACCAGGACGGGACTCTGCGTGATGGCGCCGAGGTCGCCGAGCTGACCGGCATGGTCGATCTGGACGGCTACCCGGCCGGCACCCGCATCATCGTGCGCCGAGAGCGGCCGCACCCCGGAGCCCAGCTGTCCCTGTTCGACCAGGACGAAGGCCTACGGCATCAGGTGTTCCTCACCGACACCCCGTACTCCGGTGGCGGTTCCGCCCAGTTCCTGGAGGTCCGCCACCGCGGACATGCCACTGTCGAGGACCACATCCGGTGCGGCAAGACCACCGGATTCGGCCGCTTCCCCCTCCCGCGACTTCGGCATCAACGCCGTCTGGCTCGAACTCAGCCTCGCCGCGATCGACCTGCTCGCCTGGACCCGTGTCCTCCTCCTGGACGGGGAGCTGGCCACCGCCGAGCCCAAGAAACTCCGCTACCGGCTACTGCACGTCGCCGCCCGCCTCACCCGCGGCGGCCGACGCCTCCACCTGCGGATATCGGCGACCTGGCCCTGGAGACACGAACTGGCCACGGCCTTCCACCGCCTCGCCGCACTGCCCCGACCCGCCAGCTGACCGGCAAACCCCCGTCCGCCCACGACCCGAAAGAACCCGGAGAACCCGACCACCGCGCCGGGACTCCGACCTGCCCAAGCACCGAAATCACGTCGGCCACCCAACACTTGGCGATCAGCGACGCCGCCTCAGCCCAACCGAAACGGCGAGGCTAAGCACCGAGCCCCTCCCACCTTCAAAGGCTCGATTTCTGCATAGTTGAGCCCAGCCGACAGCACCACCGCACATCTCGCAGTGCAGTCGCATCAGGCACCGATCCATCTCGCTGGCCTCCCCACCTGTACACCTCGACACTGCACCCTCCACGCAAGAAGCGGCGAACGAACTGAGGCATCGCCAGCCTCCTTCAGCGGCTACCACGGGCCGCCCGCGCCAGCATTTCCAGCGGCGATTCGAGCAGGAGCTAAATTCCAAGATGCTCCCGAATCAATTCGCGCAACGCGCGGCCATCGATTAGCTGAATTTTGTCGGAGTTTTCGGCAAATTCGATGCCGGCTTTTGAGAACGTGCCATTCGTGACGATTATTCCCTTGCGGGCATCCCTGTCACGCACGGACCGAGAGAGGTCACGGATCACCTCGTATGCAACTTCTCTTCGGGTATGCTTGACCTGCACGAGACTAATTTGACCGGCGACTCGATGAGTTATCACTCCATCGATTCCTGCATTCCGTCTCGCGTCAATAGCGACCCGCCCTTCATTCATCAAGTTGAGGAGATGCAGAACCAACTCCTCAAATCGGATTGGATCCATCGCATCCAAATCAAGAACACGACCCGGGTCGGAAATCGCACGCGTCACAAATGGATCCCATACGCGAATAACATTGTCATACCCGATGGTGGCGAGAAGGCTATGCCGCTCGACCCTATCAATGGCTGCCATAGCCAATACTTTTTGCGGCCGAATGATGAACAGTTCGCTGGGAACAGCGGTCTTAGAATTAAGGTTCCACAGCCGCACAGCACCGCTATAGTCGGCCGTTACCAGGCAGCGCCGTCCAGCGGGATCAACAAGGGCAGTCATAGCCCGTCCGGGGTATCCACCAGTCCACAAGGTATTGCCGACTGGAGTTCCATCCACAGCGTCCCGAATTTGCAACCTCCCACTGTAATCCGTGAAGGCAAGACGCGGGGGCTCGTCCGCCTCTACAAATTCCGTCATGGACAGCACACCTTTTCGAATATCGTACCGAACGCCGCTAAAACTTCCGTCGGCCGATCCCCAAAGATGCACCTCCCCGCCATGGTTGGTAGTCGCAAGGAGCGGGGATCTCGCAGGCAGCGGGACGGCGGCAATTGCCGCGATTCCAGGCTCTTGCACCGTAAATGATTCGCCTACCATAGAGCCCGCCTCCGGGTCCCACGTTCGCACTTTTCCATCCGGTCGACTGTAAGTGGCAAGATACGTCCGGCCGTCGAGGGCAGGAACAGACGCCATTGCAACGACACCGCCGGGGACCAGAAATGAAAAACGCTCTGCTACCGTCTGCCGCCGTGCACTCAAAGAAGCCAGAGAACCGGTATTGGCTGTTTCCCCTGCAAACTCGCTCTCAAGGAACTCGCCGGGTACGTGAATGACCGTGGCGCGTCTCTTGGCGCTGTCCGGGAAGCTGTCTGCCCAGAAAATGGACCGAGCGGTGCCCACCACGAGGACTGCCGCCTGCAGGCTGTCGTACTGAGCGGCGCTGATGTTCCCGAACCGCTCCAAGTCGTCCAGCCACACCACCGTCCGCGGGCCGATTAGCGAAACGCCCTCCCGAAGATCCTCGGCTGTAGGGGGTGCCCACAGAACCCACCCGTCCGGCAGATTACGCACAGCCTCCCATGCCGAGCGTGTCTTCCCTGCACCCTCATCCCCCACGAGAACGACGAACGTGGGCTCCCCCGCGTCGGCTCCACGGACGATGTCCCGCAACCGCGCGTCGTACTCGCGCTCCACATAGGTGGGGAACTGAACCGGCAAGTTGCCCACGGGCGTTGCCATGTGTACGCCGAGCTGCAACGGTCGCGTCTCCGCCATTGGCGTCACCCGTGGCAGGGCGGACTCAGCGAAGGGCATCGCGCCCGGGCCGATGCTCCGCTCTCCCGTCCCGCCGGCTGTCGTACGCGTCGCCGGGAAGTCACCGCCCGATCCTCCTGCGAGCCGTTCGACGTAGTCCGCAACCTCGCGCCGGACCAGCTCCTGAACAGCAGTGATGTCATGGCGGAGTTGAGCGCCCAACAATGCCTCGCGCACACCAGGTAGGAAGTGGAACTCGAAGCGCGCCATGTCGAACGTGCCGTGTCCGTCCTGCCAACCTTCCAAGAGCCCGCCCAGCGCTACCTCCGCGAGATGGCCGTGCTTCGAGTGCGGCAGCATGGCCCGGCGTACGAGTGTCATCACGGGAAGGGTCAGCGGTACTGCGGACAGATAGCCCGCCAACTCCTGGGCAACGGGTGACGCGCTCTCCTGGAAACGGCGCAGGGCCCGCTTTGCATCAGGATCCGGGGCAGCAGCAAGCGCCGGAGCGGCCGCCGACTCAATGCCCGTGCCCGTCCGGTCGATTGTCAGGCACGAAAGCCTGCTCCACCGGCCCTCGCCCGCGACGAGCGACGCCAGCGCACCCAGCCCCGACGGGGACGCCTCCACCATCGGGATCGCGATGCTGCCCGCGAGCCCCGCCCGGACCCGGCTTCTGGAGCTCAGCCTGGAACTCCCACCCTGCCGAGCTGCCTGGGCCAAGCGCCACGATACGTTCGGGGCCGCCGGCCGCGCGGCCCGTACAACCACACCCTCCGGGGCCACCGCACCCCGGGTCCACAGACGCCGCGGCAGCACGTTTAGGAGGGCCAGTGGGTTGTGTGCCACCCACTGGCGCAGGACTGCTTGGAGGCTGGTACCGCTCCAGCCCCCCGCTACCGTGTCCGTGACGACCAGTACCAGCCGGTGTCCGGACGGATCGGAGACTTCTTGAGGGCGACGGGAATCGCCCCCGTTTGCCCGTGCGACAGTCGGTATGCCTCCTACCTCAGTACCGCTCAGGAACCACAGGCGGACGTCTCGGAAGATGCCAGTCTGCGCAAACGTGCGGCACAGCTCGCTGACCAGGTCGTGCCAGAGCAACATCGAATGATGTGTGTCGATGACCAGGGCCAAGTCGAGCCAGCGGCCGCGCTGCGGCTTCAGTATCGGCACCACCATGCCTTGCTCAACGCTGCTGTCGACGCTGAGCTCCTCGTCCAACTCAGTCGTGTTGACGGCGGGTACCGTCTGGCGGCCAAGTGGACGCAGCGCCCTCATAACACCGAGGGGGTCCTCCAGGGCCATCGCCCGCCGTACCAGGACGGCTTCGCCTCGCCGAGTATCCGGATCGACAGCACGCGCGTCGTCCTCGAGCGTGGCGCTGTAGTACCGTTCGCTGGCCTGAGACCCACCATCACCTCGATCCGGATTGCTCGGCGACGCGGTCCCCTGTTCGACACTGTCCGGCTGTTGTTCGTCGCCCGTGTTGTCCCGGCTCCCCGCGGCGCCTATGCGCGCGGCCAGCCACAGGATGTCCGCCAACTCCTCATGGGCGGCGTCGGCACCTGATTCGACCAGCGCTGCCAGCAGTTCCTCGATCACCGAAGGGTCCTCACACGGACGAGGGGCCGGTGAGCCGGTGCAGCACCGTCTCCAGGAACTGTGTGCGGTCGTGTGAGTCGGACCATGCCCCCTTCAGACGCAGTTGAACGGCATTGAGCAGTTGGTCGGTGGCGAGGTCGCCGTCCATCCGTCGGTCGATGAAGGCTTCAACGAGTTCCCTGTAAGGCTCGTCGGAGGTGGAGTCCAGTCCCAGCCGCTGCCGCACGATCTGCGTCAGCTTCTCCTTTCCTGGCGGCTCCATGTGCAGCCTGATGCAGCGTCGCAGGAAGGGCGGCGGAAAATCGCGCTCTCCGTTGCTGGTGAGTACAACTATGGGGAAGGACCGGCACTGCACCCGCCCGCGCTCCACCCGTACCCGCGCCTGCGGATCGTCCTGCGTACCGATCCTCACCTCCGGCTGCTGCGCCGCAACCCGCGCCAGCTCGGGGATTTCGAAAGCCCCTTCCTCAAATACCGTGAGCAGATCCCCGGGCAGATCGATGTCGCTCTTGTCGATCTCGTCGACGAGCAGCACCCGGGGCTGGTCCTGCGCCAACAGCGCAGTCCCCAGCGGACCGAGGCGCAGGTACGGTGCGATGGACGGATCCAAGGGGGTGGCAGATGCCTGCTGGAGGTTGCGCAGATTGGCATCATGGAGCCTGCCGATCGCGTCGTACTGGTACAGGCCGTCACGCAAGGAAGTGCGGCTGGTAATCGGCCAATGCAGTACGGGACCGAGTTCGAGGTCGGTTGCGATACTGTACGCGAGCGTGGACTTGCCGAGGCCGGGCTTTCCTGTGACCAACAGCGGTCGGCGCAAGTACAGGGCTGTATTAACCGCGTCCTTCTCAGCCATGTCCGGCACATACCCAGTACCCCGGCGATGCGTCTCCCGCCAGGCGGGGTCATCGATCCCTGGTGGCGCGTACTCCGGATCTCGCACCCCCCTGAAATCCCTCCAGGGCGGACGCTGTTCAGCAAGCCGCATATTTCTCTGCTCGATGGTTCCCGGGCCCTGGTAGATCCACCATTCCTTCGCCGTCATGACAGCGGCCGCCTTTCAGGTACGCGTTCGGGGTCGTCCCACATCAGTGCCAAGGGGAGCGAGGACCGTCGTATCCCCTCGGCAGATGCTCCGGGCAAGGGAATCCGCAGCATCCTCAGCAAGGCGGGCAGGCGGCCGACATCCATTCGGTCTGCGCCTGTAAGCGCGGCCACCAGCCCACCCTGGGCCTGCGCCGCGTGTCCGCGGCGTGGCCAAACGGCAATAGGCACACCGGCGTCCAGCACGGCGTCGAGCGTGTCCATCAGGCGCTGCTCGGAGACTTCAGCCAGCACGCAAACCGGCGGTTCAGTGGCTTGCAGGAACACGCCGAGGGCCTCACTGACGTCGCCGTCACCCAGCTCGTGCACGGCTTTCGGGTCATGCCCGCCATGGGCCTTGAACCATTGCCACTTGCGCCGCCAGGACTCCCCTGCCACGCCATCGCGCTCATCGGGGCAACGCACCAGGACCTCGTAGTGGCAGCCGAGTTCGATCTCCTTGCCTCGCCTCCCGATGGGCAGCCCCCAACACTCGAACTCCTCCTCCAGCAGCCCGTAAGGCACATGGAATTCGATGCGCACCGTCTCACCAGCATGATCCGCGAGCAGTTGTTCGGCCAGGCGGTCCTGCACCTCCGTCATAGCCAACGGCCGGTCCGACTCCCAAACGGCTTCGAAGACGCCTTCTCGGTAGAGCCACATCCGTACCCAGTGAGCGCCCTCGCTTTCGGTGTCCTCCGTGAGCCGCACATGCAGACCCGCGGGTTCCGGATCTGGCTCGGGAGGGGCGGGGACGGCTGCCGAGCCAAGGCGTTCGCGGGTGTCGTCGACCCAGGCGTCAGCTGCTTCAGCCCATGTCGACTCGATGGAGCATGCGGCGAGATAGCGAATAAAGGGCAGCGTCAGCGGCATGTCCCGCTTCCTGCCCTGTCGGGCGTCAAGGTCATGGGCGATAGCCATCAGCCCGCCGGGCGGCAGGCCACGGTGAGCGGGAACGGCGCAGCCAGTGATGTCGAAAGCCCAGCGGTAGGCGTCGTGCGTATGGGCGGGCGCCCCACGTCCATGCAAAAGCGGTCCGAGTTCCTTCCAGGCGAACTGGTCGAGACGCGGAGCTCCGTGTCCCGCCAAGTCCGGATCGGTCCAGCGATCGCCGAAGATCGTAGAGCCGCTCCAGTCGCGGTCAATGACGAATTGCGGGTGCTGCCAAGCGAGCCCCCTGGTCCGCAACAGTTGGAAGTCGGCCTGTAAGGAGCGGGCGATACCGACGAGGCCATGCACACTCTGGTCCAGGGTGCTCTCGCTGAGCCGACGCATCAGGACGTCGGTAAACTGGCCGGCGCCCCGGTCGGCAAGGTTCTGCGCGACCTCGCCAGCGTGTGAGGCGTAGAGCGTGAACTGGCGGCGCCTTGGGTCCGACGGGCGTGCCCCGTACCCCTTCTCGCCGAAGGCAAGCTTGCTTGCTTGCTGCACGGGCGTCGACCCGGCAGGCGTCACCAATGGCTATCTGTCGGCGGAAGCGTCCGTCGCCCGGCCCTGCGCCCTTCCACCAACGCAGCGCCGCCTCCAAGTTAAGATGCGCAGTCCAGTCACGGGTGGCGTCCGAGTACGGGAGGAGCATCTGGTGGGTCTGGTCGAGGTAGCCGTGTCCGGCCCAGTAGATCCACAACAGATCCCCGTCACGTGTGGGAAGCTCCTTGAAGAGGATCCGCTCGACATTCTCCTGGGTCGGCAAGAGGTAGTTATGCCACGATATTTCCTGCTGGTTCCGTTCCAGAGGTGAGAGCAGTAGGTTCACCTGGTTGTCCGGGACACCCGCAGGACCGGTGAGCCACTCGGCGAACCGTACGGCGTCGCGGGCAGCGCCGGGCAGATCCCACTGATGGCTTATGCCGTACGACTCGATGCCTACGACAAGTGCGAAGACACGGCGTGGGTCAATCCGTTCGTGTCCGTCGGCGGTCACCGCATCGCCTCGATCTCCTCTGCGATCCGGTCATACACCGCATCGAGCTTCCAGTACGCGCTGTGGCTAAGGGGAAACGGCTGCCTGCTGCTCACCTCATGGTCGATGACACGGGAGTCACCGGGGAAAACCGGTTCGGCTTGGTACGCGAGGAGGTCCTTGCGGTCGAAGACATTGAGCCAGCGCGGGAAGTCCGGCGGTAGACCGGCAGTTGGTGGCAGTCCGGTGAGGGCACCTAGTTCATGCAGGAAGGGCGCCTGCGAGCCGACGGTCACCAGCAGTCGCGTCTCCGGCAGCGATGTCCGGCTGATGGCTGCGAGGGCATAGAGGTCCACAAGTGCGATGCCGCCGAGGCTGTGGCCGATCACGACAGTTGGCTCGGGGCTCGCTGTGATCAGGCTCTCTAGATGGTCGCGGAGGGGCCGGCCACGGGTCTGATACCGCAGAATGTCGCCAAGTGCAGGTACGGATCCGGTAGTCAGCGGCGCCCGCCAGTGATCGAGTGCAGGCTGGGTGGTCAACCGCAGGGCGAGCGTGCCGAGTACAGCCGCGACCCGGCCGCCCGGGAAGCGCCCGGTGCCGCCCAGCCTTGCGCCAACGAGAT
>NZ_FMDF01000088.1 GCF_900091955.1 Streptomyces sp. Ncost-T10-10d
TTGCGGTCGCGCGGCGCCGGCCGCGGCCGCGCGAGGCGGCTGCCTCGGCCTCGGCCGGGCTGCTGTACAGCTCCTCGTCGGGGACGAACTCCGGCTCGGGCAGCGCCACCGGGGCGGCCACCTCGGCAGCCACCTCGGCCTCGGTCTCGGTCTCGACCTCGGTCTCGATCTCCGCCACGTGCTCGTGGTCCACGCCGCCCCGGCCGCGCTTCTTGGAACGCTTGCCGTTGCCGCCTCCGCCGACCGAGGTCGGCTGTTCCATGTGCACGATCACGCCGCGCCCGTTGCAGTGGACACAGGTCTCGGAGAAGGACTCCAGCAGACCCTGGCCCACCCGCTTACGGGTCATCTGGACCAGGCCCAGCGAGGTGACCTCGGCGACCTGGTGCTTCGTACGGTCGCGTCCCAGGCACTCCAGCAGGCGCCGCAGCACCAGATCCCGGTTGGACTCCAGCACCATGTCGATGAAGTCGACGACGACGATGCCACCGAGGTCGCGCAGCCGCAGCTGGCGCACGATCTCCTCGGCCGCCTCCAGGTTGTTCTTGGTGACGGTCTCCTCGAGGTTGCCGCCCTGACCGGTGAACTTGCCGGTGTTGACGTCGACGACGACCATCGCCTCGGTCTTGTCGATCACCAGCGAGCCGCCGCTCGGCAGATAGACCTTCCGGTCCAGCGCCTTCATGAGCTGCTCGTCGATCCGGTACGTCGCGAAGATGTCGACCTCGGAGGTCCACCGCGACAGGCGGTCCGTCAGGTCCGGCGCCACCTGCGAGACGTAACCGTGGATGGTCTCCCACGCGTCGCCGCCGCTGACGATGACCTTGGAGAAATCCTCGTTGAAGATGTCGCGGACGACCCGGACAGTCATGTCCGGCTCGCCGTAGAGCAGCGTCGGCGCGTTGGAGCTGCCGCTGCTCTTCGACTTCTTCTGGATGTCCTCCCACTGCTGCTGCAGCCGTTCGACATCGCGGCGCAGCTCGTCCTCGCTCGCACCCTCCGCCGCGGTACGGACGATGACGCCCGCGTCCTCGGGAACGATCTTCTTGAGGATGGTCTTCAGCCGGGCCCGCTCGGTGTCGGGCAGCTTGCGGCTGATGCCGGTCATCGAGCCCTCGGGCACATAGACCAGGTAGCGGCCGGGCAGCGAGACCTGGCTGGTCAGGCGGGCACCCTTGTGACCGATCGGGTCCTTGGTCACCTGGACGAGGACGGACTGACCGGACTTGAGCGCGGTCTCGATCCGGCGCGGCCCGTGGGCCATGCCGAGCGCCTCGAAGTTCACCTCACCGGCGTACAGGACGGCGTTGCGGCCCTTGCCGATGTCGACGAAGGCGGCCTCCATGGACGGCAGTACGTTCTGCACCTTGCCCAGGTAGACGTTGCCGACGTAGCTGGTGGCCTGCTCCTTGTTGACGTAGTGCTCGACGAGCACATTGTCCTCGAGGACGCCGATCTGGGTGCGCTCGCCGTTCTGGCGGACGACCATCACGCGCTCGACGGCCTCGCGGCGGGCCAGGAACTCCGCCTCCGTGATGATCGGGACGCGACGGCGGCCCTGCTCACGGCCCTCGCGGCGGCGCTGCTTCTTCGCCTCCATACGGGTCGAGCCCTTGATGGACTGGACCTCGTCGAAGCCGGTACCGGGCTCCCGCTCTTCCTTCTTGCGGGGCTCGCGGACCTTGACGACCGTACGCTCCGGGTCGTCCGTACCGCTGTCGGCGTCGGACGGCATGTCACCGCTGCGACGGCGACGACGACGGCGACGACGGCTGCTGCTGGTTCCGGCGGAGGACGCCTCGTGGTCCTCGTCCTCCTCAGCCTCTTCGACCTCCTGAGCGCGCTCCTGGTCCTCCTCGGCGCGCTCGGCGGCGGCCTCTTCGCCGAACTGCTCCGCGGCCTCGTCACCTTCGGTGATCTCGCCACGACGGCGGCGACGCCCTCCGCGACGGCGACGGCGCGAAGGCCGGTCCCCGTACTCGTCCGTCTCCTCGCCCTCGTGCTCGGCCTCGGCCTCGCCTTCCGGCTCGGGCTCCTCCTCGGCGTGCTCCTCCACCTCGACAGCGGCGGCCGCCTCGGGCTCGGCGGCCTCACCGCGACGGCGGCGACGGCGGCGCGAACCGGCCTGCGGCGC
>NZ_FMDF01000059.1 GCF_900091955.1 Streptomyces sp. Ncost-T10-10d
GCTCTGGCATGATCGAACGCCTATGCGGCAGGCCGACACGGGGGCGGGGTCATGAGCGTGCGGGAACCGAAACGGGAGAGGGCCGGAAGACGGCGGCCGACGGCGGCCCTGCTCATGGCCGGGGCGCTGGGCCTGTCGCTCTCCGGATGTGCCGGGTTTCTCGTGCCGGCGGGCGAGGGCGAGCCGGAGCCCACCCCGAGCGCCTCGTACGGGGTGCATGCCGACACGCTGCCGTCACCGTTTCCCAGCGTCTCCGCCGCGCTCCCCGACCGGCCGCCGCCTCCGTCGGCGCAGGGGCCCGGCCCCACGCCCACCACCAGCGCCGGCTGCCCGTCCTCCGGAGTCGTCGTCGACATGGGCGAGGTCGAGGCCGCGCTGGGCCACCGGGCCGTCGGCCTCACCCTCACCAACTGCGGCAGCAAGCCGTATCGCGTCGACGGGTACCCGTCCGTCCGGGCCCTGGACGACGCCGGTGACCCGCTGCCGGTCCCGGTGAATCCGGGCTCCTCCTACATGGGGAGCGACCCCGGCCCGAAGGAGGTCATGCTGAAGCCGGGAGAGACGATGCGGTCGCTCCTCGCCTGGGTCTCCACCCCGACCGGCGGCGACCTCATCGAGGGCGACGCGCTGGAGATCGCACCGGCCCCAGGTCTGGAAGCGCGCACCTTCCCGCTGGAGGGAAGCGACGTACGGCTGCTCGACGAGCTGAACATGACCGCCTGGCGGACCGAACCGTCCCGCTAGTGCTGCGACCGGAAGGGTTCACCGGCTCGCGGCGTCCGGCACGGCACCTCGCCGCGTTGTCGCATCACCCGAGTACATCCAGTACGCGGGCAAATCAGAGAGCGAGCTTGAAGCCTTCGTGGCTGCGGGCGAAGCCCAGCGACTCATAGAACCGGTGCGCGTCCGTGCGCCGCTTGTTGCTGGTCAGCTGCATCAGCCCGCATCCGCGCAGCCGGGCCCGGTCGACGGCCTGCTTCATCAGCTCCCGGCCCAGTCCGCCGCCTCGCCGGTCGGCCCTGATCCGTACCGCCTCGATCAGCGCTCGCTCCTCGCCGTGCTTGCCGAGCCCCGGTATGTAGGTCGCCTGCAGACAGCCCAGGACGGTGTCGCCGTCGACCAGCACGAGCATCTCGTTGCGCGGGTCGCTCTCGATGGCCGCGAAGGCCTTCTCGTACGTTCCGTCGACCGCGACCGAGGCCGGGTCGACGACCCGCTCCTCGTCTTCGAGGAGGGCGAGGACGGCGGGCAGGTCGGCACGGGTGGCGGTACGAAGGATCACGTCCCGGAGTCTGGCACGGGCGCCGGAGCGCTCAGTACCCGGGCACCGGTGCGGCCGCGTGGCTGACCGGCACGGTGTGCGTGACCCAGGGGGCCCGCGCCGCATCGCCCCGCAGTTGGAGCAGGCTGCCGCCCGGACGCGTCAAGCGGTCATGCCGAGGGCGAACGGCGGCGCCCGAGGCACTCCGGAGCCGGTGAGGTCAGCGGCGCGCCATGTAGAGGGCGAAGGCCTTGTGGAGCACCTTGTTGATCGGGTGGTCCCACTCGCCGATGTACTCGGCTGCCCGGCCGCCGGTGCCGACCTTGAAGCGCAGCAGGCCCAGGAGATGGTTGCTCTCGTCCAGGGTGTCGGTGATGCCGCGCAGGTCGTAGACGGCCGCGCCCCTCTCGTGCGCGTCGCTCATCATGCGCCACTGGATGGCGTTGTTCGGCTGGACCTCGCGCTTGCGGCTGGTCGAGGCGCCGTAGGAGTACCAGACGTGGCTCCCGACGGTCAGCATCGTCGCCGCGGCGAGCGTTTCGCCGTCGTGATGGGCGAGATAGAGCCGCATCCGGTCGGGGTCCTCGGTCCGCAGCGCGGTCCACATGCGCTGGAAGTAGACGAGCGGGCGGGGGATGAAGCGGTCGCGCCGGGCCGTCTCGCGGTACAGCTCGTAGAAGGCCGGAAGGTCCTCGTAGCCGCCCTCGACGACCTTGACCCCCGCTTTCTCCGCCTTCTTGATGTTGCGCCGCCACTGCTGGTTCAGATTGCTCCGGATCTCCTCCAGCGACTGCCCGGCGAACGGCACCTGGAAGACGTACCGGGGCTGTCCGGCACTGAAACCGTCCTCGCCGCCCTCCTCGCCCTGCTGCCAGCCCAGCCGGCGCAGCTGCTCCACGACCTGGGCGGCCTGCGGCTCGTTCACATCCGCCTCCACGTCGCGCAGCCGTCGGGCGGCCGGGTCGGCGATGGCGTCCTTGACGGTCCCGGCCTCCCAGCGCCGGGCGACCACCGGTGGGCCCATGCGCACCGAGAACGCACGCTGCGCCTTCAGATGCGCCAGCATCGGATCCAGCCACTGTCCCAGACCCGCGTCGTCCCAGTCGATGACGGGGCCCTCCGGCAGATATGCCAGATAGCGCCGCACCCGGGGGATCGGCCGGTAGAGGACGAGCCCGGCTCCGACGATCCGTTCCGGGCCGGTGCCGTCCCGGTCGAACCAGCCGATGCTCTCCGCGCGCCAGTCGGGCTTCACATCGGCCCACGACGGAACCTGCATATGGCTCACGGAGGGCCGGCTCGCGACGAACGCCAGGTGCTCCTCGCGGGTGATCGCCTTGAGACGCAGCTTCATGCGGTACTCCGTTCGTTGTCCTGTCGGTGGCCTGACGGCGTCAACGGAGGGTGCTGTTGACCTCAAGCGCACTTGACGTACCAGGGTGGTCGGCAGCGGCGCACCACATGGGAGCACCATTCAGGAGGACCTGTCATGAGTGTGCAATTCGAATCCCGTCCCGATCTTGCCCGTAACGACGTCGGACTCGTCAAGGCGAGCACCTGGGATGTCGGCACCCCCGAACGGCAGCGGCGGACGGTCGAAGCCATTCGCCAGGCGTGGGACAGCCGTGAGTGGCCGCATCCGGGGCTGCTCTCGTACACCGTCCATGTCGGTGAGGACGGGAAAACGCTGTTCCACTACACCCAGTGGAGTGGGGAGCAGGCGTATCAGGACTTCTTCCGGCACGGTCGTGACGAACGCAACGCGGACATCGACGCCGCCGTGCCGGGCATCCGGCGGCTCGGGCTGCACACCCTTGAGCCGTACCGTTCCGCGCTGCCGCGGGAGGGGGACGGGCGGGAGCCGGGATGTGTCGTGATCGTCGATGTCGAGTTCGAGGGGGTGGACAAGGCGCGGCAGCGGGACTGGGTGGACACCGTGTTCGAGGCGTTGGGGACCGATCCCGCGCCCGCCGTCGGCGGCATCTCCGGACACTTCCATGTGAGCACCGACGGAACGCGCGTACTCAATTACGCCGAATGGCAGAGCGCGCAGGCCCATGCCGACGCGCTGGCCGGGCCCGGTGACGGGATCGGGTCGAGTACGCCGCAGTGGGGGCGGGTGCAGTCGTACCCCGGGGTCATCGGTGGGGGCGTGCGGCGGTACACGCCCGCGCTCAGCATGAGGCCGAGGGCGGGCGCGTAGCGTCGAGCGGGGGGCTAGGGCCTCTCGTTTGGATCACGCCGGGCTCGCGGGCCCTGGCACTGCGCCTCGCCGCGTTGTCGTCGGTCGGCATGGCTCCGCCATGCCTCCCTCCTCCGCCTTGCGATCCACAGCACCAGACCCCGCTCCCTGATCCGGCCTGATCCAAACGAAAGACCCTACGGGCGGAAGCGGAGCACCTGCGGGTCGTGGTCGCTGTTCTGGTCGGCGAACTCGGCGTTGATGTGCACGCTGTCGTAGTGGAAGTCGTCGATCGACGGGCTGGTCAGGATCTGGTCGAGGACCTGGGTGTTGCCCTGGTAGACGTACGAGTAACGCTCCTGGCGCGGCAGGGACTTCACCGCCGGATACAGCACTCCACCGGCCGTCAGCGCCTTTGTCGTGCCGGAGAACTCGAAGTCGTTGATGTCGCCGACGACCAGGACGTCCGCGTTCTTCTGGACACTCAGCAACTTCTTGACGAAGGTGTTGACCACCTCGGCCTGCGCGTGCCGCTGGACCTCCGACGAGCGGGCCGGCGGCTGGTGCTGCGAGACGATGGACTCGTCGCCGCCCTTGGACGCGAAATGGTTGGCGACGACGAAGACCGTGCGGCCCCGGAAGACGAACTCGCCGGCGAGGGGCTTGCGGCTGTTCGTCCACGCCGCGTTCGCCGGGTCGATCCGGCCGGGGGAGAGGGTCAGCGCCGCCCGGCCCTGCTGCCGTACGACATCGGTCGCCGTCGTCGCGTCGCCGCCCGCGCGGTCGGTGAACGACACCCGCTCCGGGTTGAAGAGGAACACCTGGCGGATGTTGCCGCCGGGCTCGCCGCCGTCCTTCTTGTCCTCCGGGTCGATGGAACGCCACTGGTATGCCGGGCCGCCCGCCGCCACGACCGCGTCGGTGAACATCTTGACCGTCCGGTCGGCGGAGACCGTACCGTCGTCCTTCGCCCCGTTGTCGTCCTGGATCTCCTCCAGCGCGACGATGTCGGGCGAGGCGAGGTTGTCGACCACCGCGGCGGCGAGCGCGTCGAACTTCTCCTGCGGATCGGTGGGGTCGAGGTTCTCGACGTTGTACGTCGCCACCGCCAGCTCGCCGCCGCGCTGCTTGCGGGTCGTCTCCCGGGCGAGGCCCTTGCCGGTGACCGTCCCCAGGGTGCGGGCGGCCAGCGTGTAGCCGCCGTACTGGTTGAAGTCGAGCGGACCCTCGGTCGTACCGGAGAGCACGTCACCGACGTCGGCGGTCGGGAAGGGCTGCTCGGCGAGCGGCACCAGCGACTGGATCTGGAGCCGGCCCGTGTTCTGCGCGGTGTACGAGCCGTAGACCGTCCCCCCGCGGCGGCTCGCGTTCTCGTGCGGCTTCACCGTCACCCACAGCTCGGCGTACGGGTCGGTGGCGCCGACCACCCGCGAGGTGCCGATGCGGACGTTCATGCCCTCCAGGGACTCGTAGTGGTCCAGGGCGTAGCGGGACGGGGAGAGAGGGAGCGCGTTGATGGAGCCGCCCGCCGCGGGGTCGCCCGCCGGGGCGTACCGGGACGGGACCGAGCGCTCCGAGATCGTCACCGGCGCGGGCAGGGTGTTGCCGGAGGACACCACCGCGACGGTGGGTCGGCTGATCTGAGTGAGCGACTGATTGCCGGAGGCGGCGCCGCCCGGGACGTACTCGGTGACCGTGCCGGAGACCGTCACCGCGTCACCGACCGCGACGGTCGGCGCGGAGCTGGTGAAGACGAAGATGCCCTCGCTGGTGGCGGGGTCGGCGTCGGGTTCGGGGTCCTGGAACCAGAAGCCCTTCGAGCCGTACGCCCGCACACCCGTGACGATGCCCGCGACACCGCTGACCTGCCGGCCGGTGAGCGGGGATATCCGGGTGGCGCCCTGGATGTCGTGGATCCGGACCTGGCCGTCGGCGGACGGGGAGGCGGACGCGGAGGTGGTGGCTGCGCCGGTGAGCAGGCCCGCGGCGAGCGCAGCGGTGACGACGGCGGAGACAGCGGTTGTTCTGGACGATGCGGAGGGCATCACGGGCTCCGGGGTATCGAGGGTCAGGAGGGGAGATCTACGCGCGTCAATCTCTTGTGCGGGCAAGGCTGTTGTCAAGGTCCTCCGGGTGGACGGCCGCTGTCCGTCGCATGAACCGGGTGGCATGGGGCGAAATGCGTCTACGCTTGGGCCGCCTGAACCCGTACGCCCCGTACGTCCCGAGGAGAACCACCAGATGTCCGCAGAGCGCCCCACCCTGCCGCCCGTACGGCTGCACACCGAGGCCGAGCTGGCACGGGACGCGCTCGCCGCGCCGCTGCTCGCCCGCGCTGTCCGGCTCGCCCGCTGGGCGGGCCCGGAGACCCGGGTCGGCGCCGGTGGCGAGCTCGTCGAGGAACAGCTGCCCGCGGCGGCCGAGCACCTCGGCCTCACGGCGGACGAGGACGGTGCCGCGGAGGCGAGCGAGGCGTGGCGGCTCGCGGTCGACACGGGGCTCGTCGATGTCGAGGACCCGGAGGAGGCCGCGGGAGACGACGCGGAGGGGACCGCCGCCGCCGGTGAGAACCTGGCGCTGATCACCGGCGGTTCACCGCAGGACGTTCTTTCGATCTGGCTCGACGGTCTGGAGGCCGTCCACGCCGACGCCACCGCGCCCGTCTTCGAGGACTTCGCCGATCTCGTCGGCGAGGACGGCTCGATCGACTTCGAATCCCTGGACTGGGACCCTGAGGTCGAGGCGGAATTCCTCGACGGGATCCTCGGCAATCTGTATCTGCTCACCGTCGGCGACGGCGGAGGGGACGCGGCGCCCGTACCGCTGCCCGCGCTCGCCGCGTCGATGGTCGTGCCCGACGACATGGGCGAGCCCACCGACGACGTCCTTGAGCAGGTGTCCGAGGCGATGATGCGTCTCGACGACCAGTTCCGGGTCCTCGAACCCATCGGGATCGTCGAATACCGCCCGCTGGACGAGGCGTTGCTGGCCGAGGAGGGCGAGGACGCCACCCCGCCCGCCGACGACGAGGACGTCACCCGGTACGGAATGGTGAAGCTGACCCCGCTCGGCCTGTACGGCATCCGGGCCCGGATGCTGGAGGCCGGAGTGGACGCCCCGGCGATCGGCGACCTGGCGGACAAGGGCGCCGACGCACTCCTCGCCGGCATCGCGTACTACCCCGAGACGGCGGCGCGCAGCGAGGTCGAGCAGTGGCTCACCCGGCGCGGCGCGGACGGTGCCGCGGCCGAACTCCTCGGGGCGGCACGCGGCGCGGACCAGCAGGCACCGCTGCGCCGCCTCCACTGCCAGCAGGCGCTCGCCCTGGTCGGCGCGGGGGCGGAGCCCGCGGTGCGCGCGGTACTGGACGACCCGGAGCTGGGGGGCCTCGCACGGGTATGGCTCGCGGAGCTGGGCGCGGCGGACGTACCCGCACCGCCGGAGTCGATGATCTTCTGGCTCGCCATCGACACGATCGCGGCCCAGCTGGAGTCCGAGGGCGATCTGGAAGAGCTCCAGGGCCTGGTCGAGGGTCTGGCAGGCCAGCACAGCGGCTTCTTCGACGAGGCGTGGCGCGTGGAGCACCCGGCGACGGCGGATGTCCTCGAAGCGATGGGGCGGCTGCACGGCGACAAGAAGAAGGCCAAGGAGGCCCGCAAGGCGGCGTTCAAGGCGCGGTCGCGGACAGGGGGCTGAGAACCCAGGCAGACCCAGGCGGTTGCGCCGCCCGCTCACGCGGGCGGCGTGAGCGGGCGGTTGGCGGCGGACGGCGCGGACCGGGCGCATCATCCGCTCCGGCCGACCGCATCCGGCCAACTGCACAGGAAGGATGCCCCTCAACGTCGTCCGTAGTTCAACTGGTGTTGGCGCAGGGGCGCGACTGTGGGTGCGCCAACAACCCCCAGTTGTCCCAGGAGTACGTGATGCCCTTCACGCGCAGGGAATTCACCAGACAGTCCGCCCTCACCGGTGCCGGCATCGCCCTGACCGGTACGGTCGCCGCGCTGGCCACCGCGCCCGGCGCCCTGGCCGCAGAGGACTCGAAGCGCGACCACGACGGCCACGGTCACGACCACGGTCACAGCCATGAGCCCGGCTACGGGCCGCTGATCGCCGACCCCGAGGGACTCCTCGCGCTGCCCGCCGGCTTCTCCTACAAGGTCATCACCCACAGCGGTGTCACCAAGCTGGAGTCCGGCGAGTACACCCCCTCCAACCACGACGGCACGGCCACCTTCGAGGGTCCGCGCGGCGTCACCCTGCTCGTCAACAACCACGAGCTGAGCGGCACCCGCGCCGGCTGGGAGCACCCGGTGCCGCTGGCCGAGGGCCTCGTCTACGACCCGGTCGCGGCCGGCGGCTGCACCGTCGTGGAGACCCGTCGCGACGGCCGTACCGCCGAGTGGGTCGGCATCGCCGGTACCTCCACCAACTGCGCGGGTGGCGCCTCCCCGTGGGGCACCTGGCTCACCTGCGAGGAGACCGAGGACAAGGCCGGCAAGAACGGCCTGCTCAAGGACCACGGCTACGTCTTCGAGGTCGACCCGTACGACAGGCGCGCCAACCGTGATCCGCGCCCGATCAAGGCGCTCGGCCGGTACGCCCACGAGGCCGTCGTCATCGACCCCAAGCTCGGCCACGCCTACCTGACCGAGGACGCCGCGGGTCCCAACGGACTGCTCTACCGCTGGGTTCCGCCGCACGGCTTCCGGCACGGCCGCGGCAAGCTGCGCACGCTCGCCGACGACGCCGGTGTCCTCCAGGCCGCCAAGTGCTTCGACAGCGGCGGCAAGTTCGTCGACGACCTGTCCCGCGCCACGAAGATCGGCACGGTGTACGGCGTGGACTGGGCCGACGTACCCGACCGTGACGCGAAGACCGTCTCGGTGCGCAAGCAGTTCACGGACGGTCAGGTCACCCGGGCCCGTAAGCTCGAAGGCATGTGGTGGGGCGACGGCGGTGCGTACATCGTCTCCTCGTTCGCCCGCGCGGAGAGCCCCGTCCAGCACGACGGCCAGGTCTGGTTCTACGACCCGAAGCGCCGCACGCTGACGCTGAAGGTGCTCCTCGGTGTGAACGCCGACCCGTCGAAGGACGGCGCCTTCGACGGCCCGGACAACATCACCGTCTCGCCGTACGGCGGTCTGGTCATCGCCGAGGACGGCAACGGCATCCAGCACCTCTTCGGGGCGACCGACAGCGGCCGCACCTACCCGATCGCCCGCAACGAGCTGAACATCGGCAGCGAACAGGAGCCGGAGTACAGCGAGTTCACCGGTGTCACGTTCTCGCCCGACGGCAGGACGCTGTACGCCAACATCCAGACGCCGGGCATCATGCTCGCCATCACCGGTCCGTGGAAGCGGCAGCCGAACCGCCACTGACGGCCGGTACCGCCGGAAGACGCCCGGAGCGCATTTCGCGCGCGTAATTCCCTCGCGCGCCCCGGAGTCCCCCTCTAGAGTCCTGTCTGTGCCCAGGTGCGCAGGCAGGACCTACTTCCACTGATAATGGGGATGTCGCGGGTTCGAGTCCCGCCACCGGATCTCCTTCCGGTGTAGCTCAGTCGGTAGAGCGCCTTCGTCGGTTCAGCCGACCCTGATCTCTGGGCACATCACAACTTCATCAGCAATGACTGCACGCACCTCCCGGTGCGCAGGCTGCGGCTACTTCCTGTCAAGAAAACTGCCGCCGCCGACTCTGATCTCGGGAGGCACAGACATCGGGGGGTGCCCGGTGCGCAGGTGACGGATACTTCTCGGATCTGACGGTTGCGGGTTCAAGTCCCGTCCGGCCACGGCCGGTAGCTCAAGCGGCAGAGCATCAGGCAAGCCCGTCGCCGACTCCTGATCTCGGGCACCCTTTTCCCGCTGTGCCTTCTCCCAATGAATTCGGGGGGAATTCACATGGCACGCTTCAATACCCGCACCACCAAGCCCCGCACCACCTCGCCCGTGAAGTCGACCGGGCGCACCGCGCCGACCCATCAGGGCGGCCGGGGATATCTCCGTGACAATCGCTCCGAGCTCTTTCTGCTGGCGGTCGCCAATTTCGTTTCCCAGCAGACCTTTTACGAGGACGGCGAGCAGCGCGACAACCGGTTCGCCGAACTCGTGCGGGTGCTCGCCGTCGGAGACCCCGATTGGACCGCCGGTCTGCTCCACTGGCTGCGCCGCGAGGGCCGGATGCGTACCGCTTCGATCGTCGGCGCCGCCGAGTATGTGAAGGCACGGCTTGACGCGGGTGCCGAGGACGGACCGTCCAACCGGCAGGTCGTCGACTCCGTCCTGCTGCGCGCCGACGAGCCCGGTGAACTCCTCGGGTACTGGACCTCGCGCTACGGCCGTGCCGTGCCCAAGCCCGTCAAACGCGGCATCGCCGATGCCGTGCGCCGTCTCTACAACGGCAAGTCGCTGCTGAAGTACGACACCGCGTCCAAGGGCTACCGCTTCGGCGACATCCTGAATCTGGTGCACGCCTCGCCGGACCCGGAGAAGCCGTGGCAGGGCGAGCTGTTCCGGTACGCGCTCGACCGCCGCCACCACCCGGAGACGGCCGTGGTACCGGCCTCCGACCGCACCCTCACCGCGCACCGTGCGCTGATGGAACTGCCGGTCGAGGAGCGGCGGGCCGTGGTCGAGGGTGCGGACGGTGCGGACCGGCTGGCTGCGGCGGGCATGACGTGGGAGGCCCTGGCGGGCTGGCTGCAGGGGCCGATGGACGCCAAGGCCTGGGAAGCGGTGATTCCGTCGATGGGCGCGATGGCGCTCGTCCGCAATCTGCGCAACTTCGACGAGGCGGGCGTCTCGGACGAGACAGCCGCGCAGGTGGCTGCGAAGATCTGCGACCCGGCCGTGGTCGCCGCGTCGCGGCAGTTCCCGTTCCGCTACCTCGCCGCCTATCAGCACGCGCCCTCGCTGCGCTGGGCACACCCGCTGGAGAAGGCGCTCGGCCACTCCCTGGGCAATGTGCCCGTGCTGCCGGGGCGGACGCTGATCCTGGTCGACCGCTCGGGCTCGATGTGGTCGCCGCTCTCGGACCGCTCGCAGCTCAACCGGGCCGACGCCGCCGCGATCTTCGGTACGGCGCTGGCGCTGCGGGCAGCCGATGCCGATCTGGTGCAGTTCGGTACGAACAGCGCACCGGTGACGTATCGTCGGGGCGAGTCCGTGCTGAAGGTCCTGGAGCGCTTCGGTGACCTCGGCGGCACCAACACCGCGGAGGCGGTGCGCCGGCACTACCGGACCCATGACCGGGTACTGATCGTCACCGACGAGCAGGCGTCGTTCTCCTACGCCGCGGATGCCACCGCGGCCGTGCCGTCCGGCGTGCCCGTCTACACCTGGAACCTGGCCGGATACCGGGTCGGGCACGCCCCGTCGGGAGGCGGCAACCGCCACACCTTCGGGGGTCTTTCGGACGCGGCGTTCCGCATGGTGCCGCTGCTGGAAGCGGGCCGGGACGCGGACTGGCCCTGGAATCGCTGATTACGAATCCGGCATCAGTGCGCCCCCAGGAGTGGACGGGCATGGCGTCGGGCGTTCCCAGGGCGCATACTCAAGGTAATGAAACAGTCAGCCGGATCCCGGCGCCACCTGCCTTCCAGTCCCTTCAACCGCCCGGCCCAGGCGGCCCCACCGGTCGAATTGTTCGATGTGGGCGACAGGGTGTCGCACGACCAGTTCGGACTCGGTCGCGTCCTTGCTGTCGAGGGCGACAACGACGCAGTGCTCATCGACTTCTCGGGGCGACAGGGGAGGATCCTGAGCCCGTACTCCAAGCTGACCAAGCTCTGAGAGAGGCGGCGAGCACGCACAGCGTCCGCGTCCCCGTCATGCTCTCCGGCTTCAGGGGCACCTGGCATTCTCAGGTGCCCCTGAAGCCGTTGCGGAGTTACAGCGACTGGGCGGCGGGCTTCACCATGCCTCGGACGGTGCGGGACTTCACGAAGTCACCCATGGCCGTCATCTCCCACTCGCCGGAGAACTGCTTGATCAGCTTGGCCATCATCACGCCGGTCTGCGGCTCGGCGCCGGTCAGGTCGAAGCGGACCAGCTCCTCGCCGGTGGTGGCGTCGATCAGCCGGCAGTAGGCCTTGGCGACCTCGGTGAACTTCTGGCCGGTGAACGAGTTGACCGTGAAGACGAGACCGGTGGCCTCCGCCGGGATCCGGCCCAGGTCGACGACGATCACCTCGTCGTCGCCCGCGCCCTCGCCCGTGAGGTTGTCGCCGGAGTGCTTGATCGCGCCGTTCAGGATCGAGAGCTTGCCGAAGTAGCAGCTGTCCAGGTGATTCCTGTTGGGGCCGTAGGCGATCACCGACGCGTCGAGGTCGATGTCCTTGCCGCGGAACGCGGGCTCCCAGCCGAGGCCCATCTTGACCTGGGAGAGGAGCGGGCGGCCGCCCTTGACCAGGGAGACCGTCTGGTTCTTCTGGAGGCTGACCCGGCCCTTGTCGAGGTTGATCTTGCCGGAGGCGGCGGGCTCAGGCGGGGCCGGCGGCGCCGCGGGGGCGCGGGCGCGGCGATCCGCGGGTCCACCGGGGCGG
>NZ_FMDF01000010.1 GCF_900091955.1 Streptomyces sp. Ncost-T10-10d
CGGACGAGGCGGCCAGGGAGCGCGGGTCGACGCCGCTGCGCCAGGCGGTTTCCCGGTCCGCGCCCGGCAGCTGCGGGGGCGGCGGCACGGGGGCCGGAGCCGGCGCGGGAGCGGGAGCCGCGGTCTTGCGGCCTCCGCCGCGGCGCTGCTCGATCATCGCGGTGGCGGAGGTCGGCAGCCATGCCGAAGCCGTACCGCTGTCGTCGCCGCCGGAGGCGAAGAGGTGTGGGGCGAGCTGGGCCTGCAGGTCGGCGGGGGTGGGCCGCAGCCCGGCGTCCATCTGCATGCAGGAATCGATCAGCGACCGCAGTTCGTCGGGCAGGCCCTCCAGATCGGGGCCCTCGCGCAGCAGCATGAAGACCGTCTCGACGGGGTTGACGCCGTGGAACGGCGCATGGCCGGTGGCGGCGAAGACGAGCGTCGAGCCGAGCGAGAAGACATCGCTGGCGCCCGTGACGCTGCGCGAGTCCCGCGCCTGCTCGGGCGACATGTAGGCGGGCGTGCCGACGGCGACATTCGTCATGGTCAGCCGGGTGTTGGAGACCCCGGACGCGATCCCGAAGTCGATCACCCGCGGGCCGTCCTCGACGACGAGCACGTTCGACGGCTTCATGTCGCGGTGGACGAGCCCCGCACCGTGGATCGACTGGAGCGCCTCGGCGATACCGGCGGCCAGCCAGCGCACCGCCTGGACCGGCATGGGCCCGCACTCATTCACTATCTCTTCGAGCGACGGCGCGGGCACATAGGCGGTGGCCAGCCACGGCACGGCGGCCCGCGGGTCGGCGTCCACCACTGCGGCCGTGTAGAAGCCGCTGACCGCGCGGGCCGCCTCGACCTCGCGCGTGAAGCGGACCCGGAACAGCTGGTCCTCGGCGAGCTCCGTACGTACCGTCTTGATCGCCACCCGCCGGCCCGAAGCCGAGCGGGCGAGATAGACCAGCCCCATGCCACCGGCCCCGAGCCGTCCCAGCACCTCGAACGGGCCGATCCGTCTCGGGTCGTGCTGCGTCAGCTGCTCCACCACTTGCCCTGCCACCTCCCCGTACGGGCCTCAGGAACAGAAGCCCGCGAAAACCCGCCCTTGTACGGCGTCTCACCACTGGGCACCACCCGGCGGTGCGCACCCCGATTGTTCCTGGCTGAGGCTCTGGTTGCGAACCCGGGGGCGGACCGGGGTGTCACAGCTCACTCTGCCCTCTTCCCGGACACAGCGGGCTGAAGTACGGCGAACACGGCACCCTGATCGTCCTGGAGGACCGCCATCCTCCCGTACGGGATGTCGAAGGGCGGCTCGGAGATGCGGCCGCCGAGGCGTACGGCGTGTCCGGCGGCGGCATTGCAGTCCTCGACGGCGAAGTAGCTGAGGAAGTAGCTGGGCATCTCGGCCGGGAAGGCATCGGTGATGACGCTGCGCCCGCCGACCGCGGTGTCCGGTCCGGGTTCCGTCCCGGCCGGGGACCACATACGGAAGTCGACGCCGGACTCGGCTGTACCGGATTCGCCCGCGCCGGAGGCGTCGAGATCGGTGCCCTGGAAGCCGAAGACCTCCTCGTAGAAGGCATCGACACGGTCCTTCTGCCGGGTGTGGACCTCGGTCCAGCAGAAGGAGCCCGGTTCGTTCTGCTTCTCGAAGCCTTCGCGGTCACCGGCCTGCCAGAGCCCGAAGACCGCTCCGCCGGGGTCGGCCGCCTGGGCGAGCGCTCCGGCCCGGCCCGCCCGCACGGGGTCGATGATCACCTGACCGCCCGCCTCCCTGATGCGGGCGACGGTCGCGACGATGTCGTCGGTGGCGAAGTAGACGCCCCAGGCGGTCGGCATCCGGCCGTCCTGCTTGGCGGCGAGTGCGGCGACGAGCTTCCCGTCGCTGAGCGCGTCCGCGTACGGGCCGTCGCCGGCCCGGAAGGTCCAGCCGAACAGCTCACCGTAGAAGCGCTTGCCCGCTTCGAGGTCGGGAAGCTGCACATCCACCCAGCACGGCGCGGATCGCGCGAATGCGGCCATGGGCCCGGGTCCTTCCGTCGCGGTCGGTCGCGGTCGTTCGCGGCCGTTCGCAGTTCGTGACAGTGACGCTCATCACACCAAACGTAACCGCGGGTGGCGTGTGTCGCGCACCGACCCCTCCGCATCGAACTCATTTTCGATAGAGGAGTCCCTTAGCCGCGGCATCACGGAAAGTTATCCACGGAAGTTATCCACAGGCTGTTGATAAGACTTATCGCCCTGCGGGGCGCATCCGTCGATATCCGGCCACTCCCCCCACCCCGCCTGCGATGCTCCCCATTTGCAGTCGGCCGAATCGCGCTCCGATCCCCCCTCGGTAAGCTGACGGCATGACAGGACAAGTGCGCACCGTCGACGGCCGCGTGGCCGGTCGACGCGGACAGGCGACGCGGCAGAAGCTGCTCGACTGCCTCAGCGAGATGCTCAGTTCCTCGCCGTACCGGGACGTCAAAGTCATCGACGTCGCCCGGAAGGCTGGGACTTCACCCGCGACCTTCTACCAATACTTCCCCGACGTCGAGGGCGCCGTCCTCGAAATCGCCGAAGAAATGGCCAAGGAGGGTGCCGGTTTGACCGAACTGGTCGCAGGCCGCTCCTGGGTCGGCAAGGCCGGCTGGCAGACCGCCGAAGAACTCGTCGAGGGATTCCTCGACTTCTGGCGACATCATGACGCGATCCTGCGTGTGGTCGACCTCGGAGCGGCCGAGGGCGACAAGCGGTTCTACAAGATCCGTATGAAGATCCTGAACTCGGTCACCAACTCCCTTACCGATTCGGTGAAGGAGCTCCAGGCCAAGGGCAAGGTCGACAAGGACGTCAGCGCCGCCGCGATGGCGGGCTCGCTCGTCGCGATGCTGGCCGCGGTCGCCTCGCACCAGAAGGGCTTTACGACCTGGGGCGTGAAGCAGGCCGAACTCAAGCCGAATCTCGCACTGTTGGTGCATCTGGGCATCACCGGCAAGAAGCCGACCAAGTAGCGCCGCACCGGGCCCTTCCCCCACTGGGTACCGCGCGGCAATTCCGGGCGCCCCAGGTCCTGTCTCACCGACGGCGGACCACGCATGTGGTCCGCCGTCGGTGCACCCGGACCGTTCCACGGATCACCCCAACGGCCGTTCCCGCACACGGTTTTCACGCATCACCCACACACACGGTCGGCCGGCACCGCCGGTCTGCCCGCACCGCTTCCGTGCCCGCCCTCGTCAGGCGGCGGCGTCACTCCGCCGTTCCAGCCTGAAGAGCCGGATCTCCCGCTCGACCCGCGCCTGATACGTCGCATAGGGCGGCCAGAACTTCAGCGCCGTCTGCCACACCGCATCCCGTTCCGCGCCCCGCAGCAGGGTGGCGCGCACCGGAATGTCCCGGCCCCTCCAGTTGACGACGGCCTTGCCGGGACCGGCCAGCAGGTTCGCAGTCCAGGCCGGATGCCCCGTACGGCCGAAATTGCTGCCGACCAGGATCCAGCTCTGCTCCGTCCCGTTCTCCGGCATGCAGGCCAGCGGAGTGGTCCTGAGCCGCCCGCTCCTCGCACCCGGCACCGTCAGGATCAGCCCCGGCAGCATCCGGGCGCTGAGCAGCACCTTGCCACGCGTGAGCCGGTGCACCGTACGGTCCATGACGGGAATGACGTGCGGGGCGATCCTCGCGAACGTGCGGGTCGAGGACACCTTCTGGATCAGCCGGACACCGGGCGCCATCAGACCGCCACCTGCTCGGCCGATCCCGGGGCGGCGAATGCCGAGGACGCGGACGGCTGCCCGTTCGGCAGTGAGAACAGTCCGGCCTGCTGCGCCGCATGGTCCCGGAGCCGGTGGACGGGGCCGAAGAGCAGTTCGTCGGCAGCGGCCCGCTTGAAGTACAGATGCGCCTCGTGTTCCCAGGGGAACCCGATCCCGCAGTGCAGCTGGACGGCCTCGGCCGTGGTGATCCGCAGCGCCTCCAGGGCCTGGGCGAGTGCGAGGCCCCCGGCCGCCGGGTCCCAGGCCGCGTAGTACGCGGCGGAACGGGCCGCCTGCACCCGTACGTACAGATCCGCGAGGCGGTGCTTCACGGCCTGGAAGGAGCCGATCGCCCGGCCGGACCGTTCGCGCGTCTTCACGTATTCGACGGTCCGCTCCAGTGCGCTCGCCGCCGCCCCCACCGCCTCCGCGGCGAGCAGCGCGGCGACCCCGCGTCCTGCCGGGGCGAGCGCGCAGGTGACGTCCACGGTGTCGTCCGCGCCGAGGAGTTCGGCCTCGGTGTCACGGAGTTCGATGCGGGCCAGCGGGCGGGTCTCGTCCAGCGAGGTCCGGCGGGTGCGGACGATTCCGGCCGCCGTGTCCGGGCGGACCAGGAAGAGGAGCGTACGGCTGCGCGGGAAGCCGCCGGTGTGGGCGGCGACCAGGAGGAGTCCCGCGCTGTGCCCGTCGAGGACCTGGGCGGCCTCCCCGTACAGCCGCCAGCCCTCCGCGCCGCTGACCGGCCTGGCCTGTATTCCGCCCGCACGGCCGCCACCCGCCCAGGCGCCGCCGGTGGGGTCACCGGTGAGGCCGAGTGCGGTGGCGAGCGAGCCGCCGGGGACGGCCAGGGTCGCGGTCAGTTGGCCGGCGGCGATGCGCGGCAGCAGGGCGGTGCGCTGGGCCCCGGTGCCGAGGGCTGCGATCAGGGGCGCGGCGAGTGCGGCGGTGGCGATCAGGGGCGACGGCAGCAGAACGCGCCCGGTCTCCTCGCAGGCGACGGCGAGCTCGGCGAGGCCGCGTCCGACGCCTCCGTACTCCTGCGGGAGGGCGAGCCCGGGCAGCCCGAGGTCCTGGGCGAGCTGCCGCCACAGGGTCTCGTCGTACCCGTCGGCGGTCCGTACGGCACTCCTGACGCCGTCGGGTCCGCTGCGTTTGGCCAGCAGTTCGCGCAGGGTGCGGCGGATCTCGTCCTGTTCCGCGGTGAAGGCGGCATCCATCGTCGGGCTCCTTCCCCTCAGAGGCCTTCGGCCTCCGATCTGACGGCCCGTCATGTTAGGGGTGAATCCATGAGATTCCCAGAGTCGCGCACCAGGAGGAGCCGGGAAGATCCCGTCCCATCGAACGGTCCGCACCCCCACTATCTGATGTACCGTCAGATTCATGCCTTCTTCCCACCGCAAGGTCGCTGTCGTCGGCATATCCCTCGCCGACTGCGGACGCATCGACGAGGCCACGCCGTACGCGCTGCACGCCCAGGCCGCCCGCCGGGCACTGGCCGATTCGGGTCTGGACCGGTCCGTCGTCGACGGTCTCGCCTCCGCCGGACTCGGCACGCTCGCCCCGGTCGAGGTCGCCGAATATCTGGGGCTGAAACCCACCTGGGTGGACTCCACCGCGGTCGGCGGCTCGACCTGGGAGGTGATGGCGGCCCATGCGGCGGACGCCATCGCGGCGGGTCACGCCAATGCCGTTCTGCTGGTGTACGGCTCGACCGCACGCGCGGACATCAAGGCGGGCCGCCGGACGTCCAATCTCTCCTTCGGGGCGCGCGGCCCGCTCCAGTTCGAGGTGCCGTACGGGCACTCGCTGATAGCCAAGTACGCGATGGCCGCCCGCCGCCATATGCACGAGTACGGGACGACCCTGGAGCAGCTCGCCGAGGTGGCGGTCCAGGCGCGGGCGAACGCGGCGGCCAACCCGGACGCGATGTTCCGTGAGCCGATCACGGTGGACGACGTGATGTCGGGGCCGGTGATCGCGGACCCGTTCACCAAGCTGCACTGCTGCATCCGCAGCGACGGCGGCTGCGCGGTGCTGCTGGCCGCTGAGGAGTACGTACCGGACACGGCGAAGGAACCGGTGTGGATCCTCGGTACGGGCGAGCACGTCTCGCACACCACCATGTCCGAGTGGGACGACTTCACGGCCTCCCCCGCGGCGGTCTCGGGCCGCCTGGCGTTCGAACGGGCGGGGGTGCGGCCCGCGGACATCGATATCGCCGAGATCTATGACGCGTTCACCTATATGACGCTGGTGACGCTGGAGGACCTGGGTTTCTGCGCGAAGGGGGAGGGCGGCGCGTTCGTGGAGAAGGGCCGGACCGGCCTGACGGGCGAGCTGCCGGTCAACACGGACGGGGGCGGCCTGTCCGCCTGCCACCCCGGGATGCGCGGACTGTTCCTGCTGGTGGAGGCAGTGCGGCAGCTGCGCGGCGAGGCGGGTGGGCGCCAGGTGCGCAGGGCGGGCGGCCGGCTGCCGGAGCTGGCGGTGGCCTCGGGGACGGGCGGCTGGTTCTGCTCGTCGGGGACGGTGGTGCTGGGGCGGGGGTGAGGGCCGGGGCGGGGGCAGCCGGTCACAGCGCGACGACCGTGAGCGATGCCCTGTGCGAGGGCGCCATGCGCTGCAATGGGGCCATGAACGACGCGCAGAAGACCGACGCACAGCAGAGCTTCCTGGACCTGCTCCACGCCCAGCGGGTCTGGGACGTGGACCTTCCCGCCTTCGACCCGGACGCCGCGCCCTCCGCCCCGCTCCCCCTCTTCCATACCTGGTTCGCCGAGGCCGTGGCCGCCGGGCAGGCCGAGCCGCACACGATGTCGCTGGCCACCGTCGACGCCGAGGGCCGGCCCGATGTGCGGACGCTGATGCTGCACGACGCGGACGAGCGCGGCTGGCACTTCGCCACGCACCGCACCAGCGCGAAGGGCCGCCAGCTCGCCGCCCACCCGCACGCCGCGCTCGGCTTCTACTGGCCGGTGCAGGGGCGGCAGGTACGGGTGCGGGGACCGGTCACCGAGACGAGCCGGGCGGAGAGCCTGGCCGATCTGCACGCCCGCTCGACCGGGGCGCTCGCAGCGGCGCTGACCGGGTCCCAGAGCGAGGTGCTGGACTCGCAGGAGGAACTGGCCCGGACCGCCGACGCCGCCTGGGAACGGGCGTCGGCCGAGCCGGACGCGGAGGTCGCCGGCTGGACGCGGTACGTGGTCGAGCCCCGGGAGGTCGAGTTCTTCCAGGGCGACGCGGGGCGCCGCCACGTACGGCTGCGCTACCGCCGGGACGGTGCGCACTGGACGCGGGAACTGCTCTGGCCGTAGGGACAGCGCCCGCGGGGCGGCCCGGCCCTGGAGACGAGGCACTCAAGGGCCGGGGATTTATTCGGATTCAACCGTAAAGGAGCACTATGGGAGACAGATGAGGACTGGAGGCACCGATGAGCCGAACCCCTTCCCGTTACGCCCCCGACCGCGGGCTGACCACGCGCATGGTGACCACCATGTTCCTGATCGGTCTGCTGTACGTGGTGCTGGTCGGCGTGCTGCTCGCGGTGCTGCGCGGCGCCTGGCCGATCATTCTGATCTTCACCGGCGGCCTCTTCATCGCCCAGTTCTGGTTCAGCGACCGCATCGCGGCCTTCAGCATGGGCGCCCGGGAGGTCACCCCCGAGCAGGCGCCGGAGCTGCACGGCACCGTCGACCGGATCTGTGCCCTGGCCGACATGCCCAAGCCCCGGGTGGCGATCGCCCAGAGTGATGTGCCGAACGCCTTCGCCACCGGCCGGAGCGAGAAGACCGCCCTGGTGTGCGCCACCACCGGACTGCTGCGCAGACTGGAGCCGGAGGAGCTGGAGGGCGTACTCGCGCACGAGATGTCGCACGTCGCGCACCGCGATGTCGCCGTCATGACGATCGCCTCGTTCCTCGGTGTGCTCGCCGGCATCATCACCCGCGTCGCCCTGTGGGGCGGTCTCTCCCGCAACAGCAGGGCCAATGACCCCGTCGGCATCGCTGTCATGCTGATCCCGCTGGTCAGCGCCGTCGTGTACGCCCTGAGCTTCCTGCTCACCCGGCTGCTCTCGCGCTACCGCGAGCTCTCCGCCGACCGCACCGCCGCCCTGCTCACCGGCCGCCCCTCCGCGCTCGCGTCCGCCCTCACGAAGGTGAGCGGCCAGATGGCCCGCATCCCGACCGAGGACCTGCGGAAGGCGGAGCCGTACAACGCCTTCTACTTCGTTCCCGCGTTCTCCTCCAAGGAGAGCCTGAGCCGGCTGCTCTCCTCCCACCCGACCCTCGAACAGCGCCTGGACCAGCTGGCCCGTATCTCCGCCGACCTCGCCCGCCCGTAAGGAACCGTTCATGGGTCTTCTCGACACCATCCTGGGCCGCACCAAACCGGTCCGCCCCGACCTCGACCAGCTCTTCGCCGTGCCCTCCGCCGCCCTCACCCTCCAGGCCGGCGCGGGGTTCGCGCCCACCGGCCTCGGCTCGGTCTGCTTCGCGGGCGTCGAGGGCGGCACCTTCGCCCGCATCCAGCAGGACGTACGCGAACTGCTCGACGCCGACACCGACCGGGGCGGCATTCCGGTGGAGTTCAGCCAGGACACGTACGGCTACACCTGGCTGCTCGCCCGACAGCCGGCCGAGGACACCGCCGCCCTGGTCAACGACCTGCACGCGGTGAACACCCTGCTCCAGGACGGCGGCTTCGGGCCACAGCTGCTCTGCTCCCTGATCGGCTTCCGGGATGCGCGGGACCGCCCGCTGGCCCTGGTCTATCTCTACAAGAGGGGCACGTTCTATCCGTTCGCGCCGATGCCGGGTGGCGCCGAGAAGCGTGACAACCAGCTGGAGTTGCAGATCCGGGCGGTGGTCGGGGACGACCTCCGGATGGAGAAGGATCTGGCCCGGTGGTTCCCGGTGTGGGGGGCGCCGGGGCTGTGACGCGGGGAGGGCCGATGACAGGGACCCGGCGTCGCACCCACCCGTATCATCGCCTCCATGACTGCTGAACCCTCCCGCTCCGCCGACCGTATGCGCGCTTCGGATGCCGATCGCGAGGCGGTGGTCGAGCAGTTGCGGGAGGCGGCGGCCGAGGGCCGCATCGACATGGACGAGCTGGACACCCGGCTCGGGCTGGCGTTGTCCGCCAAGACCTACGCCGAACTGGCGCCCCTCACCGAGGATCTGGTCCCCATCGAGGTGGCGACGGGTGAGCCGCTGGTCCTCAAGGGCGGCATGCACGGCGTGACGCGCTCGGGCGTCTGGAAGGTCCCCCCGGTGATACGCGCCCAGGGCGGCGTCGGCGGCGTCCGGATCGACTTCACCCGCGCCGAGTGCCGACTGCGCGAGATCGCGCTGGAAGTGCGCGGAGAGATGGCCGGGGTGAAGATCGTGATCCCGGAGGGCTGGACCGTGCACACCGACAACCTGGATCAGGGCCTCGGCGGCCTGAAGGACAGGACCACGGACGAGAGGACGCCCGGCGCCCCGCTCCTCCGGCTGACGGGCTCCTGCGGCATGGGCGGTGTGGTCGTCCGCCACCCGAACTTCCGCGAGCGCCGCAAGCTGCGCAGCATCGAGTCCTGAGTCGCACCGGCTCGGGCCGGGCCCCGCTTCGGAAGCCGTCGTCCTTCGAGCCTGTTCGTCCAGCGGGACGAGGGGGCCGAGCGGATGTCCTTCACCTGGTACCCGGACCGGGAGTACTTCACCGGCGGCGCCTCCGTGCGCTGCGCCTACGACCCCGGATGGAAGACCGGCGACGTCGGCCCCGCCGGGGACCGACAGATGCCACCCACTCTCGGGCCGACACAGCGGAACCAGGGCGCGTTCACGCGTTCACGCGTTCCAGAAGTGGATCTCGATGTGCTGGTCCCAGTCATCGACGAGTGGCGGTGACCAGCACGTGCAAAACGCGCTCAGCAGCCTCAGGAACCTCAGCAGTCTCCGGGGTGGAAGACCGGAACAGCCTCTTCCCCCTCCTCCCGCCGGAAGGCCACCCGCAGCGCCATGCCGATGGCGAGGCCGGATTCCTCACATCGCACGATCTCCGTCATCATCCGCGGCCCCTCGGCCAGGTCAACCACGGCGGCGACGTACGGGACCCGGGCGCCGAACGGCGGCAGGTCGTTGCGGTGGACGACGGACCAGGTGTAGAGCGTGGCGTCTCCGCTCGCCCGCTCCCAGCTGACGTCCTCACTCCAGCAGTGCGGGCAGAACTCGCGCGGGTAGTGGTGCGCGCGCCCGCAGGCGCGGCAGCGGCGCAGCAGCAACTGCCCCTGGGCGGCGGCGTCCCAGTAGGGGCGGGTGAAGGCGTCGGGCTCGGGGAGGTCGAATCGTACGGCGGCCGCGGTCACAGGAAGAGTCCGATCGCTTCGTCGAGGGACCATGCCTGCCAGGACATCGCGAACAGCGCGACGAGCGAGATGAGCGCCATCATCGCGTTCTGCCCCTGCTCGGCCCAGTCGTGGATCATCAGCACGAGATAGAGAAGGTTGAGGAGGAGTCCCGCGGCCAGCGCGACGGGGGTGAGGAATCCGGCGATCAGGCCGAGCCCCAGGGCGAGTTCGGCGTACACGACGACGTAGGCCATGGCCTTGGGGCGCGGGGCGACGATCCGCCGGAATCCGGTCCGCACGGCCGTCCACCGGTGTTTGCCCGCGACGTCCGCGGCCCAGGCGATGCCCGTACCGCGCTCGAACCAGCCCTTCTTGTCCTTGTGCCGCCAGCTCTCCAGCCACCACAGGCCGAGGCCTATCCGGAGGACGGCGAGCCACTCGGCGCCGCCGAGCCAGATCGTCTGCATGGGGCCTCCCGCTCACTGAATCTGACGGTACGTCAGTTCACCTGATGGCGACGGCTTGCGCAAGGGGCGTGCAGGAGGTGTGCGAGAGACGCGCAAGGGCCACACACCCGTGATCAATTCGCAACCGATTCCGGTCTTGGCCGAGACCCATCAAGTAACTGCGCGATTACGCTCCGAACCATGCCCGACAGAGCACCTACCGCCGGTAGCCCCACCCCGGCCCGCATCGACCTCACCGAGGACCGGCCCGTGTACGTCATCGGCGGTGGCCCGGGCGGTCTCGCCGCCGCGGCGGCCCTGCGCGAGCAGGGGGTACGGGCGGTGGTGCTGGAGAAGTCCGAGAACGTGGGCGCGTCCTGGCGCCGCCACTACGACCGGCTGCACCTCCACACGACCCGGCGCTGGTCCGCGCTGCCGGGACTTGCGATGCCGCGCCGGTTCGGACGCTGGGTGGCCAGGGACGATGTGGTGCGCTACCTGGAGAAGTACGTCGAGCACCACGGGCTGGAAGTGGTGACAGGCGTCGAGGTGTCCCGAGTCGACCGGGCCCCCGACGGAGTCGGCTGGCAGCTGGCCGCGACCGGCGGCCGGATACTGACCGGCCGGGCCGTCGTCGTCGCCACCGGCTACAACCACACCCCGCGCGTCCCCGACTGGTCCGGCCGCGACACCTTCACCGGCGACCTGGTGCACGCCTCCGACTACCGCGATCCCGCCCCGTACACGGGCAGGGACGTCCTTGTCGTCGGCATCGGCAACACGGGCGCCGAGATCGCCGCCGACCTGGTGGAGGGCGGGGCGTCCCGGGTCCGGATCGCCGTGCGCACCGTGCCGCACATCGTGCGCCGCTCGACGGCGGGCTGGCCCGCGCAGGCGACCGGCATCCTGGTCCGCAGGCTGCCGGTCCGGCTGGTCGACCGGGCCGGGCGCCTGATGGCCAGGATCGCCGTGCCGGACCTCGCCGCACAGGGCCTCCCGCGCCCGGACACCGGCCTGTACTCACGGGTCAAGGACGGGGCCATTCCGGTGCAGGACGTGGGGCTGATCGACGCGGTGAAGAACGGCCGGGTGGTGCCGGTGGCCGCCGTCGAGTCGTTCGACAAGGACGTGGTGGTGCTGGCCGACGGGGACCGGATCACCCCGGACGCGGTGATCGCGGCGACCGGCTACCGGCGGGCCCTGGAGGGGCTGGTCGGCCACCTCGACGTACTGGACGCCCGGGGCCGCCCGGTGGTGCACGGCGGCCGCACCCCCAAGCAGGCACCCGGCCTGTACTTCACCGGGTTCACCAACCCGATCAGCGGCATGTTCCGCGAAATGGCCCTGGACGCACGGAAGATCGCCAAGAGGCTGGCACGCACCGGCTGACTGTCCGGGGCCGGGCGGGTGCCTCGGCGCGGGCGTCAGGCGTAACGCGGGAGCGCGTCGGCCGAGATCGTCCACTCGCCGATGGTGACGTCCTCGCCGTACACGAAGTCCTTGCGGATCGCGTATCGCGGACCTTCCGGCGTCGGGTGGATTTCGGAGAGGACAGCACCCGTGCCCGTGCGGGAATCGAAGAGCGGCAGATCGCGTACATCATCGGCCTCACCGTCCTTGGTGGCTCGCTGCTCATGGCCGTGTTGCGGTGACGAAGCGCTGCTGGTCGCGGCTGTCGTCGTCCACGACGAGAGCAACCAACCGCAAAGATCCCGCTCGGGCGGTGGCCGGCGTCTCCTCCGTGACCGCGAGGACGCGATGCCGCGTACCAGGCGGTTCAGCGATAAGCCCTGCCGCGTACGTAAGCGACGACGAGGGTGATCGCGGTGATGGCACACACCAGCATGCCGATGGCCAGGAAGGCGTAGCCGACCTCGCTGATGCCCGATTCGGTCTGGACGATGGTCATTCCGCCGCCACCGGGGATCCGGCGTTCCCTGTCCGGGTGGTCCGCCATGTAGAGGATCATCGCGGCGACCGCCGCCGCGCACACCGCGGCCCCGGCCAGCGGCCAGCCGCCCGCCCTGCCGTACCAGGGGATCCGCGGTTTCAGAGCGACGTGCGGGCACTGTGTCAGCAGGGCGCGTCCCAGGTCCGCGGCACGTTCGGGGAGCCCGTCCGCCCGGAGCCTGGTGCCGTCATCGAGGTCGATCACGATGCGGTACCCGTTGCCGAGCCGGGTCGCGATGGCGTTCACCGCATCGCCGTCGACGTGGAGCGAGGTGACGCGGTTCCAGGACCAGCCCGCGGCCCCGCGCCGGGATCCGTGGACCAGACCGCCCCGGCGCACCTCGAAATACTCCCCGGGCTCGCCGCGTAGGGCGCGCGCGATCTGGGTGGCCGCGATCGCCACGGCGCCCAGTGCGAGGCCGAGCAGGAGGCCGATCGCCCTGTTGCTGCCGGCCGACCCGTCGCCGGTTGCGGACACGCCCCACACACCCAGCCAGGCCGACGGGATGGCTATGAGCAGCGCACAGCCCGCGTTCACCCACCGTTTCCGGTGATCCACCGCGTGCCGACTGACCACCGGGCCGAGGTCTTCGAACGCGTCCGCTTCTTCGATACCAGTCACCGGGGAAGTCAAGCATCCGGCCTGCCGGCTCCCTCAAGATCGCCTCAGGAGCCGGTAGTCAGCACCGTTGCGTCTGGATCTCGAGGTTCCTGTCCATGAAGGAGTGACGCGAGAGCAGTGGCGGCTCTGCACGATTCGGCGGTGTCTTGTCGTAGCCCCCGTAGCGCTCGGGAGCATCCCGCCGGGCGCCCTCGCGCACGGGTCTGCCGGCCGGGGCTCCACACACATGCGGGGCGCGACCGGGAGGATCGATCCGGTCGCGCCCCGCCCTGCTTCGAGAGGCGTCCGTCACGCCTCGGGCGCGGCGTTCACCATGACCTTCGCCGTGTTGTTCTCGGGCTTCGGGTCGAACGGGAACGTGCCCCCGGGGCCGCCGGAGGTGAGTACGACCCGGCCGGTGGCGTCCAGCGCCCGGCTCTGCGGTGAACCGCCGCCGCTGCCTCCGAGCAGCAGGTTCTGCTCGGAGGGCGCCTGGATCCAGAGCTGGTCGGACTGCTCCTCGGCGGACGCGGACGCCGAAGCCGCGAGTGCGGCGGTCAGCAGCCCGGCGGCCACGGCGATGCAGGCACCGAGGCGCGCCGTGCGCCGGACGGATACAGGTCTCATGAATTCCCCCAGGAATGGACCGACGATGGTGAGCGACGGCCGGAAATCCGGCCTGCCGGTTGGACATTCAAGATCACCGGGAGTTGCACGGCGATGTTGTCCGGCCGGTCCGCCGCCCCGTGTGCGTACCGTTGGCTCATGGACGTGTTCGACGAGTTGTTGCGTGGTGTGCGGGGGAAGGGGGCGCTCTTCGGCCGCTCGGTGCTGTGGCCGCCGTGGTCGCTGAGGTTCACGGACGGCGCGTATCTGACCCTGTGCGTGCCGCTGCGCGGCGAGGGCTGGATCATCCCGGAGGGCGGGAACGGGGACGGGGGCCGGGGCGGCGACGGTACGGCGCGCCGGGTGCGGGTCGGCGAGGCGGCGATCGTACGGGGGCCGGCCCCGTTCGTCTTCACCGACGACCCGGCCACGGGCACGGGCCCGGGTGCGTCCGTACGAGAGGTGCGCTGGGACGCGGGACCGGGTAACGACCCGGCACCGCCGGACGAACTCACCGGCCCCACCGTGCTGGTGGCCGCCGCCTTCGACGTGCACGCCGAGGTTCCGCGGCGGCTGCTCCAGGTCCTTCCTCCGGTGCTCGTCGTACCGGACGAAGATGACTGTTCGCCGCTGCGCGACTATCTGGGGGCTCAGATCGGCAGGGCGCGGCCGGGCCGGCAGATCGTGCTGGACCGGCAGCTGGACTGGATGCTGGTGTGCACGCTCCGCGACTGGTTCGACCGTCCGGAGGCGGCTCCGCCCACGTGGTACCGCGCGCTCGGCGACGAGGTGGCGGGCCCGGCGCTGCGTGCCATGCACGAGGAGCCGGCGCATCCGTGGACGACGGCCGAGCTGGCCGCACGGGCCGGGGTCTCGCGCACCACGTTCGCCAAACGGTTCACCGAACTGGTCGGGGAGGGCCCGGTGGCGTATCTGACCGAATGGCGCATGACACTCGCCGCCGATCTGCTGAGCCGCCGGGACCTGACGGTGGCGGCGGTGGCCCGCCGGGTGGGGTACGCCGATGCGTTCGGCTTCAGCGCGGCGTTCAAGCGGATCCGGGGCGTCAGCCCGAGCGCGTACCGCCGAGAGCCCGAGGCGCGGGGCGAGCCGGACCGGGAGTCCCCGGCAGGCTGACGCCCCGCCCCTCTCCCCCTCCCCGGGGCCCGGGCTCAGCCGGTCCAGGCGCCCGCGTCGGCCGCCTTGCGCACGAACGCCCCGAAGTCCCGCGGCGCGCGCCCCAGCGCACGCTGCACTCCGTCGACGACCGGAGCCTCCCGGCTCGTACGGATCGGCTTCATCGCGTCCGTCCACAGCGCCGCTTCCTCGGGGGACACCCCCTGGGCGACCAGCCCCGCCACGAACTCCTGCTCGGGGACCGGGACGTACCCGGCCCGCTGCCCGGTGACCTTCGCGATCTCGGCCAGCGCGTCGTCGACGGTGAGCGCCCGCGTTCCGGACAGCTCGTACACCTGACCCTCGTGGCCGGGCCGGGTGAGCGCGGCGACGGCGACGTCCGCGATGTCGTCCGCGTCGACGAACGCGGTGGCCCCGTCCCCGGCGGGCAGCGCCAGCTCACCGCCGATCACCCCGTCGCGGAAGACCCCCTCGCTGAAGTTCTGCGCGAACCAGCCGGGCCGCAGGATCGTCCACGGCACCCCTGAGGCCCGCACCGCGATCTCACCCTCCATGTGCGGCCCGGTCCCGTCGTAGGAATCCCCGAAGTACCCCGGCACGTCGGCGCCCCGGGCGGACAGCAGCACCAGCCTCCCGACCCCGCTCGCCACGGCCTGCTCCACCAGCGCGGGGGTCCGGGAGGGAGCGAGGTCCAGCGGAACGATGTACGCCGCCGCGACCCCCTCCAGCGCCGCGCCCCAGGTCCCCCGGTCGTCCCAGTCGAACGGTGTCTCCCCGGACCGCGACGCCACCCGCGTCTCCACCCCTTGTTCCCGCAGCCGGTCCACGACCCTGCGTCCGGTCTTGCCGGTACCTCCGATGACGAGTACGGGCCGGTCTGTACGAGTGTTCTGTGCTTCCTGTGTCATACGAGAAGCCTGGCCCGGCGCCCCGCACGCGGGCCATGTCCCGGAATCCGGAGTGGATGTCCATGCGTCCGGCCGCCGCAACAGGAGGTATGCGGGCATCCATCACAAGAATGTCCGGCACCCAACCGCTGGGCGGAGTTCACCGAGGCGTCCAGAACATGAGTCACCGATGCCGAGGCATTGATCGCCGAAGGTGCGCGATGCATGCACGTTTGATTGCGCTTGACGGTCCAGGGATCACGGCACAAGTTGAGCCGTCGGGTATCCCGGGACTCGGGACCAGGGCTGCGGGGACGCGGGGAGGATGCACTGATGGCATGGGACGAGTGAGGTTTTCTCAGCGG
>NZ_FMDF01000028.1 GCF_900091955.1 Streptomyces sp. Ncost-T10-10d
CGGCGGGCGCACCCGTGCCGTCGTCGATGACGGCCAGCTCGGCGCCGACCTCGACGGTCTCGTCCTCGGCGACCTTGATGGCGGCGAGGATGCCGGCAGCGGGGGCAGGGATCTCGGTGTCGACCTTGTCGGTCGAAACCTCGAGCAGCGGCTCGTCGGCCTCGACGCGCTCGCCCTCGGCCTTCAGCCAGCGGGTGACAGTGCCCTCGGTGACGCTCTCGCCGAGCGCCGGAAGGGTTACGGAAACCGACATGGTTTCAGTTGCTCCTTACGAAAGTGCGGAAGTAGGTCGTCGTCGCGCCCGGTCGACTGATCAGTCGTGGGAGTGCAGGGGCTTGCCGGCGAGGGCCAGGTGGGCCTCGCCCATCGCCTCGTTCTGCGTCGGGTGGGCGTGGATGAGCTGCGCGACCTCGGCGGGCAGCGCCTCCCAGTTGTAGATCAGCTGGGCCTCGCCGACCTGCTCGCCCATACGGTCACCGACCATGTGGACGCCGACCACGGCACCGTCCTTGACCTGGACGAGCTTGATCTCGCCCGCGGTCTTGAGGATCTTGCTCTTGCCGTTGCCCGCGAGGTTGTACTTCAGAGCGACGACCTTGTCCGCGCCGTAGAGCTCCTTGGCCTTGGCCTCGGTGATGCCCACGGAGGCGACCTCGGGGTGGCAGTACGTCACCCGCGGGACACCGTCGTAGTCGATCGGAACGGTCTTCAGACCGGCCAGCCGCTCCGCCACCAGGATGCCCTCGGCGAAGCCGACGTGCGCGAGCTGGAGCGTCGGGGCCAGGTCACCCACGGCCGAGATGGTGGGCACGTTGGTCTGCATGTACTCGTCGACGAGGACGTAGCCGCGGTCCATCGCGACGCCGGCCTCCTCGTAGCCCAGACCCTGCGAGACCGGGCCGCGGCCGATGGCGACCAGCAGCACCTCGGCCTCGAAGGTCTTGCCGTCGGCGAGGGTCACGCGGACGCCGTCCTGCGTGTACTCGGCGCTCTGGAAGAACGTACCGAGGTTGAACTTGATGCCGCGCTTGCGGAAGGCGCGCTCAAGAAGCTTCGAGCTGTTCTCGTCCTCGACCGGGACGAGGTGCTTCAGGCCCTCGATGATCGTGACGTCGGTGCCGAAGGACGTCCACGCCGAGGCGAACTCGACGCCGATGACGCCGCCGCCCAGTACGATCGCGGACTTCGGGACACGGTCCAGCTTCAGCGCGTGGTCCGAGGAGATGATGCGGTTGCCGTCGATCTCCAGGCCCGGCAGCGACTTCGGCACGGAGCCGGTCGCGAGCAGCACGTGGCGGCCCTGGACGCGCTGGCCGTTCACATCCACCGAGGTGGGGGAGGAGAGCCGTCCCTCACCCTCGATGTAGGTGACCTTGCGCGAGGCGATGAGACCCTGCAGACCCTTGTACAGGCCCGAGATCACGTCGTCCTTGTACTTGTGGACGGCCTCGATGTCGATGCCCTCGAAGGTGGCCTTGACACCGAACTGGTCGGCCTCGCGCGCCTGGTCGGCGATCTCGCCGGCGTGCAGCAGGGCCTTCGTGGGGATGCAGCCGTTGTGCAGGCAGGTACCGCCGACCTTGCCCTTCTCGATCAGAGCGACGTCCAGGCCCAGCTGCGCTCCGCGCAGGGCCGCGGCGTAACCGCCGCTACCACCGCCGAGGATCACTAGGTCGAAAACGGTGCTGGCGTCGTTCGCCACGTCACGTCCTCCATGCATGTGCGCCGTACGCCGGGCCCCGTCGCTGGGGGATGACCGGCCGGTCGGCTGGTGTTCGGCCGCTTTTGTTATTCGGCCCTGTGGTGGGGGCCCTGTCCTGCCGAGAACCCATCTTCGCACTTGTTGACGGTGGGCGGGACGCGGGGCCCGGGTCTGAGGCGGATGATCATCCGTCTCGGGTGGTTACCGCTGCGTAGAGACCCACTGATTTCGTTGAGAGCGAAACCTGCCGGGATCCACGCCGCGATGCCACCGGGGGAACACCTACGGCCCCGGACGTATGCCCGGGGCCGTGTGCCGGCTGCGACCTCAGCCGAGGTCTCCGGCAGCGGTGCGCTCCGCCAGCTTCACCAGCGTGCGGATCGCGGAACCGGTGCCGCCCTTCGGCGTGTAGCCGTACGGTGCGCCCTCGTGGAAGGCCGGGCCCGCGATGTCCAGGTGCGCCCAGGCGATGCCCTCGCCCACGAACTCCTTCAGGAACAGACCGGCGACCAGGCCGCCGCCCATCCGCTCGCCCATGTTGGCGATGTCGGCGGTCGGGGAGTCCATGCCCTTGCGCAGGTCGGCGGGGAGCGGCATCGGCCAGGAGGCCTCGCCGACCTCCTCGGCGATCTCGTGGATGGAGGTACGGAAGGCGTCGTCGTTCGCCATGATGCCGAAGGTGCGGTTGCCCAGCGCCAGCACCATCGCGCCGGTCAGGGTCGCCACGTCGACGATCGCGTCCGGGTTCTCCTCGGAGGCACGGGTCAGCGCGTCGGCGAGGACGAGCCGGCCCTCGGCGTCCGTGTTGAGGACCTCGACGGTCTTGCCGCTGTACATGCGCAGCACGTCACCGGGGCGGGTGGCGTTGCCGGACGGCATGTTCTCCGCGAGCGCCAGCCAGCCGGTGACATTGACCTGGAGGCCGAGACGGGCGGCCGCGACGACGGCTGCGAACACGGCGGCGGCGCCGCTCATGTCGCACTTCATCGTCTCGTTGTGGCCGGCCGGCTTCAGCGAGATGCCGCCCGAGTCGTAGGTGATGCCCTTGCCGACCAGGGCCAGGGTCTTCTCCGCCTTCGGGTGCGTGTAGGCGAGCTTCACCAGACGCGGGCCGTGGGTCGAACCCTGGCCGACGCCCAGCAGACCGCCGAAGCCGCCCTTGACGAGCGCCTTCTCGTCGAGGACCTGGACCTTGATGCCGTGCTCCTTGCCGGCGGCGGTGGCCACGGCGGCGAAGGACTCGGGGTACAGGTCGTTCGGCGGGGTGTTGATCAGGTCGCGGGCGCGGTTGATCTCCTCGACGACCGCGACGGCACGCTCGGCGGCCGCCTTGAACGCCTTGTCGCGCGGCTTGGCGCCGAGCAGGGCGACCTCGCCGAGCGGCAGCTTCGCGCCGTTGCCGTTCTTCTTGTCCTTGGGCGCCAGCTTGTTCTCGCCGCCCTGGTACGCGGTGAAGGCGTACGCGCCGAGGAGCGCGCCCTCCGCGATCGCCTCGGCGTCCTCGGCGGACTCGATGGGCAGCGCGAAGCCGGCCTTCTTCGAACCGCTCAGGGCGCGGGCGGCCGAGCCCGCGGCCCGGCGCAGCGCCTCGGCGTCGTACGCCGCGTCCTTCTCCGGGACGGAGCCGAGTCCGGCCGCGATGACGACCGGGACCTTGAGGCCGGCGGGCGCGGGGAGCTTGGTCACCTCGCCCTCGGCACCAGCGGCGCCCAGGGCCTTCAGGACGGTGGCGAGCTTTCCGTCGAACGCCTTGTCCACGGCCTCGGCGCCCGGCGCGAGGACCAGGTCACCGGACTTGGATCCAGCGCCCTTGGCGACGCCGACGACGAGTGCGTCGGCGCGCAGCGTCGCCGCACCGGCAGTGCTGAGAGTGAGAGCAGTCACGGTGGTGAAATCTCGCTTCCGTTGAGTTCGTTGTCGGTCGAGGGGTGGGCCGACCGTGCCCGGCGCATCGTAGACGCCGCCGCAATGTGCCGGGAATGAGCCTACGCGCGCCTTTGCTGCGGGATCACGTCGGCGGCCCGCTGTGGCGTCGATGCCCCGGTTCCGGGTTGCCGGGTCCGGGGCCGTGCGGCTGGAACGGGCCGTGCAAGTAGGGTCGTTGGCGGTGCCGGACCGATGGGGGAGAACCATGCGCGCCTGTGGAGCTGCACACGTGACCTGGCCGGGACCGGCGCTGCCGGTCACCGTGCTGATTCTGCTGACCCTGCTGACCGGCTGCACCTCGGCGCCGGAACCCGCCGGCGCGGGCCGGTGGCGGCCGGAGCCGGGCATCGGCTGGCAGTGGCAGCTCTCCGGCCGGCTGGACCCCACGGTGGACGTCCCCGTGTACGACATCGACGGCTTCGAGCACAAGGCTCCGGCCGTCGCCGACCTGCACCGCCGGGGCCGCAAGGTGATCTGCTACCTCTCCACCGGCGCCTGGGAGGAGTTCCGCCCGGACGCCGGGAAGTTCCCCGCCTCGGTACGGGGGAAGGGCAACGGCTGGGAGGGGGAGCGGTGGCTCGACATCCGCCGCACGGACGTCCTGGAGCCGCTGATGGAGGCGCGGATCGCGATGTGCGCGAAGAAGGGCTTCGACGCGGTGGAGCCCGACAACATGGACGGCTACCGCAACCGCACGGGCTTCCCGCTGACCGCCGCCGACCAGGTGCGCTACAACCGGCTCATCGCCCGTATCGCCCACCGCCATGGACTCGCCGTCGGCCTGAAGAACGACCTCGACCAGATCCCGGAGCTGGAGCCGGACTTCGACTTCGCGGTCAATGAGCAGTGCGCGCAGTACGGGGAGTGCGATGCCCTCACACCGTTCGTGAAGGCGGGCAAGGCCGTCTTCCACGTGGAGTACGAGCTGCCGGTCGCCCGGTTCTGCGCCGGGTCGAAGCGGCTCGGGCTCAGTTCGCTGCGGAAGAGGTACGAGCTGGGTGTGTGGCGCCAGGAGTGCCCGAAGGCCCGCTCCTAACCGAGTGCCAGGACCACCAGGGCCGCCGTCGCGGCAGTCTCCGCCAGTGCGCCGAAGACATCGCCGGTCACCCCGCCGAAGCGCCGTACACAGTGCCGCAGCAGGAGTTGGGCGACGCCGAGGGCGGCCAGCGCGGCGAGGGCGTGGTGCAGCGCCCCGTACCCGCCGAGGAGCGCACCGGCACCCGCACAGGCCGCCACCGTGACGGCACCGACCGCCACCGCGGCCCGGACCGTGACCGTTCCCGCCACCACCGCACCCAGCCCTTCCGGACGGGCCGCCGGTACGCCCTGACGGGAAGCCAGGGTGAGCGCCAGCCGGGCGGTGACCGCGGCGACGACCGCCGCCACCGCGCCGTGCGCCCAGCTCTGCCCGTAGAGCCGGCCGAGGACCGCGACCTGGGCCAGCAGCACGAACAGCAGGGTGATCACACCGAACGGGCCGATGTCCGACTGCTTCATGATCCGCAGGGCGTCGTCGGCGGGCTTGCCGCTGCCCAGGCCGTCGGCGGTGTCCGCGAGACCGTCCAGATGCAGACCCCGGGTCAGCACCGCCGGCACGGCGGCGGAGGCGACCGCGGCCGGCAGCGGGCCGGAGCCGAGCAGCAGCAACAGACAGCCGGGCACCGCCGCGAGCAGCCCCACGACGAGACCGGCTGCCGGTGCGCACAGCATCCCGGCGCGGGCGGCCCGGCGGTCCCAGCGGGTGACGCGGACGGGGAGCACGGTCAGGGTGCCGAAGGCGAAGCGCAGGCCATGGCTGTTCAGGGAGGTCACGGCGCGCAGGGTAATCGGTGCGGCGGGCCGATAGATTGTACAGAACACAGCAGATCATGACAAAAGAGTCTTATTGGGAGTGGGTGGCATGGGTCACTGGTTCGATCAGAACATCGTCGAGCCCGGAAAGCTGCCGCTGCTCCTCGCCCTGGCCGCCTTCGTGCTCACCTTCGCCATCACCCGGTTCATCACGCGGATGATCCGGGCCGGCAAGGGCCCGTTCCGCAACATCACGCCCGGCGGAGTGCATGTCCACCATGTGGTGCCCGGGGTGGTGCTGAGCGTCATCGGCGGCTTCGGGGCGGTCGCCAGTGGCCGCCAGGGTGTCACCGCGGGGGTCTGTGCGGTGGTCTTCGGTATGGGTGCGGGTCTGGTGCTGGACGAGTTCGCCCTGATCCTCCACCTCGACGATGTGTACTGGACCGAGGAGGGCCGCAAGAGCGTGGAGGTCGTGGTCCTCACCGCGGCGCTGGTGCTGCTGGTCCTGGCCGGTTTCTCACCGTTCGGCGTGAACGAGCTGAGCAGTGACCAGCAGCAGGGCAGGCTCGGCGTCATCCTGACCCTGGTCGTCAACTTCTGCTTCGTGCTGATCGCCCTGTTCAAGGGCAAGGCGCGGCTCGCGGTCGTCGGCACCCTCGTCCCGTTCGTCGCGCTGATCGGGGCGATCCGGCTGGCCCGGCCGACCTCGATGTGGGCGAAGCGCTTCTACCGCACCCGTCACCGCGCCCGCGCCCGGGCGGTGCTGCGCGCCTACCACCACGATGTGCGCTGGGCGGGCCCGCGCCGCAGATTTCAGGACCTGATCGGCGGCGCACCGGACCGGGTTCCGGCCCCCGGGCGCAAATCCTGAGCCCCGCGCCGCAGTTGCCGGCGCCGGTCCCGGCGGAGCGTGACAACACACAGCGCGAGGACCGCGGCGATCGCGGCCAGATGCTCCTTGCCCGCCAGATTGTTCTTGAAGATCATCTCGGCCACCATTGTCGCGATCACCAGCGCCCCGGTGAACCAGGCCCGGTAGACGTAACTCACGTAGACGGCCAGCCCGACCACCGCCGCCGAAGGGCCGGTGTCGATGATCCGGGCATCGGAGGCGGGCAGCCCGAACAGCCCTTCGGGGTCGATCGAGACACCGATCCGCGCGTACATCGTTCCGGCCAGCGTCGCGACGTACGCGATCAGCAGCGTGCGCCACCGGCCCAGACAGATCTCGGCGGTCCCGAACACCACCAGGATCTGCGCCAGCGCCCCCCACGCCGGCAGGTCCAGCGCCGGGACGAACAGTGACAACGGGGTACGCAGCAGGGCCTCCCACAGCGGATCCTCGGCCCGCACCGCCCCGAGCTCGCGCACCGGCCCGGCGCCCCACGACTGGTTCTGCACCGTATGGAGCAGTGCCGTCAGACAGACCGAAGCCAGCGTCATCGGAACAGCCCCCAGCCGGGAGGCGGCGAGCCCCGCGCGTACGGTCCCCGCGAGCGGACCCCACTCGTGGCGAACGGCCCGGCCCAGCGCGTGTACGGGTCTCATCCACCGGCCCCGAGATGTGAGCGGTGCATCCACTTGGGCAGACCGGGTGCCTCCAGGAACCCTTCGGCGCGGCCCGCGGCGAGGCCGATGCGCAGGAGGTCGGAGCTCTTCTCGAAGAGCATGAAGCGCGGCTCCCAGATCGGTCGGTACTTGGCGTTGGCGCGGTAGAGCGACTCGATCTGCCACCAGCGCGAGAAGAAGCTGAGCATGGAGCGCCACAGCCTCAGCACCGGTCCGGCGCCGAGCCGTGAACCCCGCTCGAAGACGGACCGGAACATCGCGAAGTTCAGTGAGACCTGGGTGATCCCGATCTCACCGGCACGCTGGAGGAGTTCGATGACCATGAACTCCATCAGGCCGTTCTCCGCGTCCCGGTCACGGCGCATCAGATCCAGCGAGAGGCCGTTCGGTCCCCATGGCACAAAGCTCAGTACGGCGCGCAACTCGCCGGGTTCGCCGCCCTCTTCGGTGGGCGAGTTGCGGCATTCGAGCATCACGCACTGCCCGTCTGCCGGATCGCCGAGCCGGCCCAGCGCCATCGAGAAGCCGCGTTCGGTCGCCCCGTCGCGCCAGTCGTCGGCGCGCCGTACCAGTTCGGCCATCTCGTCGTCGGGGATGTCGGCGTGCCGACGCACGGTCACCTCGTACCCGGCGCGCCTGACCCGGTTGTACGCCTGGCGGACGGTCCGCATCGCACGCCCTTCGAGGGTGAACTCGGCGGTCTCCACGATCGCTTCGTCGCCCAGCTCCAGGGCGTCGAGGCCGTGCCGCGCGTAGACGGTGCCGCCCTCCTCGCTCACGCCCATCACCGCCGGGATCCAGCCGTGCTCGCGGGCCTCGGCCAACCATGGCTCGATCGCTCCGGGCCAGGCCTCCAGGTCGCCGATGGGATCACCGGAGGCGAGCGAGACCCCGCCGACCACCCGGTAGGCGACGGCGGCCTTCCCGGTCGGTGACCAGATGACACTCTTCTCCCGGCGCAGCGCGAAGTAGCCGAGCGAGTCGCGGTCGCCGTGCTTGTCGAGCAGCGCCCGCAGCCGGGCCTCGTCCTCCGGGGTGATCGGGTCGACGGCCCGGCGGGCCCGGAACGCCGCGTACACGACGGCGATCAGCAGCAGCGTGGAGAGGATGTTGATGGTGACATTGACCCAGCCGGGCGTAGTGATTCCGGGGAAGTCGACATCGTTGGCGGCGACCGAGACGAGCCGCAGGGCGCCGTAGTGCCAGCGGTCCAGGAAGGACGAGCGGTAGTCGTCGCGCGCGGTGTTGGTGAGGGTGACCAGGCCCGCGGCGATCAGCGAGGTGACCAGCAGCCCGCCGACCGCGACGGCGGCGGCCAGCTTGGGATTGGACCGGTCGCCCTTCGCGTAGAACTCGCGCCGGCCGAGGGCGAGCGCCAGGACGAACATGGCCGTCAGCGCCAGCGAGATCCAGTTCTGCGCGTACTGCCGGACCTCCGGGAACGGAATCACCAGGGCGAAGAGCAGCAGCAGGAGACTGCTCACCACCATGTTCACGATCCACGCGGCCCGCTTGCGGCGGCGCATGGTGATCGCGAGGAAGAGCGCGACCACCCCGGAGGAGAAGCCGGCGGTGAGCAGATACGGGGTGAAGTAGTTCGCGGTGTTGTGACGGCGCAGATCGTTGCCGAGAGTGACCCAGACGGCGCTCAGGAAATTGATGAACGACACGACACGCAGGTACCAGATGGTGAACGCGGCGCAGCGGCGTGACCGGACGGTGCTCGGTGCCCGGGTGGTGTCCCGCCGGGATTCCTCGGTGGCCAATCGGACCTCTCCCATGAAAACGATCATATGGTGCATCGCGCAACATGAGGGGACTGCGCTGCGGCCGGTTTGTGGCCGGCCGCAGCGCTGCCGGGTCCGTCAGCCGTCGGTCGCGTCGCGGTCCGCGTCGCTTCCGTCAGCCCCTTCGTCGGCACCGTTCTTCTCATCGGCGACAGGTGCGCGCTCGGGCAGCTCCGCCGCCAGCGCGGCCGCGGCCCGAACGAGCGGAAGTGCGAGCAATGCCCCACTTCCTTCACCCACGATGACGCCGTGGTCCAGCAATGGGTTGAGTGCCATCCGGTCCAGCGCCTTGGTCTGCGCCGGCTCGCCGCTCGCCTGACCCGCCAGCCACCAGTCCGGCGCCCGGAAGGCGGCCCGCTGACCCACCAGCGCACAGGCCGACGAGACCACACCGTCCAGAATGACCGGCAGCCTGCGCACCGCGCACTGCAGCAGGAACCCGGTCATCGCCGCCAGGTCCGCACCGCCCACCGTGGCCAGCAGCTCCAGCTGATCACCGAGGACCGGCCTGGCCCGCCGCAGCGCGTCCCGGATCGCCGCACACTTGCGCATCCACGCCAGATCGTCGATCCCCGCGCCGCCGCGCCCGGTGACCACCGAGGCGTCCGTGCCGCACAGCGCCGCGATCAGCGTGGCCGCGGCCGTCGTCCCGCCGACGCTCAGATCGCCGAGCACCACCAGATCGGTGCCCGAGTCGGCCTCCTCGTCGGCGATCGCCATGCCGAGACGTACCGCCTGCTCGGCCTCCTCGGCCGTCAGCGCGTCCTCGATGTCGATCCGGCCGCTGCCGCGCCGCACCCGGTGACGTACCACCGACTCGGGCAGCAGCTCGGGGTCGCAGTCCAGAGCGGCGTCGACGATCCGTACCGGCACCGAGAACTGGCGCGCCAGCACGGCGAGCGGAGTCGCACCCTCCAGCGTGGCCCGAACCAGCTCGTACGCAGTGCCGGCCGCGCGCCCGGAGACACCCAGTTCGGCAACCCCGTGGTCACCGGCGAAGAGCACCACGCGCGGCTGCTCGATCGCCTTGACCGGTACGGACTGCTGGGCGGCCGAGAGCCAGGCGCCCAGCTCGTCCAGGCGGCCGAGGGCGCCGGGGGGAACGACCATGCGCTCCCGCCGTTCCTCGGCGTCGCGCCGTACGCCGCCGTCGGGGCGTTCGATCAGGTCGGAGAAGTCGTCCAGATTCACGGGGGTCTGCCTCGCGGGTCGATACGTGGAGTGGGCCGGTGAGCCCGGCGGCGGGCTCACTGCGGAACAGTACCCGCCACGTTTCTGACACCGGGTCAGTACGAGGTTCTGCCCACGAACCGCAGCTGCGTCATCGCGGGCGTCAGGGTCCGCAGCCCCGGAAGCAGCGACTGGATCCGGATCAGCTCGCCCATCGCGCCCCGCCCCCGCGGCAGCCGCAGCGCCCGCACCTCGGTGATCCCCGGGTGCGCACTGCGCAGCTTGTGCCGCTCGCCGGGGTTCATCGCCCAGCGCATCGGCGGAATGGTCATCGCGCCGACCTTCGACGTGCCGGCCACCGTGCCCCTGGCCAGCCAGCGCGCCATCGTGTCCAGCACGAGGATGCCGCCGGGCAGCCGTTCGGCACAGGCCGCCAGGATCCTCCGTACCTCCTTGGGGGGCAGATACATCAGCAGACCCTGCGTCGTGACGACGACACCGCGGCCCTCCGGGTCCTCGATCTCGTCCAGCCAGGACAGATCGGTCGCCGAACGGGACAGGGTGCGCAGCCGGTCCGAGGCGGGCAGCAGGGCCCGGCGCAACTCGGCGACCTCGGGCAGTTCCACGCTCAGCCAGTTCAGCCGGCCGTTGTCGACCCTCCAGAAGCCGGTCTCCAGACCGTCGCCGAGCGCGACCACAGTGGCCTGCGGCCGGGCGGCGAGATACCCCTGCACGGCCAGGTCGAAGCAGCGCGAGCGCAGCCCTTGGGCCTGTGAGTGGAACGCGTTCGGCCGCCCGAACCGTTCCTCGAAGGGGTAGTCCAGATCCTTCAGCAACCGGAGTGCCATCGGATCATCCAGCACGGGATAGGGCTGCCCCGCCTCGTACGCCCGGTTGTAGAGCGTCCACAACAAGGTCTCCGGAACCCCGTTCAGTATCGGTCGTACACGTGCCATGTCCGCTCCTCCTGTTCTCGCGCTCCGTTCCTGCGTTGCGCGTTCCCGGGTCCCGGTCAGCCGCGCAGCGTCAGCACCTGCCCGGACACCACCAGCAGTACCTGCTCGCACTCGTCGGCGAACGCGGCGTTCAACCGGCCCAGCTCGTCCCGGAACCGTCGCCCGGCAGCCGTCGCGGGCACCACGCCCGAGCCGGTCTCGTTGGTCACGGCGACGACCGTGCGCCGCGTTCCGCGCACCGCGGTGACCAACTCGGCGGTCCGCTCCCGCAACGCGTTCTCGCCGCCGTTCGCCCACGCCGCGTCGTCCCAGGCATCCACCCGGTCCATCGCATCCGTCAGCCACAGCGACAGACAGTCGATCAGCAGCGGCGGCCCGTCCGACTCCAGCAGCTCCACCAGCTCACACGTCTCCTCGGTGCGCCAGGCGGCCGGCCTGCGGTCCCGGTGCAGCCCGATCCGGGCCGCCCACTCCGCGTCCCCTTCCCTGCCTCCACCGGTCGCCACGTACAGCACCTCGGGGAACGTCTCCAGGCGCCGCTCGGCCTCCACCGACTTACCCGACCTGGCACCGCCCGTCACCAGCGTGCGCCGCGGCACGTCCGGCACCGAGTGGTACTCACCCATCACCAGCGTCGTCCCGTCGGGTACGGCCCGCGCGCCGGCCGCCGCGAGCCGCCGGTCCAGCTCGGCGCCGGGCGGTGCGTCGTGGTCCAGATGAACGGCGATGATCTCGGTGGCCGGCCCGATCGCCTCGACGGCCCGCAGCCGCGCCACCGCGTCCGGCCGCCCGACCACATCGCCGACCACCATGTCGTAGGGCTGTGCCACCCGGTCCGTGAGACCGGAGGGCGCGGCGCCCGGCGGCAGGTAGAGCAGCCGTGCGCCCTCCGGGGCCGTCACCTCGTAACCCGTTCCCGGCGCGTCCATCGGTACCGCCCTCACCCGGTGACCGCTGATCAGCGTCAGCTCCCGCCCGTCCGGCACGCGTCCCGCCGGAGGCAGGCCGGCAGGCAGCTCCACGGCGGGCCCGTCGTGCGGATGGGTGAGCAGCACCTGCCGTACGCCGGTGAGCGAATGCCCCGCACGGGCTGCGGCGAACACGGCCCCCGGGGTGAGATCGAGCAGCAGCGCGTCGTCGACGAGCAGCGCGGTCGCGGCCCGCGAGCGCGTACCGCGGGCGGTGGCGCAGGCGGCACAGGGACATTCGGGCCGCGGCAGCCCGTCGGGGGCTCCGGTGCCCAGCAGAGTCAGTTCCACGCCTCCGATCCTCCCGCGTCCGCGCAGCGGGTGCGCGACCTGGGGGCGTCCGAGCGGGCGCAGGACCCGTTCCCGCACCGATCGGAGGCACTAGGCTGCGGGCAGCAAAGTGACCCAGGAGGCGGACATGGCGTGGACGTGGCGGTTCGAGAAGTCCGACGGTACGGAGACGGAGCCGGCCCTGCAGCCGGAGGAATTCACCACGCAGGGCGATGCGGAGTCCTGGATCGGTGAGTACTGGAAGGAGCTCCTCGACGGCGGGGCGGACCAGGTGACGCTCTTCGACGACACGACAAAGATCTACGGCCCCATGAGCCTCCAGGCCGACCAGGGCTGATCCGCCCGGCGCATGAGCAGCCGTACGGGCTCGGGCCTGTCTCCGAGCCCGTACGGCGTTGAAGCTAGATCTCGCCGAGAGTGACCTGCGCTGTCTTCTCCGCCCCGTTGCGCAGGTACGTCACCGTGACCTTCTCGCCCGGCTTGTCCGAGGCCAGCGCCTCCGACAGGGCCGTGATCGTCGGGACCGGCAGATCTCCGACCTTGGTGACGACGTCGCCGACCCGCAGCCCCGCCTTGTCCGCGGCGCCGCCCTTCGTCACGCCGACCAGCGCCACCCCGACCGGCTGGTAGGTGTCGTTGACGACCGTGCGTCCGATGATGTTCAGCGCAGCCCGGCCCGAGTCGGTGACCTTGCCGCTCTTGACGATCTGATCGGCGATCGTCTTCACCATCGACACGGGGATCGCGAACCCGATCCCCGGCGCCGCGCTGTCACCCATCTGCGGGTCGATCGCCCCCAGCGTCGGGATGCCGATCACCTCGCTGTTCAGGTTGACCAGCGCACCTCCGCTGTTGCCCGGGTTGATCGCCGCCGAGGTCTGCACCATGTTCGCGATCGTCGCGCCCGTGCCACCGCCCCCGCTGCCTTCGCTGACGGTCCGGCCGAGCGCCGAGACGATGCCCTGGGTGACGCTGGAGGACAGCCCGAGCGGCGAGCCCATCGCCAGCACGATCTGTCCCACCTCGACCTTCTCCGAGTCGCCGAACTTTGCGGGCTTCAGCCCTTCCGGGACCTCGGCGAGCTTGATGACGGCCAGATCCTGTTCCGGATAGGCGGCGACCAGCGAGGCCCGCAGCACCTTCTCGCCGGTGGCGACGGTGACCTTGAACGTCTTCTCGTTGCCGACCACGTGCGCGTTGGTGACGATATGGCCCTTGGTGTCGTAGATGACGCCGGAGCCCAGGCTGTTGGAGGCTTCGATCTGCACGACCGACGGCAGGACGTTCTTGATCACGTCCTGGTACTCGTGCTGCAGATCGCCGACGGTCTGCGAAGCGGAGGCCGACTCGGTGGGTCGGGCCGCCGGAGAATCGGAGTTCGCGTCCGAGCAGCCGCTCACCAGGGCGACTGCGCAGACACCTGCGGTCAGAGGCAGCAGCAGACGGCGTACACGGTTGCGGGAGTGGGATGCATCCATGTCCGAATTATTGCTTTTAGCCCTATTGGGGGCCTGTTGGGTTCGGCCGACCGGGTACGCCGCCGGACGACTCCGGCGGCGTACCGGAAGGTTCTAGCCCCGCACTCCGCACAGATGGAGCAGCGCGGCCACGCGGCGGTACGGATCGGTCCGTCCGGCGCGATCCTCCGCGGCCAGCACCCGCTCCAGTTCGTCGGCGGCCGGCAGTTCCACGTCGTTGCTCACGTTGTCCGTGAAGACACGCACCCCGTACCAGGCGTGCAGGGGTGCCGCGATGCCGGCGAGCGTGGCCGTCAGCGCGTCCAGCCGGTCGGCCCTCACCGCGAGCCCCAGCCGATTGGTGTACGCATCCGTGTCGAAGGCGGCCAGCGCCGCGTCCCAGTCCCCGGCGGTCCCGGGCCGCATCGCCAGCGCATCGGCGTTCCGTACGAGCAGCGAGAGCAGTCCGCCCGGGGCCAGCATCCGGGCAAGTCCGGCCAGCATCGCGTCCGGCTCCCGGACATACATCAGCACGCCGTGGCAGAGCACCACGTCGAAGCTGCCGGGCAGGAAGTGCACCCCGGTGTCCAGGCCGTTGCCCTCGATGAGCCGGACCCGTTCACGGATGCCCGCGGGCTCGCTGCCGAGCGCCTCGCGGGCCACCCGCAGCATCTCGGCGTCGGACTCCAGGCCCGTCACGCTGTGACCGGCCCTGGCCAGGCGCAGCGCCTGGGTGCCCTGGCCCATGCCGACGTCGAGGATGCGCAGCCGCTGCCCGACCGGGAAGCGGGCCGCGATCTGCTCGTCGATCTGCCGGGCGACGAGCTCCTGGCGGACGGTGTTGCGCAGTCCGCCGAGCCCTTTCAGCCACACCGCAGAGGCTCCCGAGAACCCGGTGACGGTGGCGGTGACGGCGTCGGCGGACGGACCGCCGGCCGAGCCGGAGATATCCGTACTCAGGGTCGCTCTCCACGCTTGACCTGCGGCTTCGGCAGCCGGAGCCGACGCATCTGAAGCGTACGCATCAGACCGTAGGCGACCGCGCCACGCTTCGGCGTATCGGGGAAGCGTGCGTTCAGCTGCTTCTTCAGGCGGAACGCGAGACCGATCGAGTCGATGACGATCAGCACGATCACGACGAGCCAGAGCAGCAGCGAGATGGTCTGGATGTTCTGCACCTGGATCACGCTGAGGATCAGAATGATCACGGCGAGCGGCAGGAAGAACTCCGCGATGCAGAAACGCGAGTCCACGTAATCGCGGACGAAGCGCCGCACCGGGCCCTTGTCGCGAGCCGGCAGATAGCGCTCGTCGCCACTGGCGAGCGCCTCACGCTGCTTGGCCATGTCCACACGGCGCGCTTCGCGCTGCCGCTTCATGGCCTCCTTGCGGTCGAGCGGCGCGCCACTGGAGGCACGACGGCGCTGCGACTGGGCATCGCTGCGCTTGGGGGTGGGGCGACCTTTGGGGGCCTGCGGGTCGCGGGGCTGCTTGGAGAGGTCCGCCGTCACCTTGCCGGTGGGCGCCTTCTCTTCCTTCGAACGGCTACGGAACACAAGGCCCAAGGGTACGGGTTCGATCGCCGCTGCCCCAGGCCGGTCGGGAACGATCCGGCAACGGCCTGCGTCCTCGGAGGTGTCCCCATGGGTCTGCCGCGGACGTCTCGACCGGTTTCCCCGACCGCCACCTACTCCCTGGGCCGGAGCGGTGACCGGGTGCAGTCGTCCTTGGGGAGGAGCACATCTGTGCTCGAACAGTGCGGTAATAGAGGCAGGGCCCGTACTGTGGGTTCTGTTGGAGTGCTGGAGCTCAGTCCGTCAGAAGGGGGCGCGCGAAGCCCATGAGCGGTGTCATGAAGCGTATGGGGATGATCTTCCGCGCGAAGGCAAACAAGGCCCTTGACCGGGCCGAGGATCCGCGCGAGACCCTCGATTACTCGTACCAGAAGCAGCTGGAGCTGCTTCAGAAGGTGCGCCGCGGCGTCGCCGATGTGGCGACCTCGCGCAAACGGCTGGAGCTGCAGCTGAATCAGCTGCAGGGTCAGTCGTCCAAGCTGGAGGACCAGGGCCGCAAGGCGCTCGCGCTCGGCCGCGAGGACCTGGCCCGCGAGGCGCTGTCCCGGCGCGCCGCACTCCAGCAGCAGGTCACCGACCTGGAGACGCAGCACACCACGCTGCAGGGCGAGGAGGAGAAGCTCACTCTCGCGGCCCAGCGGCTGCAGGCCAAGGTCGATGCCTTCCGTACCAAGAAGGAGACCATCAAGGCCACCTACACCGCAGCTCAGGCGCAGACCCGGATCGGCGAGGCCTTCTCCGGGATCTCGGAGGAGATGGGCGATGTCGGCCTGGCGATCCAGCGGGCCGAGGACAAGACCCAGCAGCTGCAGGCCCGGGCCGGTGCGATCGACGAGCTGCTCGCCTCCGGCGCCCTGGACGACCCGACCGGGACGGCGAAGGACGACATCGCCGCCGAGCTGGACCGGATCTCCGGTGGTACGGATGTGGAGCTGGAGCTGCAGCGCATGAAGGCCGAGCTGGCCGGCGGTTCCACCCAGCAGCAGGCGATCGAGGGCGGCCCGCAGGATGCGGCGCAGCAGCAGTCGTCGCAGTCCCCGCACAGGTTCGACAAGAGTTAAGGCAGCGTCATGATCGTACGGATCATGGGGGAGGGCCAGGTCGCACTGGCCGACAGCCATCTCGCCGAGCTCAACAGGCTCGACGACGAACTGCTCGCCGAGATGGAGAGCGGCGACGGCCCCGGCTTCCGCTCCACTCTCCACGCGCTCCTCGCCAGGGTGCGCGAGTTCGGCACACCCTTGCCGGACGACTCCCTGGAACCGTCCGAGCTGATCCTGCCGTCGTCCGACGCGACCCTTGAAGAGGTGCGCGCCATGCTCCGGGACGACGGTCTGATCCCCGGCTGACGCCGGTCGCTCTCCAGCACCCGCACAAGTCGTCGCCCCGTGTCCGGTCCGG
>NZ_FMDF01000135.1 GCF_900091955.1 Streptomyces sp. Ncost-T10-10d
GGCCGGAGCCGGTCGTGGAGCCCGAGCCGGTCGTGGTCGTGGTGCCCGAACCGGTCGCCGAGACCCCGGTGGCCGTCGAGGCTCCTCAGGGCCGTACGCGCCGTCGGGCGACCCGTAAGGCGACCGCCCCGGCGGGCTCGCCGGCCCCGGCCGAGCAGGTCGAGGAACTGGTATCGGTGGCGGCCCCGGTCGTCGAGGCCCCGCAGCCCGAGGCCGCACCCGAAGAGGTGGTCCCCGAGGCCGCCCCGCCGCGTGCCCGTCGCCGGGTGACCCGCAAGGTCACCGCACCCGCGGGCTCGCCCGCAGGTGCGGACGCGGCAGAGGTCGTCGTGGTGACCGGTTCCGTCGAGCCGAAGCCCGACGCCGAGACCCCCGAAGCCGCGGAAGCGGAGGCCCCGGCGAAGAAGACGGCACGCAAGACCGCGAAGAAGGCCACCGCCAAGAAGGCAGCCACCAAGAAGACGGCGGCCAAGAAGACCGCGGCGAAGAAGACGACGGCCAAGAAGGCGGCGGCGAAGAAGACGGTTGCCGCGGAGCAGTCGTCGCAGCCTTCCGTCTCGGCCGACACCGAGAGCTGACCAGCGGTCGGACGGCAATGCAAAGGAGGTGCGGGTTCCCTTCAAGGGCCCGCACCTCCTTTGCATCCGGTTAGGCGGACGTGGGGCATGTGGGCCGCATCTCTTTGGTCGTAACCTCTACGAAACCCCCTGTGAAAACCCTGATAATGTGACGCGGCTGCCGTCGGATGTGCAATTCCCGAGAATGCTGACCGGCGCGTCGGCCCGCTTCAGGTAGGACAAGCCAGCCCTTATGCCCTGGGTGCATTGCCCTCGGGGTAAAAGGGTCATTTGCGCGCAATATATTGGTACAGAATCGGCCATGCGCCGAGGCGGCGGAGCCTCATCCGACATTCGCATGCCTTGGAGCCATCGCCGCTCACAGCTCTTGCGGTGTTCGAGGAGGACGTCCATGTCGAGCGACAACAGGGAAGCAATACCTGCTGCCCGGCCGGTGATCGGTGAGGAAGAGATCGAGGCCGTGGTGCGCGTACTGCGCAGCGGCCGGGTCGTGCAGGGCCCGGAGGTCGCGGCCTTCGAGGAAGGCTTCTCGGAGCTGGTCGACGGACGTCACTGCGTCGCGGTCAACTCGGGCACCTCGGCCCTCCATCTCCTGCTGCTCGCCCTGGGGATAGGCCCCGGTGACGAGGTCATCGTCCCGTCGTTCTCCTTCGCGGCCTCCGCCAACGCGGTCCGCCTGGCCGGTGCCGACGTGGTCTTCGCGGACATCGAGCCGGGCAGCTTCGGTCTGGACCCGGCAGGGGTCGAGGCCGCCATCACACCCCGCACGGCCGCGATCATGCCCGTCCATCTGTACGGCCACCCGGCCGCGATGGACGCGCTGATGCCGATCGCGCGGAAGCACGGCCTCGCGGTCGTCGAGGACGCCTGCCAGGCGCACACCGCCGCGCTGGACGGCACACCGGTCGGCGCTTTCGGTTCCGGCGGCACCTTCAGCTTCTACCCCACGAAGAACATGCACTCCCTCGAAGGAGGCATGGTCACCACCGCCGACGCCGAGGTCGCGCGCACCCTCAGGCTGCTGCGCAACCAGGGCATGGAGCAGCGGTACGCCAACGAGATCGTCGGCGCCAACATGCGCATGACGGACGTGTCCGCCGCCGTCGGCCGCGTACAGCTCGGGAAGGTGCTCGGCTGGACCGAGCAGCGGCGCGCCAACGCTGCGTATCTCGACCGGCACATCACCGCGCCGAACGTCACCGTCCCGCCCGTCGCCGACGGTGCACGCCACGTTTACCACCAGTACACCATCCGGGTGCAGGGTGACCGTGACGCCGCCATGGCCAGGCTGAGCGAGGCGGGCATCGGCAACGCCGTGTACTACCCGACTCCGATCCACCGGCTGAAGCCGTACTGGGAGCCCGACCAGAAGGCGGGCCGGACCTGGGATCTGCCGGAGACCGAGCGTGCCGCCGCCGAGGTCGTCTCGCTGCCCGTACATCCTTCACTGACGCCGGAGGACCTGGACCGCATCGTCGGCGCCGTGAACTCGCTGGGAGACATGCAGTGACCGCAGAACTGAGAGCCGGTCTGATCGGCCTCGGCTCGATGGGCCGCCACCACGCCCGTGTGCTGGCCGGCCTGGACGACGTACAACTGGTCGGCGTCGTCGACCCGATGGGGGACAAGAACGGCTGGGCGCAGGGCGCTCCCGTACTGTCCACGGTCGAGGAGCTCATCACCCTCGGTGTCGACTACGCGGTCGTGGCCTGCCCCACCGCGCTGCACGAGGAAGTCGGCCTTCAGCTCGCCGAGGCCGGTGTCTGCGCGCTGATCGAGAAGCCTGTCGCCGACACCGTGGAAGGTGCCCGACGGCTCGTCGACGCCTTCGAGTCGCGCGGCCTGGTGGCGGGCGTCGGCCACATCGAGCGCTGCAACCCGGCGCTGCGGTCGATGCGCGCCCGCCTGGAGGCGGGGGAGCTGGGCGAGGTCTTCCAGGTCGTCACCCGTCGGCAGGGCCCGTTCCCGCACCGCATCGCCGATGTCGGCGTGGTCAAGGACCTCGCCACCCACGACATCGACCTGACCGGCTGGGTGACGGGCCAGGCCTACACCTCGATCTCCGCCCACACCGTGTCGAAGTCCGGCCGCCCGCACGAGGACATGGTCTCCGCCGTGGGCCAGCTCTCCGATGGAACCATGGTCAACCACCTGGTCAACTGGCTGAGCCCGCTCAAGGAACGTTTCACCTCCGTCACCGGCGAGCGTGGCACCTTCATTGCCGACACCCTCACCGCCGACCTCACCTTCCACTCGAACGCCGCGGTGGCCACCGAGTGGGAGGCGCTGCAGGCCTTCCGAGGCGTCTCCGAGGGCGACATGATCCGGTACGCCATTGCCAAGCGCGAGCCGCTGCTGGTCGAGCACGAGCTCTTCCGGGACGCGGTGCGCGGCAGCGAGAAGGACATATGCACGCTGCAGGAGGGGCTGCGCACGGTGGAAGTGGCCGCAGCGGTCCTGGAATCGGCGAAGACAGGGCGCACTGTCACGACCTTCGTGGGGGAGCCCACCACCCATGGAACCTGAGAACAGCGCGAGGCTGTTTCCCGGAAGTACGCGCACATCCGTCGAGAGAGCCACTGAGGTGACCGTGTGACCGGCAGACCCGATGTCCCCGACGTAACCGTCGTCGTGGCCGTGTACAACACCATGCCTTACCTCACCGAGTGCCTGAACTCTCTCGTCGGGCAGTCCATCGGTCTCGACCGGCTGGAGGTCGTCGCGGTCGACGACGGTTCGACGGACGACAGCGCCGCCGAACTCGACCGCTTCGCCGCGCGCTACCCGGGTACGGTCAAGGTCGTCCACCAGCCCAACTCCGGTGGCCCGGCGATGCCGAGCAACCGGGCACTGGAGCTCGCCACCGGCAGGTACGTCTACTTCATCGGCTCCGACGACTACCTCGGCGAGGAGGCGCTGGAGCGGATGGTGACCTGTGCCGACACCCATGGCTCCGACGTCGTCATAGGCAAGATGGTCGGCACCAACGGGCGGTACGTGCGGCAGTCGCTCTACAAGGCCAATGATCCCGATGTCAGCCTCTACGGGCCCGAGTTGCCGTTCGCGCTGGCCAACACCAAGCTCTTCCGCCGCGACCTCGTGGAGAAGCACCAACTGCGCTTCCCCGAGGACGTGCCGGTCGGTAGCGACCAGCCCTTCACCATCGAGGCGTGCGTCCACGCCCGCAAGATATCCGTGGTGGCCGACTACACCTGCTACTACGCGGTGAAGCGCGGGGATGCCAGCAATATCACCTACCGCGCCAACCATCTGGCACGGCTCCGCTGCACGGCCGTGATCATGGACCATGCTGCCGGGCTGATCGAGGCCGGGCCGAACCGGGACGCCGTCTTCAAGCGCCATTTCACCTGGGAGCTCTCCAAGCTCATCCAGGGCGACTTCGTGGACCTCGACGAGGAGACGAAGCGTGAGATATGCGCCGGTATCACCCGGCTCGCCGACTCCTACCTGACGGACCCGCTCAGCGATTCGCTCCCGGCCAAGCTGCGGGCGAGGCTCCGGCTCGCGCAGCGCGGCGCCGTTGACGAACTCTGCCGAGCCATCAGCGAAGAGGCCGAGCACGGCGCGCCCCCCTTTCACCTGGAGGACGGCCGGGCCTTCGCCCGCTACCCCGGGTTCCGCGACGCGGGGCTGGAACTCCCCGACCGCTGCTTCGAACTGGTCGGGGAGATCGTCCCCGGACGCCTGGCCAACAAGACCCGGTTGATCGAGTCGGAGTGGGTACAGACCGGCGAGGAGCTGTCGCTCGCCCTGACGATACGGATCGGTGTCGTCGGCGACACCGGCTCCGCGGTCGTCCGTCTCGTCGAGGGCGCCATGCCCAAGAGCGCCGACAAGGCGCGCGCCCACCGCCTGCCGGACGGGCACGATCTGCCCCCGGCGCAGGGGGAGTTCACCCGGGAACTCACGGACGATGGCAACGCCACCGTGCTGCGGGCCCGGATTCCGCTCGAACCCCGTACGGCCAAGCGGGGCGTGCGGGTCTTCGTGGACGTGGCCGGTGGAACGTACGAGATCCCGGTACGCGGCGACGGTCGACCCATGCCGCTCGCCCGCAGGTGGCACGGCGAGACGGACCCGTACCGGGCCGCGGCGCGTCTCAACACCAAGGGCCGCATGGTGATCAGGACCGGCCCGCTCCATCCGCCCAAGAAACCGCTGGGCTCGCGGCTGCGATCCCTGTTGACCGGCACCAAGCGCTCCAAGAGGAAGTAACCATGAACATCTGTGTAGTCGCCCTGGGCAAGATCGGTCTGCCGCTCGCCGTGCAGTTCGCCGCCAAGGGCCACCGGGTGATCGGCGCCGACGTCAACGAGAAGGTCGTCGAGCTGGTCAACGCCGGCACCGAGCCGTTCCCCGGCGAGCACGACCTCGACATCAAGCTCAAGGAGACCGTCGAGGCGGGGCTGCTGACCGCGACGACGGACACCGCGTCCGCGGTTGCCCAGTCCGAGGCCGTCGTGGTCGTCGTACCCCTCTTCGTGGACGCGGAAGGCACGCCGGACTTCGGCTGGATGGACTCCGCGACCAAGGCGATCGCCGCCGGTCTCAAGCCCGGTACTCTCGTCAGCTACGAGACCACGCTGCCGGTCGGCACCACCCGTACCCGCTGGGCGCCGATGCTCGAAGAGGGCTCCGGTCTCAAGGCCGGGGAAGACTTCCACCTGGTGTTCTCCCCGGAGCGAGTGCTCACCGGCCGGGTCTTCGCGGACCTGCGCCGCTACCCGAAGCTGGTCGGCGGGATCGACGAGGCATCGGCCGCGCACGGTGTGTCGTTCTACGAGTCGGTCCTGGACTTCGATGACCGTACGGACCTGCCGCGCCCCAACGGCGTCTGGGACCTGGGCACTTCGGAAGCGTCCGAGCTGGCCAAGCTCGCCGAGACGACCTACCGCGATGTCAACATCGGTCTGGCGAACCAGTTCGCCCGCTTCGCCGACCAGCAGAACATCGACGTCCTCAAGGTCATCGAGGCCTGCAACTCCCAGCCCTACAGCCACATCCACCAGCCGGGCATCGCCGTCGGCGGGCACTGCATCCCGATCTACCCGCGGATGTACCTCTGGAACGACCCCTCGGCGACCGTGGTGCGTTCGGCGCGCGAGGCCAACGCGGCCATGCCCGAGTACGCGGTCGATCTGCTCGCCGCCGCCTATGGCGACCTGGACGGGGTCGGTGTGCTGGTGCTGGGCGCGGCCTACCGCGGCGGAGTGAAGGAGACGGCCTTTTCCGGCGTCTTCCCGACCGTCGAGGCACTGAAGGAGCGCGGTGCGGTGCCGTTCGTCTCGGACCCGATGTACACGGCCGAGGAGCTGACCGCGCACGGCCTCGTCCCGCACGAGGGCCAGACCGTCACCGCCGCGATCCTCCAGGCCGACCACGCCGAGTACCGCGAGCTCGCCGCCGCCGATCTCCCGGACGTCCGCGTCCTGGTCGACGGCCGTCGCACGACGGACCCGGCCCGCTGGGCGGGTGTGCGGCGCGTCGTCATCGGCGGCTGACCAGCCCACGCTTTGAGAACCGTACGAGACCCCGACGGCTTGCCCTCGGGGTCTCGCGTTGTGTCAGGAACGAGACTCGGACGTCAGATGATCAAAAAGGCTGTTATCCCCGCGGCGGGTCTGGGAACCCGCTTTTTGCCGGCCACGAAGGCCACTCCGAAGGAAATGCTCCCGGTCGTGGACAAGCCGGCGATTCAGTATGTGGTGGAAGAGGCCGCGGCAGCGGGTCTTTCCGACGTGCTGATGATCACGGGCCGCAACAAGCGCCCTCTGGAGGACCACTTCGATCGAAACCACGAGCTGGAGTCCGCCCTCCTCCGGAAGGGGGACGCAGACCGGTTGCTCAAGGTTCAGGAGTCGAGCGACCTGGCCACCATGCACTACGTACGCCAAGGTGCGCCGAAGGGGCTCGGACACGCGGTGCTGTGCGCCGCTCCGCACGTCGGCGACGAGCCGTTCGCGGTGCTTCTCGGCGACGACCTCATAGATCCCCGCGATCCGCTGCTCTCTCGCATGGTCGACATTCAGACGCGCAAGGGTGGCAGTGTTGTGGCACTGATGGAGGTGGAGCCCGACAAGACGCACTTGTACGGCTGCGCGGCCGTCGAAGCCACGGAAGAGGAAGACGTCGTCAGAATCACCCGGCTTGTCGAGAAGCCCGCGCCCGCTGACGCGCCGAGCAACTTCGCGGTCATCGGCCGGTATGTGCTGGCCCCGGAGATCTTTCCGGTCCTGAGGGGGACGGAGCCGGGCCGGGCCGGCGAGATTCAGCTGACCGACGCGCTCCAGGTGCTTGCCGGTGACGAGAAGATTGCCGGACCCGTACACGGTGTCGTCTTCCGTGGGCGGCGCTACGACACCGGTGACCGGGGCGAATACCTGCGTGCCATCGTCGGGCTCGCCTGTGAACGTGAAGACCTGGGACCGGACTTTCGGTCCTGGCTCCGGCGTTATGTGACCAAGGAAATGCCCGAAGACTAAACGGAACCGGTCTTCAGGTCACCGGGGTGGTGCGTTGCCCACGGGCGGGCAACGCACCACCCCGGTCAGGTCAGCGCTTGTGCTGTTCCAGCAGCTCGACGACGCGCTGGGCGGCCTTGCCGTCACCGTAAGGGAAGCCACGCGGCGTTGTCGGCGACGGTCGTGTGGCGATCCCGGCCCAGTCGGCCGGGGACAACTCGTCTGGGTTCGGCACCAGTTGGTTCCAGCCGCCCTCCAGAGTCTCCACCCACTCCGTCTCCGGTCGGATGGTCGTGCAGACCCGGTCCAGAAGGAACGCTTCCTTCTGCAGGCCTCCGGAGTCCGTGACCACGCCGGAGGATCCGAGTACCGCGGCGATCAGGCCCGCGTAGGGCAGCGGCCGTCCGGCATGCAGGGAACCGCGGTTCAGGTCGATTCCATGCTGTTCGGCACGTGCTGTCAGCCGGGGGTGTGCCAGCAGAGCAACCGGCAGAGGAAGGGCCGCGAGGGCGCCGAGCAGGGCGTCCAGCCGCTCCGGGGAGTCGGTGTTGTCCGGTCGGTGCAGGGTGGCCAGCAGATAAGGGGCATGGGGATCGATGCCGTCCGGCAGAGCGGGCGCCGATTGCACACCCGAGGTGATTTTGTCCCGGATCCGGAGACAGACGTCCACCATGACGTCGCCGGCCAGCACCGAGCGTTCTGCCAACCCCTCGTTGGACAGGTGCCGCATGGCCTCTTCCGTCGGAGCGAGAAGGAGGTCGGCGGCGTGATCGGTGAGGATGCGGTTGTGCTCCTCCGGCATCCGGCGGTTGAAGGAGCGAAGACCGGCTTCCAGGTGCGCGACGGGCAGGTGCATCTTCACCCCGGAGAGCGCGCCGGCCAGGGTGGAGTTGGTGTCTCCGTACACGAGTACCCAGTCGGGGCGTTCAGCGGCCAGCACGGGGTCTATGGCAGCGAGCACGCCACCGGTCTGGATGCCGTGGCTGCCCGAACCGATACCCAGGTGGACGTCCGGATCCGGGATGCCCAGGCCGGAGAAGAAGACATCGGACAGGTCCGCGTCGTAGTGCTGGCCGGTGTGCACGATCACGTGCTGGTGATCGGTCGCGGCGAACGCGGCCGCGATCGGTGCGAGCTTGACCAGTTGGGGGCGCGCGCCCACGACGCTGAGGACCTTCATGATGGATGTGCTCCTTGCAGAGGCGGTAGCGGCAGGCTACGCGTGAGGCAAACAAGACGTGCCACGTCCCGCTTCAGCCCGGTGACGTGGAAGTGAGGAATCGCCCCGATGATAAAGTGTGCTTTCAAGACTGGGTTGCGCGGAGGAAGTCATAGATGAACGAGGCGGCATCCCGTGACGTAGCAATTGTCACGCCTTGGTATCCCTCAAGGGAGCTGCCTTTCCGCGGAGCCTTCGTCCAAGCAATGGTCGATGCCACGGCGCCCGGCTGCGACAACGCCCTCGTGTACCACTGTGACACCTGGGTCTCCCGAATGAACCCGCGGACCACGGACGCGGTGGAGGCAGCCAACCGGACCCTCGCTCCATTGGCCGTACGCCCCACTCCGACAGTGGGTGGCGCACAGCTGGTCCATCTGGCTGTCACCACCCCCCGGAGTCAGGAATTCGGGCCTCTCGCGCGGAATCATGAACGGCAGCTGCGGGCGGCCCTGGGCGGAAATCCCATCGCCGCCCCGGTGGTACACGCTCACGTCGGGTTGCCCGGTGCCTGGGCCGCTCTGCAGAATGCCCGCCCGGACGCCCGTGTTTTCGTGACCGAGCACGCCACCTACCTGGATCGGGTACTGGCCGAGCCGGACGCGCGCGCCCTCTACGACGAGGTGCTGCACCGGGTCGATGGGTTCTTCGCCGTCGGTGAGCCGATCCGTGACGTACTGACCGCTGCGTTCCCCCATCACGCGGAGAAGATCCAGCAGATCCCGAACCCCATTTCCTTCCGTGAGAAGCGGACTGTCCCGGTCACCGAGCTCCGCAGGTGGCTCTTTCTGGGTGGCTTGATCCCCCGCAAGGGCGTCGACCTGTTGGTCGAGGCGTTCGCCCAGTGTCACGCCAAGGATCCCGCGCTGACGCTCACGATGGTGGGAGAGGGCGAGCTGCGCGCACAGCTGACCGCGCGAGCGACCGAGCTGGGGCTTGAAGACGCGATCCGATTCCTCGGAGCTGTACCGCCCGACGCGGCGCTGAACCTCATGCGTGAGCACGATCTCTTGGTGCATCCGAGCCGGTACGAGACGTTCGGCATGACAGTGGTGGAGGCAGTCGCCGCGGGTATGCCCGTTCTCGTCACGCGTTGCGGCGGGCCGGAGGAGACCCTCGCGGGCATCGAGAGCGTCGCGGGCGAAATGATCGACGTCGAGGACGACCCGGAATCGATCACTGACGGTTACTGGCGGCTGCGGGACCGTTTCGACCGTGATGTGGATCTGGAGCTGGCCCAGAAGACCTTGGACGGTCGTTACGGTTACGAGGCCGTCGCCGAGGCTCATTACCGGCTCTGGTTCCCTGCCGCGACGCACAATCAGGGTGAGGATTCCGAACGGGCCGGCACCCTCGAATGATGGAGTGACATGCAGGTTCTTTTCCTGGCCCTCGGCGCATCGCGCAAACGGGCGGTCCTGGACGAGTCGGCCGAGGCCGCATCGAACGGCGGGCAGGTCATCGTCGTTGTGGACAAGAAGAAGTCCTGGAGTGGTGTGCAGTTCGCGCCAGGTGTCACGGTCGCGACCTTCAAGGAATTGGAGGGGCGTCACCTGCCCAGAAGAGTGGAGCACGCGGTGTTGTACCGCGCGCCGCGAGCGACAGTCCGTGCGATCGGCCAGGGGCCGCTGCGCAGCCGATCGCGACGGGCGCTCGAGATGTATGAGCGACGGGTGGCCGGCCGGGTGCATCGCAGAGTGTTCGTGCCCTTGCACCGCCGTCTGTGGCCCGATGCCCGGTCCCGCATGGTCAGCGCGGCGTTTGCCGCTCGCGGTGGGCTCGACCTGTTGGTGGTCAGTGATGCGCTGTCCGTTCCCCGTGCGGTGGAACTGATGGAAGCCTGGGCCGTTCGTGGGCCCCTCCCGCGGGTTTGCTACGGCCTGGATTACGACGTACCTCCCACAGCTCAGCGATCGCCGATCGCCTCCACACAGGGACAACGATGAACAACCGTAGTGGCCGACGCCTTCGGGTGCTCTATCTGGCCTTCTACTTCCCGCCCTCGCGTGCCAGTGGCGTGTACAGGGCCAGGGCGACGGCCAACCACCTGGCGGAAAAAGACTGGGACGTCACCGTCTGTGCCGCGCCGCTCGACTTTCTCTACGACGTCATCGGGTCGGTCGACGAGGGCCTTTCCGAGACTGTCGACCCACGCATCAGAGTCGAACGACCGTCCCTGAACCAGTACTCCTGGCAACAGGACCTCCGCAGCTTCAGCAGGCTGCGCCGCACGTTCCCGCTCATGGCACGACGCCTTTACGAGTTCGGCCAGGAGAAGGTTTTCCCCGAGCGCTACGCCTCGTGGGCGCGGGCGTCGGTGGCCCGCGCACTGAAACTCCACGCGAAGAAGCGATTCGACGTCGTCATTGCGACGGGAAATCCATTTGCTTCGTTCGGGGCGGCCTGGCTGTTCAATCGCCTCACCGGAGTGCCGTATGTCATGGACTACCGTGACTCCTGGACGCTGGACCTCTTCACCGACGAGCCGGCCTTCCCTGACAGGCACATCGCATGGAAGTGGGAGAAGAGGGCCCTTGAGCGGGCCTCCGCTGCAGTTTTCGTGAATGAAGCACTGCGCGGCTGGCATGCGGAGCGCTACCCGGACGTGGCCGACCGCATGATGGTGGTCCCGAACGGCTGGGACGCCGATGTGATTCCCCCGGCCGCGGCGCCGGATGCGGACCAGGAGCCGGTCAGTGCCGAGCGGGCGCCGCAACCGCTGAAGTTCGCCTACCTCGGGACGCTCACCGGCAAGCAGCCGGTGGAAGAGATGGCTGACGCGTTCAAGATCGCCCGTAGGCACCCCGAGCTGGCCGACGCCGAACTGCAGATACACGGGCACTTGGGATTCTTCAAGAACAGCCCGCAGGCGTTGCTCCAGCGCCTCGGCCTCGACGACGCTGCCCGTGAGCGCGGGGAAGAGGACACCGGCCTTCGCTACTGTGGTCCGGTCTCCAAGACGGAAGTAGGAAAGGTCTACGAGGACGCCGATGTACTGGTGTTCTTGGCAGGCGGCGGGAAGTACGTCACCTCGGGCAAGATTTTTGAGTACATGGCATTCGGTCATCCCATTGTCTCCGTGCATGCGCCGGGAATTGCGGCCCAGGATGTACTGGAGGGTTATCCGCTGTGGTTCAACGCGAACAGTCTTGACGTGGACGCGTTGGCTTCATCGATGGTGGCAGCCGGAAAGGCTGCCCGGGACCTCGGGCCGGAGCAGCGGGAATCGGCTCGGAGGCATGCCGATATTTACACGCGTGAGGCCGTCCTGGTTCCGTTTGAGGAGCGGCTGAGGGAAATTGTGGGTCGCCCGGCCGCAGAGTAGGTCCAGGCATCGGTGGGTGCAGACATGAAATCGCCCCGCCCTCCGTTCATGGAGGGTGGGGCGATGCCGTCGGGTGCCGCAGTTTTCCGAGCGCCCTCACCGTCGGACGTATCCGGGACGGGGCAGCCTTGCCAGGCGACAAGGCTGCCCCGCTGCTACGCGTCTTTTGCCGAGTAGAGACTGCGGTCGAGATTGGTCGTCACCGTGAGGTTCGGATAGGACTTGGCCCACTTCCACCCCGTGACCGTGCTGTTGATGTCGCACACGAACACGTGGTCCGTCAGATCCAGCCGCAGCCCGGGAAGCGCCTCGCGACGAGCGATGCGTGAGAGCAGCTGCGGTCTCACCTCTTGATAGCCGCGGTTGAAGACATTCTTGTGGAATGCGTTTGCGGCCTTCTTGTGAACCCGTTGCGTAGCCGCAACCATGAGTTCGGGTGTGATGGTCCCCCGCCTCTTCCGAGCAGTACTCCGTGCCCGGCCCAGAACGGCGCGCGGGACGCGATAGACCAGGAAGCGTTCGCCGCGAGGGATACGCAGCTTCTTCTCGCCCTTCTCGATGCTCACAAGAACGGCGCGCGGATCCAGACCGGTGCGCTGCCACACGGAAGTGTTGGCGGTCACCACCGTGACGTGAACACCGCGCTCCAGCAGATGGTTCGCGAAGTCTGCGATGCGGCGCGATTTGGGGGGTGTGAGGGCGAGCAGCACAGCGCGGCCGGCCGGTTCCGCCGGGGGCGCGGTGGCGGTGCCCTCCGACCCGGTCCCGGGCGCAGCAGAATCGTGCCCTTCTGCTTCGACGGACTTCCCGCTCCGGGAAACCGGCGTATCGACAGCGGCCGACGGCGAGGGGCGATCCAAATAGACGTCCATCAGCTGCTGTGCCACTGCCGGGGCCCCGTATCGCTGCTCCAGCTCTTCGCGCGCCGCGGGCAGATCGAGTTCGGCCACGCGTGAACGCAGGTTCCAGTACGCGTCGGCGATGATCTGCGGGTCGTCGCTGATCTCCATCAGCGCCCCTGCCTCGGACTCGATGCCGGACAGGGTCTCCTCGGGTCCGAAACTACGGGTCACGAGCACCGGCAGCCCCGCGGCGACGGCCTCGACTATGGTCATTCCGAACGTCTCGACCTTGCTCGCGTGCACAAGCAGATCATGCTGGTGCATCAGCCCGTTGACCTCGTCCGGGGCCACGGGAGGAAGGATTCGGAACCGGTCGGCAATCCCCAACTCCTGTGCATGCGTGAGGAGTTCTTCTTCCAGAGCCCCGCTGCCCACCATGGTGAGTGTGGCCAGGGGCTCCTTCTCGGCAACGAGTGCGAACGCCTCGAGCAGCTCATTCACCCCCTTGTGCTTGACCAGGCGGCCGACGTACAGCCACTTGAGCAGGCTCTGGGAGTATGCGCAGCCAGGAGAGAACGCATCGAAATCGATGACGTTCGGGACCACTTGCAGTTTGTCCGCGAGGTCCGGGAACTCGGCAGCGATCTGGTCGCGGAGATATTTGCTGACGCATAGAAAGGCATCCGCTCGCACCAGTACATCGCGGTAGAGCGCGCGTGCCGCGGGCTGAGCGAAGACCTTCTTCAGGAAGGTGGCGTGCTCCGTGACCACGATGCGGGCGTCCGGCTGTGCCAGTCGCAGCGCGAGCACGCCACCGTAGATCCCGGCGTGGGCGTGAATGACGGGGGCCTTGATCCGGCCGCCGGGCAGTGCTTTGCGCAGCGCGGTCTCCTGGGTGGTGACCCAGGGGCTGTAGTTCTTCCGGTGGATGAGAGGGACCGGGACACGGAGGAGCGTGCCTTCGGGCGTGTCGAGGACCGGGACCAGTTCTCGGTGGTCCTGGAGGCGGTCCACCGTGATCTTGATGGCGTCGTTCAGCGGGGCGTCGGCGCGTCCCGACCAGTCCTCGGTGTGCAGGATCGAGACCCGGTCGAACCGGCCCGCCACGCTGCGCGTGGCCATTTTGACGAAGGCGCCGGCGTAGGGGTTGTTCGGCGAGGGATACCACGGCGTGATGACGGCGATGTCGGCAGGTCCGGCGGCTCGCTCCTGGACGTCGTAAGGCTCCAGACGGAGCGTCACTTCGGGGCGAAGCTTCTTCAGCGTCCACGCGGTCGGCAAGCACTGGGCGTCGCCGGCGATCACCGTGTCGATGGAGGCGGCGGGCCCCGACTTTGCCAGGACGAGTTTCTTTGTCGCCTTCTGGACAGAACCGTGCTTGTCGGGGACGAGCTGGACGACCTCGACATTGTCGAGGTCGTCCAGCTCGGCGGCGGCATCCGCCCAGTCCTCGGTGGCGGGTACGACCAGCAGGACCCGAACGCCGGATTTCGCCAGCCTCTTCACGTGCTCGCGTGCCGCTCGCACTCGGTAACTGCCGTGTGCGAGATAGAGCACGTGGCTATTCATTCAAATCCCTTCGCACGTTCACTCTGCGCCCTGACGATGGTAGAGCGGCCTTATCGAACATGTCGCACATCCGTGCGGCGCAGCGTCCTTCAGCTTATCTTGGGCGCATCGTAATGAGGTGTCGATGGGGACGCCGTGCAGCCCTTCTCGGGCGCCTCGCCCTGAGGGCGATCAGCTGCTTCCGCAAGGAAGTTGGTGAGATGACCCGTGCCGACACCCCGGTGGGTGTCGGATCGCCGGCTGGCCCGAGTGTGAATCGAAGAGTGCGTCAGCGGGGAATTACTGAGGGTTCACGCGCGAAAACACAGGGCCGGTGAAGAGGGTGCCGGGCACTCGGCTTTCCATGGAGGCGGGCCGACGGCACCGGTGGGAACACTGGTCGCCATCGGTCCCGTCCTGTACGGAATCAGGCTCCGCGCTCGCCGAGAACGCCATCCTTCTCCTCGTACAGGGCACCGCTCTGCGGGCACTTCCACACACCCGGTTCCGTCTGCTCGGTCAGGCGCACTCCGCTGCGGCCGACCCAGCCGATCTGGCGGGCCGGGACACCGACGACCAGGGCGAAGTCGGGTACGTCCTTCGTGACGACCGCGCCGGCCGCCACCATGGCCCAGCGTCCGATCCGGACAGGCGCGACACAGACCGAGCGGGCACCCAGAGAAGCGCCTTCTGCGACCTTCACGCCGACGGCCTCCCAGTCGCCGCCGCGTTTCTGCCTTCCGTCGGGGTCGACCGAGCGCGGGTTGTGGTCGTTGGTGAGGACCACGGCCGGTCCGACGAAGACGCCGTCACCGAGTTCGGCGGGCTCGTACACGAGGGCGTAATTCTGCAGCTTGACGTTGTTGCCGATCTGCACGCCCGTGCCGACGTAGGCGCCGCGGCCGACTACACAACCTTCACCGAGCTTGGCACCCTCGCGGATCTGGGCGAGTTCCCACACACTGCTGCCGGCCCCGATCTCGGCGCGATCGTCGACCTGAGCGGTGGGCTGGACCCTGTAATTCACTTGCCATGCCTTCCGGAGAACGGACTTGCCGAGAGCATACGAGCCGGTGATCGGCAGTGGTGCACGCAGGTTCGCGGGTCACCCCGCGCCGAAGCCCGGCCCGCGATCGATCCGCTCCTGGACGATGGCGGCCGGAGGCAACGCCGAGCGAGCCTTCGGGGCTTCCTCCGGCGGGTCCTGATCCAATGCAGGGCCGCTCTGCTGCTTCGACGTGGACCTCAGTGCCGCCCGCGGGGCGTCGGGCAGGGAACCCCGCACCCTCGTGACCCTGGCAGCGGTATCCCCTTCTTCTCCTTCTTCCTGCGCGGTGCACCCCGCAGGAGATCGGGCAGCGGCTGCCCGGGGGCCGAGCCGGCCGACCCCGGTTTGACCGCTTGTAGGCGGCCCCGTACCCTTGACCCTCGGCGTGTTTCCCATGCGCGCCCACCCCTGAGCACATTCCTCCTGGTGGACCTGTCCGTCAGGAGAGGCCGCTCATCCTTCCGGATCGTCGCGGGCTTCGGCCTGTGCGGGCGGCTGGCATCAGGGGATCCGTTCCGAGCGAGAGAGAGATCCGCGTGTACGCCATCGTGCGCAGCGGTGGCCGCCAGCACAAGGTTGCTGTCGGTGACATCGTTGAGGTTGACAAGATTTCCACTGCCCAGGTTGGCGACACGGTCGAGCTCTCGACCCTGCTCGTGGTCGACGGCGACGCCGTGACCAGCGACCCGTGGGTGCTGGCCGGGATCAAGGTCCAGGCCGAGGTCGTGGACCACCACAAGGGCGCGAAGATCGACATCCTTCGCTACAAGAACAAGACCGGCTACCGCCGTCGCCAGGGTCACCGTCAGCAGTACACGGCGATCAAGGTCACCGGTATCCCCGCGGCTGCGAAGTAAGGGACTGAGGAGACATGGCACACAAGAAGGGCGCATCGTCCACCCGGAACGGGCGCGATTCCAATGCTCAGCGGCTCGGCGTGAAGCGCTTCGGCGGTCAGGCCGTCAACGCCGGTGAGATCCTGGTCCGCCAGCGCGGCACCCACTTCCACCCGGGCACGGGCGTCGGCCGTGGTGGCGACGACACGCTGTTCGCACTCGCCGCCGGTGCGGTCGAGTTCGGCACGCACCGTGGCCGCAAGGTCGTGAACATCGTTCCGATCGCCGGCTGATTTTCGGCGCTCGTCGAGCGGTTTCTGCGGAGGCGGACCTCACTTCCCGTACGGGAAGCGGGTCCGCCTTTCGCGTGTTTCTCCCATGAGAGACGGCTTTCCCTGCGCGGGGACAGCACGAGTGAGACATTTCTGCATGTATGTAACTGGAGGTTTCAACCATGACCACCTTCGTGGACCGCGTCGAGCTGCATGTCGCCGCGGGTAACGGAGGCCACGGCTGTGCCTCCGTTCACCGTGAGAAGTTCAAGCCGCTCGGCGGCCCGGACGGCGGCAACGGCGGCGGTGGCGGCGATGTGACCCTGGTCGTCGACCAGGACATCACCACGCTCCTCGACTACCACCACAGTCCCCACCGCAAGGCCACCAACGGCCAGCCCGGTGCCGGCGACCACCGCTCCGGCAAGGACGGCCAGGACCTCGTCCTGCCGGTTCCCGACGGCACGGTCGTACTCGACAGGAACGGCAACGTGCTGGCCGACCTGGTCGGCCAGGGCACCACGTTCGTCGCCGGCCAGGGCGGCCGCGGCGGCCTCGGCAACGCCGCGCTGGCCTCCGCCCGGCGCAAGGCCCCCGGCTTCGCGCTGCTCGGCGAGCCCGGTGAGGCCCGGGACATCGTCCTGGAGCTCAAGACCGTCGCCGATGTCGCGCTGGTGGGCTACCCGAGCGCCGGCAAGTCCTCGCTGATCTCCGTCCTGTCGGCGGCCAAGCCGAAGATCGCCGACTACCCCTTCACGACCCTCGTCCCCAACCTCGGCGTGGTCACCGCGGGCAGCACCGTCTACACCATCGCCGACGTCCCGGGCCTGATCCCGGGCGCCAGCCAGGGCCGTGGACTCGGCCTGGAGTTCCTGCGGCACGTGGAGCGCTGCTCGGTGCTCGTGCACGTCCTGGACACCGCGACGCTGGAGTCGGACCGCGACCCGGTCTCCGACCTCGACATGATCGAGGAGGAGCTGAAGCAGTACGGAGGCCTGGAGGACCGGCCCCGCATCGTCGTCCTCAACAAGATCGACATTCCGGACGGCCAGGACCTCGCCGACATGATCCGCCCGGACCTGGAGGCGCGCGGCTACCGCGTCTTCGAGGTGTCCGCCGTCGCCCGTACCGGCCTGAAGGAGCTCTCCTTCGCGCTCGCGGGCGTCATCGCCGAGGCGCGCGCGGCCAAGCCCGTGGAGGTGGCGACCCGTATCGTCATCCGCCCGAAGGCCGTCGACGACGCGGGATTCACCGTCACGCTGGAGGAGGACGGCATCTACCGGGTGCGTGGCGAGAAGCCGGAGCGCTGGGTCCGGCAGACCGACTTCAACAACGACGAGGCCGTCGGCTACCTGGCGGACCGCCTCAACCGTCTCGGTGTCGAGGACGCGCTGATGAAGGCCGGCGCCCGGGCGGGCGACGGCGTGGCCATCGGCGCCGAGGACAACGCGGTCGTCTTCGACTGGGAGCCGACCATGGCCGCGGGTGCGGAGATGCTCGGCCGGCGTGGCGAGGACCACCGTCTCGAAGCGCCGCGCCCGGCAGCACAGCGCCGTCGTGACCGTGAGACGGAACGCGACGAGGTACAGCGCGAGTTCGACGACTTCAACCCGTTCTAGACCGTGCACCGGCCGCCGGACGGGCTTGTTCCGCAAGCTGGTCCGGCGGCCCGGCCTGCTCTCCCCGCCGCACGACCGGCGGAGCCGAACCCCGCTCAAGGGTGATTGATGCCGCTCAGTCGTGTGGTGTCGATCACCTGGTCGGGAAGCGTCGATTCCGGTATATGCCCTGATCGCAAGGCGGCGGAAGGTTTCGATACGGCGTGCAGTAGGCGACGTCCGCCTTGCGAGACGGTAACGGAGAGTGCAACCATCGCTGTATCTCCCAGCCCTCAAGGTAGGTCGTCTGTGTCTGCTCAGCACATAGCCAAAGCCCGAACCACAGCAGTCGTGCTCGCCGGCGGTACCGGCCAGCGCGTGGGTCTGTCCATTCCCAAGCAGCTGCTGAAGATCGCAGGCAAGGCCGTCATCGAGCACACGCTGTCGATCTTCCAGCAGGCCGACTCCATCGACGACGTCATCGTGCTGATGGCTCCGGGCTATGTGCCTGACGTGGAGAAGATCGTCACCAAGGCCGGACTCACCAAGGTCACCAAGGTGATCGAGGGCGGTTCCACCCGCAACGAGACCACCGAGCGCGCCATCGCGGCCCTCGGCGAGGGCCTGGCCGAGGGAGAGGACCGCAACGTCCTCTTCCACGATGCCGTGCGCCCCCTGCTCTCGCAGCGCGTCATCAAGGACTGCGTGGACGCCCTGGACCGCTACCAGGCGGTCGACGTCGCCATCCCGTCCGCGGACACGATCATCGTGACCCGCACCCACGGCGGCGACGGCGAGTTCATCACCGACGTGCCCGACCGCTCCCGGCTGCGCCGCGGGCAGACGCCGCAGGCCTTCAAGCTCTCCACGATCCGCCGGGCGTACGAGGTCGCCGCGGGCGACCCGAACTTCCAGGCCACCGACGACTGCTCGGTCGTCCTGAAGTACCTCCCCGACGTGCCGATCTACGTGGTCGCGGGCGACGAGTACAACATGAAGGTCACCCAGCCGGTCGACGTCTTCATCGCGGACAAGCTCTTCCAGCTGGCTTCCACGGCCGTCCCGCAGCCGACCGACGACGCCGCCTACCGTGAGCTGCTCACCGGCAAGACCCTCGTCGTCTTCGGCGGCTCGTACGGCATCGGCGCGGACATCGCGGCGCTCGCCGAGTCCTACGGCGCCTCCGTCTATGCCCTGGGACGCTCCACCACCGGTACGCACGTGGAGAACCCGGAGCACGTCGACGACGCGCTCTCCAAGGCGTACGCGGACACCGGCCGCGTCGACTACGTGATCAACACCGCGGGCGTGCTCCGCATCGGCAAGCTGGCCGAGACGGACAACACGACCATCCAGGAAGCGCTGAACGTCAACTACCTGGCGCCCGTGCAGATCGCCCGCGCCTCGTACAAGTACCTCGCCGAGACCAAGGGCCAGCTGCTGCTCTACACCTCCAGCAGCTACACCCGGGGCCGCGCCGAGTACAGCCTCTACTCGTCGACCAAGGCCGCCATGGTGAACCTCACCCAGGCGCTCTCGGACGAGTGGGCGGGCGACGGAGTGCGGGTGAACTGCGTGAACCCCGAGCGCACCGCCACCCCGATGCGCACCAAGGCGTTCGGCGACGAGCCCGCGGGCACGCTGCTCTCCTCCGAGGCGGTCGCCAGGACCTCCCTCGACGTCCTGCTCTCCGAGATGACCGGCCACGTCATCGACGTACGGCAGCAGGACCCCACCCGTGGCGCCTCCGAAGCATCGGGCTTCGAACAGGCGCTGGCCGCTGTCCTGGACCGACAGGCCGATGTGTAATACTGCTTGACAATCGACTATTCGGACCTCTGTGGACGCCGCGTGCGAACTGCAGGGGTCCGAATTCGTGAAGTTCAGACTTCACATTTTCCCCGCAAGGTAATCAGTCGGCACCCTCGGGAGCGGTACTTCGTGATTTCGAAAGCCATTCGCATGGCTCGAGTGGGCAGTGGTTCGGAGCTGGCCGCCGCTCTTCTCATGGCTCTGGGGTTCCCGTGCATAATGCTCGCGGCAATAATCCCCAATCTGTGGTTCTTCGCAGGCGCTGCCGCGGTGACCTATCTCGCCGACCAGTATCTGCACCATTGCGGCAGTTACCTGGTCAACCGGCTCGCCGCGGTTCGCGCGGGGCTCTCGATCCGCTTCCTGCTCCGTCAGCTGCTGCTGATTCTGCTGCTCTCCCGTATGGGGTACGGAGAGCAGACGCTGTTCTACGTGACGATCGCCTGCCTGCTGGCCTTCTACGGTCTCCAGGCGCCGCAGAGCGCGATGGTCACCCTCATCAAGCTCCGCCGCAGGCTCCCGGTGGTCACGCGCAACATCGATCTGGAGCAGGTGCGGATCCCGGACGCCCCGTCAGCACTGCTGATGAACCGCCCCGCGGAGAAGATGCTCCACCTGGACATCTTCGCGATGGTGGGTGTGCTGGTCGCCGTCGAGACCGACGTGAACGGCTTCGCCTATGCGGGCCTCGCCACCACACTGGTTCTCGCGGTCGGCTACGTGGCGGCGCTTCTCCCGTACATCCGTCCGAAGCGGCTCGTGGCGCCCGAGGCCAAGGTGCTGGGCGCGGTGGACGACTGGCTGCGCGAGTACCAGCCGACCGTGGCTCTCTACTTCTCCGGCTCCAAGGATTCGGCCTACCAGGTCAACATGTGGCTGGAGACCATGGCGCAGCTCGACGGGCGCCCGTTGATCCTGCTGCGTGAGCGCACGATTCTGCCTCAGCTGAACACGACATCGGTGCCGGTGCTCTGTGTGCCCGGCGGCGTGCACCTGATGAATCTGAACCTCTCGTCGGTTCGGGTCGCGCTCTATGCGGCCAACGTCGGCAAGAACATCCATCTGCTCCGGGTGCCGACGATGAAGCACGTATTCATCGGCCACGGCGACAGCGACAAGCTCGCCAGCGTCAACCCGTACAGCAAGGCCTACGACGAGGTGTGGACCGCGGGCCGGGCCGGCCGGGACCGTTACGCGCTGGCCGATGTCGGTGTGCGCGACGAGGACATCGTCGAGGTGGGCCGCCCGCAGCTGGCCACCATCCAGTCGGGGACCGGTGCGCCCAAGAACCCGATCCCGACCGTGCTGTACGCCCCCACCTGGGAAGGCTGGGACGACAACCCGGGCAACACCTCGCTGCTGCTGGCCGGCGAGAACATCGTCAAGCGGCTGCTGAACTCCGAGAAGCCGGTCCGGCTGCTCTACAAGCCGCACCCCTTCACGGGCACCCGCAGCGCGAAGGCCAAGGCCGTGCACCAGCGGATCACCGCGATGATCGAGAAGGCGGGTGTCGAGCGCGCCACCGACCCCCGCTGGGCGAAGGAATCGGCCGCGCTCCAGCCGGTGCATGCCGAGGCGCGGGCCGAACTGGCCCGTATCGAAGCGCGGCTCGAGGCGCTGTCGAGCGGCGGCCACGTCGCCGGGGACGAGGCCGAGATGTCCCGCGACTCGCTGGCCGACCCGGCGCGCGAGGCCGAGATCGCGCGGCTCAAGGACGAGTGGAACGCTGCCTCCTGGCGCGCGCTCGGCTGGTGGGAGCACAAGGTCATCACGGGCGCCCGGATGCGTTTGTACGACTGCTTCAACGAGTCGGACGCCATGGTCTCGGACATCTCCAGCGTGGTGTCGGACTTCATCGCGAGCGGCAAGCCGTACGCGGTCACCGATTCGGCTGCGCTGGGTGAGGACGAATTCCGTAGGCAGAACACCGCGGTCCGTGCCGCGGTCATCCTGTCCAATGCCGCGACCGAGCTGGACGCCCTGCTCACCGCGGTGGTGGATCCTGCCGCGGACACCTTGGCGGCCGACCGGCGTGAGCTCAAGGAGTACCTCCTCGGCCCCGACGAGCCCACCTCGATCGTGCAGTTCGGCACGGCCGTGAAGGCGCTCGCAGCCAAGTCGGAGGCCCGGAACGCGGGCCTGGCGAGAAACCTCGGCGAACGCGTGATCGGCTGAGAATCCGCCTGGTTCGTTAGCACGAGTCACCTGGCCCGGCATAGCCCTGAAAGGGTTGTGCCGGGCCTTTGTGATAAGGCTCACGCGTCGGGCGTGTGGTGTCGAGGCAACCAAGGCCCGGGGGTGACTGTCTTCTGTTGATGTGAACGAGAAGCCAATTCCTGATGTAACCGTGATCATTGGTGCATATGAGGCAATGCCCTACCTCATTCGCTGCCTCGAATCGGTGGAGTCCCAGACCATAGGCGCCCACCGGATCGAGATCGTGGCGGTCGATGACGGTTCGACCGATGGCACCGGCGAGTACCTGGAGGAGTTCGCGGGCCGGTCCGCGGTTCCGACCAGGGTGGTCAGACAGGCGAATTCCGGCGGCCCCAGCGGACCGCGCAATGTGGGTCTCGGCCTGGCGCGGGGCCGCTACGTCTTCTTCCTCGACGCGGACGACTACTTCGGTGACGAGGCCCTGGAGCGGATGGTCGAGAGGGCCGACCGGGCGAACACCGATGTGGTGCTCGGAAAGGTGATCGGGGTCAATCGCGGAGCCCCCCGGTCGATGTGGACAGCCACCAAGGACCGGGTCAATGTATACAACTCCAAGGTCATTTACACGCTGAGTGCACAGAAGCTCTTCCGGCGTGAACTGCTGGAGCGGATCGGCCTGAGGTTCGACGAGGAACTCAAGACCGGTGAGGATGCGCTCTTCACCATGGAGGCGTATCTGCGGGGTGCCGGAGTCTCCGTCATCTCCAATTACACCTGCTATCACCTGGTCGGCCGGGACGACGGAAAGCACGTCACCAAGAGCGGCACCTATGAATGGCGCTTCGACTCCATGCGGGCCATGATGGCGCTCATTCACCGGCTCGAACCCGCCGGGCCGAAGAGGGACTTCTTGATGGTCCGCCCCTTCACGGTCGGGATGATGCAGCAGTTCGGTCCCGGCTTCCTCCGGGACTCGGAGGAGGTCCGGCGCCACAAGATGGAGCTCGCGGCGCCGCTCATGGACACCTACTGGAACGACGGCGTGGCGCGCCTGATCAAGGTCGCCGAGAGGCTGCGGCTCGCCGCTGTGGCGCGGGGCCGGGCCGATGTGCTGGTGGACATGCTGACGTATGTGCGGGAGAAGTCCGTTCCGGATGTGGTCAGTTCGCGGAAGGGCGACAAGCTCTTCCTTGCGTATCCGCACTTCCGGGACCGTTCGAGCGGTCTCTCGGACTCCGATTTCGAGGTCACCGTGCCCGACTGGCACGACGGCAAGCGCATCGAGAAGCCCGAGGCCGTAGCCCGCAGGGCGTCGCTGTCGCGGCGCGTGGTCCGGCGTATGCGGCGGGACGTGCGGCGCTGGAAGGCGCGGATCAGCGCAGCCTGAGCGGTCCCGCCACTGCCTTTGCTCCGGATGTGTGTCCGCATCTCGTTCACAGAGGTGACGCGCTACGAATCGCGCAGCGATTCTCAGTAAAGTCGCCCAGCAGGTCGCAGCCGCGACAAGACCGATATCTCAACCATGAGGACTGGTCAAGTGAAGGCTCTCGTACTGTCCGGAGGGGCCGGCACCCGCCTGCGTCCCATCACACACACCTCGGCCAAGCAACTGGTGCCCGTGGCGAACAAGCCTGTGCTGTTCTACGGCCTGGAAGCCATCGCGGAAGCGGGTATCACCGAGGTCGGCATCATCGTGGGCGACACCGCCCAGGAGATCCGTGAGGCGGTCGGCGACGGTTCCCGGCTCGGCATCGAGGTCACGTACATCCCGCAGGACGAGCCGCTCGGTCTTGCCCACGCGGTGCTGATCGCCCGTGACTTCCTGGCGGACGACGACTTCGTCATGTATCTCGGTGACAACTTCATCGTCGGTGGGATCACCGGTCTGGTGGAGGAGTTCCGCACCGACAGGCCCGATGCGCAGATCCTGCTGACCCAGGTGCCCAACCCGACCTCCTTCGGTGTCGCGGAGCTCGACACCGAAGGCCGGGTGGCGTCTCTGGAGGAGAAGCCGAAGGAGCCCAAGAGCGATCTGGCGCTCGTCGGTGTCTACCTCTTCACCCCCGCCATCCACGAGGCCGTCCGCTCGATCGAGCCGTCCTGGCGTGGCGAGCTGGAGATCACGCACGCCATCCAGTGGCTGATCGACCAGCGGCGCGACGTGCGCTCCACCACGATCCGCGGGTACTGGAAGGACACCGGCAATGTCACCGACATGCTGGAGGTCAACCGGACCGTGCTGGAGACCATCGAGCCGTCCCACGAGGAGGCCGAGGTCGACGAGGACAGCGAGATCATCGGCCGGGTACGGATCGAGCCGGGCGCCAAGGTCAGCGGCAGCCGCATCGTCGGGCCGGCGATCATCGGCGCCCGGTCGGTGATCAGCGGCGCGTACGTGGGCCCGTTCACCTCGGTCTCGGAGGACTGCCGGATCGAAGACAGCGAGATCGAGTACTCCATCGTTCTGCGGGGCGCCTCCATCGCCGGTGTCCGCCGAGTGGAGGCGTCGCTCATCGGCCGTGACGTCGAGGTGACCCCCGCGCCCCGTTCCCCGTCCGCCCACCGACTCGTACTCGGCGACCACAGCAAGGTGCAGATCTCTTCATGACCACGAACATCCTGGTGACCGGCGGCGCCGGTTTCATCGGCTCGCACTATGTCCGCACGGTGCTCGGCCCCGAGGGCCCCGGCGACATCGCCGTGACCGTGCTCGACAAGCTCACCTACGCGGGCAACCCGGCCAACCTCGACGAGGTGCGCGACCACCCCGGTTTCAGGTTCGTACAGGGCGACATCTGTGAACCCGAGCTGGTCTCCAAGCTGATGGCCGAGCACGACCAGGTGGTGCACTTCGCCGCCGAATCCCACGTGGACCGCTCCATCGACGGCGGCGCCGAATTCGTCCGTACGAACGTCGTGGGCACCCACACCCTGATCCATGCCGCGCACCTGTCCGGCATCAACACCTTCGTGCACATCTCCACCGACGAGGTCTACGGCTCGATCGACGAGGGCTCCTGGCCCGAGACCGACCCGCTCGCGCCCAACTCGCCGTACTCCGCGGCCAAGGCGTCCAGCGACCTGATCGCGCTCTCGTACCACCGCACCCACGGCCTCGACGTACGGGTGACCCGCTGCTCCAACAACTACGGGCACCACCACTTTCCCGAGAAGGTCATCCCGCTGTTCGTCACCAACCTGCTGGACGGCAAGACGGTCCCGCTGTACGGCGACGGCGCCAATGTCCGCGACTGGCTGCACATCGACGACCACGTCCAGGGCATCGAACTGGTCCGGACGAAGGGCCGACCCGGTGAGGTCTACAACATCGGCGGCGGCACCGAGCTCTCCAACAAGGAGCTGACCGGTCTGCTGCTGGACGCCTGCGGGGCCGACTGGGACACCAGCGTCACCTACGTCGAGGACCGCAAGGGCCACGACCGCCGCTACTCGGTCGACTGCACCAAGATCCGCGAGGAGCTCGGTTACGAGCCCCGCAAGGACTTCCGCACCGGCCTCGCCGAGACTGTGCAGTGGTACCGCGACAACCGCGCCTGGTGGGAGCCGCTGAAGGACCGGGCCGCGCTGTGAGCGCCGTCTGGCTGGTCACCGGAGCCGCCGGGATGCTGGGCCAGGACGTCCTGGCCCGGCTTGCCCGCGAGGACATCACCGTGGTCGCCGCGGACCGCGCGGCCATGGACATTGCGGACCCCGGATCGGTGCGCGCCGGCTTCGACGAGCACCGCCCCGCCGTCGTGGTGAACTGCGCCGCCTGGACCGCTGTCGACGACGCCGAGTCCCAGGAGGACGCCGCGCTGCGGGTCAACGGCACAGGCCCCGAGGTCCTTGCCGCGGCCTGCCGTGAACACGGTGCCGTCCTCCTCCAGGTCTCGACCGACTACGTCTTCGCCGGGGACGGCGACAAGCCGTACGCCGAGGACGGCCCCACCGGACCGCGCAGCGCCTACGGCCGCACCAAACTCGCCGGCGAGCAGGCCGTGCTCGACACCCTGCCGGACACCGGCTACGTGGTCCGTACCGCCTGGCTGTACGGTGCGGGCGGTGGCAACTTCGTCCGTACGATGATCAAGCTGGAGGGCGTCAAGGAAACCCTTGACGTGGTGGACGACCAGCGCGGACAGCCCACCTGGACCGTCGATCTGGCCGACCGGCTGGTCCGGCTCGGACAGGCCGCCCTCGCGGGCACCGCCCCCGCGGGTGTCTACCACGGCACCAGCGGCGGCGAGACGACCTGGTTCGGCTTCACCCGGGAGATCTTCCGGCTGCTCGGAACCGACCCTGCGCGCGTGAGCCCCACCACCAGCGAGGCCTTCGTACGGCCGGCTCCCCGTCCCGCGTTCAGCGTGCTGGGACACGACCGCTGGGCAGTGGCCGGGATCGAACCGATCCGGGACTGGCGGGCGGCACTGGAAGAGGCATTCCCGGCACTTCTCGCAGCAGAGCGATCGTGATCGTCGAATGATCATATCGACGGTCAAATCCCGTCGAATTCCAAAGATGTGAACAACGAAGGTTTACATAGGGGAGAACGCTTACATCACAGTGCGGTCATGGGGTAACTTCGCCGGGGACCAGACCAGTTGGTTTCCTCCGAAGGGCTGCTCCACGTGAACCGCCATGACTTTCTGCGTCAATTGCACCGCGTCTACCGGCCTCGGAACTATTTGGAGATCGGGGTCAACGACGGCAGGAGCCTGGCCCTCTCGCGAGTGCCCTCCGTCGCCGTCGACCCAGCCTTCCGCGTGGTGACGGACATCAGTTGCGACGTCCACCTGGTCAAGGCGACGAGCGACGACTTCTTCGCCCGCAAGGACCCGCTGCTTCACCTGCGCAACGGCCGCAACCCGTTCCGCGCCCTCGCCCGCCGCGATCCCCTCAATGTGCTCGGTGGGGATCCGAAGCTGGAGCTCGCCTTCATCGACGGCATGCACCTCTTCGAGTACGCCCTGCGCGACTTCATGAACGTCGAGAAGCATGCCCGCTGGTCGAGCGTGATCGTGCTGGACGACATGCTGCCGCGCGATGTCGACGAGGCGGCCCGCGACCGGCACACCAAGTTCTGGACCGGTGATGTGTACAAGGTGGTGCAGGTGCTGCGCCGCTACCGTCCCGACCTGGTGGTCGTCGAGGTGGACACGGCGCCGACCGGTGTGGTCGCCGTGTTCGGCGCCAACCCGGAGAGCGACATCTTGAAGAACGCGTACGACAAGATCATCGAGGAGTACGTCGTACCCGATCCGCAGGATGTGCCGGAGGAGGTGCTGGTGCGGAAGAACGCCGTCCAGCCCGAGACGCTGCTCGGCGCCGACTTCTGGCCGGCCCTGGCCCGTGCCCGCAACCTGCGCCGTCCCCGCTCGGCGTTCGCACCCCTGCGGGGGCGCATCGAGGCCGTGACGAGCTGACCGGACCGAGACAGTGAGAAGCCCCCGTGATCCGTACGGACCACGGGGGCTTCGGCGTTCCTGTCCGGGCTCAGCCGCGGGCGCGCAGCTGCGCGTAGTACGCCTGGCACGCCTCGTACGACGGCAGCAGGCCCTGCTCCTCGGCCTCGGCCAGCGAGGGGGCCGCGGCGTCCTTGTCGGACAGCAGCGGGGTGGTCCCCTCCGGCCACTCGATGCCCAGCTCGGGGTCGAGCGGGTTGATGCCGTGCTCGCGGCCGGGCGCGTAGCCCTCCGAGCACAGATAGACGACCGACGCGTCGTCCGTCAGGGCCATGAAGGCATGGCCGAGACCCTCGGCGAGATAGACGGCGTGATGGTCCGCATCGTCGAGCCGGACGGCTTCCCACTGCTTGTACGTGGGGGAGCCGACCCGGATGTCCACGATGACGTCGAGCACCGCGCCACGTACGCACTTGACGTACTTCGCCTGGCTCGGCGGCACGTCGGCGAAGTGGACGCCGCGCAGCGTTCCCCGGCTGGAGATGGAGAAGTTGGCCTGCGCGAGCTGCAGAGTGTGTCCGACAGCCTCGCTGAGTGCCGACGCCTTGAACCACTCGTGGAAGCTGCCGCGGCTGTCCGGGAAGACCTTGGGCTCGTGCACCCAGGCCCCTTCGATGGAGAGCTGCCGCATGCGATCACGTCCTTGTTCCGATGTGTTTGATGCTGGTGCTGGTGGGACCGTCGTCGGCAGCGGATCAGCCGGTGAGCCGGGCGGCGAGACGGCGCGCGCGCTTGCGGCCCTGCGGCGGGAGCCTGCGCACGATCGGGCCGCCGACGGCGCGCAGCGCGCGACGCAGCGTCGCCTTCCGGCGTTGCGAGGCAGCCCCGGCCATGATCGCGTCCGCGGCCTGGGGCAGTTCGGGATCGAGCTGGATCCTGCCGCCCTTGTCGACGGTGACGTCGCAGAGGCCGAGTGCGGGGCCCTTCTCGCCGTCCAGCCGTACGGAGAGCTTCCAGGCGCCCGCCGCGACGCCGGCGGCGCGGCCGGGCACGGTGAGGTGGGCCCTGCCTTCCGTCGGTTGCAGCACGGTACGCAGCGTGTGCACGGCCGAACCGGTTCCGTCGACCGGGCTCAGGACCAGCTGGGCGTCGGAGGCGACGGTCGTCGTGGCGGTGAAGAGCTCCAAGCGGAGCTCGGGCCGCCGACCCGGGGTCCGTAGAACGGGACGGCCGCCCAGATAGTCGGCAAGCTTCTTGCTGCGACGGGCGACATCGAGCGTGAGGTTGCCGTGCGGGTCGGTGAAGTACGGGATGACGGAACGGGCCGGCGAGCCGAGCGAGGCAGGCAGGCAGGAGGCGTCCACCTCCGGTGCGCGGTCGGCACCCAGCCTTGCCTTGCGGACCAGGCCCAGGCCGCGCAGCGGCACCCAGATGTCCCAGAAGCCGCGGGAGACCCGGCCACGGCCCTTGACCGCCTCCGAAGACACATGGCCGCTGCCGCTCAGGACGATCTCGCAGGCTCCGTCGCCGAGTTCAACGGTCCGAGTGGTGAACGTCGCGGGGCAGGGCCATTCGACGGCCGTCTCGCGATTGCGCAGGGACAGTTCGGCGGAGAAGCCGTCGATGTCGTCGGTGACATCGAGGAGTTCGTCCTCGGCCAGCAGCCCGCCGCCGTTGTCCGGGTGCAGGAAGTAGCGGCCGTCCCGGTGCAGCAGTTTCACAGGGGCCTCGTCGTCCCCCTGGACCAGCCGGGCGGTGACGGTGACGGCGACGCGGCCGTCCGGCTGCCAGGCGAACTCCTCCAGACGTGCCGACGCCTTGACGGACCCGGCGAACCGGGCGATCCGGAGCAGCCCCTCCCGGTCGTCCCTGCGCAGGAGTGTGGACCGGATCCGCAACAGCGGGCCGAGGCCGTCGTGCACGCCGTCGCCCATGAAGTCGATGGCCAGCGGCCTGATCGCGTCGCACATCTCGTCGAAGAACTCGGGCTGGTACTTGACCACCGCGGGTTCGCTGAGCCGGCTCAGCATCTCGACCCGGTAGAAGCGGCGGAGCAGCAGATCCCGAAACTCGCCCGGCTCGGTGTTGGCCACGACGACGTCCAGGACTTCGCGGAGGTTTCCGTAGTAGTCGGCCGGAACGATCCTGGTGGATCCGGCGTTCTTGCCGTCGTCACGCCGGGAATAGAAGTAACAGGTGTAGTTCCCCAGGATGGAGACGACTTCGGCCGGGAAGTACGCCTGCATCATGTAGAGCTGGTCCTCGAGGCGGCGCTTGCCCTCGGGGTAGGCGATGCCGTTCTTGCGGAGGAACTCCGTCCGGAACATCTTGTGCGGCGTGAGGCTGTCGTACAGCGGTGCGTCGCGCAGGGTGCACTTCTCGCGGTTCTTCTTGAACACGCCGTGCGGGACGCCGCGGAAGTTGCTGGCCACCTTGCCGATGACAATGTCCGAGTTGTTGCGGTGCCCCATCTCGTACAGCCGGCGCAGGGCGTCGGAGGCGAGATGGTCGTCCTGGTCCACGAACTGGACGTACTCGCCCTTCGCCTCGTCCACACCGACGTTGCGGGGCTTTCCCGGCCATCCCGAGTTGGGGATGGTGATCACCCGGAAATGAGGGTGTTCCGCCGCCAGCTTTTCGAGCCGTTCAGGAGTGTCGTCCGTTGATCCATCGTTGACGAAGAGAACTTCGAACTCCCCTGCAGGGAGCGTCTGTCGCAGAAGTGAGTCGATGCAGGGGTCGATGTACTTGCCCGGGTTGTATACCGGAATGACGACACTTACTTTGACTGGCATCGCTGCTGTCCCATGTCTGGTAGAGGTCCCTGGAGATGGTGGCGGATGCGGGGCTGACACTGCACACTGCCGAAGAAACGGGGGAGGGCCGCCGCCATGCACCCTATCGGCTGTTAGATGAGCGAGATGTTCCGATGGTTGCGCCGGTTGGAGCGCTTCGATTTTCCCGTGCCCGTTCGCCCGGTGCCGGTGCACTACGTCGAGAAGCCGATCATTCGATATGAGTAATGAGCTTGACTGCTGACGCGGCTGTCGATTTCTTCGGCAGCGGGGCCGGACGCACGGGCCATGGGGTCGCTCACAGGTCCACGGGCCGGAACGCACAGGCGCGGATTCCGCCGCTCGCGTAGATTGCCAGGGCTGGGCGAGGCCGAATCATTGGGGTTGTACGTGTCAGGGGCAAGGCAGGGCGTCACAGAGGCCCGCAGGATCGTGGTCAAGGTCGGTTCCTCATCCCTCACCACCGCGGCGGGCGGCCTCGACGCGGACCGTGTCGACGCGCTCGTCGACGTGCTCGCCAAGGTGAGGAGCGGCGGGGAGCGCGAGATCGTGCTGGTCTCCAGCGGCGCCATCGCGGCCGGGCTCGCCCCGCTCGGGCTGCACCGCCGGCCCAAGGACCTGGCCAGACAGCAGGCCGCGGCCAGCGTCGGACAGGGACTGCTCGTCGCCCGTTACACCGCCTCCTTCGCGCGTTACGGCGTACGCGTCGGCCAGGTGCTGCTCACCAGCAACGACACCAGCCGCCGCGCCCACTACCGCAACGCCTACCGCACACTCGACCAGCTCCTGGACATGGGTGCGCTCCCGATCGTCAACGAGAACGACACCGTCGCCACCGACGAGATCCGGTTCGGTGACAACGACCGGCTCGCCGCGCTCGTCGCCCATCTCGTCCGCGCGGATCTGCTGGTCCTCCTCTCGGACGTGGACGGCCTCTACGACGGCGACCCCAGCACCCCGGGCACGTCGCGGGTCGCCGAAGTGGCCGGCCCCGAGGATCTCGCGGGTGTCACCATCGGCAGCGCGGGGAAGGGCGGCGTCGGCACCGGCGGCATGGTCACCAAGGTCGAGGCCGCCCGGATCGCCACGGCTGCGGGAGTCCCGGTCGTCCTCACCTCCGCGAGCCGGGCCGCCGACGCGTTGGCCGGACGCGACACCGGCACGTACTTCCACCGCACCGGACGCCGCTCGGCGGACCGGCTCCTCTGGCTTGCGCACGCCTCCACCCCGCAGGGCTCGCTGACCCTCGACGACGGGGCCGTACAGGCGGTCGTCGAGCGGCACAGTTCGCTGCTGCCTGCAGGAATCGCCGCGATCGAGGGCGAGTTCACCGCGGGCGACCCGGTGGAACTGCGCGACCTCGAAGGCCGTCCCGTGGCTCGCGGACTCGTCAACTTCGACGCCAAGGAGATTCCGCAGCTGCTCGGCCGATCCACCCGCGATCTGGCGCGTGAACTCGGTCCAGCATATGAGCGCGAGGTCGTACACAGGGACGATCTTGTCGTCCTGCACCCCCGACAGACCCCCTGAAACGGCTGAAAGTCCAGCCTCCGGGCAGGGACCTTCACGAAAAGCGCCCCATCGTCGGCCGCGGACTGGTCAACTTTGTAACGGGGGCACAGCGGGGTACAGCACAGCAAACGCATTCACAGGAGGCCGCCGGTGAGACGAGCGCGCCCGGGGGCGCCGCCCCGAGGAACGGGTGGCAGGGCCCTGACCAGTGTCGGAGCAGGTGTCGGCTTCGACGAGAGCCGGTCCTTGGACCGCAGGGACGGCCGGACCACCGGGCCCGAGCCGACGGTGGCGAAGGAGGAGCGCACCCCGTCGAGACTCTGGCACATCACGCTCAGTGTCTCGGGCGCCGCGATTCCTCTGAAGGAGGTCAGACGCGGTCTCGAACAGCTCGCGCACGACCATCCCTTCCTGCTGACCAGCCGGTACGCCAACGACCACGCAGAGATCCGCTACTGGGAAGAGGCCCGCGATCTGCACGATGCGGCGGCCGTCGCGCTCCGGTTGTGGGGGGAACACCGCTCCACCGCCGGGCTTCCGCCCTGGGAGATCGTCGGCCTGGAAGTCATCGACCGGGAGACGTACCACCAGCGCGTCGCCGAGGGATACGGGCCGCCCCCGGCCGCCCCGGTCGGCGTGCACCCGTACTGAGCGCGGCGGCGGCCCCCGGGGCAGTTGTCTCGCATCACGGGATACGTGACGGATGCCCGCAGTGTGCGCACTACTCTGCGGGCATGACCACGCTCTCGCCGTACGACAACATGTCCCCGGTCGCCCAGGCCGCCTACCGGGCACGCTCCGCCGCCGCCGACATCGCGCCACTGCCGCGCGCGGCGAAGGACGACGCGCTGCTGGCGATCGCGGACGCGCTGGAAGTACGGACGGGCGAGATCGTCACGGCCAACGCCGAGGACGTCGCCCGAGCCCGTGAGGCCGGGACCAGCGAGTCGATCATCGACCGGCTCACCCTCACCCCGGAACGGATCCGCGCCATCGCCGCCGACGTGCGGGACGTCGCGGCGCTGCCCGACCCGGTCGGCGAGGTCGTCCGCGGTTCGACCCTGCCCAACGGCATCGACCTGCGACAGGTCCGGGTGCCGCTCGGCGTGGTCGGGATCATCTACGAGGCCCGGCCCAATGTGACGGTCGACGCCGCTGCCCTCTGCCTGAAATCGGGCAACGCCGTCCTGCTGCGCGGCTCGTCCTCCGCGTACGCCTCCAATGTCGCGCTCGTACGGGTCCTGCGCGATGCGGTCGGCGGCTCCGGCCTCCCGGCCGACGCCGTGCAGCTGGTGCCGGGTGAGAACCGCGACTCGGTACGGGAGCTCATGCGGGCGCGCGGCCTCGTCGATGTCCTCATCCCGCGCGGCGGCGCCTCGCTGATCCGCACAGTGGTCGAGGAATCCACCGTTCCGGTCATCGAGACCGGCACCGGCAACTGCCATGTGTATGTGGACGCGCAGACCGACCTCGACATGGCCGTCGACATCCTGATCAACTCCAAGGCGCAGCGCCCGAGCGTCTGCAACTCCGCCGAGACGCTCCTGGTCCACAAGGACATCGCCGCGGACTTCCTGCCCCGGGCACTTGACGCGCTGGCCGGTGCCGGGGTGACCGTGCACGGCGACGAGCGGGTCCTCGAATACGCCGAGGGGTCCAAGGCCACCGTGGTGGCGGCGACGCCGGAGGACTGGGAGACCGAGTATCTCTCGTACGACATCGCCGCGGCCGTCGTGGATTCGCTGGACGCGGCCGTCGCGCACATCCGGCTCTGGTCCTCCGGTCACACCGAGGCGATCGTGACCACCTCCCAGGCCGCGGCGCGCCGCTTCACCCAGTTGGTGGACTCCACGACGGTGGCCGTGAACGCGTCGACGCGCTTCACCGACGGCGGTCAGTTCGGCTTCGGAGCCGAGATCGGCATCTCCACGCAGAAGCTGCATGCCAGGGGCCCGATGGGCCTGCCGGAGCTGACCTCGACGAAGTACATCGTCACGGGCGACGGCCACGTGCGGTGACCGTCCGGGTTCGGTGAATGTTGCGGGCTCCCTGCCCAGAACGACCCGGCGAGGCTAGTCTGGAGCCGTGCCGGACGACGTGGGGGGCAGGCCGTTCCCGGACGGCTGGGAGCCCGACGACGACCGCGGGGGCGCGGACGAGGACTTCGCCTCCGTGGTATTCGACGAGGACTTCGTACGGGCCGCCGAGATCCATGAACCCACCGCCGTGGAGCGACTGCTCGCGGCTGCACAGGCGCGCGCCGAGGCCGAGGCGTCCCGGGCGCGGGCGGGCGGCGGCCCGCCGGACGACGAGCTCTATGACGAGGGATACGGGCCGGGCGGCGCATACGGCCGCGGGAGCGCCTACGGCGACCCGCTGGACCCCGATGGCGACGACGTGTACGGCAGTGGCCCCTACGGGCGCCACGGCGGCGCCTTGCGCCCCTACCGAGGTGCGGCGCGCTGGCACCGGCCGGTGGCCTGGCTGCTCGCCGTCCTGATGGGCATCGGGATGGTCGCGCTGGCCTTCAGCGCCGTCTACCGCAACACCTCGGGCAACCGCCAGGACCCCGCCCCGCCGCCCGCCACCACAGGCGTGGACAGTCCACCCGGCCCCGTCCCCAGCGCCGTCCCGTCGGCCTCGGTCGGCTATCCCCGCTCCACGGTCTCAGCACTCCCGCGCCCGTCCTGAGGGCGGGCGGCCGGGGTCCCGGGGCAACTCTCGGGCGGTTCTCTCGCGGCTGGGCGTTTACCCCGGTCGTAATCGACCTACCCTGAAGATATGACCCCTCTCTCCGAGGGGGCTTCTCACTCGTCCGTATGCGTAGTCATGCGACGTCATGCGAACTCATGACGGGCGGGCCCTGTCCGAAGCCATTCGGCCGAAGCAGAGCGAAGCGTTTCGGCCCTGGTCGGTGACGTGGAGTCGGGAGAAGTCATGGCAGACCGCGGAGAACCACCAGAAGGTCCGCCCGAGAGCACGCCGGGCGGCGGTGAGGACGAGTACCGGTCACTCGTCTTCGACGAGTCGTTCGTGCGTGCTGCCCGGCTGAAGGAATTCTCCGCCCAGGAACGCATGGGGGATCACGCCCGTGCCGTACGCAGCCTCCCGGCCCGGGGCTTCCGCGCCGGCTCCAAGGCAGCCATCGCCCTGGTCCTCCTGATCGCCCTGGCCTTCGGAACGGCCGTGTACATGGGCTTCCGCCACCCTTATCAGGCGCCCGTCGGCAGAAGGGCCGAACCTCTGAGGTCGACCGTCGTCCCCCTGGCTCCCCAGGGTGCCGTACCCGGCGGAACCGCCGCCGACCTCCTCGCCAAGAGCCCAGCCGCACAGTTCGAAACGGGTGCCGCAGGCATCAATCTGCCGGCGATCCGAGGGACGGACAACTTCTCGGACAGCCAGGTCGCGACGGCCCTGACCACGGTCAAGGACTATCTGGTGGCGTCCTCTCTCGACCCCGACGTCCTCACCGGAAACGCGGTGCGGCCGGTGGAAGCGCTGCTCGACCCGGATCAGATGGCCCAGTTCGACCGCAGCATGAGCCGGCCGGACGACGACGGGCAGCATGCCGCGACCGGCTGGCTGGTGCGCTTCGACCCTGCGAAGGTGGCACTGGCCGCTCCGGACATACGGGTCCGGGGCACCCTGAGCTACGCGGAGGCGGGATCCGACACCCTGGAGGTGGTGTCGGACCACACCTTCACATACACGCTCCGCCCAGCGGTCCCAGGGCCCCAACGGGCAGGTGGCGCCTCGCTCTTCACCGTTCGGCGCGAGCTGCACATCCGCTTCGACCGGGAAGACCTGCGGCTGCACCGGCTGGAACTGCGCACCAGCTACGTACAGGCCGGACCGCAGGCGTGCCCGTCGGACACCACCGGTGCGCTGCAGCCGTTGCTGGCCAGGCAGCGCGCCGCCTCCCGCGGCCCCGCGGGCACCGACCCGTACGCGACGGACCGGCCCACTGCGGCGGTCTGCGGGACGCTGACGGTCAGCTCCCAGCAGCCCCGGGCTCATCAGGGTTCCGAGGCTCCTGGGGCTCCGCAGAGCCGTCCGTAGCACCGCCCTTGCCGGCCGTTCCCCCGCCCCCTTGACCGGTGAACTTGTCGCGGAGCTTGCCGCCCAGGTCTCCGGCACCCCCCGCTATGTCGCCGACGAGCTTCATCAGCGGATCCTTGCTGGTGCGCACCGTGTCCGCGTAGTGCGCCGCGGACTCCCGGAAGGAGTCCGTCACCGAGGTGTCCTTGTCCTCGTCGCGTCGCGGGTAGTGGCCGTCCATGATCCGCTGGTAGTCGCGCGTCTCGGACCACTTCTTCAGCTCGGCCGCACGCACCGTGGTGAAGGGGTGCGAGCGGGGCAACAGATTGAGGATCTTGAGCACTGAGTCGCGCAGATCGCCACCCTTCTCGTACTCGTCGGCCTGGGCGAGGAAGGCGTCCACATTCATCTCGTGCAGATGATTGCCGCCCGCGATCTTCATCAGGCCGCGCATCGATGCCTGCAGATCCTGTCCGACCAGCAGCCCCGCCCGGTCTGCCGACAGCTCCGACTTGCGGAACCACTCACGCAGTGCCGTCACGATCGCCATGATCGCGACATTGCCGAGCGGGATCCAGGCGACCTTCAACGCGATATTGGTGAGGAACAGCAGAATCGTGCGGTACACGGCGTGACCGGAGAGGGCGTGTCCCACCTCGTGGCCGATGACGGCCCGCATCTCCTCCTCGTCGAGCAATTCCACCAGCCCCGTCGTCACCACGATGATCGGCTCGTCGAGACCGATACACATGGCATTGGGCTGCGGGTCCTGGTTGACGTACATCGGCGGGACCTTTTCCAGGTCCAGGATGTAACAGGCGTCCCGCAGCATGTCGTTGAGGTGGACGAACTGCGCGTCGCTCACCCGGACGGAGTCGGAGAGGAAGAGCAGCCGCAGGCTGCGCTCGGGCAGCAGACCGCTCAGTGTTTTGAACACGGTGTCGAAACCGCTCAGCTTGCGCAGGGCCACCAGGGCCGAGCGGTCCGCCGGATGTTCGTAGGCCCGGGACGAGATCCCTGCGAAACGCCTGCGCTGCCTGCTCGGCACGTTCTCGTTGCTCTCGTGGCTGCGTTCGGTCATGAATGGGCCCCCTGTTCGTACGAGACGTCGCTCGCCCCCTGACAAATCCCAGCGTAGGTGCTGGGGCTACGGTGTGCGGGGGGCTGTGGATAACTGAGGAGACGCCCGACATGCCGCATACCGTTGCTCTGCTTGCCGCCGCATCCGAGGACCAGGGGCCCGGCAACACGCTCCGTATCGTGCTGCTCGCCTCGCTCGTAGGAGCTGTCCTGCTCGGCTGGTTCCTGCTCCGCGGATACCGCAACGACGACAACAACGACTGAGTCGGCGTGAGCGTGCCCGGGGCGCCCGCATACGATGTGCGCGACGTCTTCCTTCCGACTCCCGATCGATAGGTCCTGCCGAAGATGAGCCTCACGAGCACCGCGCACCAGCTGGTCACTCTCGCCGCCGAGGGCGGCGAGCACGGTGGCAACCACGAAAGCCTCAGCCCGTATCTCACCGGGGGCGGTGCGTTCGTCGTGCTGCTGCTCCTGCTGTGGATCACCACTCGCTTCAACCGCGACCGCTGAGGCGAAGGCGTACAGCTGTGCCAGTAGGCTCTGCACGCATGGGAGAGCAGGAAGTGCCTACCGGCCGCGGAAAGCGCCGAATCGGCGTGATGGGCGGGACGTTTGACCCGATTCATCATGGACACCTGGTGGCGGCCAGCGAAGTGGCCGCCCAGTTCCACCTCGACGAGGTGATCTTCGTGCCGACCGGGCAGCCGTGGCAGAAGAGCCACAAGCACGTCTCCCCGGCCGAGGACCGCTATCTGATGACGGTCATCGCGACGGCGTCCAACCCGCAGTTCTCGGTCAGCCGGAGCGACATCGACCGCAGCGGGCCGACGTACACCATCGATACACTGCGGGACCTGCGCGCGATCCATGGCGACGCGGACCTCTTCTTCATCACCGGCGCCGACGCGCTCTCCCAGATCCTCACCTGGAGGGACGCCGACGAACTGTTCTCCCTCTCCCACTTCATCGGTGTGACGCGGCCGGGGCATGTGCTCGCGGACCCCGGGCTGCCGGAGGGCGGGGTCTCCCTCGTGGAGGTGCCCGCGCTCGCGATCTCGTCCACGGACTGCCGTGAGAGGGTCGCGCAGGGGGAGCCGGTCTGGTACTTGGTGCCGGACGGTGTGGTCCGCTACATCGACAAGCGCCAGCTGTACCGCGGCGAATGAGCCACGCAGAGGGGCACCGGTGAACGACCGACAGAACCCGTACGACCCGTACTACCAGCAGCCGCAGATCATCGGCTACGACGAGTACGGGCAGCCGGTGTATCAGCAGCCCGGACAGCAGTCGTACGACCCGTATGCGCCTCAGCAGTCCCAACAGGAGCCGCATCAGGCCGACCAGGGGTACGGATACGACCCGTACGCCCAGCCTCAGCAGCCGCAGCCGTACGACTCGTACGCCGCACCCCAGCAGCCGCAGCCGAACGACTCGTACGCCGCACCCCAGCAGCCGCAGCCGAACGACTCGTACGCCGCACCCCAGCAGCCGCAACAGCCTCAACAGCAGGCGTACGGCGGTTACGACGGCTATGGCTACGACACCGGCCGGCAGCCCGCCGCGGTCGACACCACCCAGCAGTGGAACATTCCGCAGCAGGCCGCCGCACAGCCGTCCCCGCCCGCACCCGCGCCGGCCCGGCAGGAGCCCGAGCCCGACTTCGAGGCCGCCCCGGAACCCGCCGTCCCCGGACAGCGCCGAGCCGACCGTGACTACGGCACAGAGCAGTTCTCCTTCATCGAGGAGCCCGACGAGGACTCCGAAGACGTCATCGACTGGCTGAAGTTCACCGAGAGCCGCAGCGAGCGGCGCGAAGAGGCACGGCGTCGCGGCCGCAACCGTGTGGTCGCGCTGATAGTCGTGGTGGTCCTGGTGGTGGTCGGCGGTATCGGCTACCTCTGGTCCGCCGGCAAGATCCCCGGCCTCTCCGGATCGGAGAAGGACAACACCGCATCGACGGGCCCGCAGCAGCGGGACGTCATCGTGGTCCATCTGCGCAACACCAAGAAGGGCGGCACCTCCACGGCGCTGCTCGTCGACAATGTGACGACCAAACAGGGGACCACGGTCCTGCTCCCCAACTCTCTCGCGGTCGCCAACGACGAGGGCGGCACGAGCACCCTCGGCAAGTCCGTCGAGGACGACGGCACCACGGGCACCCGCGATTCCATCGACACACTGCTCGGCACCAAGATCAGCGGCACATGGCGGCTCGACACCCCCTATCTGGAGACTCTCGTCGATCTGGTCGGCAACATCGAGGTCGACACCGACACCGAAGTGCCCGACGCGAAGAAGGGCGCTTCCCCCCTGGTGAAGAAGGGGGAGGCGCAGACCCTGAGCGGCCAGATGGCCGTTGCATACGCCACCTACCGGGCACCCGGTGAGGCCGAGGCGAAGCAGCTCATGCGGTTCGGGGAGGTCATGCGGGGCGTTCTGCGCAAGATCTCGGACGACCCGAAGACCGCCACGGTCACCGTGCAGACGCTGGCGCAGATCCTCGACCCGTCGCTCCCCGAAAAGGATCTCGGTGCCTCGCTGGCGAAGCTCGCCCAGCATGCCAAGGGCGGCGACTACAAGACGGCACTGCTGCCGGTGCAGGCCGACGGCACCCTCAGCGACGCAGCCACCGAGAGCGTCGTCAAGGACATCTTGGGTGGCACGGTGAAGGCTCCGGACGCCGGTGCGGCGGTGCGGGTCGGGATCAAGAACGCCACCGGTGACAAGGACGCCACACAGTCCGCCCAGATCAAGCTGGTCAACGGCGGCTATGCCTTCGTCGGTGGCGGAACGGCCGAGACCGCGGCGCTGTCCGAGGTCGTCTACAAGGCCGCGGCGGACAAGGACAAGGCGACGCAGGTCGCCAAGACCCTGGGCCTGCCGACGAGCGCGCTGAAGCAGGGCAAGCCCGCGGCGAACGCGGATGTGTCCGTCGTGCTCGGCCAGAACTACGCGATCAAATGACCGGGACCGCACCGCCCGGATGATGTCGATTCGATCTTCGAACGTTCGCTGCGTGGGCTGTCGGCGGTCCGTGAGACCCTAGAGGTTGATCTGACCGCCGACGAAAGCCTGCTTGTGACCGCCACGGACCGCTCCATCGAGCTCATCAACGCCGCCGCTCAGGCGGCCGCCGACCGGCTCGCGCACGACATCATCGCGTACGACGTCAGCGACGTGCTGTCGATCACAGACGCCTTCCTGCTGGCTTCGGCCCCCAACGACCGCCAGGTCAAGTCGATCGTCGACGAGATCGAGGAGCGGCTCCAGAAGGAACTCGGCGCCAAGCCGGTACGCCGTGAGGGCGACCGCGACGCGCGCTGGATCCTCCTCGACTACGTCGACATCGTCATCCATGTCCAGCACAGCGAGGAGCGTGTCTTCTACGCGCTGGAGCGCCTCTGGAAGGACTGCCCCGAGATCGCGCTCCCCGAGGACGCCGTCAAGACCCGGGGCAAGGCCGCGGAGCACGCGCAGCTCACCGGCAGCACGGAAGGTGAGCACAGCTGAACGGCAGCGGAAGCGGCAGGGGCCGCAGGATCGTCCTCTGGCGACACGGCCAGACGGCATGGAATCTGGAGCGCCGGTTCCAGGGCTCCACGGACATCGCGCTCACCGAGGTCGGCGTCGGGCAGGCCCGGCGGGCCGCCCGGCTGCTCGCCTCGCTGAAGCCGGCTGCGATCGTCGCCTCCGATCTGCAGCGGGCGGCGGCCACGGCCGCCGAGCTCGCCGCGATCACCGGCCTCGAAGTAGCGCACGACGCGGGACTGCGCGAGACCTACGCGGGCGCCTGGCAGGGCCTCACCCACGAGGAGATCGTCGAGCTGTACGGCGAGCAGTACGCCGCATGGAAGCGCGGCGAGCCGGTGCGTCGCGGCGGCGGTGAGCTGGAGACCGAGGTCGCCGACCGGGCCGCCCCCGTTGTACTCGGACACGCCGAGAAGCTGCCCGACAGCAGCACGCTCGTCGTGGTCAGCCATGGCGGCACCATCCGCACCACCATCGGCCGACTGCTGGGTCTGGAGGCGCACCACTGGGAAGGGCTCGGTGGGCTCTCCAACTGCTGCTGGTCGGTGCTGGGCGAGGGCGCGCGGGGCTGGCGCCTGCTGGAGCACAATGCCGGCACGCTGCCGGAGCCGGTGCTCGGCGACGACACCTAGGAGCGCCGGGTCCTGGGAGTGCCATCGACCTGCCTGCGGGGCGGGCCCGGACGGGGCTCGGAGGCCACCGCCGGGCGGCATCGGCCGGATTTCACTTTCTGGCTGGTCACAGGCTAAAGTTCTTCTTGTTCGCAGCGCGGAAACGCAGGGAAACACAGCGAACAGCGGGGCTATAGCTCAGTTGGTAGAGCGCCTGCATGGCATGCAGGAGGTCAGGAGTTCAATTCTCCTTAGCTCCACAATCAAGATCCCGTCCCCACCAGGGGGCGGGATCTTTGCGTTGCCCCTGACTGCCCGGTCTGGGGTTTCTTCCGACCGTCCGACACGCCCTGACCGTGCGTCCGGTCACGCGTCCCGGCGCCGCCGCAGCGCCGCCACCTGCTCGCCGCTCTCCTCGTCGGCCGGGGTGTAGGCCACGATCCGGCACTCCGGCAGCCCGTTGACGGACAGCGACACCGAAGTCATCCGTATCTCGTCGGTCGCCGCCCAGTGCCGGAAGGTCTTCACCCGCGGCCCCGGCGGGGCGACATCCCCGCTGCGCCACAGTTCGGCGAAGTACGGGCTGGCGGCCGAGAGCTGTTCGACGAACGATTCCCAGGCGGGCTCGCCCGTATGGCGTCCGTAGGCTCCCCGCAGCGTCGCCACCATGATCGGCAGTTCCCGGGTCCGGTGGACGACGGGACAGGCATCCTCGGCCACCGTGAACAGCGTCCACAGCACATTGCGTATGCCCGTTCCCGCCATTTCGGGGACGCCGAACAGGTTGCGGTAGGCGGGATTGGTGGCCAGGACGTCGTACCGAGTGTTGTAGACCGCGGCGGGGTGCGGATCGAGGGCGTCGATGATGCCCTGGATCTCGGGCCCCACCTCTATCGCGTCGGTCTGTCTGCCCGGGGCGTAGGCCACCTCCGCCAGGTGGTAGAGGTGTTCGCGCTCCGGCGCGTCCAGTCGCAGGGTGCGTGCCACGGCGTCCAGGACCTGTGGTGAGGCGTTGATCGGACGGCCCTGTTCCAGCCAGGTGTACCAGGTGACACCGATGCCGGAGAGCTGCGCGACCTCCTCGCGGCGCAGGCCCGGGGTGCGGCGGCGCAGCCCGGGTGCCATGCCCACATCGGCGGGTGTCACCCGCGCCCGGCGGTTGCGCAGAAAGGCCGCGAGCTCCGGACGCCTCCGGTGTTGCCCCTGCTGATGTGCCGTCACCATTGTCACACCCCCATCGTCGTTGCCCCGCATGGGAGTTGCCAGGTGCTGTCAGTACCAGCATCAGCGGGCTCTCGTTACCCGTATTCGACCGGGGTCAGGGTCTGTGCCATGACGACGACCTCAGAGGCGACTCCACGTTCCGTAACCAGTAAAGACGCCTCCACTGACAAACGCCCCGGCAGAGTGCTTGCCCTGGTGCTCGCGGCTCAGTTCATGGCGCTGCTCGACATCTTCATCGTCAACGTCGCCGCCTCGACGGTCCGGAGTGAACTCGGCGCATCCGGAGCGGGGTTGCAGCTCATCGTGGCCGGCTACACCATCACGTACGCCGTGCTGCTCATCACCGGCGCAAGGCTTGGCGGGCTGCTCGGACACGGCCGCGCTCATCTGGCCGGACTCGCCGTCTTCACGGCCGCCTCGCTGGCCTGCGGACTTGCCGCCGGAACCGGGCAGTTGATCGCCTTCCGGCTGATCCAGGGAGCAGGCGCGGCGGTGATGATTCCGCAGGTGCTCAGCCTCATTCAGCGCCACTTCGCCGGCGAGGCACGGGTCCGGGCGCTCGGTGCCTACAGCGCGGTGCTCGCCACCGGGGCGGCCGCCGGGCAGGTGGTCGGAGGGGTGCTGGTCAGCGCCGATCTGTTCGGCGCGGGCTGGCGGCCGGTCTTTCTGGTGAATGTGCCGATCGGGCTGGTTCTGCTGGTGCTCGGCATCCGTGTGCTGCCCGGCGAACCGCGTACGGGGGACACCAGGGCCCAGGCGCGCGCCCGCGGACTCGATCTGCCAGGGCTGGTGCTGCTCGCCGCAACCGTCACGCTGCTCACCGTCCCCCTGGTGCTCGGGCAGGAGTTGGACTGGCCGGTCTGGTCCTGGGTCTGCCTGATCGCCTCCGTGGGCTTCTTCGCCGGGTTCGTCGGTCATGAGTCACGGCTGGCCGCGCGCGGTGGTGCGCCCCTGATCGCGCCCAGGGTGCTGCGCATCCCCGGCATGGCGCGGGCGGCGCTGCGCATTCTTGTGGTGATGGCGATCAACGCGGGTTTCCTCTTTGCGATGACGCTGCACGTCCAGGGCGGTCTTGGCTACTCGGGGCTGCGCACGGGGCTGATGTTCGCACCGACCGCGCTGGTATTCGGTGTGATCGGGCTGACCTGGCGCCGGTGGCCCGCGAGGTTCCAAGGGGCCCTGGTTCCCGGCGGGTTCGCCCTGGTGGCCGTCGCCTCCGTGGCCATCGGGCTGCTGATGCGGGACGGCGGCGACGGCGGGCCCTGGCTGTACGTGGCCTTCGCGATCATGGGCAGCGGGATGGCACTGGGCTTCAGCCCCACCCTTACGGGGGCGTTGGCGAACGTGCGTCCGGAGGATGCTGCTGATGCAAGCGGTGTGCTGGTGACCGTCACCCAGCTCGGCCAGCTGATCGGCGTCGCGACATTCGGCACGCTCTATCTCAACCGCCTTGATATGTCAGGGGTGCAGGGGTCGGGGCAGGCCCTGTGGGAATGTGCTCTCGCACTGTCGGTGGCCGCGATCGCGGGCGCGTCGGTGGGTCTCGTACGGCGTCGGTGACCGGCCGGATGTCCGGCGGGCTGCCCCCCTTGCGGCGTCATGGCAGAATCGGAGCGCCGGAGGGGGCGACGGACCGAACGGGAGGGAGCGCGCGATGCCTGCGAGCCGCGACGAGGTCCCGGACCTGCTCCTTGTCCCCGAATGCCACGTCCGTGCCGGTCGTCCTGTCGGCGATCCGTCCCATGCAGTCCACATGCTCGGCGGGAACGGCGGAGTCTCCTGCGTGTGTACCGCCCGCGGCCGAAGCCGGAGCTGACTCATGGGTGCACACAGGCGGAAGTGCGACTGGTGCGGCAGCGGTACGCCCATCGTCAGGGACATGGATCCGATCAATCCGGAGTACCAGTACTGGTGCGAGGAGTGTGCGCGGGCGCTGGTCATAAAGGGCGACCCGATCGAGACCTACCGGGAGCTGGAGGGGGAGCCGATCTACGGGCGGCTGCTGGAGGAGCACTGCACGCTCAAGCGCTTCTACTCCTTCGCCACCGCGTGAACCCCCTCGCCACCAGTTGGCCAAGATGCCGCAAATTCGGTCAAAGGCGTGCAGGTGGGAAACGATTTGGTGGAGTGGCGGGGTCACCGGTAATGTTCTCGATGTCGCCACGGGGAACCGGGCGGCACACAGCACGGGGCTATAGCTCAGTTGGTAGAGCGCCTGCATGGCATGCAGGAGGTCAGGAGTTCAATTCTCCTTAGCTCCACAGTGAAGAAATGGGAAGCGGGTCATCCTCACAGGGTGACCCGCTTCTCGTCTACATACATCAATTGTGGTTGCTGCCAAGGCCTTCCGCCCGATGACCGGCGGCAGCGCGGGGAGTTCCGCCACCTCCTGCTCGATGCGGAGCGCCAGCGCGGGGCACCGGCGCACTGCGCGCTGTGCGCCCCCCCTCAGATGCATCGGAACCGATGCGTCCGCGAGCGCCGGGTAACCGTCGGGGCCCAGCCCGAACAACTCAGGGCCGATGTCCGCGCAGAGCCCGGGGCCCGGGCAGAGCGACCGGTCCACCGCCAGCCGCCCGCTACTCGGAATGGACTCCTCCAGGCGCTGTCGGCCGGGCGCGGGAAGGGGCAGAACCCCGAGCGTCTCGCGGCCGCAGCCGCCGTCAAGGACATGTGCCCCCAGGTCGTCCGTGAAGGCGGACAGCGCCGAGGTCAGAAAGCGCGCCGAGCTGTCCGGATGCTTGCACGCGCCCCGGCCCTTCACTGCCCGGGTCACTTCGCGCAGTGCCTCCAGGGCCGCCGGCCCGCCGCCGTTCAGCACGTCGGACAGCCCGCCCGCCGCGGTCGGCAGCCCCAGCTTGCATGGACCGCACTGGCCCGCGGTCTCGGCGGCGAGCCAGTGTGCCACCCGCAGGGACTCGCCGAGCGGGCAGCTCTCGGGCCCGATCGGCAGGATCGCAGGCCGGGGCGCCCGAGACACCCGACTCGGCGGCGCGCTCTCGGCGGCCGGGTGGCAGGGCGCGGCCGCAGCCCGCCGCAAGTCGTCGCTCCCTGCGGCGGCGAGCAGAGGGATGAGAACCAGCACGGTGACGGTCAGCCCGCCCTGCATGGGGCGGCTCACGCCCGGGCTCATGGTGGGGGCTGAGCGGATCTTGCGATGAGGGTTCATGGGGGGCGACTCCGAATGGTTCGGCAAAAAAGTTCGGCAAAGCGGTCCCGTTGCGGCATGCCAAGTCGCTCCATACCGACCAGTACGGCCTGTGATCGGTTGCCCCGGTACAGGGCGGTACGCGGAGTAACCCCCGCTTCCCGGACGTTCCGCTGTGCGGTTGCGCGCCCGTCCCGTCCACGGACCGGCCGGGCCCGGACCGGTTCCGGGCCCGTGCGGTACCCTGACGCCATGCGTGCCGTACGCCTTCTGCTTAGCGAGCCGCGCTGATCAGTCCCGACCGGTGAGAATGCCTGGTCGGAATCGGCGCGGCGTCCCCTCCTGTGCGAGGGGATTTTTCGTTTCCGTAGACGCGTGTCCGTAGACGTGGGCGCCGGCAGATGACGATCGATGGAGCTTTGAGGATCATGAGCGAGACGAATTCCGCAGCCGAGACGGCTGCGCCGCACCGCTACACGGCGGCGATGGCCGCCGACATCGAGGCACGCTGGCAGGACTTCTGGGACGCCGAGGGCACGTACGAGGCGCCGAATCCGACCGGTGACCTGGCGGGCAATCCGGAACTGGCCGCCAAGCCGAAGAAGTTCATCATGGACATGTTTCCGTACCCCTCGGGTGCGGGCCTGCACGTCGGTCACCCGCTGGGCTACATCGCCACCGATGTCTTCGCCCGCCACCAGCGGATGACCGGGCACAACGTGCTGCACACCCTGGGCTTCGACGCCTTCGGCCTGCCTGCGGAGCAGTACGCCGTGCAGACCGGCACGCACCCGCGGGTCTCCACCGAGACCAACATCGAGAACATGACCGCCCAGCTGCGCCGGCTGGGCCTGGGCCACGACAAGCGCCGCTCGTTCGCCACGATCGAGTCGGAGTACTACAAGTGGACGCAGTGGATCTTCCTGCAGATCTTCAACTCCTGGTACGACACCGAGGCCGACCGGGCCCGCCCGATCGCCGAGCTGGTGGCACAGTTCGAGAGCGGTTCGCGTCCCACCCCGGACGGCCGTGACTGGAGCGCGCTGAGCGCCGCCGAGCGCGCGGACGTCCTGGGCGAGTACCGCCTGGCGTACGCCTCCGACGCGCCGGTCAACTGGTCGCCGGGCCTGGGCACCGTACTGGCCAATGAAGAGGTGACGGCCGACGGCCGCTCCGAGCGGGGCAACTTCCCCGTATTCAAGGCCAAGCTGCGCCAGTGGAACATGCGCATCACCGCCTACGCCGACCGGCTGCTGAACGACCTGGACGGGCTGGACTGGCCCGAGGCCATCAAGCTGCAGCAGCGCAACTGGATCGGGCGTTCCGAAGGCGCACGCGTCGACTTCCCCGTCGACGGTGCGGGCGACATCACCGTCTTCACCACCCGCCAGGACACCCTGTTCGGTGCCACCTACATGGTGCTGGCGCCCGAGCACGAGCTGGTCGAGCGGATCATTCCGGCCGCCTGGCCCGAGGGCACCCACCCGGTGTGGACCGGCGGGCATGCGTCCCCGGCCGAGGCCGTCACCGCGTACCGCAAGCTGGCCGCCGCCAAGTCCGACGTGGAGCGCCAGGCCGAGGCCAAGGACAAGACCGGCGTCTTCACCGGTGCGTACGCGACCAACCCGGTCAGCGGCGAGAAGGTGCCCGTCTTCATCGCCGACTACGTCCTGATGGGTTACGGCACCGGCGCGATCATGGCCGTGCCGGCGCACGATGCGCGCGACTTCGCCTTCGCGCGCGCCTTCGAGCTGCCGATGCGCTGTGTCGTCGAGCCTTCGGACGACCGCGGCACGGACCCCTCGACGTGGGACGACGCCTTCGCCTCGTACGAAGCGAAGCTGGTCAACTCCGCCAATGACGAGATCTCGCTGGACGGCCTGGGCGTCGTCGACGCCAAGGCGAAGATCACCGAGTGGCTGAAGGCGCACGGCGTCGGTGAGGGCACCGTCAACTTCCGACTGCGCGACTGGCTGTTCAGCCGCCAGCGCTACTGGGGCGAGCCCTTCCCGATCGTCTACGACGAGGACGGCATCGCCCACCCGCTGCCCGAGTCGATGCTGCCCCTGGAGCTGCCGGAGGTCGACGACTACTCGCCGCGTACCTTCGACCCCGAGGACGCCGACACCCAGCCCGAGACCCCACTGTCCCGGAACGCCGACTGGGTCAACGTCACCCTGGACCTGGGCGACGGCGACGGCCCGAAGAAGTACCGCCGTGAGACCAACACCATGCCCAACTGGGCGGGATCCTGCTGGTACGAGCTGCGCTACCTGGACCCGAACAACGACCGGCAGCTGGTCGACCCGGCGATCGAGCAGTACTGGATGGGCCCGCGCGAGGGGCAGCCGACCGGTGGCGTCGACCTGTACGTCGGCGGCGCCGAGCATGCCGTACTGCACCTGCTGTACGCCCGCTTCTGGTCCAAGGTGCTGCACGACCTGGGGCACATCTCGTCCGCCGAGCCGTTCCACAAGCTGTACAACCAGGGCATGATCCAGGCGTTCGTCTACCGGGACAGCCGTGGCATCGCGGTCCCGGCGGCCGAGGTCGAGGAGCGGGACGGAAAGTTCTACTACCAGGGCGAGAAGGTCAGCCGCGTCCTGGGCAAGATGGGCAAGTCCCTGAAGAACGCTGTCACGCCGGATGAGATCTGCGCCGAGTACGGTGCCGACACGCTGCGCCTGTACGAGATGGCGATGGGCCCCCTGGACGTGTCGCGGCCGTGGGACACGCGTGCCGTCGTCGGTCAGTACCGGCTGCTGCAGCGACTGTGGCGCAATGTCGTGGACGAGGAGACCGGCGAGGTCACCGTCGTCGACACGGAGCCGGGCGAGGAGACGCTGCGGGCGCTGCACAAGGCGATCGACGGGGTCGGCCAGGACATGGCCGGGATGCGCTTCAACACGGCCATTGCCAAGGTCACCGAGCTGAACAACCACCTGACCAAGGCGGGCGGCCCGCTGTCCCGGAGTGTCGCGGAGTCGCTGGTACTGCTGGTGGCGCCGCTGGCGCCGCACATCGCCGAGGAGCTGTGGCGCCGACTGGGCCACACCGAGTCGGTCGTGCACCAGGACTTCCCGGTCGCCGACCCGGCGTACGTCGTGGACGAGACCGTGACCTGCGTCGTGCAGGTCAAGGGCAAGGTCAAGGCACGCCTGGAGATCTCTCCGTCGATTGCGGACGAGGAGCTGGAAGCACTGGCCCTGGCCGACCCCGCCGTGGTGGCGGCGCTGGGCGGCGCGGGAATCCGCAAGGTGATCGTGCGCGCGCCGAAGCTGGTCAACATCGTCCCGGCGTGACGCCGCTGACGGTCCCGCGCGTGCGTGCTCATCGTCCCCGCGCGACGGTTGTCGGGTAACCGCTGATTGCTGTACGGCGGTGTGGGGGCATTCCCCTACGGGCAGGTTGGGGGTTCCGAAGGAACCCTCGGCCTGCCCTTTCCGTTTACGGTGGAGGGGCCGGCACCCGGCAGCCGAAACGACATCCGAGGGGCGCTCATGGAAGCCGTGATCCTGATTCTGGGGTTGCTCTTTTTCGCCTTCATCGCCCTGGGCGTGTACGTGGGCGTCAAGGCCATCGGCGCGGCGAAGCGGGGTGTCGACCGTACGATCACCCAGGCGCGCCGCACCGTCGAGGACACCACGCTGCGGGCGAAGAGCTATGGCCAGGTGGGAGTGGTCGGGGAGCTGGCACAGCTGCGGCTCGCGCTGCGCACATCCATGCGGGCCACGCAGGAGGCGTTGCAGTCGGGAGTCGCCGAGGATGCCTCGCTCTCGGAGTCACTGGGCCTCTTCCAGCGGCTGAGTGTGCACGGGCGCGAGCTGGACGACGAGCTGAAGAAACTGGAGCGCGAGCCCGACCGGGCGACGGTCGCTTCGCTGCTGCCGGGACTGAAGCAGCGTACGGAGCGGATCACGCACTCTGCGGATTCGCTGCGGTGGGCCGCGCGGGACCGGGCGCGGCAGTTCACCGACGACGATCTGGACGCGCTGAATGCGCAGATCGATGTGGAGGCCGGGGCGCTGCGGCACTGGACGGTGGAGCCGGACGAGCCGGTCCACGGGCAGGGGAAGCCGCAGGGCGACGGTCGCGACCAGGGGCAGCGGCAAGGTCAGGGGTGGGGGCCGGCCGATGATGTGGCACAGGCGATCACGGCTTCGGACCCGCGACGGCAGACCGAATACCCGTGGCAGAAGGCGGCTCGGCCCGAAACGACGAACTGAGGCGTTCGATGACCGGCGGTGAGGCGTCCGATGACCGGCGGTGAGGCGTTCGATGACCGACGGTGACAGGAAGCGGTCCGAAGCGATCGGGAGCGATCGGGAGCGATCACTCGGTCGGGGTCGGACTGCCGAGCCGCAGACTCGCCAGGTAACCTCCCGCTCATGTCCCGCCATGTCGCGATCGTCACCGATTCCACGGCCTACCTGCCGCCCGAGGCGATGGAGCGGCACGGCATCACCGCGGTGCCGCTGACCGTCGTCCTCGGTGATCAGGCTCTGGAGGACGGCACCGAGATCTCGGCGCGTTCCCTCGCGGTGGCGCTCCAGAAGCGTCGCCCCGTGACGACTTCCCGCCCCAGCCCGGAGGTCTTCGCCGCCGCGTACCGGGCGGTGGCCGGGGCCGGAGCCACCGGCATCGTCTCGCTGCACCTCTCGGCCGAGATCTCGGGTACGTACGACGCGGCTCTGCTCGCGGCGAAGGACGCACCGGTTCCGGTGCGGGTGGTGGACACCGGGATGGTCGCCATGGCCCTCGGGTTCTGCGCCCTGGCGGCGGCGGAGACGGCAGAGGCGGGCGGAAGCCTGGACGAGGCCGTCGCAAACGCGGAGAAGCGGGCAGCGGGCACCTCCGCGTACTTCTACGTCGACACGCTGGACTATCTGCGCCGTGGCGGTCGTATCGGTGCCGCGCAGGCTCTGCTGGGATCGGCGCTCGCCGTGAAGCCGCTGCTCCAGCTGGACGGCGGCCGTATCGAACTGCTGGAGAAGGTACGGACGGCCTCGAAGGCGATCGCGCGCCTGGAGGAGATTGTCGCGGAACAGGCGGGCAGCAGCCGGGTGGACATCGCCGTGCATCACCTGGCGGCACCCGAGCGGGCCGAGCGGCTCGCCGAGCGGCTGCGTGAGCGGGTGCCGGGTCTTGTCGATCTGCATGTCAGCGAGGTGGGCGCGGTGATCGGTGCGCACACCGGGCCCGGTCTGCTCGGGGCAGTGGTTTCGCCGCGCTGAAGCCGGTTCGCCGACGTCACCCCTCGGGGTGGTCGAGTTATCCACAACTGGTCGGTTGTCCACCGAAATTGGGCCTGCTCAGCGGGTCCGTACAGATGTGCCTACCGTCGTGAGGCATGGCTCCCCGATCACATCGTGCAACCAGCGGAAGCGGCAGCGGCCCCGGCCGCCCCCCGGCCTCGGACGGGCGCGCCCCTGGCGGTCCCGGCCTCGGACCCGGACGGCGACGGTCGTCGCGCGGGCGTGCTGACGTCGTAGCGGCGGCTTCGCGCCGTCGGGCGGACGCCCTCATGGGAGGTGCGTACGGCGGACGCGTCGCGCGGCCTGCGCTGGGGGTGGCTTCGGCTCCCGCTCCGGTCTCGGCCCCGAGTCCGCCCTCGACGCCAAGTCCCGCTCCGGCTACGGCTCCTGAGCCGACCCCGACCCCGACCCCGACCCCGACCCCGACCCCGACCCCGGCGCACGTCGCCAGGGTGCCGGGGCGGTGGGAGAGGCTGGTTCCGGCACTGCGGGAGCGGATTCCGGTGTGGCTTCAGCTCAGATGTGGTTTGGAGCCAAGGACCCTTGCCGCACTGGCCGTTGTCCTGATCGCGGCCGCGGTCTTCGCCGCGGTGCATTTCTGGTCCGCGCGCCCCCACTCCGTACGCGCTCCTGATCCGGTCAACGAGGCTGCGCACGTAGGGACTTCGGGCCCGGTGACGGATGGTGCCGGAGTGCCCGGGTCGTCACCGGGGCCGCCACCGACGACGGGGCCGGGCGGGCACATCGTGGTCGATGTGAGCGGGAAGGTGCGAAGTCCGGGGATCCATCAACTGCCGTCCGGTGCAAGGGTCGCCGATGCGCTGCGTGCGGCGGGTGGGGCCCGGCCGGGTGTCGACCTCAGCGGGATCAACAGGGCGCGGGTGCTCATGGACGGGGAGCAGATCGTGGTGGGCGCCCCGCCCGGCCCTCCTGCCGCCGCCAGTACGGGAGGAGCCGCTGCGGGCGGCGGCAGCCCCACGAGCGGACCGGTCAGCCTCAACCGCGCGACCCTGGAACAACTCGACACCCTGCCGGGCGTCGGCCCGGTTCTCGCCCAGCACATCGTCGACTACCGCACACAGCACGGCGGTTTCCGTTCCGTCGATGAGCTCCGCGAGGTCAACGGGATCGGTGACCGCCGGTTCGCCGACCTCCAACCGCTGGTGGGGCCATGAACCCCCCGGACATCCATGCGGCGTCGGGTCGGAGGCTGGGTGCCTCCGACCCGCGGCAGGAGGGCCCGGTCGACCTCCGGCTGGTCCCGCCGGCCATGGCGGCCTGGGCCGGAGCGGCGCTCGCACTGAGCGCGCCGGGGCGGTGGACGACGGCGGGCGTGATGCTCTGCATCGGCGCAGCCATGGTGCTCCTGGCGATGTCGGGAGCATCGGCGACCCGTGCGATGCGCAGGCTGACGGCGGACGCCGGGGGAGGGGCGACGGACGACGAGAGTGTGGTGCGCAACCGGCGGCGGCTGCACACCACCGCTACTGCTACTGCTGCGGCGCTGCTCTGTGCGGCGGCCGGGGCCGCGTCGGCCGGGTTGCACGGCGCGGATGCGCGGCAGGGGCCGATCCACGGGCTGGCCCAGCGATTCGCGAGGGTCGAGGCGGAGGTGACGGTGACGACCGACGCCCGGCAGACCCAGCCCCGGGTGAGAGGCGATCACAGCACGCCCGCCTCGCTCCTCCTGGACGCCGAGATCACGCGGCTGACCGGACCCGACGGCGCGGTCACCCGGCTTCGTACACCGGTGCTGCTGATCGTCTCGCCCGGCGAATCAATGGCCCGGTGGCAGCAGTTGCTCCCTTCCACGCAACTGCACATCGGCGGCCGACTGGCGCCACCGATGCACGAAGGGGAGCGCAACGCCGCCGTACTGCGGCCCGAGGGCAAAGGCCCGCCCCGCATCACCGGGCCACCTTCCTTTCTCCAGCGCACCGCGGGTGCTCTGCGTGGCGGTCTGCGGCAGGCGACCGAGGGGCTGGATCCCGATGCGCGGGCGCTTCTGCCGGGCCTTGTGGTCGGCGACACCTCACGGGTCACCCCCGAACTGCACGAAGCCTTCCAAGCAGCCGACCTCACCCACCTGATGGCGGTCTCCGGTGCCAACCTGGCGATCCTGCTCGTCATCCTGATCGGACCGCCGGGCACAGCGTCGCGCATCGAACGGCGTGGTCTGGCACCCCGGTTGGGGATCTCGCTGAGAGTGACGGCGATGCTCGGCGGCGGGCTCACGCTCGCCTTCGTCATCGTCTGCCGACCTGAGCCGAGCGTGCTGCGGTCCGCGGCCTGCGGACTGATCACCCTGCTTGCCATCGGCACGGGGCGGCGCAGATCACTGATCCCCGCGCTGGCCGCCGCGGTTCTGCTGCTGGTGCTGTACGACCCGTGGATGGCGCGCAGTTACGGCTTCGTCCTCTCCGTCCTGGCCACCGGCGCCCTGCTCACCATCGCCCCGAAGTGGAGCGACGGGCTGCAACGGCGCCGGGTTCCTCCCAGGCTCGCCGAGGCACTGGCCGCAGCCGCCGCGGCGCAGGCGGTGTGCGCACCGGTCGTCGTGCTGCTTGCTTCCCGGGTCAGCCTGGTGGCGATCCCGTGCAATCTGCTGGCCGAGTTCGCGGTGGCGCCTGCCACGGTCCTGGGGTTCGCCGCGCTCGCCCTGGCGCCGGTGGCCATGCCGGTGGCAGAGCTGCTCGCCCGGATCGCGGGATGGCCGACCGGGTGGATCGCCTCGGTGGCCCGCACCGGAGCGGCCCTGCCGGGGGCGGAGATCGACTGGCCCGACGGCGGGAAGGGCGCGCTGCTGCTCGCCGCGCTGACAGCTCTGGTGGTGCTGTTCGCCCGTCGTATCGTGCGCCACCCCTGGGTCTGTTCGGCCGCCGCGCTGCTGCTGATCCTTGCGGTGCTGCGCCCGGTGCCGCTCACCCGGGTGCTGACCGGATGGCCGCCGCCGGGCTGGGCGTTCGCGATGTGCGACGTGGGGCAGGGCGACGCCCTGGTGCTGGCCGCAGGGGACGGCACGGGTGTGGTCGTCGACACCGGTCCCGATCCCCGGCTCGCCGACCGGTGCCTGCGCGACCTGGGTATCACCGAGGTACCGCTCCTGGTCCTCACGCACTTCCACGCGGACCATGTACGGGGGTTGCCCGGTGTGTTGCGCGGCAGAGCGGTGGGGGCGATCCAGACGACGAGCCTGGACGAACCGTCGGACCAGGTCGCGTTCGTACGGAGAACGGCTGCCGCGTCGGGTGTCCCCCTGGTGCGGGCCGTCCCCGGTGAACGCCGCCGGATCGGCCCGCTCGACTGGCGGGTCCTCTGGCCGCCGGGCGGGACGGGGGATGGTGGTGCATCGCCGGACCTGGGGGCCGGGCCCGTACCGCAGGAGCCGAATGACGCCAGTGTCACCCTGTACGTCCGGTCCGGCGGGCTGACCCTGTTGCTCCTGGGCGACCTCGAACCTCCTTCCCAGCAGGGGCTGTTGCTCAGGCATCCCGCGCTGCCACGAGTGGACGTTCTCAAGGTCGCCCATCACGGCTCCGCCCACCAGGACCCTGCTCTGCTGCGCAGCGCGCACCCGAGACTCGCCCTGGTGAGCGTGGGCAGGGACAACCCGTACGGTCACCCGGCCGCACGCACCGTCGATGCGCTCAGAGCCGGCGGAGCGGTGGTGCTGCGTACGGACACCGACGGTGCGATCGCCGTGACGGGCGCAGGGCGGGGGCTGCGGGCGGTGGGTCGGTCATGAGTACTGTCCGATTGAGTGACGGGCGCAGCATGCGACTCAGCGATGCGCACAGAATGAGTGACGCGAACAACAAATGGAACAGTCAATTCGGACCTTCGGTAACACCTCTACCCAAGCCCTTGCGAGCTGCTCTGTTTGCCTCGAACGCCACAATGGTGATCGAATGCATGCTCGTCGGTGGGCCGCTGCTCCGACGAGGACGTCCAGCCGTCAGGCCCCAAGGTGAATCGCCCCCGGGGGTAGGTAGAAGATGTTCGGCCGTTGGCTGGGAAGCAGGGGAGCGGCGGGTGCCGTGCGCGGCAACGCCCTCACGGGACTTGAGATGCCGCGCACTGCCGGAGTGCTCAGTTGCCGAGTGCTCGACCCTGTCAATGAGGTCGTGCAGCAGGCCGAGTTCGTGGTCACGGACAGCGTGGGCCGCAAGGTCTTCGGCGGTGAGACGGACCCGTACGGCAGTGTCCTTGCCACCGTCCCGGCCGGCGAATACCGGCTGGCCGTCACGGCTGAGGGCTTCACCCCGTTCCACGGCGCGGCCACGGTCGTCGAGGGAGGCCATGCGAGCCTCGGCGATGTGACCCTGCAACTGTCCGCGCCCCCGCAGCTGCCGGACCCCGGGGAGTGGGAGGTCGAGCCGATGCACTCGCAGATCGGCTTCACGGCCCGGCACATCGGCATGGCGCGTATCCACGGCCGGTTCAACACCTTCGCCGGTGCTGTCCGGATCGCCGACCGCATGGAGAACTCGGCCATGCACGTGATCATCGATGCCGCGTCGATAGACACGAATGTCCAGATGCGCGACGACCATCTGCGCTCCAGTGACTTCCTCGACGTCGGGCGCTATCCGACGCTGGAGTTCTACAGCGACCGATTCGTCCACCGCGGCGGTACCCGCTGGGGTGTGACCGGCGCGCTCACGCTGCACGGCGTCAGCCGTACGGTCACGCTGGACACCCAGTACCTCGGAGTGGGCAACGGCTTGGAGGGCGAGACCCGCGCCGCCTGCCGGGCCACCACGGAGCTGCACCGCGAGGACTTCACCCTCACCTGGCAGACGATGCTGGCTCGCGGTATCGCGGCCGTCGGCTCCAGCATCTCCATCGACATGGACATCCAGATCGTCCCCAAGAGCTGAGCCCCTGCGTGCTGGGGCGCCCTTCTAGGGCGCCTCGAGCCACCCCTCGTACTCCGCGGCGAACGCATCGAGCGCCAAGGAGTCCAGCCGCCCCGACGGGTCCTCCACGACCACCAGCCACTGTGCGTCCTCGGCATCGTCCTCGCCGGCCAGTGCATCACGTACGAGCTGGGGTTCCTCGGTGACACCGAAGCGGTCACCGAGTTCCGCGGCCACCTCCTCCGCGGCATCGCGGTCGGGCAGCACCAGCACATGTCTCACATCGCTCACCTGCCCATTCTCCCGTACGGCGTACGCCGTTGCTCCGGCGACGGGGTTGTCAGTGGCGCGTGGGATGCTGGACGACGATGGCCACCAGAAGGAATTCCACCGACGATCCGCTCGCCCCCCTCACGCTCGCCGTGGGCCAGGAGGACCTGCTCCTCGACCGCGCCGTGCAGCAGGTGGTGGCGGCGGCCCGTGCCTCCGACCCCGACACGGATGTCCGCGATCTGACCTCCGACCAGCTCCAGCCCGGCACCCTTGCCGAGCTGACGAGCCCGTCGCTCTTCGCCGAGCGCAAGGTGGTGATCGTGCGCAATGCGCAGGATCTCTCCGCCGACACGATCAAGGACGTCAAGGCGTACCTCGGCGATCCGGTCGAGGAGATCACCCTCGTTCTGCTGCATGCGGGCGGAGCCAAGGGCAAGGGCCTGCTGGACGCGGCTCGCAAGGCCGGGGCGCGGGAGGTCGCGTGTCCGAAGACGACCAAGCCGGCCGAGCGGCTCTCGTTCGTGCGGTCGGAGTTCCGGGCGCTGGGGCGCTCGGCGACGCCCGAGGCGTGCCAGGCGCTGGTCGACTCCATCGGCAGTGATCTGCGGGAGCTGGCGAGTGCGGTCTCGCAGCTCGTCGCGGATGTCGAGGGCACGATCGACGAGGCGGTCGTCGCCCGTTACTACACGGGCCGTGCGGAGGCATCGAGTTTCACGGTCGCCGACCGCGCAGTGGAGGGGCGGGCCGCGGAGGCGCTCGAGGCGTTGCGCTGGTCGCTGTCCACCGGAGTGGCACCCGTGCTGATCACCAGCGCGCTGGCGCAGGGCGTACGGGCGATCGGAAAGCTGTCCTCGGCGCGCGGAGGGCGGCCCGCGGACCTCGCCCGTGAGCTGGGCATGCCGCCGTGGAAGATCGACCGGGTGCGCCAGCAGATGCGTGGGTGGACGCCGGACGGCGTGGCGGTGGCGCTGCGGGCGGTCGCGGATGCGGACGCGGGCGTCAAGGGGGGCGGCGACGATCCGGAGTACGCGCTGGAGAAGGCTGTGGTCGCGGTGGCGCGGGCGGCGCGGTCGGGGCGGTAGCCGGTCCGGCGAGGGCGCCGGGTTCGTCCGGCGGCTGCTCTGCCCTCAAGCGCCGGACGGGCTCACACGGCCGGACGGGCTCGAAACCGGACGGGCTCGAAGCGCGTACACGCCGAAGGCCCCGGGCCTCGCTCTGGGGAGAGCGGGGCCCGGGGCCTTCGATTCACGCTTGGTGCGCCGCACCCGCGTGGCGAACGCAGGTTCGGTGTGCGGCGCGGGGGCCGGGCAGGGGCGGGAGAGAGGGCCCGCTGGTCCGTTCCGGCAGTTACATCAGAAAGCTCAGCCCTGGAGGGAGGCAACCTTGGACGCCAGCGCCGACTTCTTGTTGGCGGCGGCGTTCTTGTGGATGACACCCTTCGAGACGGCCTTGTCGAGCGCACGGGAGGCGTCGCGAGCGGCCGTGGTGGCCTTCTCGACGTCACCGGCGACGGCAGCCTCACGGGCCTTGCGGATAGCGGTCTTGAGCGAGGACTTGACGGCCTTGTTGCGCAGGCGCGCCTTCTCGTTCGTCTTGTTCCGCTTGATCTGGGACTTGATGTTCGCCACGAAAGAGCCTTTTCAGGTTCGTTGGATCTTCGATGTGCGCCCCACGGCCTGAGAGAGTCGTGAGACACAGCTGTCAACGGTACCAGCCCCACTCCGACCGGCCCAAACCGGTCTCCGCCCCGCAACCATGGGACGATGGAGGCTACGTATCGATCCGACCGAACCGACATCGACCCGAGACACGGCGTTCGGCGTCTCAAGAATCAGGACCCTGCGTGCCCGCGACTCCTACCAACGTGCCCGAGCCGAGCCGTACCGACCCGGCGCTGATCCGCAACTTCTGCATCATCGCGCACATCGACCACGGCAAGTCGACCCTTGCCGACCGGATGCTTCAGCTGACGGGTGTGGTCGACCAGCGGCAGATGCGCGCTCAGTACCTCGACCGGATGGACATCGAGCGCGAGCGCGGCATCACCATCAAGTCCCAGGCGGTACGTCTGCCCTGGGCGCCCAACACGGGCGAGGACCAGGGCCGCACCCATGTCCTCAACATGATCGACACCCCGGGCCACGTGGACTTCACCTATGAGGTCTCCCGCTCGCTCGCCGCCTGCGAGGGCACGATCCTGCTGGTCGACGCCGCGCAGGGCATCGAGGCCCAGACGCTGGCCAACCTCTACCTGGCGATGGAGAACGACCTCACCATCGTCCCGGTACTCAACAAGATCGACCTGCCGGCCGCGCAGCCCGAGAAGTTCTCCGAGGAGCTGGCCAACCTCATCGGCTGCCAGCCGGAGGACGTGCTCAAGGTCTCCGCGAAGACCGGTGTCGGCGTGGACGTGCTGCTCGACCGGGTGGTCAAGGACGTCCCGGCCCCGATCGGCCGGGCCGATGCCCCCGCCCGCGCGATGATCTTCGACTCGGTCTACGACTCGTACCGCGGCGTCGTCACGTACGTCCGTGTCGTCGATGGTCAGCTCAACAAGCGTGAGCGCATCAGGATGATGTCCACCGGTGCCACCCACGAGCTGCTGGAGATCGGGGTCTCCTCTCCGGAGATGACCCCGGCCGACGGCCTCGGTGTGGGCGAAGTGGGCTACATCATCACCGGTGTGAAGGACGTCCGGCAGTCCAAGGTCGGTGACACCATCACCTCCCTGAGCAAGGGCGCGACCGAGGCGCTGGGCGGCTACAAGGACCCCAAGCCGATGGTGTTCTCGGGTCTGTACCCGCTGGACGGCTCGGACTACCCGGACCTGCGCGAGGCGCTCGACAAACTCCAGCTCAACGACGCCGCCCTGGTGTACGAGCCGGAGACCTCCGCCGCGCTCGGCTTCGGCTTCCGCGTCGGCTTCCTCGGTCTGCTCCACCTCGATGTGATCCGCGAGCGGCTGGAGCGCGAGTTCGGTCTCGAACTCATCGCCACCGCGCCCAACGTGGTCTACCGCGTCGAGATGGAGGACGGCACCGAGCACACCGTCACCAACCCGAGCGAATTCCCCGAGGGCAAGATCGACAAGGTGCACGAGCCCGTCGTGCGCGCCACGGTCCTGGCCCCCAGCGAGTTCATCGGCGCGATCATGGAGCTCTGCCAGAACCGGCGCGGCACCCTGCTCGGCATGGACTACCTCTCCGAGGACCGGGTCGAGATCCGCTACACCCTGCCGCTCGCCGAGATCGTCTTCGACTTCTTCGACCAGCTGAAGTCCAAGACGCGGGGCTATGCCTCCCTCGACTACGAGCCCACCGGCGAGCAGTCCGCCCAGCTCGTCAAGGTCGACATCCTGCTGCACGGCGACAAGGTCGACGCGTTCTCCGCGGTCACGCACAAGGACAAGGCGTACGCGTACGGCGTGCGGCTCGTCGCCAAGCTGCGCGAGCTGATTCCGCGGCAGAACTTCGAGGTGCCGATCCAGGCCGCCATCGGCTCCCGGGTCATCGCCCGTGAGACAGTCCGCGCCATCCGCAAGGACGTCCTCGCCAAGTGCTACGGCGGTGACATCTCCCGTAAGCGGAAGCTGCTGGAGAAGCAGAAGGAAGGCAAGAAGCGGATGAAGATGGTCGGCAATGTGGAGGTGCCGCAGGAGGCCTTCATCGCCGTGCTGTCGACGGACGAGTCGGGTGGGGACGGCAAGGCCAAGAAGTAGCTTCCGCCGCAAGGCCGAGAAGCAACTGCCGCCCCGGCCGTCACCCCGGTTCCGTCCGTTCCTACCCGGTGGTAGCCAAACGGGCCCCTGCGTCGCAGCGCACTGCGACGCAGGGGCCCGTTTGTTATGAAGCGGCGGCCCATTGCCCCTTACGCGGCGGACGCGGGCGCTCTACCCTGATCACGGCCTCGTAGTTACTCGCCAGTTAAACAAGCAGGGCCGAGCGCCGCAGGACAAGCAACAGCACAAGCACCGCAGGACCAAGTAACGCAGGACCGAGCGCACGGGGTGCGCGGGAACACACGTAGGAAACAAACAGCAATCAACAGCCGGTCGTGAAGCACTGCCGCAGGCCCGGAGGATGTCGTGAGTGACACACAGACCTTGATCGAGAACCGACCGCCCTCCGTGGCGAACCTCTTCATCGACCGCGTGGCGGCCACCCCGGACGGGGAGGCCTACCGCTACCCCGTCCCTGCGGCCACCGGAGAGGGACCCGATGAGTGGAAGTCGCTGAGCTGGGCACAGGCCGCCGAGCGGGTGTACGCCGTCGCGGCAGGGTTGATCGGTCTGGGTGTGCAGCCGGAGGAGCGGATCGCGCTCGCCGCCGGCACACGAGTGGAATGGATCCTCGTCGACCTCGGTGTGATGTGCGCGGGCGCCGCCACCACGACGATCTACCCGTCGACCAACGCCGAGGAGTCGGCGTTCATCCTCTCGGACTCCGAGAGCCGGGTTCTGATCGCCGAGGACGCCGCCCAGCTGGCCAAGGCCCGTGAGCGCCGCGCCGAGCTGCCGAACCTCGCCCATGTCGTCGTCATCGACCCCGAGGGTGCCGGACCCGCCGAGGGCGACCCCGAGGGCTGGGTGCTCACCCTTGAAGATCTGGAGGCCCGCGGCGCCGAGCACCTGGCGAAGAACCCCGATGCGGTCAAGGAGCGGGTCGCCGCCATCACGGCCGACCAGCTGGCCACCCTGATCTACACCTCGGGCACCACCGGCCGCCCCAAGGGCGTACGCCTGCCGCACGACAATTGGTCGTACATGGCCAAGGCCACCGTGGCGACCGGCCTGATCACCAAGGACGACGTCCAGTACCTCTGGCTGCCGCTCGCGCATGTCTTCGGCAAGGTCCTCACCTCCGGCCAGATCGAGGTCGGCCACGTCACCGCCGTCGACGGCCGGGTCGACAAGATCATCGAGAATCTGCCGGTGGTCCAGCCGACGTACATGGCCGCCGTCCCCCGCATCTTCGAAAAGGTCTACAACGGTGTCGCCGCCAAGGCGCGGGCCGGTGGCGGGGCCAAGTACAAGATCTTCCAGTGGGCGGCCGGGGTCGCCCGCGAGTACGCGACGGTCTCGCAGGACAACTTCCGGCGCACCGGCACGGCCTCCGTACCGTTCGCGCTCGGTGCCAAGCACAAGGTTGCCGACGCCCTCGTCTTCGCCAAGATCCGCGAGGCCTTCGGCGGCCGGCTGCGCGCCTGTGTCTCCGGCTCCGCGGCGCTCGCCCCCGACATCGGCTACTTCTTCGCGGGCGCCGGCATCCACATCCTGGAGGGCTACGGCCTCACCGAGACCAGCGCTGCCTCCTTCGTCAACCCGGGCGAGGCCTACCGCACCGGCACCGTGGGCAAGCCGCTCCCCGGCACCGAGGTACGGATCGCCGACGACGGCGAGATCCTGCTGCGCGGCCCCGGCCTGATGCAGGGCTACCAGGGGCTCCCGGAGAAGACCGCCGAGGTGCTGGAGGCGGACGGCTGGTTCCACACCGGCGACATCGGCGAGCTGTCCGTGGACGGCTATCTCCGGATCACCGACCGCAAGAAGGACCTGATCAAGACCTCCGGCGGCAAGTACATCGCCCCGGCGGAGGTCGAGGGACAGTTCAAGGCGGTCTGCCCATTCGTCTCCAACATCCTGGTGCACGGCGCGGACCGCAACTTCTGCACCGCGCTGATCGCACTCGACGAGCCGACCATCCTCGGCTGGGCCGCCGAGAACGGCCTGGGCGGTAAGCCGTACGCGGAAGTGGTGGCGTCCCCGCAGACCGTCGCGCTCATAGAGGGCTATGTGAAGCGGCTCAACGAGGGGCTGCAGCGCTGGCAGACCATCAAGAAGTTCCGGCTGCTGCCCCGCGATCTCGACATCGAGCACGGCGAACTGACGCCCAGTCTCAAGCTGAAGCGTCCGGTCGTCGAGCGTGAGTACAAGGGCCTCATCGACGACATGTACGCGGGAACCCGCGAGGCGTAATACGGGTCCTCACCGACCGGCCGCACGGTGCGGCTGCTTCCGTCTTTCTCTGCTCACTTTCTCTGCTCACTTCGGCAACTCGTTGCTTATGGGCATGGTCCATCTGTCACTCTGTCGGTGTCGTCAGCGGCGCCCAGCGAGAACAGAACGAGAACAGACAGACAGAGCGAGAACAGGTCAGGAGCTGCACCGTGGGGCCCATTCCCTTGCAGCGGGACATCGTTCAGCGTCCCGGTATCACCGTCGGCCATGCGGATGCACGGCCGGTCGCCCGTACGTCCCTGCCCGGAAACCTCCTCGCGCCCTCCGCCGCCCGCCGGTTCGTCCGGGCGGCGCTCACCGAGTGGACCGGGCTGGGACTGCCGGCGGCCGTGGGCTTCAGCGAACGGCTGGCCGATGATGCGGCGGTCGTCGTCAGCGAGCTGGTCACCAATGCGGTCGTGCACGCCGGGACCAATGTCGAGCTGCTCTGCCGGCTCGAGGAGGCCGCCGAGGACGAAACCGCGGCCCTGGTGCTGGAGGTATCCGACCACCATCCGGCCCGTGCCGTACGCAGCGAACGCCCGGAGGCCGACAGCACGACGGACGCAGCGGACACGTCGAAGGGCGATGCTCCCACCGGCCCCGAGGAGCCCGCCGAGTACGGTCGCGGGCTCCAGCTCGTCGGCACCCTCGCCGAGCGCTGGGGCATCACCTACCGCACCGGTCTCAAGACCGTCTGGGCCCGGCTCCCCGTCGACGACTGGAACCCGTTCCCGGAGTCGTCGGCCGAGACCGGCTTCCAGCACGGGCTGCGCGCCGCCGAACTGCTCGCCCCCACCGCCCGCCGGGCCCTGCGTGACGCCGCGGACTGGGCCGGCCGCGGTGCGCTCTCATTCCTCGCCGAGGCATCGGATCTGCTCGCGGGCCAGCTCGACGAGGACATCGTCGCCGCACTCTCGGGACAGTTACTGGTGCCCAGACTCGCCGACTGGTGCGCGATCTGGCTGGAGCCCGAGAACGGCGGCCCCGCGGCCGTCCCCCGGCTCGCCAGCGCCTGGCACCGGGACGAGGCCGAGACCGGGCAGCTGCGTACGGTGCTGGAACAGGACCCGATCCGGCTGCCCGAGCGGGTGGGCACCGGGCCCGTCTCCATGCCCTGGCCCGGCAGCGAGGAGGACGGCGGGGAATCCGACGGGCGCGCCGGATCCGCTCTCGCCTACCGGATCACCTCGGGCGGCCGGACACTCGGCGCCGTACTCCTCGGCAGGGAGGGCACGGCACGTGTCCCCGACGAAGTGACCGCCCTGATCGAGGACTTCGTACGCCGTGTCGGCCTCGCCGTCGGAGCCGCCCGCGCGTACACCCGACAGGCCACCATCAGCCGCATCCTGCAGCGCGCACTGCTGCCCAGCAAGGTCGCCGACATACCCGGCGTCACCAGCTCGCTGGTGTACGAGCCCAGCGACGACGGGGTCGTCGGCGGCGACTTCTACGACATCTTCCCGTGCCCCGGCGACCGCTGGTGCTTCGTCCTCGGCGATGTACAGGGCAGCGGCCCCGAAGCCGCCGTCGTCACCGGCCTCGCCCGGCCCTGGCTGCGGCTGCTGGCCCGCGAGGGTTTCGGCGTCGGCGAAGTGCTGGACCGGCTCAACCGGCTGCTCCTCGACGATGCGATGGAGGCTGCCGAGGCGGCCGCGCTCATGGTGGCCGCGGCGGGCGGCCAGCAGACGGCGGACACCGGGCAGTCCCGCTTTCTCTCCCTGCTGTACGGGGAACTCGTGCCGCTGCCCGGCGGCGGCGTGCGCTGCACCCTCGCCAGCGCCGGCCATCCGCTGCCGCTGCTGCTGCGCCCCGACGGCGAGGTGCGCCCGGCCGCCGAGCCGCAGATGCTGCTCGGAATCTTCGACGATGTCGCGTACGAGAGCCAGAACTTCGAGCTGGCGCCCGGCGACAGCCTGCTGTGCGTCACGGACGGCGTGACGGAGCGGCGCTCCGGGGCGCTGATGTTCGACGACGGGGACGGTCTGGCCCGGGCGCTGGCCGATTGCGCCGGGCTGTCGGCGGACGGGATCGCGGACCGGATCAAACGGGCCGTGCACGAATTCGCCGAGCGGCCGCCCGATGACGATCTGGCGCTGCTGGTACTGCAGGCGGGGTGAGGGTGCGGCGGGGCGGCCGGGGGTGCCTGCCGCGGTCCGGGTGCGGCGGTGCGGTCCGTGGGTGCGTGACCTTTCTTGATCATGGACGTGGCTCGGAGGTCTCCGGCGGCGAGTGACAATGGGCGGTATGCCCTCCGTACTGCCCGATGGTGAACCCGTACCCGACGACGGGGCGCTGCCCCGCCATGCCCTGGAAGGCGCCGCCGGCCGGCCGCTCGGCTTCTACCTGCACGTGCCCTACTGCGCGACCCGCTGCGGCTACTGCGACTTCAACACCTACACGGCCACCGAGCTGCGCGGCTCCGGCGGTGCGCTGGCCTCCCGGGACAACTACGCGGCCCATCTGATCGGTGAGGTCCGCCAGGCCCGCAAGGTCCTCGGTGACGATCCGCGTCAGGTTCGTACGGTCTTCGTCGGCGGCGGTACCCCGACCCTGCTGGCAGCCGGAGACCTGGTACGGATGCTGAGCGCGATCCGCGACGAGTTCGGGCTCGCGGACGATGCCGAGATCACCACCGAGGCCAACCCGGAGTCCGTCGATCCGGCGTATCTGGCCGAGCTGCGGGAGGGCGGCTTCAACCGGATCTCGTTCGGGATGCAGAGCGCGCGGCAGCATGTGCTGAAGATCCTGGACCGTACGCATACGCCGGGGCGGCCCGAGGCGTGTGTCGCCGAGGCGCGGGAGGCGGGCTTCGAGCACGTCAACCTCGATCTGATCTACGGCACGCCCGGGGAGTCCGACGACGACTGGCGGGCCTCGCTGGACGCGGCGATCGGTGCGGGGCCGGACCATGTGTCCGCATACGCGCTGATCGTCGAGGAGGGGACGCAGCTGGCCCGGCGCATCCGGCGCGGCGAGATCCCGATGACCGATGACGACGCCCATGCGGACCGGTATCTGATCGCGGACGAGGCGATGGCCGCGGCGGGCTTCTCCTGGTACGAGGTGTCGAACTGGGCCCGCACGCCCGAGGGCCGGTGCCTGCACAACGAGCTGTACTGGCGTGGGGCCGACTGGTGGGGCGCCGGTCCTGGGGCGCACAGCCATGTCGGCGGGGTGCGCTGGTGGAACGTGAAGCATCCTGGGGCGTACGCGCAGGCCCTGGCCGAGGGACGGTCGCCGGGGGCCGGGCGCGAGATCCTCTCCGCCGAGGACCGGCGGGTCGAGCGGATCCTGCTGGAGCTGCGACTTGTGGACGGGTGTCCGTTGTCGCTGCTGGCGCCGGCGGGGCTGGCAGCGGCGGGACGGGCGGTGGAGGACGGGCTGCTGGAGCGGGTGCCGTATGGAGAGGGGCGGGCGGTGCTCACGCTGCGGGGGCGGTTGCTGGCGGATGCGGTGGTGCGGGATCTGGTGGACTGAGGGGCCGAGCGGGGTGCGGGTGCGCCTGCGGCGGGCTTGTTCCTCTGCCTGCCCCGTCCCGTGACCGGGGTTCCGTCCCAAACCCCGCTCTTCGAACGGAGGGGCTGCGCGGTCCGGCGCAGGGGCTACTGAGGCGGCGCCGTCACGAAGTCGATCAGGTGCTCCACGGAGCCCAGCAGTGCCGGTTCCAGATCCCGGTACGAGCGCACCGTGGACAGGATTCGCTGCCAGGCCGCGCCCGTGTTCTCCGGCCAGCCCAGCGCGCGGCAGACGCCCGTCTTCCAGTCCTGGCCGCGCGGGACCACCGGCCAGGCGGCGATGCCCACGGACGACGGCTTCACCGCCTCCCACACGTCGATGTAGGGGTGGCCGACCACCAGCACGTTCGCGTCCGAGACCTGGGAGGCGATCCGGGACTCCTTGGAGCCCGGGACCAGATGGTCGACCAGGACGCCCAGCCTGGCGTCCGGGCCGGGGGAGAACGCGCGCACGATGGCCGGGAGGTCGTCGATGCCCTCGAGGTATTCGACGACCACGCCCTCGATCCGCAGGTCGTCGCCCCAGACCCGCTCGACCAGCTCCGCGTCGTGGCGGCCCTCCACATAGATCCGGCCCGCCCGCGCGACCCGGGCGCGCGCCCCGGGGACTGCGACCGAACCCGATGCCGTACGCGTGGGGCGTACGGGGCCGGCCGCCGACGGGCGCACGAGCGTGATCACCCGGCCCTCCAGAAGGAAGCCGCGCGGCTCCATCGGGAACACCCGGTGCTTGCCGAAGCGGTCCTCCAGGGTCACCGTCGGACCCTGGGCCGTCTTCTCGCAGCGGATCACCGCACCGCAGAATCCCGTGGAGACCTCCTCCACGACCAGATCGGGATCGGCGGGGACCTCGGGAACGGGGGCGGACTTCTTCCACGGCGGGGTCAGGTCCGGCTGATAGCTGCGCATCGGATGACGATAGGACGACAACACGTCACGACACGCCGGAGGGAGCACCTCCCATGCCTTCAGGGCTATGGGGGAGGACGGCCAGTTGGTCACGCTGCTCTCTGACGAACGCCGCGTCCACCACCGCTCCGTGCCCCGGAACGTACACCGCGTCCTCGCCGCCCAGCGCCAGCAGCCGGTCCAGCGCGGCCGGCCAGCGGGACGGGACGGCGTCCCCTCCCGCCTGCGGTTCGCCGGACTCCTCGACCAGGTCGCCGCAGAGCACCACCGTGGGGGAGCCGGGGACGAGCACCGCCAGATCGTGGCCGCTGTGGGCGGGGCCCACATTCGCCAGCAGCACCTGACGGCCGCCGCCCAGATCGAGCGTCCGCTCGCCGCGCACTTCATGGTGCGGCGCCACCAGCGCACCGACGGCCTCGGCCGCATCGTTTTCGGACACTCCGTGGCGCACCGCCGAGGCGTGCAGATCGTCCGCCCCGCTTTTCATCAGCCCGGCCATGCCGACCGCTCCGTACACCTGGGTGCCGGGGAACGCGGCGGTGCCCAGCACATGGTCGAAATGGGGGTGGCTGAGTGCGATATGCGTCACCCTCCGGCCGAGCAGGGACTGTGCCTGGGCCCGTATTTCCTCACCTTCGCGGAGTGTCGAACCGGTGTCGTAGAGCAGCACTCCATCCGCTCCGACCACCAGTGCGACTGTCGCGTCCCATCCGGGGAGACGCCGTCGGCCCACTCCGTGACCGAGTCGCTCCCAGCCGAACTCTTCCCAAGAGGCGTCCATACCGCGACGCTATCGGCAACGACCTGCGCAGTCTCGCGGTAGCGTGACCGGTCGCCCTTGCTAGGCCCCCAGTCGGCCGCCGTACACTGACCGGGGGATTGCTGGCACTCGTGAGGACAGAGTGCCAGGGGGATTCCTGGGAATGAAGCAGGAACGGCCCGAGAACCACCGAGGAAACACAGCTGGAGGTGTGCGCGATGCTCAGCGAACGCAGACTCGAAGTGCTGCGCGCCATCGTCCAGGACTATGTCGGCACCGAGGAGCCCGTCGGCTCCAAGGCGCTCACGGAGCGGCACAAGCTGGGGGTTTCCCCGGCCACCGTCCGCAACGACATGGCGGTGCTGGAGGACGAGGGCTTCATCGCCCAGCCCCACACCAGTGCGGGACGCATCCCGACGGACAAGGGCTACCGGCTCTTCGTCGACAAGCTTGCGGGCGTCAAGCCCCTCTCGTCGCCGGAACGTCGTGCCATTCACAATTTCCTCGACGGCGCGGTCGACCTCGACGATGTCGTGGGCCGCACCGTACGGCTGCTCGCGCAGCTGACCCGGCAGGTCGCCATCGTGCAGTACCCCTCGCTGACCCGGTCGACGGTTCGGCATGTGGAGCTGCTGTCACTGGCCGCCGCCCGGCTGATGCTCGTGCTGATCACGGACACCGGCCGGGTCGAGCAGCGCATGATCGACTGCCCTGCTCCGTTCGGCGAGACCTCTCTCGCCGATCTGCGGGCCCGGCTCAACAGCCGGGTCGTCGGACGCCGTTTCGCGGACGTTCCGCAGCTGGTGCAGGATCTGCCGGAATCCTTCGAGAGCGAGGACCGGGGAACCGTGTCCACCGTGCTCTCCACCCTGCTCGAAACCCTCGTCGAGGAGACGGAGGAGCGGCTGATGATCGGCGGCACCTCCAATCTCACCCGCTTCGGGCACGACTTTCCTGTGATGATCCGGCCGGTGCTGGAGGCATTGGAGGAGCAGGTCGTGCTGCTGAAGCTGCTCGGCGAGGCCAAGGACTCAGGCATGACCGTACGGATCGGGCACGAGAACGCCCACGAGGGGCTCAACTCCACGTCCGTCGTCGCGGTCGGCTACGGTTCGGGCGACGAGGCAGTCGCCAAACTCGGCGTGGTCGGACCGACCCGCATGGACTACCCCGGAACGATGGGAGCGGTACGCGCAGTGGCACGTTACGTCGGACAGATCCTGGCGGAGTCGTAAGTGGCCACGGACTACTACGCCGTACTCGGCGTGCGCCGCGACGCAGCTCAGGACGAGATCAAGAAGGCATTCCGTCGGCTCGCCCGTGAGCTGCATCCGGATGTGAACCCCGATCCGAAGACCCAGGAGCGGTTCAAGGAGATCAACGCCGCCTACGAGGTGTTGTCGGACCCGCAGAAGAAGCAGGTCTACGACCTCGGCGGCGACCCGCTGTCCGCCTCCGGCGGCGGTGGCGCGGGCGGATTCGGGCAGGGTGGCTTCGGCAACTTCTCCGACATCATGGACGCGTTCTTCGGTACGTCGTCGCAGCGCGGACCCCGTTCGCGCACCCGGCGCGGCCAGGACGCGATGATCCGGCTGGAGATCGATCTCGCCGAGGCCGCGTTCGGCACCACCAAGGACATCCAGGTCGACACGGCCGTCGTCTGTACGACCTGCAACGGCGAGGGCGCCGCACCCGGCACCTCCGCCCAGACCTGTGACATGTGCCGCGGCCGCGGCGAGGTCTCCCAGGTCACCCGGTCGTTCCTCGGCCAGGTCATGACCTCGCGGCCCTGCCCGCAGTGCCAGGGCTTCGGTACGGTCGTGCCGACCCCGTGCCCGGAGTGCGCCGGCGACGGCCGCATCCGGTCGAGGCGCACGCTCACCGTGAAGATTCCCGCCGGCGTCGACAACGGCACCCGCATCCAGCTCGCGGGCGAGGGCGAGGTCGGCCCCGGCGGCGGCCCGGCCGGCGATCTGTACGTGGAGATCCATGAGCTGCCGCACTCGGTGTTCCAGCGCCGCGGCGACGATCTGCACTGCACGGTCACCATCCCCATGACGGCGGGCGCGCTCGGCACCAAGGTGCCGCTGGAGACGCTCGACGGCCTGGAGGAGGTCGACATCCGGCCCGGCACCCAGTCCGGCCAGTCGGTCCCGCTGCACGGCCGCGGGATCACGCATCTGCGGGGCGGCGGGCGTGGCGATCTGATCGTGCACGTCGAGGTCATGACCCCGACGAAGCTGGACCCGGAGCAGGAGCGGCTGCTGCGGGACCTGGCGAAGATGCGCGGCGAGGAGCGGCCCACCGGCCAGTTCCAGCCCGGGCAGCAGGGGCTGTTCTCCCGGTTGAAGGATGCCTTCAACGGGCGCTGACGGCCCCCGCTCACCGTTCCCTGCCGTCGGACGGGCTCGCCTGCCGAGCCCGTCCGACGTTCGAGGACAAAATGGACCGCAGGCCGCGCACGCCGAGGCAGGCAGGACGTGACACGATGCGGTCATGTCATCCGTGTTGACCGATCTCTGCCGGTATCCGGTCGTGCAGGCCCCGATGGCGGGTGGTGCGTCCTGTCCGCAGCTCGTCGCGGCCGTCGCCGAAGCGGGCGGGCTGGGCTTCCTCGCCGCCGGGTACAAGACGGCGGACGGCATGTACAACGAGATCAAACAGCTGCGCGGGCTGACCGGTCAGCCCTTCGGTGTCAACCTCTTCATGCCGCAGCCGGGTCTCGCCGACCCGAGCGCCGTCGAGGTGTACCGGCATCAGCTGGCTGGTGAGGCCGCCTGGTACGAGACCCCGCTCGGCGACCCGGACTCCAGCGGCGGCGGCGACGGCTACGAGGCCAAGCTCGCCATCCTTCTGGAGGACCCGGTCCCGGCAGTCTCGTTCACCTTCGGCTGCCCGACACGCGACACCCTCGACGCGTTCGCCGGCGTCGGCACGTACACCGTCGTGACGGTCACCACGCCCGAGGAAGCCCAGGCCGCCCAGTGGGCGGGGGCCGACGCGGTCTGTGTCCAGGGCATAGAGGCGGGCGGCCACCAGTCCACCCACCGCGACGACCCGCAGACCGACGGCACCGGGATCGGACTGCTCTCCCTGGTGTCCCAGGTCCGCGAGACCGTACAGCTGCCGATCATCGCCGCGGGCGGGCTGATGCGCGGGTCCCAGATCGCCGCGGTGCTCGCCGCGGGCGCGGAGGCGGCGCAGCTCGGCACGGCGTTCCTCGTCTGCCCCGAGTCCGGGGCCAATCTGCTGCACAAGCAGGCACTGACCAACCCGCTGTTCGTGCGGACCGCCCTGACCCGGGCGTTCTCCGGCCGCCCGGCCCGCGGCCTGGTCAACCGCTTCATGCGCGAGCACGGCCCGTACGCCCCCGCCGCCTACCCACAGGTCCACTATCTGACTGCCGGGCTGCGCGCGGCGGCGGCAAAGGCCGGGGACGCCCAGGGCATGGCACTGTGGGCGGGGCAGGGGCACCGGATGGCACGCGAGCTGCCCGCCGGCCGGCTGATCGGACTGCTCGCCGAAGAACTGGACGCCGCAAGGGCGGCAGTGAGCACAGGGAGTATGCAGTGACCGCACCGGTCTTCGTCGTCGAACAGGTCCCCGATGGGCCCGAGTTCGTCCTGGAAGGACCCGAGGGTCGACACGCCGTGTCGGTGAAGAGGCTGCACGCCGGTGAGGACGTCGTGCTGACGGACGGCCACGGCCGTTGGACGGAAGGCGTAGTCAGGGCCGCCGAGGGCAAGGACCGGCTCGTGGTCGCCGGCCTGGCGACGATTCATGAGGAGCCCTGGCCCGCACCGCGCATCACCGTCGTCCAGGCCCTGCCCAAGGGGGACCGCGGCGAGGTCGCCGTCGAGACGATGACGGAGACCGGTGTCGACGCGATCGTGCCCTGGCAGGCGTCGCGCTGCATCACGCAGTGGAAGGGCGACCGCGGCCTCAAGGCCCTCGCGAAATGGCGCAACACCGCCCGGGAGGCGGGCAAGCAGTCGCGCCGGGTGCGCTTCCCCGAGGTGGCGGACGCACTGACGACCAAACAGGTTGCCGCACTTCTGGCCGCGGCGGACTTCGCCGCCGTCCTGCATGAGGACCGGGGCTACGACAGTGAGCCGCTGGCCACCGTCCAGCTGCCCACCCAGGGCGAGATCGTGCTGGTCGTCGGCCCCGAGGGCGGTGTGTCGCCGGACGAACTGGCGGCCTTCGCCGCAGCGGGCGCCCGGACCTGCCGGCTCGGAACGTCCGTCCTGCGCACCTCGACGGCGGGCACGGCGGCGACGGCACTGCTGCTGGGGCGCACCGGCCGCTGGGCGTAAGCCCCCGCCGGTGCGCCGGAGCCGCCCCCGTTGTGGCCGCAAGCCGTCTACCGCGTCACGGGGGAACGGTGGGAAGCTGCCCGTATGGGGACATCAAGGGCATGGGGTCAGAGAAGAACCCGTCGTTTTCTGGCCGCGTCCGCACTCGCGGGCGCGGCGGTCGCAGGTGTCGTGGCCTGTGAGCCGACGGGCAGCCTGAACTCCACATCCATCGCCGTGACCACCGACCTGACCGGCACCAGCGCCCTGGAGCGCAAGGGCGTCGATGTGCGGTGGCTGAACTGCACGGCCGACGTCGACGGGTACCGGCTCCAGGGTGCGTCGCCCTCCGCCTCCGCGCGCCGGATCGCGGACGTCGACTGCACCGGAAGGACGGGGAGCGGCAAAGGCATCACGATCACCGGCAAGGTGACCCAGGCTCTCGACGGGCGGTGTGTGCGGGGCGACCTGACCGCCCGGACCGGTGGGAAGGCCGTTTTCCGGGCAGATGTGCTCGGCAACTGCAACAACGCCGCCCCCTCGGCCGTCGGGGCCAATCCGTCCCGGGGCGGCGGCAGCGGCGGCGCCCGGCCGACGGTCACCGTGACGGTCACGGTGACCGAATCGCCCCTGGGCAAGTGAGTGTGCCCGGCATCGGACCACCCGGCGGACTCCGGCCAACCCAGTTCCGCGGAGCACGTCAGCGGCCTAGGGTGATCCGTGTGACGCAGCCTGCCTACCTCCGATACCCCCATGTCCAGGGCGATTTGATCGCCTTCACCGCCGAGGACGATGTCTGGCTGGCGCCGCTGGACGGCGGCCGAGCCTGGCGCGTCAGCGCCGACAACCGACCTGTCACCAACCCGCGGATATCTCCGGACGGAACCCGCGTCGCCTGGACGTCCACCCGGGACGGGGCGCCCGAAGTGCACGTCGCACCGGTAGATGGCGGCCCCTCCGCGCGGCTCACGTACTGGGGCGACGCGCGGACCTCCGTACGCGGCTGGACGCCCGAGGGCGACGTACTGGTCATCAGCACCCAGGGGCAGGCGTCGTCGCGGCGCAGCTGGGCCAGGGCCGTCCCGGTCGACGGCGGGCCCGCGCGGACCCTGCCGTACGGGCCGGTCGGCTCCCTCGCGTACGGGCCCGGCGGACGGGTCCTGCTGCTCTCGGCCACCATGGGGCGCGAGGCTGCCGCCTGGAAGCGCTACCGGGGCGGCACCGCGGGCAAGTTGTGGATCGCGGAATCGGGCGCGACCGACGGCCCGGCGGAGTTCGTACGGCTGCACGAGGACCTGGACGGGAACATCGAATCCCCGATGTGGGTGGGTGACCGCGTCGCCTTCCTCTCCGACCACGAAGGCGTGGGCGCGCTCTGTTCCTCGCTCCCCGACGGCTCGGATCTGCGCCGGCACACCGGCATCGAGGGGTTCTACGCCCGCCACGCGACCACCGACGGAACCCGCGTCGGCTACTCCTCGGCGGGTGAACTCTGGCTGCTGGACGACCTCGAAGGCTCCGAGCCCCGCCGTGTCGACGTCCGGCTCGGCGGCCAGCGCGCCGACCTCCAGCCCCACTCGGTGCACGCCGGCAGCCACCTCGACTCCGCGTCCCCGGACCGTACGGGCCGCGGCAGTGCCGTCGGGACGCGCGGCGCCGTCCACTGGGTCACCCACCGCGAGGGCCCGGCCCGGGCGCTCGCCGTCGAACCGGGCGTACGGGCCAGGATGCCCCGCACCTTCCAGGCCGACGGCGACCAGCACGTCGTCTGGGTCACCGACGCCGAGGGCGACGACGCCCTGGAGTGCGCACCCGCCACCGGCACCGCGCCGGGCGCCGTACCGCGCCGCCTCGCCGCGGGCCGTATCGGCAGGGTCCTCCACCTGGTGGCGGCCCCGGACGGCAGCCGGTTCGCCGTCGCCGCGCACGACGGGCGGGTACTGATCGTCGAGCGGGAGAGCGGCGAGGTCCACGAGGTGGACCGGAGCGAGCACGGCGACGCCTCAGGTCTTGTCTTCTCGCCCGACTCCGCCTGGCTCGCCTGGTCGCACCCCGGGCCCGAGCCGCTCAGGCAGCTCAAGATCGCGCACCTCGCCGATCTGTCGGTCGCCGAGGCCACCCCGCTGCGCTTCCGGGACTTCGCCCCCGCGTTCACCACCGACGGCAAGCACCTCGCGTTCCTCTCCGAGCGGTCCTTCGACCCGGTCTACGACGCACATGTCTTCGACCTGGCGTTCATCGGCGCCTGCCGTCCGCATCTGCTGACGCTCGCCGCCACCACGCCCTCTCCGTTCGGGCCGCAGCGCCACGGCCGCCCGACCGAGAAGGAGAAGAGCGGCGGCGAGGGCGAGGACAACCCGACCGCGCTGCCCGTCACCCGGATCGACCTCGACGGACTCGCCGACCGGATCGTGCCGCTGCCCGTCGAGGCCGCCAGCTACTCCACTCTGCGTGCCGCGAAGGACGGGCTGCTGTGGCTGAGCCACCCGGTGACCGGTGTGCTCGGTACGAGCGGTGCCACACCCGACGCCCACCGGCCCGAGACCGTCCTCGAACGGTACGACCTGGAGAAGCTGCGCTGCGAGGAACTCGCCTCGGACGTCGACGGCTTCGCGGTCAGCGGTGACGGCAAGCGGATCGTCCTGCACACCCGGGGCAAGCTGCGCGTCGTACCGTCCGACAGCCGTGTCCCGGCCGGAGACGACGACCACGACGGGGGCGGCGACAGCGTCACCGTCGACCTCTCCCGGATTCGCCGGACCCTCGACCCGGCCGCCGAGTGGCGTCAGATGTACGACGAGGCCGGGCGCATCATGCGGGACAACTTCTGGCGTCCCGACATGGGCGGCATCGACTGGGACGGTGTCCTGGACCGCTACCGCCCGGTGCTGGAGCGCGTCGCCACCCATGACGACCTGATCGACCTGCTCTGGGAGGTGCAGGGCGAGCTCGGCACCTCGCACGCCTATGTGACGCCGCCCGGCGGATGGCGCGACGACTCGGCCCGGCAGGGACTGCTCGGCGCGGACATCTCCCGTACGGAAGAGCGCAGTTGGCGCATCGACCGGATCCTGCCGTCGGAGACCTCCGACCCGGCGGCCCGCTCGCCGCTCGCCGCACCCGGGGTGGCGGTGCGCGTCGGGGACGCGATCCTCGCCGTCGACGGGCACCCGGTCGACCCGGTGGCCGGGCCCGGACCGCTGCTCACCGGCTCGGCCGGCAAACCGGTCGAGCTGACCGTCTCACCGGTGGACGGCGGCGACCCGCGCCATGTCGTCGTCGTACCGGTCGCCGACGAGGAGGCGCTGCGCTACCACGCGTGGGTCGCCGACCGGCGGGCCTACGTCCACGAGCACTCCGACGGACGCCTCGGCTACCTCCATGTCCCCGACATGGTCGGCTCGGGCTGGGCACAGCTCCACCGTGACCTGCGGATCGAAGTGGCCCGCGAGGGGCTGGTGGTGGACGTACGGGAGAACCGGGGCGGCCACACCTCGCAGCTGATCGTGGAGAAGCTCGCCCGGCGCATCGTCGGCTGGGACCTGCCGCGCGGGAGGCAGCCGTACAGCTACCCGGAGGACGCACCGCGCGGCCCCGTGGTGGCCGTCGCCAACGAGTTCTCCGGCTCGGACGGCGACATCGTGAACGCCGCGATCAAGGCGCTGCGCATCGGGCCGGTGGTCGGCACGCGTACCTGGGGCGGGGTCGTCGGCATCGACAGCCGGTACAAGCTCGTGGACGGGACGTCGGTCACCCAGCCCAAGTACGCGTTCTGGCTCGAGGGTTACGGCTGGGGTGTGGAGAACCACGGGGTCGATCCCGATGTCGAGGTCGTGATGGCGCCGCAGGACCATGCCGCAGGGCGCGATCCGCAGCTGGACGAGGCGATCCGGATCGCGCTCGCGTCGCTGGCCCGGACGCCGGCGAAGCGGGCACCGGAGCGGCCGGGGGCGTAGGAGGCGGGTGCGCCTGCGGCGGGCAGGGGAGCGAGTCCGCCGCAGGCGTCCCGATACCATGCCGTACAACGATCACCACCGACCGAGGAGCCGACCCCATGGCGGGAGAACCGCAGCCCGACTGCCTGTTCTGCAAGATCGTCTCGGGTGACATCCCGGCAACCATCGTCCGGGAGACCGAAACCACCGTCGCCTTCCGTGACATAAACCCCCAGGCCCCCACCCACGTACTCGTCATCCCCCGCGTCCACCATCCGGACGCCGCTGCCCTCGCCGCCGCCGAGCCGGGGATCGCCGCCGACATACTGCGCGAGGCCGGACACGTCGCCGCCGACGAGAAGATCGTGGACAGCGGCTACCGGGTCGTCTTCAACACCGGCTCCGGCGCCGGCCAGACCGTCTTCCACGCGCACGCCCACGTCCTGGGCGGCCGCGGACTGCAGTGGCCCCCCGGCTAGAACGGTCGGTCGCACACCGTGTCCGTACGTGAACTCGTGGTCCTCGGCACCGCCAGCCAGGTCCCGACCAGGCACCGCAACCACAACGGCTATCTGCTCCGCTGGGACGGCGAGGGCATCCTCTTCGACCCGGGTGAGGGCACTCAGCGCCAGATGCTGCGGGCCGGCGTCGCCGCCCACGACATCAACCGGATCTGCGTCACGCACTTCCACGGTGACCACTCGCTCGGCCTGGCCGGGGTGATCCAGCGGATCAACCTCGACCAGGTCCCGCACCCGATCACCGCGCACTACCCGGCGAGCGGACAGCGCTTCTTCGAGCGGCTGCGGTACGCGACCGCCTACCGCGAGTCCGTCGAGCTGACCGAGGCCCCGGTCGCCGCCGACGGGGTGCTCGCCGCCACGGACGCGTACACGCTCAGCAGCCACCGGCTCTCGCACCCCGTCGAGTCGTACGGCTACCGGCTCGTCGAGCCCGACGGGCGTCGCATGCTGCCCGCGAAGCTCGCCGAGCACGGCATCAAGGGGCCGGACGTCGGCCGGATCCAGCGGGAGGGCTCCCTCGGCGGCGTCACGCTCGACGACGTCTCCGAGCGCAGGCGCGGGCAGCGGTTCGCGTTCATCATGGACACAAGGCTCTGCGACGGCGTGCACGTGCTCGCCGAGGGATGCGACCTGCTGGTCATCGAGGCGACCTTCCTCGACGAGGACGAACGACTCGCCACCGACCACGGCCATCTGACCGCCGGCCAGGCGGCCCGGGTGGCCCGGGACGCGGGCGTACGGCACCTCGTGCTGACGCACTTCTCGCAGCGGTACGACGACCCGGCCGTCTTCGAGGCCCAGGCCCGCGCCGCAGGGTTCGAGGGCGAATTGACCGTCGCCCGGGACCTCGGCCGGATTGCCGTGCCCACCCGGCACCTCTGAAACACATCAGCACCACCATTTGTGAGCGTGAAAAACCCGTGCACCTCCCCAAAGCCGAACTCCACCTCCACATCGAAGGAACCCTCGAACCCGAGCTGGCCTTCGCACTCGCCGAACGCAACGGCGTGCAGTTGCCGTACGCGAACACCGAAGAGCTGCGCACCGCCTATCTCTTCGACGATCTGCAGACCTTCCTCGATCTGTACTACGCCCTGATGGCGGTGCTCCGGACCGAGGAGGACTTCGAGGAACTCGCCGACGCGTATCTCACCCGCGCCGCCGCCCAGGGCGTCCGGCACGCGGAGATCTTCTTCGACCCGCAGGCACACACCGCCCGCGGCGTCCCGATCGGCACGGTCGTCGACGGGCTCGGCCGGGCGCTGGACCGCAGCGAGGAGAAGCACGGCATCTCCACCCAGCTGATCATGTGCTTCCTGCGCGACCAGTCCGCCGAGTCGGCGCTGGAGACCCTGGAGGCCGCGAAGCCGTATCTGCACCGGATCAGCGCGGTCGGCCTCGACTCGGCGGAGGTCGGGCACCCACCCGTCAAGTTCCGTGAGGTGTACGAGGCGGCCGGGGCGCTCGGGCTGCGCAAGGTCGCCCATGCCGGCGAGGAGGGCCCGCCCGAGTACATCCGGGAGGCCCTGGACGTCCTCGGGGTCGAGCGCATCGACCACGGGCTGCGCTGCATGGAGGACGCGGACCTGGTGAAGCGGCTCGTCGCCGAGCGGATGCCGCTCACGCTCTGCCCGCTGTCCAACGTACGTCTGCGCGCCGTCGACACCCTGGAGAACCACCCGCTGCGGGCCATGCTGGACGCCGGGCTGCTCTGCACGGTGAACTCCGACGACCCCGCCTACTTCGGCGGATACGTCGGAGATACCTTCCACGCCGTCCACGAGGCGCTCGGCCTGGAGCGTGAGCAACTGCGCACGCTGGCCCGCAACTCCTTCGAGGCGGCCTTCCTCGACCACGACGAGGAGCGCAGGGCGCGCTATCTGGCCGAGGTCGAGGCGTACGAGTTCGACTGATCGGCCGCACCCGACGGGCCGGCGGTCCGGAACGCGTTCCTGACCGGGCGCCTGCGACGCAGCGCGGGCAGGCTGATCTCCGTGACGGCCTGCTCGGGCGCGCCCAGCTTGGGCACGGCACCGGGCACCGCCCCGGTGGTGACGGCGAGCAGCGCGGCCGGTGCGCCGCCCCTGCGGCGCACCGATCCCGGTACCAGCGGACGGCCACCGGTGTGCAGGGCGACAGCCGTGACCGGGGCTGCGACCAGGAGCGTGACGGCGCCCAGGATCAGGCCCATGACCGGGTAGCCGGCCTGCTCGGACAGCACGCTGCCGAGGACCGGTCCGCAGGCCACTCCGACGGATGAGGCGGAGCCCGCGAGCACCGCCCAGCGGCCGCGTACGTCCAGTGAAGCGGCCAGGCCGATCAGATACGACAGGACCACCGGGTAGACGGTGTTCCACAGGATCTCGCCGGTCGCGAACGAGCCGAGATTCCCGGCCGACGAGCTGAGCACGATGCTCACCGCGATGATCACGGTGCCCAGACCGATCGGCACCGCACGGCCGAGCCTGGCGCCCAGCACTCCGGCGCCCATCACCCCGAGCAGACCCGCGCCGAGCGCGGCGGCGAACACCGCACCGACGGTGACCTCGGAGAGCCCGACCTGGACCACACCGATCCGGCCGCTGACGCCCCACAGCGCGTTCTGCGCCATGGACCAGACGAGCATTCCGCCCGCGAGCACCAGACCGGAACGGCGGTGCGGCAGCCGGCCGGCGACCGGGGCGGCCGGTCCGGTGGGCGTGACGCCGCCGAGCCGTGCGGTGGCGGGCCAGACGAGCAGGGCGGCCAGGGCGATCGAGGCGAACGGCAGCCGGTGGCCGCCGCCGAGGTGCGGGATCGTCAGATAGAGGGCGCCCGCCGTCGCGGAGACACTGAGCAGACCGAGCGACGAGGTCCGGTGCGGATCGCGCTGGGCGGCGATGCCCGCCGCGGCCACCGCGGTCGCCGTACCGGAGCCGAAGCCGCCGATCATCGCGCCCATGACCACCAGCGGCACCGAGCCCGCCAGCGCTGCGCAGCCGTACCCCACCATGGCCAGCACCAGTCCGGTCCGGGCCGCCCTTCGCGGCCCGTACGTCTCGACCCGGCCCGCCAGCGTGAACCCGGCCGTGGCTGAGCTCAACAGCAGGGCGCTGCCCACCAGACCGGCCTGGGCCGTACTGAGGCCCAGATAGACGGAGAGCCGTCCGACGATGGTGGGGAGCAGATAGGCGGCGAGGTAACCGGCGGTGAACACGGCGACCAGGGGCCACGCGGCGCGAGGGCGCGAGGACATGGGCGTTCCTGAAGACATGCCGAAGGAGGCAGAGAAGGCAGGGGAGGGCAATGCGGGAAATACGGGGGAGGGCGGGGCACGCGGCGACTGTTGCCGACGGGGCTCGCGGGCCAATTTGTATCAACTGCTTCAGGGTGACCGAAAGGCGCCCCTGTGTGATCTGGGCCACATATGTGTTTACCCTTCGACCGTCCGGGTAGCAGATGGCGTTTATGCAGGTCAGCGTCTGTGCGCGCGGGGTCGTCGCCGACCCTGCGGAAGCGGCGGCGCGGACCCTCCGGTTGCGGGGGTGAATCGGGCACACTGGCCAGATCTGCCACGACCGGGGAGTGCAAGGTGAGCACAGACATTCCAGGCATCGACCCACTGGACGGGCTGCGCGCCCCGCAGGACCCGGACTGCGACGTCTTCCTCACCGGCACGGTCTTCCTCGACATCATCTTCACCGGCCTGGACAGCGCCCCGGTGCGCGGCACCGAGTCCTGGGCGCGCGGCATGGGCTCCAGCCCCGGCGGGGTTGCCAACATGGCCACCGCGCTGGCCCGGCTGGGACTGCACACCTCGCTGGCCGCGGCGTTCGGCGACGACCACTACGGGGAGTACTGCTGGGACGCCCTGGAGCAGGGAGAGGGCATCGACCTGTCGATGTCGCACACCGTCCCCGGCTGGCACTCGCCGGTGACCGTCTCGATGGCGTACGAGGGCGAGCGGACGATGGTCTCGCACGGACACGAGGCCCCGGGCCCGGCGGGCACCCCCGGCGTCGCGATCGCCGCCGAGGAGCCCGCGTTCCCGAGCTGCCCGCCCCGTGCCCGGGCCGCCATCGCCTCGCTCGTCCCCGGCCGCAGCGAGCCCTGGGTCGCCAAGGCGGCCAGGAACGGCGCCCGGATCTTCGCCGACGTCGGCTGGGACGAGACCGGCCGCTGGGACCTGGACGCCCTCGTCGACCTGGAGCACTGCCAGGCCTTCCTGCCCAATGCCGAGGAGGCGATGCGCTACACCCGCACCGACTGCCCGCGCGCCGCCGCCCACGCCCTGGCCGAGCGGGTGCCGCTCGCCGTGGTCACCCTGGGCGCGGAGGGCGCGTACGCGGTGGACGCGGCGACCGGGGCGAGCGCCGAGGTGCCCGCGATCGAGGTCGAGGCGCTGGATCCGACCGGGGCGGGCGATGTCTTCGTCGCCGGATTCGTCACCGGCACCCTGGCGGACTGGCCGCTGGCCGACCGGCTGGCCTTCGCCGGACTCACCGCGGCGCTCTCGGTGCAGGAGTTCGGTGGATCACTGTCGGCGCCGGACTGGGAGGAGATCGCCGCCTGGTGGCAACAGGTACGCACCTTCGCGGACCAGGACCCGGCGGCGCTCCAGCGATACGCGTTCCTGGAGGAACTGCTGCCCGCGGCGGCCCGGCCGTGGCCGCTGCGCAGGGCCGTCCCGACGATCGGCTTCCGCCGCCCGGCGTAATCCCGGGCACAGGTGTTCGCAGCCTGTGCGAAAAAGCCCTCGGTGTTGTCGGTGCGGAGTCGTACGCTTGGTAATCCAGAGGTTGTCGATCGGCGAGAACCTTGCAACGGGAGGTATGTGCAGGCCACAGAGCCGGCCCATGACTCAGACACCCACAGCCCAGACCCCCGCGCCGGGGCAGGCACGAGCCCAGTTCACCGTTCCGGCCAAGCATCCGATGGTGACCGTTCTGGGCTCAGGTGACGCCCTGCTGCGCGTGATCGAGACGGCCTTCCCGGCGGCCGATATCCATGTCCGGGGAAATGAGGTCAGCGCCGCCGGAGACGCGACGGAAGTCGCCCTGATCCAGCGCCTGTTCGACGAGATGATGCTGGTGCTCCGCACCGGTCAGCCGATGACGGAGGACGCAGTGGAACGCTCGATCGCCATGCTCAGGGCGACGGAGAGCGGCGAGGGGGACGGCCCGGAGACGCCGGCCGAGGTGCTCACCCAGAACATCCTCTCCAGCCGCGGTCGCACGATCCGCCCCAAGACGCTCAACCAGAAGCGGTACGTCGACGCCATCGACAAACACACGGTCGTCTTCGGCATCGGCCCCGCGGGCACCGGCAAGACCTATCTCGCCATGGCGAAGGCGGTCCAGGCCCTGCAGTCCAAGCAGGTCAACCGGATCATCCTGACCCGTCCCGCCGTCGAGGCGGGCGAGCGGCTCGGCTTTCTGCCGGGCACGCTCTACGAGAAGATCGACCCCTACCTGCGCCCGCTCTACGACGCGCTCCACGACATGCTCGACCCCGACTCGATCCCGCGGCTGATGGCGGCGGGCACGATCGAGGTCGCGCCCCTGGCGTACATGCGCGGCCGCACGCTCAATGACGCGTTCATCATTCTCGACGAGGCGCAGAACACCAGCGCCGAGCAGATGAAGATGTTCCTGACCCGGCTCGGCTTCGACTCGAAGATCGTCGTCACCGGTGACGTCACCCAGGTCGACCTGCCGAACGGGACCAAGAGCGGTCTGCGTCAGGTCCAGGACATCCTGGACGGCGTCGAGGACGTGCACTTCTCCCGGCTCACCTCCCAGGATGTCGTCCGGCACAAGCTGGTCGGCCGTATCGTCGACGCGTACGAAAAGTACGACAGCCGAGACAGCCACAAACGGAAGTAGTCGCAGCGCACCATGTCGATCGACGTCAACAACGAGTCCGGAACCGAGGTCGATGAGCAGGCGATCCTCGACATCGCCCGCTACGCGCTCGCGCGGATGCGGATCCACCCGCTCTCCGAACTCTCGGTGATCGTGGTGGACACCGACGCCATGGAGCAGCTCCACATCCAGTGGATGGACCTGCCGGGACCCACGGATGTCATGTCCTTCCCGATGGACGAACTCCGTCCGCCGTCCAAGGACGACGAGGAGCCCCCGCAGGGGCTCCTCGGTGACATCGTGCTCTGCCCGGAGGTCGCCAAGAAGCAGGGCGAGGACGCTCAGACGCAGCACTCCATGGACGAGGAGCTCCAGCTCCTCACCGTCCACGGAGTGCTGCATCTCCTCGGGTACGACCACGAGGAGCCGGACGAGAAGGCTGAGATGTTCGGTCTCCAGGCCGCGATCGTCGACGGCTGGCGCGCCGAGCACGGCCTGACCGGCCCGTCGCCCGCGCCCACCGTGTCGTGAGCGTTCCCCTCGTCCTGGGTGCCGTCCTGCTGGTCGTCGTCGGCTGGCTGGCGGCCTGCGCGGAGGCGGGCATCGCCCGTACGTCCAGCTTCCGGGCCGCCGAGGCGGTCCGTTCCGGTCGGCGTGGCAGCCAGAAGCTGGAACAGGTCGCGGCGGATCCGACCCGTTATCTCAATGTCGCCCTGCTGGTGCGGGTCGCCTGTGAGATGTCGGCCGGTGTGCTCGTCACGTACGCCTGTCTGAAGGAGTTCCCGGAGACCTGGGAGGCACTGGCCGTCGCCATGGCGGTGATGGTTCTCGTCTCCTATGTGGCCATCGGTGTGTCGCCGCGCACCATCGGCCGCCAGCACCCGCTGAACACGGCCACGGCGGCGGCGTACGTCCTGCTGCCGCTGGCCAGGGTCATGGGCCCCATCCCGCAGTTGCTGATCCTCATCGGCAACGCGCTGACGCCGGGCAAGGGGTTCCGCAAGGGACCGTTCGCCAGCGAGGCCGAACTGCGGGCGATGGTCGACCTCGCCGAGGCGGAGTCGCTGATCGAGGACGAGGAGCGCCGGATGGTGCACTCCGTCTTCGAGCTCGGTGACACGCTCGTACGCGAGGTCATGGTGCCGCGGACCGACCTGGTCTGCATCGAGCGCTACAAGACGATCCGGCAGGCGCTGACCCTGGCGCTGCGCTCCGGTTTCTCGCGGATCCCCGTCACCGGGGAGAACGAGGACGACATCGTCGGCATCGTGTACCTCAAGGACCTGGTCCGCAAGACGCACATCAACCGCGAGTCGGAGGCCGATCCGGTCTCCACGGCGATGCGGCCGGCGGCGTTCGTGCCCGACACGAAGAACGCCGGTGATCTGCTGCGCGAGATGCAGCAGGACCGCAGCCATGTCGCCGTCGTGATCGACGAGTACGGCGGTACGGCGGGCATCGTGACCATCGAGGACATCCTCGAAGAGATCGTCGGCGAGATCACCGACGAGTACGACCGCGAACTCCCGCCCGTCCAGGCGCTGGAGAACGGCTGCTTCCGGGTGACCGCGCGCCTCGACATCGGCGACCTGGGGGAGCTGTTCGGCCTCGACGAGTTCGACGACGAGGACGTGGAGACGGTCGGCGGTCTTCTCGCGAAGGCGCTCGGACGGGTTCCGATCGCCGGCGCGTCCTCGCTGGTCGACCTGCCCGACGGCCGCCGTATCCGGCTGACCGCGGAGTCCCCGGCGGGCCGCCGGAACAAGATCGTCACGGTGCTGGTGGAGCCCGTGGAGCCGGAGGGGGTGGACGCGGGGTGACTCCGCAGCAGCTGAGGGCGTTCTGCCTGGAGTTCAACGCGAGCGTCGAGGAGTTCCCGTTCGGGCCGGAGGCGTCCGTCTTCAAGGTGCTCGGCAAGATGTTCGCGCTCGCCGCGCTGGACGCGCGACCGCTGACGGTGAACCTCAAGTGCGATCCGGACGAGGCGGTGCGGCTGCGGGAGGAGTACGACGCGGTGGTGCCGGGCTGGCACATGAACAAGCGGCACTGGAACACGGTGACGGTGTCCGGGGTGCCGGACCGGGTGCTCCGTGAGCTGATCGAGGACTCCTACGACCTGGTGGTGTCGGGGCTGCCGAAGGCGGAACGGCTGCGGCTGGACCGGGCGTAGGTCTCCGCGGGGCGGGGCGGGGAAGGGGACGAGCCCCGCGGTTCGTATGCTCGGCACATGACTGAGAGCACCGGCCTCGGCGCCGAGGACCGCAAGATCGTCACGCTGGCGCGCAGCGCCCGCGCCCGCAACGGTGTCCCGGAGGGCGCGGCCGTACGGGACGAGACCGGACGTACGTACGTCGCGGGCACCGTGCAGCTGGAGTCGCTGAAGCTCAGCGCGCTGCAGACCGCCGTGGCGATGGCCGTGGCCAGCGGCGCCACCTCGCTGGAGGCGGCCGCGGTCGTCTCCGAGGCGCAGACCCCGTCGGACGCGGACCGTGCCGCGGTACGGGACCTGGGCGGCCCGGACACACCGGTACTGCTCGCCGGACCCGACGGCACGCTGCGGGTCAGTGTGACGGCGGGCTGACGCCGACAGAATCCACACACCGTGTACGAACGCCCCGCACCCCACCGGCGCGGGGCGTTCGCACGCCATGTGAGGAGAACGAGGATCTTGACAGTATCTGATGGCCCATCAGTTGGTGCATTTCGTTTCCATTGACTTCTTTTCGGCCGGAGTCGTCAATGGGCCCCCTGTCGGCGCAGAAGAGCCGCTGCGCCGCATCCGGCAGGAGGGGGCTCCATGCGTCCGACCGTTCGAAGAATCAGCCTGCGAAGATCCGATTTCCGAAAACATCCCGCGCGCGGCCGCCGCTGGGCCGCCGCGCTGGGCGTGGGCGCGCTCGTCGTCGCCGGGGGAGGAGCACTCGCAGGCCCCGCGCAGGCCATGGTGACGGCCTCCGTACCGGTGGACTTCCCGACCCACTGCATTCCGCCGGCCATCGCGGGCATCCCGCCGATCGACGGGACCACGAAGGCCGAGATCACCGTCGACAACGCCGTCCCGGAGGTGGGCGACACCGTCACGGTCACGTACACCGTCATCAAGCCCGCCGCGGGCAACCCGGTCGATCTGGCCCTGCCCGCCGACATCATGACGCCGACCGGCAAGGTCACCGTCGGCGGCGCGCAGTCGGCGAGCATCACCGTCGCGGGCCCGAAGAAGAACACCCCGGTACCCGGCAAGGGCGACTTCCCGTCGTTCTCGATGACCGGCACGTTCACGGTCACCGCGCCCGGACAGATCACGCTGTCGCCCGGCGACTACAACATCCACACCAGCTACATCATGGAGCTGGACACCCCTTGCACGGTGACGAGCCCGCCCGCTCCCGTCTCCGAGACGATCATCGCGACGGACGGCGGCGGCCAGGTCAACGAGCGTGCCATCCAGCTCGGGACCGCATCCGGCAAGGCGGGCGACCCGGTCACCGTGACCGGGTCGAAGTTCACCGCGGGCGCGGACATCATGCTCGCAGGCCGGGCCGGTGACACCCAGACCGCCGACACGGCCACGGTCAAGGCGGACGGCTCCGGCGGCTTCAGCGGCCGGCTCACCGTCAACGATCCGGCGACCACCGGAATCGTCGCCTACGAGGGCGGCAACTGGGACGCGGCCAAGGGCGCGGGCCCACAGGCCTACACCGTCACCGGTGGCGGCGGCGAGATCCCGGACGGCAGCCAGCAGCTCAACTCGTCCGTCAAGGCGGGCACGCTGTCCATGGTCCAGGCCGGGGACACCGTCGAGATGTCGGCGGTCGACTTCGGGAGGGGCGGCGCCTCCCGCGGCTCCCTGCAGACGGTGACGGTCGAGGACTACCGCGGCGGCCCCGCCGGCTGGTCCCTGACCGGAAAGGTCACCGACTTCAAGGGTCCCGGCGGCGCGACGATCGGCGCATCCGCACTCGGCTGGACCCCGGTCTGCGCGACGAAGGCCGGCAGCCCCAGCACCTGTGCGGCCGGTTCCCAGGGGCCGGTCGGCAGCGCGGGCGCCACGCTGGCGTCCACGCCGAACGGGAACTTCACCGGCGGCGAGTTCACCGTCGACGCCCGGCTCGCGCTGAACGTACCGGCGTACACCGCCCCCGGCTCGTACTCCGGCGTGCTCACCCTCACCCTCACGTGACCGAGCAACCCCGATCAACCGGTGGACCGGGCGCGCACCCGCCCGGACCGCCCCGAACCGAGCCCGACCGACCGACCCGGAGGCCCTGCACCGTGCGCAAGCTGTACGTACTCCTCGTGGCAGGCGCCCTCATGCTGATCGGAGCCTCTGCGGTCCACGCCGCGGACAACGGCAGCTGGTCGGTCTACCCGGCCACCACACAGGCCGGTCAGCGCCCGTACTTCTACCTCTCCGCCGACCCCGGCGCCACGCTCGACGACAAGGTCACCGTCACCAACAAGACGGACCGGCCGCAGACCTTCCGGCTGTACGCGGCCGACGCCTACAACACCGCACGCGACGGCGGATTCGCCGTCCGCGCCCAGAACGAGAAACAGCGCTCGGTCGGCGCCTGGGCGAGGACCGACCGTGAACGGGTCACCGTGCGCCCGCACGGCTCGGTCACCGTCCCGGTCACCATCACCGTCCCGAAGGACGCCGAGCCGGGTGACCACCCCGGCGCACTCGTCGCCCTCGACGAACGCATCGACCCCGCCGACGCGGGAGCCGTCGCCGTCGGCATCCAGAAGGCGGTGGGCGCCCGGATCTACCTGCGGATCAACGGACCGACCATGCCCGCGCTCTCCGTCGACGACGTCGAGGTCGAGCACACCCAGCCGCTGGTCCCGGGCACCGGCAGGAGCCGGGCCGTCATCTCGTACACGCTCCACAACCGGGGCAATGTCACCCTCAACCCCAAGGTCGCTCTCAGGGCCGAGGGCCTCTTCGGCCGCACTCTGCTCGCCCGGGATCTCAAGAAGATCCCCTCCGAACTGCTGCCCCGCCAGCAGGTCAGGCTGACCGAACAGTGGGCCGGCGCGCCGCAGCTGGAATGGGGCGAGATAGAAGTGACCGCGAGCGCCCGCGACACCCGCGAGTCCGCCGCCGTCTCCTACTTCGCACTGCCCTGGCTGGTTGCCGGGGCCCTGCTGGTGATCGTCGGCGGGGGTACGGGGATGTGGATCCGGGCCCGTCGGAGCCGTACCCGCGGGGCCTGAGGCGACGCGCGACAGGCCCCGCCGCGGCCCTTGGTGCGGCGGGGCCGCCAGGATCGGGGACAATGGGCGCCATGAGCGTTCGACCTGACACAGAAGCCGCTGCACAGCGGGCTGCGAACAACGCCCCCCATCGGGCCGGCTTCGCCTGCTTCGTGGGCCGCCCCAACGCGGGCAAGTCCACCCTCACGAACGCTCTGGTCGGCCAGAAGGTGGCGATCACCTCCAACCGGCCCCAGACCACCCGGCACACCGTGCGCGGCATCGTGCACCGCGAGGACGCGCAGCTGATCCTCGTCGACACTCCCGGCCTCCACAAGCCGCGCACGCTGCTGGGCGAGCGTCTCAACGACGTCGTACGGACCACCTGGGCCGAGGTCGACGTCATCGGCTTCTGCCTGCCCGCCGACCAGAAGCTCGGCCCCGGCGACAAGTACATCGTCAAGGAACTCGCGGGCATCAAGAAGACTCCGAAGATCGCCGTCATCACCAAGACCGACCTGGTCGACTCCAAGCAGCTCGCCGAACAGCTGCTCGCCGTCTCCCGCCTCGGTGAGGAGCTCGGCTTCGAGTGGGCGGAGATCGTCCCGGTCTCCGCGGTCAAGGACAAGCAGGTCGACCTGCTGGCCGATCTGATCGCCCCCCTGCTCCCCGAGAGCCCGCCGCTCTACCCGGAGGGCGACCTCACCGACGAGCCCGAGATGGTCATGGTCGCGGAGCTGATCCGCGAGGCCGCGCTCGAAGGCGTACGGGACGAGCTGCCGCACTCCATCGCGGTCGTCGTCGAGGAGATGCTGCCGCGCGAGGACCGCCCGGCGGACAAGCCGCTGCTCGACATCCACGCCAACGTCTACATCGAGCGCCCCAGCCAGAAGGGCATCATCATCGGCCCGAAGGGCAAGCGGCTGAAGGACGTCGGCACGAAGTCGCGCAAGCACATCGAGGCACTGCTCGGCACGCCGGTCTTCCTGGACCTGCATGTGAAGGTCGCCAAGGACTGGCAGCGCGATCCGAAGCAGCTGCGGAAACTGGGGTTCTGACCGCCGCCCGAGTCCGGTGGCCGGAGGCCGGCGCAGCTGTCCGAAGCCGCTGAGGCCCCCGGGGCCGAGGGGTGCGAGGGCAGCCGTGTGGATGGGGCCCGAAGCAGCTGCGGAAACCGGGGTTCTGACCGCTGCCCCGGAGGACTCAGCGGTACGCCCGTCTCACGCGCCCTCCTTCAGGACGCGTGAGACCAGTGCGCGCTGGGCTTCGGTCAGTTTCGGGTCCGCGCAGTGGACCGTGCGGTCGCCGACCGTGATCCGGTAGCGGAAGCCGTCCGGTACGCCCTGGGGCGGGGTGTGGTGGCCTGCGGCGAGCGCCGATTCGGCCAGGGCCTCCCACTCCGAGGCGTCGGCCCGTCCGGTGGTGTCGACCTCGCGGTGGCGTGCGATGCCGGCGAAGCCGCCGGTCCTGCTGACCTGAATCCGCATACGGTGTCCTCCATCGCCGGACGGGCCGGAACTGTTTACGCGGTCGGGACGCCCACCTCCGACCATGCCTTCAGGACCGCCTCCGCCTCGTCGCCCTCCCCGAAGCGGCTGCGGGCCGCGGCCACCGTCAGCCGGGCGAAGGACGCGAAGTCCGCGTCCACGGCCAGTTGACCACCTGTGAGCACATCGAACCAGAGCTGCCCGGCCCGCTCCCACGCATTGCCGCCGAGTGCCGTCGCCAGCAGATAGAACGCGCGGTTCGGGATGCCCGAGTTGAGGTGCACTCCGCCGTTGTCCTCGCCGGTGTGGACGTAGTCCTCCATCGACGCGGGCTGCGGGTCCTTGCCGAGGACATCGTCGTCGTACGCGGTTCCCGGCGCCTTCATCGAGCGCAGGGCGTCGCCCTGGACCCGGGGCGCCAGCAGCCCGGCGCCGATCAGCCAGTCGGCCTGGTCGGCGCTCTGGCCCAGCGAGTACTGCTTGACCAGGGAGCCGAAGACGTCGGACACCGATTCGTTGAGTGCGCCGGACTGGCCGTAGTAGCTCAGATTGGCGGTGTACTGGGTCAGGCCGTGCGCCAGCTCATGGGCGATCACATCGATGGCGACGGTGAAGTCCAGGAAGATCTCCCCGTCCCCGTCGCCGAACACCATCTGCTCGCCGTCGAAGAACGCGTTGTTGTACTTCTCGTCGTAGTGCACGGAGCCGATCAGCGGCAGCCCGTTGCCGTCGATCGAACGGCGGCCGTACGCCTTGAGCAGCAGTTCGAAAGTGGCGCCGAGTCCCGCGTACGCGCGGTTGACGCTTGCGTCCTTCGTCGGCCCCTGGCCCTCGGCGCGGACCTTGGTGCCGGGCAGCTGGGTGCGGTGACGGCAGTCGTACAGCGTCCGGTCGGGCTTGTCGGACGTCTCCCCCTCGGTCGCGGCGGCGACAGGCACGGTGACGACCGTTGCCATCTGGCGGCGGGTGCGGCGGGCGGCGTCGCTCTCCAGGGTGCGGCGGGCGGGGCCCGCGAGATCGGGATTGTCGGACTGCGACAGTTTGTCGAGGACATGGGGCGGCACGATGGTGCAGAAGACGGGGTGGAACCCGTGCTGAGACTGTGGCTGCATGGAGCCGACTGTGGCACCGGGTAATCGCGATGTCACCGGTTGCGACCAGGATTGATGAAATGGAGTGATTAGTCACTCTTGGGCGTTTCCGGTGTCCGGTCCCGCATACTGATACGGGACGGACGCATCAGGCGCCCCTCGGCTACTCTCGTCGCATCATGCGTTTCGGGCTGCTTCTTCTTAGCTGCCGCGGCGAGGGCCTGTAGTCGTAGGCCGACCCCCTCCCCGCGGAGTCTGGTGTTGCAGCGACACAGTCGGCCGTCCCATTGGTTGGACCCCCGAGGAGCCGTACGCCATGACCGCCGCAAATCCCGCTCAGAGCTCTGCCGAGAACGCCGTCGGCCGCCCCACGCCGATCACCAACGCGACTCAGCTGCAGAAGCCGTCCGGGATGCCGATCCACAAGTACGGCCGCTACGAGGCCGTCGAGATCCCCGACCGCACCTGGCCCGACAACCGGATCACCGTCGCGCCCCGCTGGCTGTCCACCGATCTGCGCGACGGCAACCAGGCGCTGATCGACCCGATGTCGCCGGCCCGCAAGCGCGAGATGTTCGATCTGCTCGTACGCATGGGCTACAAGGAGATCGAGGTCGGCTTCCCCTCTTCCGGTGAGACCGACTTCGCGTTCGTCCGCTCCATCATCGAAGAGGGCGCGATTCCCGAGGACGTGACGATCTCCGTACTGACGCAGGCCCGCGAGGACCTGATCGAGCGGACCGTCGAATCCATCGTCGGCGCCCGCCGCGCGACCGTGCACCTGTACAACGCGACGGCACCCACTTTCCGCCGGGTCGTCTTCCGCGGTTCGAAGGACGACATCAAGCAGATCGCCGTGGACGGCACCCGGCTGGTCATGGAGTACGCGGAGAAGCTGCTGGGCCCGGAGACGATCTTCGGCTACCAGTACAGCCCCGAGATCTTCACCGACACCGAGCTGGACTTCGCCCTGGAGGTCTGCGAGGCGGTCTGTGACGTCTGGCAGCCGGAGGAGGGACGCGAGATCATCCTCAACCTGCCTGCCACCGTGGAGCGTTCGACGCCGTCCACGCACGCGGACCGGTTCGAGTGGATGTCGCGCAACCTGTCGCGCCGCGAGTTCGTCTGCCTGTCGGTCCACCCGCACAACGACCGCGGCACCGCCGTCGCCGCCGCCGAACTGGCCATCATGGCCGGTGCGGACCGGATCGAGGGCTGCCTGTTCGGCCAGGGCGAGCGCACCGGCAACGTCGACCTGGTCACCCTGGGCATGAACCTGTTCTCGCAGGGTGTCGACCCACAGATCGACTTCTCGCAGATCGACGAGATCCGCCGCACCAGCGAGTACTGCAACCAGATGGAGGTCCACCCGCGCCACCCCTACGCGGGCGACCTGGTCTACACCGCCTTCTCCGGCTCCCACCAGGACGCCATCAAGAAGGGCTTCGACGCCATGGAGGCCGACGCGGCCGCCCAGGGCAAGACGGTCGACGACATCGAGTGGGCGGTGCCGTACCTGCCGATCGACCCGAAGGACGTCGGCCGCTCGTACGAGGCCGTCATCCGGGTCAACTCGCAGTCCGGCAAGGGCGGAATCGCCTACGTCCTGAAGAACGACCACAAGCTGGACCTGCCGCGCCGGATGCAGATCGAGTTCTCCCGGATCATTCAGGCCAAGACCGATGCCGAGGGCGGCGAGGTCACGCCGGCGCAGATCTGGTCCACGTTCCAGGACGAGTACCTGCCCAACCCGGAGAACGCTGCGGCTCAATGGGGTCGCGTGCAGATCCGCTCGGGTCAGACGACGACCGGTTCCGACGGCCGGGACACGATCACCGTCGACGCGACCGTGGACGGCGCGGACACCGTACTGACCGGTACAGGCAACGGCCCGATCTCCGCGTTCTTCGAAGCGCTGCAGGCCATCGGCATCGATGCCCGTCTGCTGGACTACACCGAGCACACCATGAGCGAGGGCGCCAGCTCCCAGGCCGCCTCGTACATCGAGTGCGCCATCGACGGAAAGGTCCTGTGGGGCATCGGTATCGACGCCAACACCACGCGCGCCTCGCTGAAGGCGGTCGTCTCCGCCGTCAACCGCGCCACCCGCTGACCCGGTGTCCGAGAGGGCATGAAGTCGCACGGCCGAAGACCCCGTCCACCCGTATCCGGGGGGCGGGGTTCGGCCATCTCCGACGGTTGTGACGAACGAGGTGCTGACGCCACATCGTGACTGTGGTTAACATCACGTCCACACGGCAATGTTGCCGGAGGGGGCACCTCCCGTGCCGTTAGGGCTACGGGGGAGTTACGGAGGTGTGCGACGTGCGGTCAGCCCTGGGACAACGCGCCATGAAGCTGCGCATCTGCGGCATCCGCACCATCTGGGACACCGTCGGTGACGGTGAGTTCTTCTGCCCCGGCTGCGGCGGCGACCGCAACTACCGTCGGCTCACCGGCCGTCGCCGCTTCGCGGTGCTCGGCGTGCCGATGCTGCGGCGCGGCACCGCGGGCCCCGTCGTCGAATGTGCCGCCTGCCGGGCGCACTTCGGCACCGATGTGCTCGACCACCCCACCACCACGCGGTTCTCCGCCATGCTCCGGGACGCCGTCCACACGGTCGCGCTCGGCGTCCTCGCGGCCGGCGGCACCACCTCCCGCACGGTGCTGGAGACCGCGGCCGCCATCGTGCGTGACGCCGGATTCGACGACTGCACGGAGGAACAGCTCTCCACCGTCGTCGAGGTCCTCTCCGCCGACATCGGCAACGGCTCCGCCTTCGACCCGGCGGCCGAGGCATGTGGAGCGGCCCTCGCCATCGAACTGCACGAGGCGCTGGAACCCCTCGCCCCGCATCTGGCCCCCGCCGGACGCGAGTCGATCCTGCTGCAGGGCGCCAGGATCGCCCTTGCCGACGGTCCGTACGGGCAGGCGGAGCGCGAGGTCCTCACCACGGTCGGCGCGGCGCTGCAGCTCTGCGCCGAGGACACGGCCCGGCTGCTCGCCGCAGCGGCACGTACTCCCTCCTGAACGGCTCCGTCCGCACCGGGCGCGTACTCCCGCGGGAGTAATCGGGCCCGTACGCCCACCGTGGCAGTAGCCGCGAAGTCGGCCTCGGGCGCGACGTACCGTCCGCTTTCCGCCGGGAGTCTGGAGAGGAACCAGACACCCGGCGGAAAGGGGGGCCCGTCATGAGGGCCGCAGTGAAACCAAGTGGCACACGGTCGTGGCCACGCAACCGGCGGCGCGTGCTGCCCTGGGCGATCCTTGCCCTCTGGGTCGCCGCGATCGCGCTCGCCGGGCCGCTGGCGGCCAAGCTCGGCGGTGTACAGACCAACCGCGCCGTCGACTACCTCCCGGCGAGCGCCGACTCCACCCAGGTGGCGAAGATCCAGGACGCGCTGCCCGGCGGCGAGGCCACCGAACTCGTCCTCGTCTACCACCGCGACGGCGGACTGACCGCCGCCGACCGGACCCTGGCCGCCGAGCAGACCGCCGAGGTCGCCCGCGGCCACGCACTCACCAGGACACCGAGCCCCGTCCCGTCCAAAGACGGCACGACCTTGATGTACCCGGTCTCCTCCACCGAGCCGGGACAGGACGACGACGCCAGGACCGCCTTCGTCGACGAGGTGCGCGCGATCGCCGAGGGCGGCGGCGGACTGAGCGTCGACGTCGGCGGCTCCGGGGCACTGAACACCGACGCGCAGAAGGTCTACAAGTCCCTCGGCGGCCCGCTGCTCTACACGACCGTCGCCGTCGTGGCGATCCTGCTGATCCTCATCTACCGCAGCCCGCTGCTGTGGCTGGTGCCGCTCGTCGTCGCGGGCGTCGCCGACGCCCTGTCCATGGCCGTCGTGTACGGACTCAACCGAGGCTTCGACATCACCGTCACCGGCCAGAGCTCCGCCGTGATGACCATCCTCGTCTTCGGCGCGGGCACCGACTACGCGCTGCTGCTCGTCTCCCGCTACCGGGAGGAACTGACCCGCATCGACCGGCCGTACGACGCCATGGTGGCTGCCCTGCGCGGCTGCGGGCCCGCGGTCGTCGCCTCCTCCGGCACCGTCGCCGCCGGTCTGCTGTGCCTCCTCGCCGCCGACCTCACCAGCAGCCGGGGCATGGGCCCCATCGCCGCCGTCGGGGTGCTCTGCGCGCTGCTCGCCATGACGACGCTGCTGCCGGCGCTCCTGGTGCTGCTCGGCCGCCGGGTGTTCTGGCCGCTCGTCCCCGCGTACGGCAGCCTGCCCAAGCAGCGCCGTTCGCTGTTCGCCGCGATGGGCGGATCGGCCGGGCGCAGGCCGCTGGCCGTCCTCGCCTGCGGGGGCGTGCTGCTGGGCGCGCTGGCGCTCGGCTCGTTCAACCTGCCCGGCGATCTCAAGCAGGAGGACTCCTTCTCCAGCAAGCCGGACTCGATCGTGGCGATGGAGACCCTCGCCGCCGCCTACCCGGGACGCTCCACCCAGCCGATCACCGTGATCACCCCCACCGAACGGGCCGGGGCGGCCCTGGCGAAGGCCCGTGCCACCGAGGGCGTCGCCGCCGTCGAACGCGGCCGCAGCGGCGGCGGCTGGACCGAACTGTCCGTCGTCGCCACCGCCCGGCCCGAGTCCGCGGGGGAGCGGGCGACCATCGAGGCCCTGCGCGACTCCCTGGACGGCAGCCACGTCGGCGGGCCCAGCGCCCAGCAGATGGACGCGGAGACGGCCAACGCCCGGGACCTCAGGATCGTCGTACCGCTCGTCCTGATCTCCGTCCTGCTGATCCTGATCGCACTGCTGCGCAGCCTCGTCGCTCCACTGCTGCTGGTCGCTGCCGTCGTCGCGGTGTGGGGCGCCTCGCTCGGCATCGGCGGACTCGTCTTCGAACCGCTCCTCGGAATGAAGGGCACCGACCCCGGGCTGCCGCTGCTGTCCTTCGTCTTCCTGGTGGCACTCGGCGTCGACTACGGCATCTTCCTGATGCACCGGGTCCGCGAGGAGACCCTCTCCGGCGCCGCACCGACAGCCGCCGCACTCACCGCACTGCGCACCACGGGCGGTGTGATCGCCTCGGCGGGCCTGGTGCTCGCGGCCACCTTCGCGGTCCTGCTGAACATGCCGATGGTGAGCCTGGTCCAGATGGGCTTCGTCATCGCCGTCGGCGTACTCCTCGACACCTTCCTCGTCCGCACCTACCTGGTCACCTCGGCGAGCGTGGCACTCCAGCGGAAGATCTGGTGGCCCGGCGCGCTCAGCCGGACCCCCGCCGCACCGGACGGCCCCCGCGAACCCGAACTCCTCACAACCGCCTGACGGTTCACCCACCCGTACCGGAGGATGGCAAGCGTGTCCCGAACCACGCGCCGTCGTGAGCGCATCATGGCCGTCGTCAACCGCGACCCCATGGAAGCGCCGCACAGGACGCGCACCGACGCCCTCATAGCCGGGGGCGCCGGTGCGCTCTCCGTCGTGCTCGCCCTTCTCACCGACCCCGCCCGGTCGCCGGACGCACTCGGCTGGGCGCTGCTCGTCGCGAGCGCCGTGCCGATCGTCTGGCGGCGGCGCCACCCGCTGCTCGCGCTGCTCGTCATGATCCCGCTCCTCGTCCCGTACCACGCGCTCGACAACGCACATACGGCACCGATGCCGCAGACCTGGATCGCCCTCTACACCGTGGCCGTGACCGGCCGTCCGCTGCGCACGGTGCTGACCGGGGTCGGCGTCCTGTCCGTCATGGTGACGGTGGTGCTCACCATCAACACCCATCAGGGCCTGGAACTGCTGCGCATCTCCGGCTGGATCGTCGCCGTGCTGTTCTGCGGCGTCGACATGCGTGTCTACCGCCAGTACATGGCCTCCGTGCTGGAACGCGCCGAACGTGCCGAGCGCACCCGCGAGGAGGAGGCCCGGCGGCGGGTCGCCGAGGAACGGCTGCGGATCGCCCGCGATCTGCACGATCTGCTGGCGCACAGCATCACCCTCATCGGCGTCCAGACCTCGGTGGCGTCGCACATCCTGACCGTTGACCCGGACCGGTTCGACCGGCGCGCGATCGCCGCATCGCTGGAGGACATCGCCGACACCTGCCGGGAGGCCCGGGCCGAGCTGCGCACCACCCTGGAAGTGTTGCGCGACGGCCGGCACGACAGTCACGGCCGGCACGACGCGGAAGGCCCGCTGCCCGGTCTGGCGGCGCTGCCCGGTCTCGTACGGGCCGCCGAGGCGGCCGGGGCACACGTCGACCTCGCGGTACGCACCCCGGCCGGCCGGCTCGCCCCGGCGACCGGCGCGGCCGCGTACCGCATCGTGCAGGAGTCGCTGACCAACGCGGTACGGCACGCGGGAGCCGGTGTACAGGTCAGGGTCGCCGTGGCACCGGACGGCGGCAACGCGCTGCGGGTCACCGTCACCGACGACGGCACAGGACCCCCGAAGAAAGGTTCCGCACCAGGGTTCGGCATTGTGGGCATGCGGGAACGGGCCCGCAGCACGGGCGGCACGCTGGACGCGGGACCCCGCCCCGGCGGCGGCTTCGAGGTCTCGGCGCTGCTGCCGTTCCAGGAGGTGGAGGCCACACCATGATCCGCGTACTGCTCGCCGACGACCAGACCCTGGTCCGGGCGGCCTTCGCGATGCTCGTCGAGTCCGACCGGGACATGGAGGTCGTCGGCCAGGCGGGCAACGGTCTCGAAGCCGTCGAGCTGACCCGCGCGCACCGGCCCGACCTCGTCGTCATGGACATCCGGATGCCCGAGCTCGACGGCATCGAGGCGACCCGCCGCATCGCCGACGACGAACACCTCGCCGGAGTGAAGGTGCTGGTCCTGACCACGTACGACACCGATGAACACATCGTCGACGCACTGCGTGCGGGCGCCTCCGGCTTTCTGGTCAAGGACACCAGGCCCGCCGAGCTCCTGGCCGCCATCAGGACCGTGGCGGCGGGCGAGTCCCTGCTCTCGCCCGGACCGACCGCCCGGCTCATCGCCAGGGTGCTGAGCAGCCCCCGGACCCCGCCCGCCGGAGTGCCGGGCGGTCCGGACCGCCTCTCCGAACGGGAGCGTCAGGTGCTCTGCCTCGTCGGGCGCGGGCTGAACAACGCCGAGATCGCCGAAACACTTGGCCTCAGCCCGCTCACCGCGAAGACCCACGTCAGCCGGATCATGGGCAAGGTCGGTGCCCGCGACCGGGCCCAGCTGGTGATCGTCGCGTACGAATCGGGGCTGGTCGTACCAGCTGCCGGTGGGGCGGACGGAAAGTGAGCGACCCCGGCCCGATGAGCCGTTCCCGTACCGGACAATGGACGCATGAGCTTGTTCCGGGACGACGGCGTGGTGCTGCGCACGCAGAAGCTGGGCGAGGCCGACCGGATCATCACGATCCTGACCCGCGGCCACGGCCGGGTACGGGCCGTCGCGCGCGGCGTGCGGCGCACGAAGTCCAAGTTCGGGGCCCGGCTGGAACCTTTCTCCCATGTCGATGTGCAGTTCTTCGCCCGGGGCAGCGAGCTGATCGGCCGTGGTCTGCCGCTCTGCACCCAGAGCGAGACGATCGCCCCGTACGGCGGCGGCATCGTCACCGACTACGCCCGGTACACCGCGGGTACCGCGATGCTGGAGACCGCCGAACGGTTCACCGACCACGAGGGCGAGCCCGCGGTCCAGCAGTACCTGCTGCTCGTCGGAGGGCTGCGCACCCTTGCCCGCGGCGAACACGAGCCGCATCTCGTCCTCGACGCCTTCCTGCTGCGTTCGCTCGCCGTCAACGGCTACGCACCCAGCTTCGAGGACTGCGCCAAGTGCGGAATGCCCGGTCCGAACCGGTTCTTCTCCGTCGCGGCGGGCGGCGTCATATGCGGCGACTGCCGGGTACCCGGCAGCGTCGTACCCTCGGCTGAGGCCGTCACCCTGCTGAGCGCACTGCTCACCGGCGACTGGGAGACGGCGGACGCGTGCGAGGCGCGTCATGTCAGGGAGGGCAGCGGACTGGTGTCCGCCTATCTGCACTGGCATCTGGAGCGCGGACTGCGCTCACTGCGGTACGTAGAGAAGTGACACAGGCAGATCAGGCACAGGGAGCGAGACAGTTCATGGCAGTACGCGGGATTCTCGGCGGCCGTAACCGGCGCGACTACAAGACCCCGGAGCCGCACCCCTCCGGTGCCACGCCCCCGAAGATCCCCGGCGAGCTGGTGCCCAAGCACGTCGCCGTCGTGATGGACGGCAACGGCCGCTGGGCCAAGGAACGCGGTCTCCCGCGCACCGAGGGCCACAAGGTCGGCGAGGGCGTCGTCATGGACGTCCTCAAGGGCTGCATCGAGATGGGCGTCAAGAACCTCTCGCTGTACGCGTTCTCCACCGAGAACTGGAAGCGGTCCCCGGAGGAAGTGAAGTTCCTGATGAACTTCAACCGGGACGTCATCCGCCGCCGCCGCGACGAGATGGACGAACTGGGCATCCGCATCCGCTGGGTGGGGCGCATGCCGAAGCTGTGGAAGTCCGTCGTCCAGGAGCTCCAGGTCGCCCAGGAGCAGACGAAGGACAACGACAGGATGACGCTGTACTTCTGCGTCAACTACGGCGGCCGGGCCGAGATCGCCGACGCCGCGCAGCGCATCGCGCAGGATGTCGCGGCCGGGAAGCTGGACCCGGCCAAGATCAACGAGAAGACGTTCGCGAAGTACATCTACTACCCGGACATGCCGGACGTCGACCTCTTCGTCCGCCCCAGCGGCGAGCAGCGCACCTCCAACTACCTGATCTGGCAGAGCGCATACGCCGAGATGGTCTTCCAGGACGTGCTCTGGCCGGACTTCGACCGCCGTGACCTGTGGCGGGCATGTCTGGAGTTCGCCCAGCGGGACCGGCGCTTCGGCGGTGCGGTGGAGGCGGCCCAGGAGCCGAAGGGCTGAGGAAGGGGGGTCCGGGGGCATCACCCCCGGACCGTCATCCCTTCGCGCTCGCGCACTCCGCGCACGTCCCGAAGATCTCCACCGTGTGGGCCACGTTCACATACCCGTGCTGCGTGGCGATCGTCTCCGCCCACTGCTCCACCGCGGGCCCCTCGACCTCCACGGCCTTGCCGCACATCCGGCACACCAGATGGTGGTGGTGGTCGCCGGTCGAGCAGCGCCGGTACACGGACTCGCCGTCCGTGGTGCGCAGCACATCGACCTCGCCCGCATCGGCAAGGGACTGAAGCGTGCGGTAGACGGTGGTCAGCCCGACCGAGTCACCGCGGTGCTTGAGCACATCGTGCAGCTCCTGGGCGCTGCGGAACTCGTCCACCTCGTCGAGCGCCGCAGCCACCGCCGCCCGCTGCCGGGTCGACCGGCCGCGTACCGGGGCCGCGTTCGTTCCACTGATCGGCGCCGTCGCCACAGCAGCCTCCTCGTGTCGCCCGTACCTGTGTCGGGCCATTGTGCCAGCCCGTCCGGGCACCACGGTCAAACCCGGAGCTCGTCCGTGGCCGGGCGGGAGGCCGGTACCTCAAGAGTGCACTCCTCGGACGCCGTTTCGCTCCGGCGGGCGCGCCTTCTGGCCAGCGGGGTCGCGAGCAGCGTCAGGACGACGAAGACCACGATGGCCAGCAGCACGATCGTCGCGCCGGGCGGGACGTCCTGGTAGTACGAGGTCACGGTGCCGGCCAGGGTCACCGCCGTACCGATGACGACGGACAGTACGAACGTCACCTTGAAGGACCTGGAGATCTGCTGCGCGGCCGCGACCGGCACCACCATCAGCGCGCTGACCAGCAGCAGCCCGACGACCCGCATCGCCACGGTGACGGTCACCGCCGCCGTCACGGCGACCAGCAGATTCAGTGCGCGTACCGGCAGCCCGGTGACCCGGGCGAACTCCTCGTCCTGGCTGACCGCGAACAACTGCCGTCGCAGCCCCAGCGTCACCAGCAGCACGAAGGCGGCCAGCAGACAGATCGCGGTGATGTCCTCGGTGGAGACCGTGGAGAGGGAGCCGAAGAGATACGAGGTGAGGTTGGCGTTGGAGCCGGTGTCGGAGAGGTTGATCAGCAGGACACCGCCCGCCATGCCGCCGTAGAACAGCATGGCCAGCGCGATGTCGCCGCGAGTGCGTCCGTACCAGCGGATCAGTTCCATCACGACGGCGCCGACGACGGCGACCGCCGTGGCCATCCACACCGGGCTGGTGGAGAGCAGGAAGCCGAGGCCGACACCGGTCATGGCGATATGGCCGATGCCGTCGCCCATCAGGGCCTGGCGGCGCTGGACGAGATAGATGCCGACGGCGGGGGCGATGACGCCGACCAGTACGGCGGCGAGCAGGGCCCGCTGCATGAACGGAGGGTCGAGGAATTCCATGATCAGCTCAGCAGTCCCGTCCGGACGGGCTCGGAGGCCGCGTGGGGGTGTACATGGTCGTGTCCGGGCAGGGCGTGCTGGCCCAGCGCCTTCGGGGGCGGCCCGTCGTGCATCACACAGCCGTCGCGCAGCACGATCGCGCGGTCGATCAGCGGCTCCAGCGGGCCGAGCTCATGCAGCACGAGCAGCACCGTGGTGCCGGCCGCGACCTGTTCGCGAAGCGTCGCGGCGAGGATCTCCTGGCTGGCCAGGTCGACGCCGGCCATCGGCTCGTCCATGATCAGCAGCTCCGGTTCGGCGGCCAGTGCCCGGGCGATCAGCACCCGCTGGTGCTGCCCGCCGGAGAGCGCGTTCACGGAGTCCTTGGCCCGGTCGGCGAGGCCCACGAGGTCGATGGCCCGGTCGACGGCGGCCCGGTCGGCCTTGCGGAGCAGCCCCAGCTTCGTACGGGACAGGCGCCCGGAGGAGACGACCTCGCGGATCGTGGCGGGCACCCCGCCGGCCGCCGTGGTGCGCTGGGGTACGTAACCGATGCGCGCCCAGCTGCGGAAGCGGCGCAGCGGGGTGCCGAACAGCTCGATGGAGCCGCCGGTGAGCGGGACCTGGCCGATGACGGAGCGTACGGCGGTCGACTTGCCCGAGCCGTTGGCGCCGAGCAGGGCGACGACCTCGCCGCGGTGGACGGTCAGGTCGATGCCGCGCAGCACCGGACGCGCGCCGAGCGTGGCGGTGGCGCCGCGCAGGGCTATGACGGGTTCGGTCGTGGTGCTCCCGGGCTCGGGCATGAGCGCCTCCGATGCTGGTGCGGCGGGTGTTCCGTGGGTCACTTCGCGCCGAGCGCCTTCTGCAGGGCGGCGAGATTGGACTGCATGACCTCGATGTAGTCATCGCCCTTGGACTTGTCCGTGATTCCCTCCAGCGGGTCCAGGACGTCGGTCTTCAGGCCGGTGTCCTTGGCGAGGGTCTTCGCGGTCTTGTCGCTGGCGAGCGTCTCGAAGAATACGGTGGTGACCTTGTTCTTCTCCGCGACGGTGTGGATCTCGCTGATCCGGGCGGGGCTGGGCTCGGCCTCGGGGTCGACTCCGGCGATGCCCTCCTGGGTCAGGCCGTAGCGCTCGGCGAGGTACCCGAAGGCGGAGTGGGTGGTGATGAAGGTCTTGGTCGCGGTGTCCTTCAGGCCCGTCTCGTACGCCGTGTTCAGTGCATCGAGCTTGTCGACCAGCGCGTCCGTGTTCTTGCGGTAGTCCGCGGCGTGGTCGGGGTCGGTCTTCTCCAGGGACTTTCCGACGCCCTTGGCGACCTCGGCGTACTTCACCGGGTCCAGCCAGATGTGGGGGTCGGCTCCGGCCTCGTCGCCGTGGTGCTCATGACCGTGTTCGTCGGCGCCGGTCTCGGTGCCGTGGTCTTCCAGCACGGTGAGGGTCGAGGCGTCGACGACGTCCTTCGAGCCGGACTGCTTGATGGCGTCGTCGACGGCGGGCTGGATGCCCTTGAGGTACAGGACGTAGTCGGCGTCGCCGAGTCCGCCGATCTGCCGCGGGGTGAGCTCCAGATCGTGCGGCTCGACCCCCGGCTTGGTCAGCGTGGTGACCGAGACGTGCTTCCCGCCGATCTGCTCGGCCAGGAACTGCATCGGATAGAACGAGGCCACGACATTCAGCTTGTCGCCGTTCTTGTGGGCGGCGGCATCCGAGGCGGAGCAGGCGGTGAGGGCGGTGAGGCCGAGGACGACTGCTCCGGCGACGGCGGCTGTGGGTATGAGGCGGCTTACGTTCATGACAGTCATTTTCAACAAAACTGGAAACGATTGTCAACAAGGCTGATGAGATGACCCCTCGGCCGACTGCGCCGATACCGATTTGATCCAAGGGGCGTGCCCGCCGGTAATCTGAAGCATTCGCCCGCCCGTCTCCCGACCACCACCCCCCCACCTAGGCGCTTCGCGCCGCCCCTGTCCAATTTCGTCGTCGTAATGAAGAGAGCACCGTGGCCGCCGACAAGATCGACTCCATCGTCAGCCTGAGCAAGCGCCGTGGCTTCGTCTATCCCTGCAGTGAGATCTACGGTGGCCAGCGCGCCGCCTGGGACTACGGGCCGCTGGGCGTCGAGCTGAAGGAGAACCTCAAGCGCCAGTGGTGGCGCTACATGGTCACCTCGCGCGAGGACGTGGTCGGACTCGACTCGTCGGTCATCCTGGCCCCCGAGGTCTGGGTGGCCTCCGGCCATGTCGCCACGTTCACCGATCCGCTGACCGAGTGCACCTCCTGTCACAAGCGCTTCCGCGCCGACCACCTGGAGGAGGCGTACGAGGAGAAGCACGGCCACGCGCCCGCGAACGGCCTGGCCGAGCTCAACTGCCCCAACTGCGGCAACAAGGGCACCTTCACCGAGCCCAAGCAGTTCTCGGGTCTGCTCTCCACCCACCTCGGCCCGACCCAGGACTCCGGCTCGGTCGCCTACCTGCGTCCCGAGACCGCCCAGGGCATCTTCACCAACTTCGGCCAGGTGCAGCAGACTTCGCGCAAGAAGCCGCCGTTCGGTATCGCCCAGATGGGCAAGTCCTTCCGGAACGAGATCACTCCGGGCAACTTCATCTTCCGCACCCGCGAGTTCGAGCAGATGGAGATGGAGTTCTTCGTCAAGCCGGGCGAGGACGAGAAGTGGCAGGAATACTGGATGGAGCAGCGCTGGAACTGGTACACCGGCCTGGGCCTGCGCGAGGAGAACATGCGGTGGTTCGAGCACCCGCAGGAGAAGCTCTCGCACTACTCCAAGCGCACCGCTGACATCGAGTACCGCTTCCGCTTCGGCGGCAGCGAGTGGGGCGAGCTGGAGGGTGTCGCCAACCGCACGGACTACGACCTCAAGGCGCACTCCAAGGCCTCGGGCACGGACCTGTCCTTCTTCGACCAGGAGGCCGGCGAGCGCTGGACTCCGTACGTCATCGAGCCGGCAGCCGGTGTCGGCCGCGCGATGCTCGCCTTCCTCCTCGACGCCTACATCGAGGACGAGGCGCCCAACGCCAAGGGCGTCATGGAGAAGCGCACCGTGATGCGTCTCGACCCGCGCCTCGCGCCGGTCAAGGTCGCCGTCCTGCCGCTGTCCCGCAACCCGCAGCTGTCGCCGAAGGCCAAGGGCCTCGCGACCGACCTGCGGAAGAACTGGAACATCGAGTTCGACGACGCGGGCGCCATCGGCCGCCGCTACCGTCGTCAGGACGAGATCGGTACGCCGTTCTGCGTCACCGTCGACTTCGACACCCTCGACGACAACGCGGTGACCGTGCGTGAGCGCGACACCATGAAGCAGGAGCGCGTCTCCCTGGACCAGATCCAGGCCTACCTCGGCGCCCGGCTGCTGGGCTGCTGACGCACCACGGTTTCACGGCGAAGCCCCCGGTTCCTCGTACGGAACCGGGGGCTTCGTTGCACACTGTCCACGCTGAGCAGTTGCGTCAACGCGTCAATGCGTCAACAGGAGGCTCGGATGACGTCCATGACCACGAGCAAGGTCAGCAGAGGGGATCAGCACGGCCGTGAACACGTCGTCCATGTACGGAAGTCGGGGATGCAGCGGCAGCTGAGCTGCGACACCTGCGGCTGGCGCAAGGGCGTCCAGTTCCTGCCCTGGCTCAAGGCCGAGGAACATCTCGCCGAGGTCCATCAGGCGACGGTCGACCCGACCGCCTGAGCGGGCCGCCCGCGATCGCGACGCTTCACCCGGCCGTGCCGAAAACCGGATGCGGTGGCCGACGGGGCCGAGGTACGGTTCCGGCATGTCTTCGTTCTTCCAGATCTACGAGTGAGAGCGCGGCGGGTCCGACCACCCGCCGCCCATCGGATCGATTCCAGGTCGCTTCAGACCTCACTTCTCACCACGAATGGGAGAACGCCGTGGCCAAGAGCCGCAACAACCTCCTCGGTGTGGGCGGACAGCGCAAGAAGCTGTCCCGCGCCGAGCAGCAGGGCGCGGGCTCTGCGCGCAATGCCGACCGCAGGACGGCTGCCGAGCAGAAGCAGGAGCTGCTGCGCAAGATGCGTGAGCGCGCGCAGTCGGGACCGGCCTCCGCACAGGCCGCCGAGTCCGCCGCGCAGACCGGGCCGTCGTCGGACGACTCCGCGCAGCCGAGTACGTCCGAGCAGGACACCTCGGCACAGAGCTGACGCCCCTCACCACCCGTACGACCGTGGGCCCGGATCACCTGGAGTGATCCGGGCCCACGCCCTTGTCCGTGCCCCGTTGCCGCCCTGCGCTCACGCCACCTTGCGCGGCAGCCGAAGACTCAGCAGCACCGTCAGCACGACCGCGGCCAGCTGCACCAGCAGCGTCACGGCCAGCGCGTCCCGCATCCCCGAGCCCGGGACCAGAGAGAGGAACAGCGTGCCGAGCGTGGCCACGCCCAGCGCCAGCGCCGCCTGCTGAGTCGTCGTCATCACCCCGCCGCCCACACCGGCACGCGCGGGCGGTACGTCGGAGAGCACGATGCGGAACAGCACGGGAAGTTGCAGCCCCTGCCCGAACCCCGCGATCGCGACCCCCGGCATCAACCCCAGCAGCCCGAGACCGGACCACTCACGCCACACGGTGAACGCCAGCACCAGCACGCCCACCCCTTGGATCAGCCCGCCGGCCGTCACGACCCGGCTGCCGTACCGCAGGATCAGCCGCGGTCCCGCCAGTGACGCCACGAAGAAGGCCACCGCCATCGGGGCCATCGAGAGACCCGCTGCCGCCGGCCCCAGCTTCAGGCCCTGCTGCAGCGCCACCGCGATCACGAACATGAAGCCACCGAAGCCGATCGAGAACGGCACCACCAGCGCCAGCCCGCGCCGCAGCGAGTCCAGCCGCAGCAGGCTCGGCGGTACCAGAGGGGTCTGCCCGAGCCGGTCGGCCCGCTGTTCGACCCGGTAGAAGGCGTACGCGGCGAACGGGAACAGGGCCAGCGAGACCCAGGTCCACGCCGGCCAGCCCGCGGCGCGCCCCTCCGTCAACGGGGCGAGCAGCGTCACCAGTGACACGGTCAGCAGCACAGTGCCCGGTACGTCGATCGGCGCGGGCTTGTCGGAGCGGGTCTCCGGCACGGCGCGGGCGGCCAGGACCAGCCCCACCGCCGCCACCGGAACGTTCACGAGGAACACCGAACGCCAGCCCGCGCTCTCGCCGAACACCGACGACAGCGGCGCGGCGGCGACGAGCACCCCGCCGAGGATCTGGCCCGCGACCATGGAGAGCCCGGCCGTCGCCCCGTACAGGCTCATCGCCCGGGCCCGCCGGTGCCCGGACGTGGCCGCCTGAATGGTGGCGAGCACCTGCGGCAGCATCAGCGCCGCAGCGGCGCCCTGCGCCACCCGCGACCCGACCAGCGTCCAGGCGTTCGGGGCGAGCCCGCAGGCGAGCGAGGTGATCCCGAAGGCGGCGATACCCAGCAGGAAGAGGCGGCGCCGCCCGGCCATGTCGCCGAGCCGGCCGCCGAGGACGAGCAGTACGGCATAGGCGAGGCCGTAGCCCGCGACGACCAGTTCGAGCAGCGCAGGGCCCGCGTTCAGATCATGGTCGATCGTCGGCAGGGCGACATTCACGATGAAGAAGTCGATGAGCGGCAGCGCAGCGCCGAGGAGCACGGTGAACAGGCCGAGTGCGCCGAGCACCGGAGTGGGGTGGTCGTGCCGCACCACTCGGGCGGCGGTAGCGGATGTCTGTGTCCGTACAGTTGATTCACTCACCTCACCGAGCATCGTCGCCATCTCAGCCTGGTACCAGAGTGTCTTTATCCTGGTACAAGCAGCACCTGGCAGAGCGCCGGGCCGTTCGGCACGCTGGAGATATGACGACGATGGCAAGCGAGTTGTCCGACGTACGCGAGGTGCCCAGGACACCGGCTCCGAAGAGCCCCGAGCCTTCCGAGCCCGACGTCCGGCGGCATGAACTCGCGGACTTCCTGCGCAGCCGCCGCGAGCGGATCACCCCGGAGCAGGTCGGTCTGCCCCGAGGCCGCCGTCGGCGCACCCCCGGGCTGCGCCGTGAGGAGGTCGCCCAGCTCTCCGCCGTCGGGGTCACCTGGTACACCTGGCTGGAACAGGCCCGCGACATCCAGGTCTCGCCCCAGGTGCTCGACGCCCTCGCCCGTGCCCTGCTGCTCGACCGCAGCGAGCGCAGCCATCTCTTCTCGCTCGCCGGTGCCGTCGACCCGTCGCCCGGTGCGGACTGCCCGAGCGTCACCCCGGCGCTGCGCGAGATGCTGCGGCAACTGGACCCCCTCCCGGCCTGCATCCAGAACAGCCGGTACGACATCCTCGCGTACAACCGGACCTACGGACGGTTGCTCTGCGACCTGGACGCCGTCCACCCCGATGACCGCAACTGCATGATCCTCTCCTACACCAACGCGGACTGGCGCGCCGCCGTCGTCGACCTCCCCGAGATGAACCGGCTGATGGCCGCCAAGTTCCGCGGGGCGATGGCCGGGCATCTGGCCGAGCCCGCCTGGAAGGCGCTCCTGGGGCGGCTGGAGGCGGCCTCGCCGGAATTCCGGGAGATCTGGGCGCGGCACGAGGTGGTGGGCCCCGGCGGCCGGACCAAGATCTTCCGCAACGCCCATGTCGGACTGCTCCGCCTCGACCACACCGACCTGTGGCTCGGCCCGTCGTCCGGGCCGCGCATGGTGACGTACGTCCCCGCCGACGACGAGACCGCACAACGGCTGCAGCGCCTTCAGGCCCTGGAACTCGCCGACGCCTGATCCTGATCCCCGGCGGGGACACCCGTCGGCGCCTCCAGCCGCTGCGCGGTACGTTGTGCCGTCTCCAGCGCCCAGCGCCCACTGGTCAGCGCCCCCACCAGCAGGACGCACAGCCCGCACCCGGCGAGGATCCACCAGGCAGGTTTGCTCGCGTCCACGAAGGCGGCCGCGTACTCGGCGCCGCGCGGCGAACCGGTACCGGCCACGCCCGCTGCCAGCACCGCGCCGATGACGGCGACGCCGAGCGTTCCACCGATCTGCCGGCTGGTCGAGGCGACCGCCGCCGCCACACCGGCCTGTGAGCGCGGCATCCCGGAGACGGCCGTGTTGGTGATCGGCGCGTTCACCATGCCGAAGCCGAGACCGAACAGCACATAGCCGGTGAACAGCAGGACGTCGTCCGTCTCCGCGTCGAACGCGGCGAACAACAGCCCGCACGCCGTCATGGCCACGCCCGCCACCAGGAGCGACAGCCGCGGCCCCCGGCTGCCGACGAGCCGGCCCGACAGAGGTGCGCAGACAAAGGTCAGGGCCGCCATCGGCAGCATGTACAGACCGGCGTGCAGTGCGCTCAGCCCGCGCACGTTCTGCAGATAGAGGGTGTTGAGGAAGAGGAATCCGCTCAGCGCGGCGAAGGCGCAGACCGCTATGACGGTGGCCCCGCTGAACGGGGCGCTGCGGAAGAAGCGCAGATCGATCAGGGGCTCGGCACGCCGCCGCTCGTACAGCAGCAGCCCGATCAGGGAGCAACCGGCGAGCGCGGCGAACACCAGGATCCGCGGCGAGTCCCAGCCCTCCGAGGGCGCCTCGATGATCGCGTACGTCAGCGAACCGAGCAGCCCGATCACCAGCAGTTGCCCGACCGGGTCGGGGCGGCGCGGCTTCGGGGCGCGGGACTCGGGGACGTACCGCCAGGTGAGCAGCAGCGCGACGAGACCGACCGGCAGATTGATCCAGAAGATGGACCGCCAGCCGACCGAGTCCACCAGAAGGCCGCCGATCACCGGGCCCGCCGCCATGGAGATGCCGACGACACCGCCCCACACCCCGATGGCGCGGGCCCGCTCGCGCGGGTCGGTGAAGGTGTTGGTGATGATCGACATCGCGACGGGGTTGAGCATCGAGCCGCCCACCGCCTGCACCATCCGGAACGCCACCAGCGACTCCAGGTTCGGCGCCAGGGAGCAGAGCACCGAACCGAGGGTGAAGAGGACGAGCCCGATCTTGAAGATCTTCCGGCGCCCTATCCGGTCGGCGGTGGAGCCCGAGAGCATCAGCAGCGAGGCGAGGACGAGAGTGTAGGCGTCGATCGTCCACTGCATGCCCGCGACGGTGGCGTGCAGTTCCCTCTGCATGGAGGGCAGGGCGACATTGAGGACGGTGTTGTCGAGACTGACGATCAGCAGACTCATGCAGCAGATCGCCAGCACCAGCTGCCGTCGACGAGGGCTCAGCTCGGGCATACATGGATAGTACGGTTAACTAACGAACTCTGCCGACGTGCCGCTCCGTGCCGTACGCGACAATGGAGCAATGACCACGCTCGCCCCTTCGCTCCCGCTGCTCCGGATCGGCCCCCACACGGTGCAGCCGCCGGTGGTGCTCGCCCCCATGGCCGGCATCACCAACGCCCCGTTCCGCACCCTGTGCCGGGAGTTCTCCGGCGGCAAGGGGCTGTTCGTCAGCGAGATGATCACCACGCGGGCGCTGGTCGAGCGCAATGAGAAGACCATGCAGCTCATCCACTTCGACGCGAGCGAGACCCCGCGCTCGATCCAGCTGTACGGAGTGGACCCGGTCACCGTCGGCAAGGCCGTCCGCATGATCGTCGACGAGAACCTCGCCGACCACATCGACCTGAACTTCGGCTGCCCGGTTCCCAAGGTGACCCGCAAGGGCGGCGGCTCGGCGCTCCCGTACAAGCGGCCGCTGCTGCGCGCGATCCTCAACCAGGCGGTCTCCAACGCGGGTGATCTGCCGGTCACCATCAAGATGCGCAAGGGTATCGACGACGACCACATCACCTACCTCGACGCCGGCCGGATCGCGGTCGAGGAGGGTGTCACGGCCGTCGCCCTGCACGGCAGGACGGCCGCGCAGCACTACGGCGGCACCGCGGACTGGGAAGCCATCGCCCGCCTCAAGGAGCACGTCCCGGAGATCCCCGTCCTCGGCAACGGCGACATCTGGTGCGCGGACGACGCCCGCCGGATGATGCGCGAGACCGGCTGCGACGGCGTGGTCGTGGGCCGGGGCTGCCTGGGCCGCCCCTGGCTCTTCGGCGACCTGGTGAGCGCGTTCGAGGGTACGGAGACGAGGCGGGCGCCGGCGCTCCGGGAGGTTGCCACCGTCATGCTGAGGCACGCGACGCTGCTGGGGGAGTGGATCGGTGACGAGACGCGTGGCGTGATCGACTTCCGCAAGCATGTCGCCTGGTACCTCAAGGGCTTCTCGGTCGGCTCCGAGATGCGCAAGAAGCTGGCGGTCACCTCGTCGCTGGAGGAGTTGGGCGGTCAGCTGCAGGAGCTGGACCTGGATCAGCCGTGGCCGGACGGCGCCGACGGGCCGCGCGGGCGCACCTCGGGCAACAACCGGGTGGTCCTGCCGGACGGCTGGCTGAAGGACCCGTACGACTGCGCGGGTGTGAGCGCCGACGCGGAGCTGGACACCTCGGGCGGCTGATTGCGCTCCCCGGGGCCCCGACAGGGGTCCGACGGGGCCCTCCACGGCTACCCCGGCCCTCAGGGGCCTTCAAGAGGCACGCGGCATCACAGGCACCGCGTGCCTCTTCCTTTGCCTCGCTCATCTGAGCACTTTATTGAGCCGGGTTCGGTGATATTCGGCCACAGGTGAGCCTTGATGCGCCCACACGAGATACCGCGCGTCGAATCCGCTCACGTTCGGCTGCATCTTGATGATCAAAGGGTGACCATCAGTCGCCTCCAGCCCGTCCGGATGGTGACATCTGAGCGCTGATCGTAGAGTGATTCTCGCCACCCTGAGAAGCGCGTCGCTCAAATGAGCGCCAATTCGTGAGCTGCACTTCTCAAATGGTGGCACTGGGTGCCAAAGGGCTTCACTTTGATCGATCGACGCTTCCACTGCGCTGCGTGGTCGACTCGGGGGCTTCTGGTTGCACTGAGTGCTTGTTCGTTCAAGAGGTGAAGGCATCCTTCGATCGAGGGACAGGCCAGGTCACTTTCGATCTGCTGGCGGACGGGTGGTTGAGGCCTCATGACGCGCAAGTGGACGTACCCAGACACCTTCGATCTGGGTATGTTCCTCGCCGTCAGGGCAGCCACAGCGTCCTCGAGGAGTCGAGACCGTGTCGGAAAACAAAGATCCCCACGTATCCACCCCGGAATCCCGGGAGCCCCAGGGCGAGAAGTTCGTCTATGACTTCACCGAGGGCAACAAGGATCTGAAGGACCTGCTCGGCGGGAAGGGTGCCAACCTCGCCGAGATGACCAATCTCGGGCTCCCCGTCCCTCCGGGCTTCACCATCACCACCGAGGCGTGCAAGGTCTACCTCGACAGTGGCGAGGAGCCGCCGAAGCTCCGCGACGAGGTCAGCGCGCATCTCGACGCCCTTGAGGCGCGGATGGGCAAGAAGCTCGGCCAGGCGGACGACCCGCTCCTGGTCTCGGTCCGCTCCGGCGCGAAGTTCTCGATGCCCGGCATGATGGATACGGTCCTCAACATCGGCCTCTCCGACGAGTCCGTTGCCGGTCTCACCGCCCAGGCCGGCGACGAGCGGTTCGCGTGGGACTCCTACCGCCGCCTCATCCAGATGTTCGGCAAGACCGTCCTCGGTGTCGACGGCGACCTCTTCGAGGAGGCGCTGGAGGCGGCGAAGGAGGCCAAGGGCGTCACGGTCGATGTGGACCTCGACGCGGCCGACCTGAAGAAGCTCGTCAAGCGGTTCAAGAAGATCGTCTCGCGGGACGCCGGACGTGACTTCCCGCAGGACCCGCGCGAGCAGATGGACCTGGCCATAAAGGCCGTCTTCGACTCGTGGAACACCGACCGGGCCAAGCTCTACCGCCGCCAGGAGCGCATCCCCGGCGACCTCGGCACGGCCGTCAACATCTGCTCGATGGTCTTCGGCAACCTCGGTCCCGACTCCGGTACGGGTGTCGCGTTCACCCGCGACCCGGCCAGCGGCCACCAGGGCGTCTACGGCGACTACCTGCAGAACGCGCAGGGCGAGGACGTCGTCGCCGGTATCCGCAACACCGTGCCGCTCGCCGAGCTGGAGTCGATCGACAAGAAGTCGTACGACCAGCTCATGCAGATCATGGAAACCCTCGAAACGCACTACAAGGACCTGTGCGACATCGAGTTCACCATCGAGCGCGGCCAGCTGTGGATGCTCCAGACCCGGGTCGGCAAGCGCACGGCGGGAGCCGCCTTCCGGATCGCCACGCAGCTCGTCGACCAGGGTCTGATCGACGAGGCCGAGGCGCTCCAGCGGGTCAACGGCGCGCAACTCGCGCAGCTGATGTTCCCGCGCTTCGACGACGAAGCGAATACGGAGCTGCTCGGTCGCGGTATTGCCGCGTCGCCGGGCGCCGCGGTCGGCAAGGCTGTCTTCGACTCGTACACCGCAGTGAAGTGGTCCCGGTCCGGCGAGAAGGTCATCCTCATCCGCCGCGAGACCAACCCCGACGACCTCGACGGCATGATCGCGGCCGAGGGCATCCTGACCTCGCGCGGCGGCAAGACCTCGCACGCAGCCGTCGTCGCACGCGGCATGGGCAAGACCTGTGTCTGCGGTGCCGAGGACCTCGAAGTCGACACCAAGCGCCGTCGGATGACGGTGGGCGGCCGGGTCATCGAGGAGGGCGACGTCGTCTCGATCGACGGCTCCACCGGCAAGGTGTACCTCGGCGAGGTCCCCGTCGTCCCGTCCCCGGTCGTCGAGTACTTCGAAGGCCGGATGCACGCGGGCGCCGACGACGCCGACGAGCTGGTCGCCGCCGTGCACCGGATCATGGCGTACGCGGACCGGGTGCGCCGGCTGCGCGTACGGGCCAACGCCGACAACGCCGAGGACGCGCTGCGCGCCCGCCGCTTCGGTGCTCAGGGCATCGGCCTGTGCCGTACCGAGCACATGTTCCTCGGCGAGCGCCGCGAGATGGTCGAGAAGCTGATCCTCGCGGACACCGACGCCGAGCGCGAGACCGCGCTGGGCGAGCTGCTTCCGCTCCAGAAGTCCGACTTCATCGAGCTGTTCGAGGCGATGGACGGGCTGCCCGTCACCGTACGGCTGCTCGACCCGCCGCTGCACGAGTTCCTGCCCGACATCACCGAGCTCTCGGTACGGGTCGCGCTCGCCGAGTCCCGCAAGGACGCCAACGAGAACGACCTGCGTCTGCTCCAGGCCGTGCACAAGCTGCACGAGCAGAACCCGATGCTCGGCCTGCGCGGGGTCCGTCTCGGTCTCGTCATCCCCGGCCTGTTCGCCATGCAGGTACGGGCGATCGCCGAGGCCGCGGCCGAACGCAAGAATGCCAAGGGCGACCCGCGCGCCGAGATCATGATCCCGCTCGTCGGCACGGTCCAGGAGCTGGAGATCGTCCGCGAAGAGGCCGACCAGGTCATCGCCGAGGTCGAGGCCGCCACCGGCACCCGGCTGAAGCTCACCATCGGCACGATGATCGAGCTGCCCCGCGCCGCGCTGACCGCCGGTCAGATCGCCGAGGCCGCACAGTTCTTCTCCTTCGGTACGAACGACCTGACCCAGACGGTGTGGGGCTTCTCCCGTGACGACGTGGAGGCCTCGTTCTTCACCGCGTACCTGGAGAAGGGCATCTTCGGGGTGTCGCCGTTCGAGACGATCGACAAGGACGGTGTCGGCTCGCTGGTCCGCAGTGCCGTCGCGGCCGGCCGGGCCACCCGTCCGGATCTGAAGCTCGGCGTCTGCGGCGAGCACGGCGGAGACCCGGAGTCGGTGCACTTCTTCCACGAGGTGGGTCTGGACTACGTGTCCTGCTCCCCGTTCCGTATCCCCGTCGCCCGCCTGGAGGCGGGCCGTGCGGCGGCGGAATCGAAGGGCAGCGACAGCCGCTGATCCGACACCACACCCCCCTGATCCCGGAGTTGCCGTCGGCTCACCCGTACCCTCACCGACTCGACGGCAACTCCGGAACTCCGAGAGGCGGCGGCACCCTGTGCGGGGATGCCGCCGCTTCGTTTTGTTCTGGGGAAAATGGTTGTTCGACGTTGTGCCTTTTCCTCGTTCAATACGCAAAGTTCGTTCAATGCGCAAAGACATCGGCCGGGAACGGACCGGGGTGCGGCCCATGGATCCCCATCCATGGGCCGCACCCGGCTTACCCCCGTCGGGTACGGAGCCGCACCGTCGCCGACCGCCGCCGAACGAGCAAAACCCCCCACGGCCTTCACTCGCCCTTACGGTGGCTCCGGATTCGTGCCCGACGTCGTACAGCTTTTCGGGAGACGGTATGTGGAGGCGAGACGTTTCACCTCTGGCCGAAACCCCGTGGTGACGTGCTGTTACGGATCACCTACCCTTGGGTGGGGATAATTGCAGGTGCAACAGGTGGGGGTTCGGTGCTGCGTATCCATATGTCCGGAGTGGACCTTTCCAAGGTGCGGATGGCCACCCGGCCGGATGCGCTGTGGGAAACCACTCTGAGTTTCCATCGGCTGAGGGACCGGCGCGGTTCCACGGTGTTCGGGAAATGGCGTACGGAAACCCGTCCCCGGTTGAATGGTGAAGTACGCCTGCTGGCCGCCGTGATTCCACCGCGCGGCTATTTCCCGGACTTTCTGACGCCTTCTCAGGAAAGCGGTGAGCCGTACGGTATCGACGCCGGAATTGAAGCGCTGCGCGACACCCCGCCCCGGCGGATCCGCGCCGAACTCGCCCTGCTGGCCGCCGAACGCCGCGAGGCGGGCCGCACCCCTGACGGGCACGCCGAGTTGCTCGACCGGCTCATCGGCGCCCTGCGCGGTTACCACCGCGCCGCGATCGAACCGTACTGGCCGCACATCCAGGCCAGCGTCGAGGCCGACCGAGCCGTCCGCGGCCGCGCCCTCCTGGACGGCGGGGCACAGGAGCTGCTCGCCTCACTCCCGCCCATGATCCGCTGGCGGGCCCCCGTGCTGGAGGCGGACTACCCCGTCGACCGTGAACTCCATCTGGACGGGCGGGGGTTATTGCTCCAGCCGTCCTACTTCTGCCGCGTCACCCCGGTCGTCTACCGCGACTCGCGGCTCCCGCCGGTCCTCGTCTACCCGGTCACCCACTCCCGCGCCCCGGTCTTCGCCGAACCGGGGCCCTGGCTCGGCCGGCTCCTCGGCCATACCCGCTCGACGGTCCTGAGGGCCATCGGCAACGGCTGCACGACCAGCGAACTCGCCCGCCGGGCAGGAGTCTCCCTCGCCTCGGCGAGCCAGCACGCCTGTGTGCTGCGCGAGGCCGGCCTGATCCGCACCCTGCGGCACGGCAGCTCGGTCCTGCACACGCTGACCCCGCTGGGCGGATCGCTGCTCCGGGGCGGCGCGCCGCTCGCCATGTCCTGACACCGGAGGGCCAAAGTTTTCTTCGCGGAACCGATGAGTTCTGCGCAGCCCAGCCGTCTGCCTGTCGAAACGTTCGAACAACAGAGAGCGAAACGACCATGCCTCAGATGATCTTCGTGAACCTGCCGGTCAAGGACCTCGATACGACCAAGAGCTTCTTCGGCAAGCTCGGCTTCTCGTTCAACCCGCAGTTCAGCGACGAGAACACCGCATGCCTCGTCATCAGCGACACCATCTTCGCCATGCTTCTCACGGAACCCCGCTTCAAGGAGTTCACCAAGAAGGAGATCGCCGACGCCTCGAAGTCCACCGAGGTGATCCTCGCTCTGAGCGCGGAGAGCCGCGAGAAGGTGGACGAACTGGTCGACACCGCCCTCGCCTCCGGGGGATCGCCCGCCAACGAGCCGATCGACCACGGCTTCATGTACGGCCGTTCCTTCCAGGACCCGAACCACCACATCTGGGAGGTCATGTGGATGGACTCCTCCGCCGTCGAGGGCCGGCAGGGCTGAGCCCGTCGATGAAGGGGCGGGGAAGCGGTCCTCAGGATGCCGGAACCGGATACGCCACCCCCGTGAGCTGCTCGGACGCCACCCAGAGCCGTTCGCTCGCCACATCGTTCAGCGTCCAGCCCGCCCGCCAGGACGGAGCGGGCGCGCCGCGCCAGCCCAGCAGCCTGGGCCCGGTGAACGAGTCGGGGCGCACGCCGGGCGCGGTGGCCGCGTAGAGCGTGGGCAGCGCACCGGACGACGCGGGCTGGGCGATGATCCGGTTACCGAGCTCGACCACCCGTTCCGCCGCCTTGCGGTTCTCCATCCGGACGCCCGCCGTCTGCAGATTGGTCGCCGCGTAACCGGGGTGCGCTGCGGCGGCCACCACCTCGCAACCGGCTGCCGACAGCCGCCGCGCCAGCTCGTGGATGAAGAGCAGATTGGCGGTCTTCGAGCGGCCGTAGGCGATCCAGCGGCGGTAGTTCCGCTCGCTGTTGAGATCCCCGATGTCGATGTTGGACAGGGCGTGCATGCCGCTGGAGACGCTCACCACGCGCGCCCCGGGGGTGTCGAGGAGCTTGGGGAGCAGCAGTCCGGTGAGCGCGAAGTGCCCGAGGTGGTTGACGCCGAACTGCCTCTCGAAGCCGTCGGCCGTCCTCCCGTACGGAAGGGCCATCACGCCCGCGTTGTTGATCAGCAGATCGATCCGGTCGGGCGTGTGGGCCGCGGCGAACGTGCGTACGGAATCCAGATCGGCCAGATCGAGCGGTACGAACTCCACGTCCGCGCCGGTCACGGCCGTCCGGATGCGGGACTCGGCCTCCTTGCCGCGCGTCTCGTCGCGGCAGGCGAGCAGCACCCGCGCGCCGTGCCGGGCCAGCTCCCGTGCCGTGATCAGTCCGATGCCGCTGTTGGCTCCGGTGACCACGGCCGTACGGCCGTTCTGATCGGGGATGTCGCTCGCGTTCCAGCCCTGGCTCATGGACCAGAGCGTACGACCACGGCGCACCGGCCGGACGGGCCGGGCCGGTCCGGATTCCGCCCGGGCCCGCGAGGGCCCGGGTGGGCCCTCGGGCCCGGGAACCTCAGAGTTGGCTCAACTTTCCCGCGATCCGGCGGAGGCAGTTGGACGGGGCACCCATCGCCTCCCTAGGGTCGCGACCATGCCCGACATAGCACTCACCACTCTGGTCGTCCTCTGCCTCGCCGCAGCCGCGGCCGGCTGGATCGACGCGGTGGTCGGCGGCGGCGGACTGCTCCTGCTGCCGGCCCTGCTGCTGGGACTGCCGCACGTCCCGGCCGCGCACGTCCTCGGCACGAACAAGGCGGTCGCGATCGTCGGTACGGCGGGCGCCGCCGTGACGTACGTACGCAAGGCACCGGTGAAGGTCGGGACGGCCCTGCGGATCGGGCTCGCGGCGCTGGCCGGATCGATGGCCGGTGCGTTCTTCGCCGCCGGGATCAGCAGCGAGGTGCTGCGCCCGGTCATCATGGTGGTGCTGCTGGCGGTCGCGGCCTTCGTGATGCTGCGACCCTCGTTCGGCAGGGCGACGGACGACGGTACGCGGCACAAGGTCACCCGGGCCCGTACCGTCACCGCGATCGTGCTGGTCGGTGGCGGCATCGGCTTCTACGACGGGCTGTTCGGCCCCGGCACCGGTACGTTCCTGGTGCTGGCGCTGACCGCGGTGCTCCATCTCGATCTGGTGACGGCGTCCGCCACCGCCAAGATCGTCAACGTGTGCACCAACGGCGGGGCGCTGGCGATGTTCGCCTACCAGGGCAGCGTGATGTGGCAGCTGGCCGCACTGATGGCCGTGTTCAACCTGGCGGGTGGGCTGATCGGGGCGCGGATGGCGCTCAGGAAGGGCAGCGAGTTCGTCCGCGGGGTACTGCTGGTCGTGGTGTTCTCGCTGGTCGCCAAGTTGGCGTTCGATCAGTGGGCGGGATGAACGACGGGCGGCGGGGCGGGTTCACCGCACCTCGGTGAGGTGTGCGTACGCCACCACATTGCCCTGGTAACCCGTCGTCTTCGAGAATCCGCCGCCGCAGGTGATCAGCCGCAGCGAGGCGTAGGGCGAGGCGCCGTACACCCGCTTGTCGGGGAAGTTCTTGCTCTCGTAGACCTCGGTCGCGTCGAGTGAGAAGACGGCGGTACGCCCGTCCTGGCGGACCACCTCGACCGTGCTGCCCTTCTGCAGGGTGCCCAGGTTGTAGAAGACCGACGGCCCCCGTGCGTTGTCGACGTGACCGGCGACGATCGCGCTGCCTCTGGAGCCGGGCGGCGTGCCGTCCCGGTACCAGCCGACGACGTTACGGTTCCCGGCCGGCGGCACATCGAGACTGCCGTCGGCCCCGAGCCCCAGTCGCATGATCGGTGCGTCCACCCGGATGCTCGGGATCCGGATGCGTACGGGCGCCGAGGGCTTCAGCGGTTCGGCCACCGGAGACCCCGGCTGCAGTTGCGGGCCGCCCGCGAACGCCTGGGCGGCGGTCGGCTGGGGCGGGATCAGCTGGGCACCGGCGCCGTGACGGATCAGCCAGACACCGGCCAGCGCTGCGACGACCAGCAGCCAGCTCTTGGCCTTCTGGGACACGGTCGTCCTCCGGATGACGAGATGGGGACGGTACGGGGACGGTCCCGTCCCGGTGGCGCGCGGCCACCGGGACGGAGACCAGGCGGTACGGAGACGTGAATCCGTCTCCGTCAGCCGGCTCCTTGCGTGCCGCTCGCCCGGCGACGCAGGAGCCAGGCTCCGCCGACGGCGGCCGCGGCGAGTACGCCGGCGCCCGCCGCGATCTGGGTGGTGTCGGGCCGGACGCTGCCGCCGACGCCTGTTTTGACGTGCCCGCTGGGGGCGTTGGGCGCGGACGAGTCGTCACGCCCGGACGAGGAGTTGCCGCGTCCGGACTGGTTGTCGCGTCCGGATGAGTTGTCTCGTCCGGACTGGTTGTCGCGTCCGGATGAGTTGTCTCGTCCGGACTGGTTGTCGCGTCCGGATGAGTTGTCTCGTCCGGACTGGTTGTCGCGTCCGGATGAGTTGTCCCGTCCGGACTGGTTGTCCCGTCCGGACGAGTTGTCACGCCCGGACCAGGAGTTGTCGCGCCCGGACTGGTTGTCGCGCCCGGACGACGAGCTGTCGTGCCTTGCGGAGCCCTCGTCCCCGGAGGGGATGCGGAGCCCTGAGAGGGCGTCGAACCCGCCGACGGAGTCGAGCAACGAGGGGACATTGAGGCCGGAAGGGTTGTTGAGGCCGAAGGGGGCGTTGTTTCCGGACCTGGAGGGGTTGTCCGACCCGCCATCGTCGGTCCGCGCCTCCGGGGCGCCATTGGCCCGCGGTGCGGCAGCCGGGCCGGCCCGCAGCGCGCCGGCATCACCTGCGTACGCGGACGGTCCGGCGGTGAAGAGGCCGAGCGTGGCTATGGTGACCGCGGAAGCGGCGGTCCGGGTCACTGGGCGAGCAGGACGCATGGGTGTTCCTCCGGCAACTGCGCGAGTAGGTGTGTCCTGACCCCGAGCTAACGGGCGGTCCGCCACCCATGCCTGCTGACATGAAGTCAGCTTTCACCCGAATGGTGCGGCGCGGCATCCTTGCCAAGCTGCATGTGTGCAGGTCACAGCGGTGATCGAAGCGAGGGCGGCCGGTCCCGTACCGCCCGGTGCCGATTGGGTGATGTCGCCCAGGAGGAGAGTGGCGCACATCACATGCATGACCTCGGGGGTGTCGGGCACACGTCTGACACCCCCCACGGGACGGTGAACCAGGCCGCCCCAGGCCGCCGCCCCGACCGGGCCCACCCCCCTGGGCCCGGTCGGGGCGGTTCCGTGCCGTGGCCTCCCGCGGTGTGGCGCTCTCAGGCCGGAGCGGCGGCGGACCATTCGACGGTCGGCGGCCGCACCCGGGCACAGAGCGGCTGCCTCTCGGTGTCGGAGAGAGACAGCCGCGCGGTGAGATGCCCGGAGCGCACGGCGGCTTCGAGCACGGCCGGATCGATGTCGCCCAGCATCAGCTTGGCCCGCCGGAACATGCTGAAGACGCCGTTCTCGTCGACCGTGCCCCAGGACAGATAGACGAAGCGCCCGCCCAGCCGGTTCTGCACGTAAGGCCCCTTGATCTCGACGCCGTCCTCGGCCGGGGCGACGGTGCAGTCCAAGGTCCACGAGGCCGACGGGGCGTCGCCCGGGTGCAGGTCGAGCAGTTCACCGGGCCTGCCCTTGCGCTGCACGCCCACGTGGATGTTGTGGGCGCCGGGGAAGTCGCTGTCGGGCCCACAGGTGAGGCCGGGAAGATGCGAGCCTTCGATATGGATCTGCATGCCCTCATGCTCCCCTCCTCCCGTGCGCCTTCGGACCGCTGTCCGCAGCAGGGCATGGAGTTCGCCGTGCAGGCAGGTGTGACGCCAGGAGGCGTCAGATCGTGTCCCACGGCGCTCCGTCGTAGGCCTGCCCGATCCGCCTCATCAGCTCCTCGTCCACCGTGAACTCGGTGTCGTCGATGCGCCGGACCGGCGCGATGCCCTGCGAGTTGGTGATGAACGCCGACCGGAACGCGGCCAGCCCGTCCAGCGTCACCGGGCGCCGTACGGACTCCAGTCCCGCGCCGGGCAGCTCCTGCTCCAGCAGTGCCATGGTGATGCCGAGCAGGGAGGGGGCTTCTGGCCAGACGACCGAAGTGCCGTCCCAGAAACCGATGTTGGTGATCGAGCCCTCGGTCACCGCACCGTCCGGCGTGGTCAGCAGGGCCTCGTCGAAACCGGCGCGTGCCGCGAGCCTTGCGTAGTACGTCTGGCCGAACTCGCCGGGACGTTTGATGTGCGGCACGGTCCGGGCGTACGGGACGGACATCAGGGCATGCGGTGCGGCGGACTTCTGCGCCGGCTCGCGCACCGTGACCATCACGGTCGTCCCCGTGCCGCCCGGCGACGGAAAGCCGTACACCCGGGTCGAGGCGTCCCGTACCCCGGCACTGTCCAGCGCGTGCCGGATCAGTTCGCGGACCCGCTCCCCGTCGAGACCGCGCTCGAACAGCTCCTGGTTGGCGGAGTCCAGCCGGGCGAGATGCAGGGCGAGGCCGCGCACCTTTCCGTCCCTGACCTGCATGGCCGTGAAATGGCCGTAGTTGAGGAAGGCCGGAATCCGCAGATCCGCCTCGGTGGCCGGGTGCCCGTCGAACTCGGCGTACGGGAAGGGTGCGGGAGGGGGAGTCGTCATGCGCTCCACCGTATGCCGCGGCGCGCGACGGCGGCCCCGACGGACAGGACTTGACCTCAACCATGGTTGACGTATGAGCCTCTCCGTATGGACCTCACCGCGACATCCTCATCCATCGCATCCACGACCGCCGCCACCGCACCTCTGAAGGTCGCGGTCATCCTCGCCAGCAATCGCGAGGGACGGTTCGCCCCCGTCGTCTCCGACTGGTTCCTCTCGCGCACCATCGGTCGTCCCGACATCGAGACCGATCTGATCGACATCGCGGAACTCGACCTCCCGATCGCCCTCTCCTATCGGCCCGACGCCGATGCGCAGGCCCAACTGGCTTCCGTGTCGACCAGGTTGGCAAAGGCGGATGCCTTCGTCGTCATCACCCCCGAGTACAACCATTCGTACCCGGCCCCGCTGAAGAACCTCATCGACCGGCACCACGCCGAGTGGCAGGCCAAACCCGTCGCCTTCGTCTCGTACGGCGGAGTCTCCGGAGGCCTGCGCGCCGTCGAGCATCTGAGGCAGGTCTTCGCGGAGCTGCACAGCGTCGGCATCAGGGAGACGGTGTCGTTCCACAACGCAGGCGCCCTGTTCGACGACGAGGGCAGGCACAAGGACCCGGCGGGCTGCGACGCGGCGGCCAAGACGCTGCTCGACCAGCTGGTCTGGTGGGGGCGCACGCTGCGCGACGCCAAGGCCGTTCATCCCTACGGCGTCTGACCACCAGGCACTGCGCCGCGCCGCAACGCCCCCGACCATCGACGATGGGAGCAAGGACACTTTGTAACCGACCGTTCCTAACCAGTGCGCACGAGTGAGTCCTGGACCCTCTGCTGCGTTCTGGGCGCATCCCGAACGGTGTTGGATGCGCTGGGTTGCCGCTTTCTCTTCCCGTTCGGCGGCACGTCTCTGGGGGCGTGGTCCGTTGCGGGTGGGCGGGTTCCCTCGCGCCCCCGGGTGTCTGGTCCGGCCTGGGCGGTCCGATGCCCCGCACGATCGCTCCGGTCGTGTGGGGGCGGTGCCGTCCGACGCCGGATCGGGTGTCCGAGGGCGCGGCGTCCGATCGCGATACCGGCGGCATCGTGACGGGACATTCTGCGGTGCGGGGTGGCCAGTGGCTTCTGCCAGTGCTGGGCACCCCACAGGGAGGTGTAGGCGGGGTCGACCGCGACAATGCTCAGGCCCTGTTCGGCCGCCATGGAGACCAGCCGGGCCTTGAGTTTGCCGGTCGGGATGCCGGAGATCAGCTGCCGGAACTGCTTCTTGCGGCCGTGTTTCTCCCGCGTTTTCTCGGCGGTGAAGTCGAGGTCTTCGATGGCGATCGCGGCAACACCGGCCTGCTTGGCCCAGTTGATCAGGCGGGTCAGGGCGTGGCGGATCTGTGCGTCGCGGTGATCGGCGGTGCCGGACAGGTCGTAGGGGAAGCGGTGCGGGTCGCCGACCGGGTTGCCGTGCCGGTCGAGGTGGTAGGCGGCGAAGTGGTCGGCGTTGGTGTCGACGCCGATCATGCCCCGGGCTCGGGCGGCCTCCAAGGGGATGGTCTGGACGACGGGGCGTTGCCAGGATGCGGTGAGGTACCAGCGGCGGCGGTCGGTGTCGAGGTGGATGCGGTAGGCGACAGCCCGGTTCGCGGTGATGCGGTCGGCCCACTCCTGGCCCCGGTGCGCGAAGCCGATACGGACGGCGAGGACGTACCGGCCGTGCCGGGCGTTGGCCAGGTGCGCGAGCGGGGCAGGCAGTTTGATGCTGACCTCGCCGTCCGGGGTAACGCGGATGGTCTCGTTCCCGAACCGCTTCCCCGACTCACCATCCGCAGCGATGAACCAGCGTTCCGCTTCCCAGCGCTCCCGCCACTGGGCTTCGGTCAGTCGGGCCTGGGCGAGGTGGTGGCGGGTATTGAGGAGGCGTTTGCCGCCCCGCACCACGCGCACCCGACCGGCCTGCCGGTCGGCGACAACGGCCGCATGCCGTGCCTCCAGGGCGGCGAGGCGGCGGGACTTGTGGAACCACTCGCCCTTGGAGCGGTAGCCGCCCGCGGCCCGCTTCGTTCCCGGCTCACCGATCGGGAGGGACAGGCGGTGCCGCAGCGTCCCGATCCCGGCTTCCAGCGTCTTCATGTGCGCGGCCTGGCAACGGCGGGCCAGCGCCCACTGATCGTGCGTGGCCTTGGTGATCGCACCCGCGATCCGCGACGACGACAGCGGCGTCAGGTCCCGCTTGCGCGACGCCCAGGTATCCTTGCTGTGCTCCAGGCCATCCGCACAGCGGGCCCTGAGATCACGCGAAGCCAGACGCCCCTGATGCTCACCGACCGCGCGCAGAACACTCTCGTCCTGGGGCGTGAGGTGCTTCAGACGGTCCCGGATCGCCACCCCGCAAGGCCCGGGCACTACGAAGGACCCGGCCAACTCCCGCAAACCACCCACCACATCACTCCCTCCCGCCAGGCCGGGCACCTGCCAACCAGTCCAACGAGCAGCAGTCGCCAAGGTCACCCATTCGGCTCCGGAACCTCTGTTCCCACCCCGCGAACCCACCGCCAGGACTCACTCCCGCTCACCACAACTCACTTCAACGCAGAGGAGCCCGAAGGTGACGACGCCGGCATTGCTGACCGTACTGACCACGACGGACAGCGAGGAGAAGGCCCATTCCCTGGCGCAGGGCGCGGTGGAGGCGCGGCTCGCCGCCTGCGTACAGATCTCCGCGCCCGTCACCTCGGTCTACCGGTGGCAGAACGCCATCGAGACCACCGAGGAGTGGCAGCTGCTGTTCAAGACAACGGCCGAGCGGTACGACGAACTGGAGGCCCATCTCCTGGCGGTGCACGACTACGAAACACCGGAGATCGTCGCGATCCCGGTGGTACAGGGCAGCGCCCGTTACCTCGACTGGGTCTCCGCCGAGACCGCCCCGGTCACCTCTCTGTAGAGCCGGCATCCGCCCGGGGGCGCCCGCCCTCAGCGCCCGTCCGCCGCCAGGGCCTCTTCGACCCCGGGCTCCTTCGGCCCCAGGAAGTGCGGGTCGGGCCTGAACACGGCATCCAGCGCCGCCTTCCCGGCCGCGAACATCTCCCGCGTCCCGCCGTAGTACCAGGTCGCATCGTGTACGGCGTCGACGCCGACCCCGTACGCATCGATCCCCGCGGTCCGGCACAGCGCGATCGCCCGCCGGATGTGGAACCCCTGGCTCACCAGCACCGCGCGGTCGACGCCGAAGATCTTCTTGGCCCGAACGCACGAGTCCCAGGTGTCGAACCCGGCGAAGTCGCTCACGATCCGCCCGTCCGGCACCCCGTGCGCCCTGAGATACGTACGCATGGCGTCGGGTTCGTCGTACTCCTTCCGGCTGTTGTCACCGGTCACGAGCACGACCTTCACCTTCCCGTTCCGGTAGAGCTCGGCGGCGGCGTTCAGCCGGTTCGCGAGATACGGCGACGGCTTGCCCTCCCAGAGACCGGCCCCGAACACCATGGCGACCTGCTGCGCGGGTGCGTCCGCAGTCGTCCTGACGCGAGCGTCGGCCACGGAGTACATCCAGGTCGTGGGTGCCAGAGCCGCTACGCAGGCGACCATCACCCCCTGCACGAGCCGCCGCTGCCCGCGCCGCGTCCGCGGCCATCGCGGCCGCAACCGCCCGAGCCGCCCCGGCTGCTTCTCCCACATGGGTGTCCCCCTGTCCGTGCCCTGTGCCGCGCTGTCCCACATGATCGGACGAGCGACGGGGGGAAAGGGTTCTCCAGCTCCCGATTTCGTTGATCTGGTCACCGTTTCCGATCGTGCCGCAGACACCTCGGGCAGGATGGCCACCATGAACCGACCTGGAACCGGGACAGACGACTGGGTGACCGTCGCCGCGTACGAGAATCTGAAGGGCCGACCGCATCCCGCGGCTGCCGTCCGCGCTTGACTGCGGGACCGGGGCATCGACTGGATGCCGTTCGCCGTCGACGACCTGCACGTCGACCTGGCCTGCGGCCCGGGCCCGGACGGCCACTGGCACGGCGGGATCACCGTCCGCGTCCGGGCTTCGGCGCTGATTCCGCTCGGCCTCCATCCCGACCAGCCGACCTCGCAGCCAGGATTCCCGTCTGCCCCGGCGTGGTGGCACGCGGCAGCGGAACGGGCGGCCCGGAAAACCCATTGAAGCAGCGCGGTCGGGGACATCCTCCACCGGCTCTGCGACGGCGTGGACCACCAGCCCCACGAACTGCGCCGGGACGAGAGCCGGTTGGGCGAGGCGGACGAGGCATGGGTGCCGGTGCGCACCCCGGACGGGCCGGGCGTGCTGCTCCGGTGCGACTCGGACCGAGACCGGCGATTGTCCGGAGAACGCCCAGTAGCATCGGGCAATGTTGCTTCCACGGCTGATCGCCTCCGATCTCGACGGCACACTCCTGCGCAACGACGGCACCCTCTCGCCCCGCACCCTGCGCGCCCTGCGCACGGCCGAGAGCGCGGGTACAGAGGTCGTCCTCGTCACTGCCCGGCCGCCCAGATTCGTCGACCGGCTCGCCGAGGCCGCCGGCCTCAAGGGGACAGCCGTGTGCAGCAACGGGGCGGTGGTGTACGACATCGGGACGCGCGCCGTCGTCTCCTTCCGCGCCCTGCCCCTCGCCACCGCCCGGCGCGTGGCCACCGCGCTCGCCGCTGCCGTGCCCGAGATCGGCTTCGCCCTGGAGACCGGCAGCCATGTCCTGTACGAACCCGCCTACCGGCTGCGGCTCTCCGAGGACATCGGCGCCGAGCTGCCCGTACCGTCGCTGGCGGATCTGTGGCTGACCGACGTCCCCGTCACCAAGCTGCTCGCCTGGTCGGACCGGCTCGACGCGGACGCCCTGCTGGCCGCTGCCGAGGAAGGGACGGGCGACGAGGTACAGCTCACCCACTCCGGCGGGCGCGGGCTGCTGGAGGTCAGCGCGTCCGGCGTCACCAAGGCCGGCACGCTCTCGATGCTGTGCGCCGGGCGGGGCATCGACGCCACGGAGGTCATCGCCTTCGGTGACATGCCCAACGACCTGACCGTCCTCGACTGGGCCGGCACCGGCTACGCGATGGGCAATGCCCACCCGAGTGTGCTGGCCGCCATACGGACGCACACGCTCTCCAACGAGGAGGACGGGGTCGCGCACGTCATCGAGCGGCTCTTCGGCGGCGCGGCCTGATTCCGAGGCCCGGCACGGCCCGGCTCCGCCCCGAACGCTCGACGCGCCCGCGGGAGGCACCCGTCATCCTCGCGCAACGGTGTGGCAACCTCGGCCCTGCATCATCGGTCCATGACGGAGTCGGCACCGGCACATCCCGATGAGTCCTTGCCCCTCGACAGCACGGCGCAACTGTTGACGCGCATCACCGCGCAGCTCGGCACCCAGCTGAGCCTCGTCTCCCTGAACGGAACCCGCCGGACCGCCGCACAGGCCCCGGCCCCGGACACTGCCCGGCGGTTCACGGCCGGGGTCGTGACGGCCGAATAGCGGCTCGTGGCTCCTTCCCCCGATCCGGCCGCCGCGCATTCGCCTGAGCTCTCTTGTCGGCCCGGCCGTTTACTGTCGGAACCATGGACGGCATGGACGGCATGGACGGTACGCAGGGCACACAGTGCGCGCAGGGCACTCAGTGCGCACAGGACCACGGCACGGCCCCCTACGGCGCGGCCGACGCCGAGCGCTGGGACACCGAGCCGGACAAACGGCCCGGTCGTACCGCATTCCAGCGTGACCGCGCCCGAGTGCTGCATTCCGCCGCGCTGCGCCGCCTCGCCGGGAAGACCCAGGTCGTCACTCCCGGCACCCGTAGCCACGCCTGGGACGCCAGCCCGCGTACCCGGCTCACGCACTCCCTGGAATGCGCCCAGGTCGGGCGCGAACTCGGGGCGGCGCTCGGCTGCGACCCCGATCTGGTCGAGACGGCCTGCCTCGCCCATGACCTGGGCCACCCGCCGTTCGGACACAACGGGGAGCAGGCGCTCAACGACTTCGCGTCGGACTGCGGGGGCTTCGAGGGCAACGCCCAGTCGCTGCGCCTGCTGACCAGGCTCGAACCGAAGCGGTTCGTGCCCGACACCCGGACCGGCGAGCTGGTCAGCGTCGGACTCAACCTGACCCGTGCCGCTCTGGACGCGGCCACCAAGTACCCGTGGCCGCGTGGCGGGCACCCCTTCGACCCCGGCTCGCCGAAATTCGGGGTGTACGAGGACGACCTGCCGGTCTTCGAGTGGGCCCGCCGGGGCGCCCCGAAGGACCGCAAGTGCTTCGAGGCCCAGGTCATGGACTGGTCCGACGACGTCGCGTACTCGGTGCACGACTTCGAGGACGGGCTGCACGCCGGGCACATCGACCCCAATTGTCTCTACGCCGAGCCCGAGCGGAACGAGATCTGGGCGGTCGCCGTCGGCCGCTACGTTCCGGCGGACACCCACCCCGACGAACTGGCCGACGCTCTGGACCGGCTCATCGGCCAGGACTGGTGGCCGCACGGCTACGACGGATCCGCCGTCGCCCAGGCCCGGCTGAAGGACGCGACGAGCCAGCTGATCGGCCGGTTCTGTCTCGCCGCCGAGAGCAGCACCCGGCTGGCGTACGGGACGGGTCGCCTCGGCCGCTACGGCGCCGAACTCGTCGTCCCCCGCGAGGCACGCAACGAATGCGCCGTGCTCAAGGCGGTCGCCGACCGGTACGTCATGCAGCGCGCCGAGCAGGAGGCCATCCGCGCCGACCAGCGGATCGTCATCGCGGAACTGGCCGCCGCGCTGACCGCACGTGCCCCGGAGGGGCTGGAGCCGCAGTTCCGGGCGCTGTTCTACGCCGCCCACGACGACAGGGCCCGCAAACGGGTCCTGGTCGACCAGATCGCCGCCCTGACCGACGCCTCCGCACGCTCCCTGCACGCATCGCTCAGCGGCGGCGGCCGCTGACCGGGATCCCGTCCCGGCCGGTCGGGTCCGCGAGCCGCACGGCGCGGTATCGGCCGAGCCGCGCAGACGGGCCTGTGACCACTGGGTGTGACCTGATCGGTGTACACCCTCTTTCGCCATCACGCTGCGTGCGGGACGCTCGCAGTTGGGCCCCGCGCAGCAAGCACCGAGGAGGCATCAAGTGGTCGACGCACATCGGACGTTCGTCATCGTCGGCGGAGGACTGGCAGGAGCGAAGGCAGCCGAGACACTCCGGGCGGAAGGTTTCAGCGGCCGGGTGATCCTTCTCGGCGATGAACGCGACCATCCGTACGAACGGCCTCCGCTCTCCAAGGGTTATCTGACCGGCAAGGAGGAACGGGACAGCGTCTTCGTCCACGAGACCGCCTGGTACGCGGGCGCCGACATCGAGCTCCACCTGGGCCAGCCCGTCACCAGCCTCGACCGGGAGGCCCGCTCCGTACAGCTCGGCGACGGCACCGTCGTCCACTACGACAAGCTGCTGCTCGCCACCGGGGCCGAGCCGCGCCGCCTCCCCATTCCGGGTACGGACCTGGCCGGAGTCCACCATTTGCGCCGTCTCGCCCACTCGGACCGGCTGCGCAACGTACTGGCCTCCCTCGGCCGCGACAACGGCCATCTGGTGATCGCCGGGGCCGGCTGGATCGGCCTGGAGGTCGCGGCGGCGGCACGTGGTTACGGTGCCGAGGTCACCGTCGTCGAACCGGAGCCGACGCCACTGCACCACGTCGTCGGGCCCGAACTGGGCCAGATCTTCACCGATCTGCACCGCGACCACGGTGTCCGCTTCCACTTCGGCGTCCGCCTCACCGAGATCATCGGCCAGGACGGCCTGGTCCTCGCGGTCCGCACCGACGACGGCGAGGAGCACCCGGCCCACGACGTGCTCGCCGCGATCGGTGCAGCCCCCCGCACCGCGCTCGCCGAAGCCGCGGGGCTCGACATGGCCGCGCGCAAGGACGGCGGAGGCATCGCCGTCGACGCCTCCCTGCGCACGTCCGACCCGCACATCTTCGCGGCCGGTGACGTCGCGAACGTGGCCCATCCGCTGCTCGGCGCCCGGCTGCGCGTGGAGCACTGGGCGAACGCGCTGAACAGCGGCCCGGCCGCGGCCCGCGCCATGCTCGGCAAGGACGTCAGCTACGACCGGGTGCCCTACTTCTTCTCCGACCAGTACGACCTCGGCCTCGAATACTCGGGCTGGGCGCCGCCGGGCAGCTACGACCAGGTGGTCATCCGCGGCGATGCGGGGAAGCGCGAGTTCATCGCCTTCTGGCTGAAGGACCGCCGGGTACTGGCCGGGATGAACGTCAACGTGTGGGACGTCACCGAGACCGTGCAGGCGCTGATCCGGTCCGGCCGGCAGGTCGACCCGGACGCGCTGGCGGACCCGTCGGTACCGCTGGTCTCCCTGAGCTGAGCCGAGCCGGCCGTTCCGCCCGGTGGCCCCGGACGGGACGGCTCAGCCGTACGACACCCGTCGGGCGCCCTCGCCGTTCCATGGATCACATCATCGCGCGGCACAGCTGTCGTACCCCACCCGTAGACTTCACCCGTGGCTGGCAGGATCAATGACGACGATGTGAAGGCGGTACGGGACGCGGTCCCGATCGACGCCGTCGTTTCCGAGTATCTCCAGCTGCGCAACGCCGGCGGCGGCAACCTCAAGGGCCTCTGCCCCTTCCACGACGAGAAGTCCCCCTCCTTCCAGGTCAGCCCGAGCAAGGGTCTCTTCCACTGCTTCGGCTGCCAGGAGGGCGGCGACACGATCGCCTTCGTGATGAAGATCGACCATCTCTCGTTCTCCGAGACGGTCGAGCGGCTCGCCGCCAAGGCGGGCATCACCCTGCGGTACGAGGAGGGCGGGTACAACCCCTCCCACCAGCGCGGTGAGCGCATCCGGCTGGTCGAGGCGCACAAGGTGGCCGCCCAGTTCTATGTCGAGCAGCTGGACAGCCCCGAGGCCGAGATCGGCCGGAAGTTCCTCGCCGAGCGCGGCTTCGACCAGGCGGCGGCCGCCCATTTCGGCGTCGGCTACAGCCCGGCCGGCTGGGACCACCTCACCCGCTATCTGCGCGGCAAGGGTTTCAGCGACAAGGAGCTGATCACCTCCGGCCTCTCCCAGGACGGCAGGCGCGGCCCCATCGACCGATTCCGCGGTCGGCTGATGTGGCCGATCAGCGACACCTCCGGCGATGTCGTCGGCTTCGGCGCCCGCAAGCTGCGCGACGACGACAACGGACCGAAGTACCTCAACACCCCCGAGACCGCGATCTACAAGAAGTCCCAGGTGCTGTACGGCATCGACCTGGCGAAGAAGGACATCGCGAAGGCCAGCCGGGCCGTGGTCGTCGAGGGCTACACCGACGTCATGGCCTGCCATCTCGCCGGGATCACCACCGCCATCGCCACCTGCGGTACGGCCTTCGGCGGCGACCACATCAAGATCCTGCGCCGCCTCCTGATGGACAACGGCAGCGCCCGGGTGATCTTCACCTTCGACGGTGACGCGGCCGGGCAGAAGGCCGCCCTGCGCGCCTTCGAGGACGACCAGAAGTTCGCCGCCGAGACGTACATCGCGATCGCCCCGGACAACATGGACCCGTGCGATCTGCGCCTGGCCAAGGGTGACGAGGCCGTCCGTGACCTGGTCGAACCCCGCACCCCGCTCTTCGAGTTCGCGCTCCGCCAGATCGTCGGCCGGTACGACCTGGAGACTCCGGCGGGCCGCGGCGCCGCGCTCGACGAGGCGGCACCCGTCGTCGCCCGGATCAAGAACAGCTCCTCGCAGCACGAGGTCGCCGTCCAGCTGGCCGGCATGCTCGGAATCCTGGACACCCAGTTCGTGGTCAAGCGCGTCGGCCAGCTCGCCCGCTGGGCCCGCGAGCGGGGCGAGCAGCGGGGCCCCGCGCAGGCCCCGTCCCGCGGCGGTCCCCAGCCCCAGCAGGTCCGGGCGCCCGCCGCCCCGTCGGGCCCCGCCCTCAACCTCCGCAGCCCCGCCCACCGCACCGAGCGTGAGCTTCTCAAGCTCGCCCTGCAGAAACCCGCCCTCGTCTCACCGGCGTTCGACGCCTACGGGGCCGACGAGTTCACCGCCCCGCCGTACGCCGCGGTCCGGCAGTGCATCGCCGAGGCGGGCGGCGCCGAGATGGGCGTCCCGGAGACCCGCGAATATCTGGTCCAGGTGCTGGACGTGGCCCCCGACGACACGGTGCGCAATCTGGTCACCGAGCTGGCGGTGGAGGTCTTCCACGGCAAGACCATCGACGAGACCTACGCGGGCATGCAGCTCGTCCAGGTCCGGCTGCGCGCCGTCGACCGCCGGATCAACCACGTACAGGGCAGCCTCGCCCGGCTCGGCAGCAACGTCGCCCCGGACCATCTCGCGGCCGCGCAGAACGAGGTCTGGGTCCTCCAGCAGTACGCCCAGGCCCTGCGCAACAACGGCGCCGACGCCCTCTGACGCGAAAATCCGGCGCCGCGGCCCGGGAAGGCGCACCGGGTCCGCGGCCCGGGAAGGCGCACCGGGTCCGGCCTGTCGCAGCTGCGTCCTCGATCGCCGGACGGGCCCGAAGAACCCGCCCGTTCCCGTAACCGCTCGGTCACGGACCGGACTCAGAAAGTCCCCGCACGCCCCTCGTGGCAGCGATGTGTCTTCCCCCACACTGGGGGGCGGTGCCTGAGTCATCGGAGCGCGGCCGGCCCACCGAACGGTGGTCCTCCATCCCCGCGATCCGGCAGCGATCACCTGGAGGTCGCCCCCGTGCAGACCCGGACCCTGACCGAAACCGAGCATGTCTCGGCCATACCCGCGCAGAACCGGGCCGTGCATCATCCGGAGGCCGCGGTGGAGCCGCAGACACCGTCCGATCCACCCGACCCTCCCGAGGCACTCATGGAGGAGCTGCCGGAGGCGCCCGAAACGCCGGAGCCGCGGGGCCGCCCGGAGACCACCGGCCCGTCCTCCGACCTCTTCCGCCAGTATCTGCGGGAGATCGGCCGGATTCCGCTGCTCACCGCCGCCGACGAGGTGGAGCTCGCCCGCCGCGTCGAGGCCGGTCTCTTCGCCGAGGAACGGCTCGCGAGCACCCCGGACCCGGACACCCGACTGGCCGTCGATCTCGACCGGTTGGTGGTCATGGGGCGGATGGCGAAGCGCCGTCTCATCGAGGCCAACCTCCGCCTCGTCGTCTCCGTCGCCAAACGCTATGTCGGCCGCGGGCTGACCATGCTCGATCTGGTCCAGGAGGGAAACCTCGGACTGATCAGGGCGGTCGAGAAGTTCGACTACGCCCGGGGCTACAAGTTCTCGACGTACGCGACCTGGTGGATCCGTCAGGCGATGTCCCGCGCCCTCGCCGACCAGGCGCGGACCATACGGGTCCCGGTCCATGTCGTCGAACTGATCAACCGCGTCGTACGGGTGCAGCGCCGGATGCTCCAGGAGCGCGGCTACGAGCCGACGCCCGAGGAGGTCGCCGACCAGCTCGACCTCACCCCGGAGCGGGTCGGCGAAGTCCTGCGGCTCGCCCAGGAACCCGTCTCGCTGCATGCCCCGGTCGGCGAGGAGGAGGACGTCGCCCTCGGTGACCTGATCGAGGACGGTGATGCCGCGTCCCCGGTCGAGTCAGCCGCGTTCCTGCTGCTGCGCGAGCACCTGGAAGCGGTGCTCTCCACTCTGAACGAGCGTGAGCGGAAGGTGGTCCAGCTGCGCTACGGGCTGGCCGACGGGCGGCCCCGCACACTTGAGGAGATAGGCAGGATCTTCGGCGTGACACGCGAACGCATCCGCCAGATCGAGTCCAAGACCCTCAACAAGCTGCGGGACCACGCCTTCGCCGACCAGCTCCGCGGCTACCTCGACTGATCTCGCAGGGACGCCGGGCCGTAACGGCACCCGCCGGTGAGAGGTCCGGGTCGGCACCTCGCCCATGAGGGCGGCCCGGTCCCGCCCGAGGAGGGAGGGCCCGCACCGCCGGTCGGCGGTACGGGCCCTCCTCATGCGCCGACTGCTTCTTCTAGTCGACCTCGGCGACCGCCTGCGCGAACTGCGCCGAATACAGCTGGGCGTACGCGCCCTCGGCATCCAGCAGTTCGTCGTGCGTGCCCTGTTCGACGATCGAGCCGTTCTCCATCACCAGGATGACGTCGGCATCCCGGATGGTGGAGAGCCGGTGCGCGATCACAAAGCTCGTGCGACCGTGCGACAGGCGGGCCATCGCCTTCTGGATCAGTACCTCGGTACGGGTGTCGACGGAGCTCGTCGCCTCGTCGAGCACCAGGATCACCGGGTCGGACAGGAACGCCCGCGCGATGGTGATCAGCTGCTTCTCGCCCGCGCTGACGCCGGAGCCCTCGTCGTCGATCACCGTGTCGTAGCCGTCCGGCAGGGTGCGGATGAAGCGGTCGGCGTGGGCCGCCCTCGCCGCCTCCTCGATCTCCTCCCGGGTGACCTCGCGCGAAGCGCCGTACGCGATGTTCTCCGCGATCGACCCGCCGAACAGCCAGGTGTCCTGGAGGACCATGCCGATCCCCGACCGCAGGTCGTCGCGCGACATGTTCGCCACGTCGACCCCGTCGAGGGTGATACGGCCGCCCGTCACCTCGTAGAACCGCATCAGCAGATTGACGAGCGTGGTCTTGCCCGCGCCGGTCGGGCCGACGATCGCGACCGTGTGACCCGGCTCGACGTTCAGTGACAGATCCTCGATGAGCGGCTTCTCCGGGTCGTAGCGGAACGACACCTTCTCCAGCGAGACGCTGCCCCGCAGCTCCTCGGGGTGCTCGCCGGTACCCGGCGCGGGGTCGGCGCCCTGCTCCTCGGCGTCCAGCAGCTCGAAGATCCGCTCGGCCGACGCGACGCCCGACTGCACCAGGTTCGCCATCGAGGCGACCTGGGTCAGCGGCATCGAGAACTGCCGCGAGTACTGGATGAACGCCTGCACATCACCGATCGACAGCGAACCCGAAGCGACCCGCAGGCCACCGACGACGGCGATCAGCACATAGTTCAGGTTGGAGACGAACATCATCAGCGGCTGCATGATCCCGCTGTTGAACTGCGCCTTGAAACCGGCCTCGTACAGCGCCTCGTTCTGCTCGGCGAAGTCCTTCGCGGACTCCTCCTGCCGGCCGAAGACCTTCACCAGGGTGTGCCCGGTGTACATCTCCTCGATATGGGCGTTGAGCTTGCCCGTCACCTTCCACTGCTCCACGAACTGCGGCTGGGACCGCTTGCCGACCTTCGCGGCCACGACCACCGAGAGCGGCACCGTCACCAGCGCGACCAGCGCCAGCAGCGGCGAGACCCAGAACATCATGATCAGTACGCCCACGATGGTGAGCAGGGAGTTGATGAGCTGGCCCATCGTCTGCTGCATCGTCTGCGAGATGTTGTCGATGTCGTTCGTCGCCCGGCTGAGCACCTCGCCGCGCTTGGCCCGGTCGAAGTAGGACAGCGGCAGCCGCGACAGCTTCGTCTGGATGTCCTCGCGCAGCTGGAACACGATCCGGTTGATGATCCGGATCGACAGCCGCGTCGCCACCAGCATCAGCAGTCCGGCACCGACGTAGACCGCCAGTGCCACCAGCAGTACGTCACCCACCGCACCGAAGTCGATGCCGTGACCCGGTGTGAAATCCACCCCGGAGAGCATGTCGGCGAGGCCGCTGTTGGTCCTGCGCAGGCCCTCGACGGCCTGTTCCTTGGTCGTTCCCTCCTGCATGCTCCGGCCGATGACCCCGGCGAACACCAGGTCGGTCGCCCGGCCGAGGATCTTCGGTCCGACCACCGACAGGCCGACGCTGAGCACACAGGCCGCCAGCATCACGTACAGCGGGGTCTTCTCCGCGGCGAAGCGCTTCAGCAGCCGCTTCGATGACCCCTTGAAGTCCATGGACCGGTCGGTCGGCGCCCCGCCCGCCATCATGCGTCCGCCAGGCCCGGCCATTACGCGGCCTCCGCTTCCGTCAGCTGGGAGAGCACGATCTCCCGGTACGTGTCATTGCCGTCCATCAGCTCGTGATGGGTGCCGGAGCCGACGACCCGGCCCTCGTCCAGCACCAGGATCCGGTCGGCGCCGCGGATGGTGGACACCCGCTGCGCCACGATCACCACGGTCGCCTCGGCCGTCTCCTGCGAGAGCGCCCCGCGCAGTGCGGCGTCGGTCGCGTAGTCGAGCGCGGAGAACGAGTCGTCGAAGAGGTAGATCTCCGGCCGCTGCACCAGTGTCCTGGCGATGGCCAGACGCTGCCGCTGTCCGCCGGAGACATTGGTGCCGCCCTGCGCGATCGGCGCGTGCAGGCCGTGTTCCAGCTCCTCGACGAACTCCTTGGCCTGCGCGACCTCCAGCGCGTGCCACAGCTCCTCGTCGGTGGCGTCCGGGTTTCCGTACCGCAGATTCGTCGCGACCGTCCCGGAGAACAGATACGGCTTCTGCGGAACGAGACTCACGGTCTTCGCCAGCAGCGCCGGCTCCAGCGTCCGTACGTCCGTGCCGTCGACCAGCACCTGGCCGTCCGTCACATCGAACAGCCGCGGTACGAGTCCGAGCAGCGTCGACTTGCCGCTGCCCGTCGACCCGATGATCGCGGTGGTCTCGCCGGGACGGGCCACCAGATCCACCGACCGCAGCACCGGCTCCTCGGCGCCCGGGTAGCGGAAGTCCGCGCCCCGGACCTCCAGATGACCGTGGGCGCGCAGCTCGCTGACCGGCTTGACCGGCGGGACCACGCTCGACTCGGTCTCCAGGACCTCCTGGATGCGTTCGGCACAGACCTCGGCGCGCGGCACCATCATGAACATGAAGGTGGCCATCATCACCGACATGACGATCTGCATCAGATAGGCAAGGAACGCGGTCAGCGCACCGATCTCCATGCCGCCGCTGTCGATGCGGTGGGCACCGAACCAGACCACCGCGATCGAGGACACATTCACGACCGTCATCACGGTCGGGAACATCAGCGCCATCAGCCGGCCCGTGGACAGCGCCACATCGGTCAGCTCGTTGTTGGCGCCGCGGAAACGCTCCTCCTCGTAACGGTCACGGACGAAGGCGCGGATCACGCGGTTGCCGGTGATCTGCTCGCGCAGCACCCGGTTCACGGTGTCGACCCGCTCCTGCATGGTGCGGAACAGCGGCCGCATCCGCTTGACGATCAGGCTCACCGCGATGCCGAGCACCGGCACCACCGCGAGCAGCACGGCCGAAAGCGGGACGTCCTGGCCGAGCGCCATGATGATGCCGCCGACGCACATGATCGGCGCCGACACCATCAGGGTGAACGTCATCAGCACGAGCATCTGGACCTGCTGGACGTCATTGGTCGTACGCGTGATCAGCGAGGGTGCGCCGAACCGCCCGACCTCACGCGCCGAGAACGACTGCACCCGGTCGAAGACCGACGCCCGGACATCACGGCCGAGGGCGGACGCGGTGCGGGCGCCGTAGTAGACGGCCCCCATGTTGCAGACCACCTGGGCGACGCTGACGGCGATCATGATGCCGCCGAACTCCAGGATGTAGCCCGTGTCCCCCTTGACGACACCGTTGTCGATGATGTCGGCGTTCAGGGTGGGCAGATAGAGGCTGGCGCAGGTCTGCAGGAGTTGGAGGAGGACCAGGAGCAGGATGGGTTTCTTGTACGGACCGAGACAGGCCCGCAGGAGTTTTATGAGCACGCGTGTCTCTCGGAGTCGGCAGAGGTCGGGAGGCGACCCATTTTCCGGTACCCCCGACGGGGACTGCGAACGATTTTATTCAAGACCAGGTCAAAAAAAAGACCGAGTACATATGCGGAAGATCGATCTCCGTCAGGTGTACCCGGTCATGTCACGCAGGGTGGGCGGCTCAGGGCGCGGAGTCGAACGCCCCCGGATGAATCTGGTCGCGCGTGGCCACGTACTGCTGGCGCACCGCCCGGCCGACCGCCAGCTCCTCGCCCGGCTCCAGCACCTGCGCCGCGGCACCCTGCCAGGCCGGGGGAGTGAGCGGATCGGCCGTCCCCTGCGAGACACCCAGAGCCCAGGCCGCCTGCCGGGCCGCGCCCAGCGCCGCGTACTCGGCGGGCTGCGGCACGACCACCTGCGTACCGAACAGCGCGGGCGCGAGCCCCTGCACCGCGGGCAGTTCGGCCGCCGCCCCCAGCAGGAAGACCCGCCGCACCTCGACACCGCGGCCGCGCAGTACATCGAGCGCGTCGGCCAGCGAGCACAGCATCCCCTCGAACGCCGCCCGCGCCAGATGCTCCGGCTTCATCGACTCGCGCCGCAGCCCGCACAGCGTCCCCGCCGTGTGCGGCAGATGCGGGGTGCGCTCGCCCTCCAGATACGGCAGGAGTACGAGCCCGGAGGCGCCCGGCGTCGACTTCAGCGCCAGCGCGGACAGCTCCTCCAGTCCCTCCACGCCCAGCATCTCGACGGACCCCCGCAACGCGCGTACCGCATTCGACGTGTGTACCACCGGCAGATGCATCCCGGTCGCGTCCGCGAACGAAGTGATCATCCCGCTCGGATCGGACAGCGCCTCGTGGTGCACCGCCATGACCGAACCCGACGCGCCCAGCGACACCACCGCATCGCCGGCCCCGACCCCGAGCCCGAACGCCGCCGCCATCGTCTCGCCGGTCCCCGCGGAGATCAGCAGCCCCTCGGGCGTCGTCCCGGCCGCATCGGAGGGGCCGAGCACCTCGGGCAGCGCCGCTTGGTGCCCGAGCGCGAGCTCCACCAGGTCGGGCCGGTAGGCACCACTGCCCGCCGACCAGTAACCGGTGCCGGACGCGGCACCCCGGTCTGTGGTCCGCCGGGCCGGCCGCCCCAGCAGCTGCCACACCAGCCAGTCGTGCGGCTGCAGCACCGAGGCCACGCGCTGCGCCGCCTCCGGCTCGGTCCGCGCCAGCCAGCGCAGCTTCGACACCGGCTGCGCGGCCTGCGGCACCGACCCGACCGCCTCGGCCCAGTGCTGCCGCCCGCCGAGCCCGTCGATCAGATCGGCCGCGGCGGCCTGTGCCCGCCTGTCATTGCCGAGCAGCGCCGGACGGACGAGATTGCCCTGCTGGTCCAGCGGCACCAGACCGTGCTGCTGCGCGGAGACCCCGATGGCCTGCACACCTTCGAGCAGCCCGCCGGTGGCCGCCTCACCGAGTGAGAGCAGCCACGCCTGCGGGTCCACCTCGGTGGCCTTCGCTTCGACGGGGTGTGCGGCGTACCCCCGGCGCAGCACGGCGCCCGTGTCCGTATCGCAGACGACGATGTGTGTGAAGGCGGAAGAACTGTCCAAGCCGGCGACTATGCCCATGCCCAAGATTCTGCCGCACCGTCGGAGCGTTTCCGTACCGGTGGCGGGGCAGTGAGGGGCGGCCCCGGGCTAGGTGTTGGTCGTGCCCCAGTCGTCCTCGCCGTTCTGGCCGCGGTCCCGCAGCGAGCGCACCCGGTCGGCCACCGAGGCGGGCACCTTGTCGCCGACCTTGTCGCTGACTGCGTGGTAGGCCTTGCCGGCCAGATCACGGCCGCTCTGCGCCGCGGACTCGGCGGTATTGCGCACGGCCGGATTCTGGGCGAACTGACGTGCGGACTTCTTCAGCTGCTCGTAACGCTCGCGCCCGGCCCGCGTGCCGATCACGTATCCGAGGGCCAGTCCGGCGATGAACGTGAGCCGGTACCGCATGGCTGCCACCCTTCCTTGCTCAGTGCGACGTGTGCTGCCCGCCTACCCACGGGCACCCGAGATCACCCCGGGCGATACCGATTGGCAAAGCACCCCCCTGCTTGCGCTAATGTATGTGTCGCAGCGAACGCGCGCCGCCCGGCAGGAGCCAGGCAGGTAGGGTTCGGTGCAAACGCAGCAATCCCCTGTAGCTCAATTGGCAGAGCAGCCGGCTGTTAACCGGCAGGTTACTGGTTCGAGTCCAGTCGGGGGAGCGCGATCCCCTGTAGCTCAATTGGCAGAGCATTCGGCTGTTAACCGGAGGGTTACTGGTTCGAGTCCAGTCGGGGGAGCGGAACGGAAGAGGACCCCGAGGGGTCCTTTTTCGCGTGCCTGTCGTCGGCCCTTCGCTGTGGTGCGTGTGGGGTGCACGTGATTCTTTCGCGTCTACTTCGCTCCGTTCGGAACCGGGCAGGGGGCAGCGCGGTCTTCATGGTCATGCGAAGCCGAACCATCCGGAGCGAGAGATCGTATGACCGGCTATGCTGCGGCAGACGGCGCGCACACTTGTACGCGCCACGCCGAAAAGGGGCGGTAGCTCAGCCGGTTAGAGCAGCGGACTCATAATCCGTCGGCCGTGGGTTCGAGTCCCACCCGCCCCACTGCCGCTGTTCCCGGCAGGAACGTTATGACCTGTGCATATACAGGCGACAGGGCCCTCATGGATTTCCGTGGGGGCCCTCACCATAGCCCCGGACCAAGATCAAGTGGCCGCGCCGCGGCCCGGCGCGTCGCCGGTCGGTCCTCTTGCGCCGTCAGGGGTCTTGCGGGCAAGCCCGATTGCGGGTGACGGCGCCCGGCCGCGAAGGGTCCGTCAGGCCCGTGCCGTCTGTGCGATGACCTGCTTCAGAACTCCGGCGGTGAGCTTTGCCATGGGCAAAGGTTTCCAGTCGCTGAAGGGCCGTCTGCGTCCTGGCTCTGGAGGGTGCCCAGAGAGTCACATATGACAACGCTCCGAAGGTTTGCGGCATTTCATGACTTTTATCTGAATTGCGGCTTCTACGACTTGTTGGTCGTAGGGGGCAGTCGTAGTGTCGGTAGTGCCGCAGCAAGAACCAGGAGCGGCATGGATACCTTCCAAAGGAGACGAAGATGAACGTACGCAGCATCTTCGACCACAGGGGCGGGGACCACGACGGTGACGGTGGCTACGGCTACGGACGCGGCTTCGGACGCGGACGCGGCGGACGCGGCGGCTACGGACGCGGCTTCGGACGCGGACGCGGCGGCTTCGGACGCGGCGGACGCGGCGGACGCGGCGGTTACGGCCGTGGCGGCGGCGGTGGGTGGGGTTACTGACCCGACACCCCCCGACACCATCCCCTAAACGAGGCAGGCTCGCGCTACGGCGCGGGCCTCGCCGTTTGGGGGTCCGCGCCTATGGAGATGGTCCATAGTCCGAGCACCTCTGTGACGTGACGCCCATGCGCCTCCGCAGCCCATCCCGGCGCCCAGCGCCCCCCGAAGAGACTCCTCAGGACTCGGTGACGGATGTCCCGATCCGCACGGATCCCATCAGCATCGTCGTGGCGTTCCGGCGCTTCTGGCCACTGACCGAGGGTGACCGGCGCTGGCTCATCCTCATCTTCCTGTGCGCCGTCCTGGCCGCCGTCGCCGAGACCATCACGGTCCTGCTCTTCGCCAAACTCACCGACACCGCTCTGCAGACCGGCTCCGTCAGCGCCTTCTGGAAGCCTGCCGGCCAGTGGGTCGCCGTGGCCGTCATCGGTGCGGTGGTGGGATATCTGGGCAACTCGCTCGCCGCCTGGGTCGCCGAACGCTTCGTGATGCGGCTGCGGGCAAGGGTATTCAGTCATCTCCAGACGCTTCCACCGCACTTCTACCAGCGCAATCGCCGCGGTGACCTGGTGGAGCGGCTGACGGGCGATGTGGAGGCCATCGAAGCGCTCGTGGTCTCCGGCATCGTCGGGGCCGCCTCCGCTCTGTTCAGCACGGTCTTCTACGCCGCGGCCGCCCTCTGGCTGCGCTGGGATCTTGCCCTCGCCACCTTTGTCATGGTGCCGCTCTTCTGGTTCACGACCACTCGTTTCGCCGGGCCCCTGCGCGCGGTGTCCCGGCGAGGCCGTGCCGCGGACGGTGCCATCACGGCAGTGGTCGAGGAGACGTTGGTCAACGTCGTCATGACCCAGGCGTACAACAGGCAGCAGGACGAGGAGACACGGCTCCTCAGCAAGGCGCGGATCCGGCTGAAGACAGCGGTGAAGGCCGTCCGTCTCACCGAGTTCTACGAGCAACTCGTCGAGGTCCTCGAAACGTTGTGCGTCCTGGCGATCATCGGCCTGGGGGCGTGGGAGATCTCCCGGCAGCGGATGACGCTCGGACAGCTGCTGGCCTTCGCCGCCTTCATCGGCTACCTCTACCCGCCCATCCGCTCCCTGGGTCAGCTCGGCCTGACGGCCACCGCCGCGACCGCGGGAGCCGAACGGCTGCTGGAGATCCTCGACGCCGAGCCCGCCGTCACCGACCCGGCCGCCGCCGTGCCCGCCCCGCCCCGCAAACGCGCGCTCGGCGAGGTGGAGGCGCGTCAGGTCTTCTTCCACTACCCCGGCAGCAGCGAGCCGGTGCTCCGGGACCTCTCGTTCACCGCGAGCCCCGGAGAACTGCTGGTCATCACCGGCCCCAGTGGCGCGGGCAAGTCGACCCTGGCGGCGCTGCTGCTGAGGTTCTACGACCCGGATGCCGGCAGTGTCCGGCTGGACGGCGTGTCCGTGGACCAGCTGCCGCTGACCTACCTCCGTCAGAACGTCACGCTGCTGCCCCAGGACACGCTCGTCCTGCACGACACCATCGAGGCGAACATCGGCTGCGGGCGCACGGATGCGAGCCACCGTGACGTCGTGGAAGCCGCGAAGTCGGCCGACGCGCACGGGTTCATCCGCACTTTGCCAGAGGGATATGCCACCGTCATTGCCACCGGCACTTCGCGGCTTTCCGGAGGCCAGCTGCAGCGCATCGCGATCGCCCGCGCCATGCTGCGCGATGCGCCCGTCCTCCTCCTCGACGAACCCACCACCGGACTGGACAGAATGGCCGCACAGCGCATCCTCGCGCCGCTGCGACGTCTCGCCGAGGGGCGCACCACCATCGTGATCACGCACGACCTGGCCCTTGCCGCGAACGCCGACCGCATCCTTGTCCTGGACGAGGGACGTCTGGTGGAGTCGGGCACACACACCCAACTCCTGGGCCGGAGAGGCCTGTACGCCACCCTGTTCGAGCGCCGTGCCCAACAACCACACAACGGCACCCTGCACTCCACCGCCCGCCCGTCAGGAATCCACTGGCGGTAGGCGGGCGGGAGCCGGTGCCGAACTGCGCGGGCGGCCACGCCTCCTGACGCGCAGAGGTGGCCGGGAACAAGCTGTGCCCGATGGGGACCGGACCACCGGACACACTCCGGTCGTTACCATCCGCTGTGACCGAAACAGCCGAAGAACCTGCACGCCACACACGAATACTCGCCGATCTGACGCCGCTGCGGACCTCCCCCGACTACCGGCGGCTCTGGTTCGGGAACACGGTCTCCTGGATCGGGCAGGGAATGACGGCGCTCGCCGTCTCGCTCCAGGTCTACGACATCACCGGGTCCGCCTTCTCGGTCGGGCTCATCGGGTTCTGTTCGTTCCTGCCGCTGGTCGTCTTCGGGCTGTACGGCGGGGCCGTCGCTGACACCATCGACCGCCGCAAGCTGGGGCTGGCCAGCTCCACGGGGTCGTTCGTCCTCTCCGTCGGGCTGGTCGCCGCCACCGTCGCCGGGGTGGAACAGGTGGGGCTGCTGTACGCGATCGTCGCCCTGCAGGCGGCCTGTTTCGCCGTCAACTCACCGGCCCGCAGCTCGATGATCGCCCGGCTGCTCCCGGCCGAGCAGCTGCCGGCCGCCAACGCGCTCAACTCCATGACCGGCACCACCGGCACGCTGGTCGGGCCGATGCTCGGCGGGCTCATCGTCGGCTGGTGGGGGTACCGGGCCGCGTACACCGTCGATGCCATCACTTTCACCGCCTCGCTGTACGCGATGTGGCGGCTTCCCTCGATGCTTCCGGAGCGGGAGGAGGGCGCGGGCGGCAAACGGGCATCCGTCGTGGACGGGCTGCGTTTCCTCGGGACCAGGCCCAATCTGCGGATGACCTTCTTCACCGACCTGTGCGCCATGGTGCTGGCCCATCCCCGGGCGCTGTTCCCCGTCGTCGCCGTGGTCTGGTACGGCGGTGACGCGAAGACCACCGGGCTGCTGGTCGCCGCTCCCGCGCTGGGGGCGCTGCTCGGCGGGGTGTTCTCCGGATGGCTGGGACGCATCCGCCGCCACGGCCTCGCCGTGCTCCTGGCCGTCGCCTCCTGGGGCACCGCCATCGCGGTCTTCGGACTGACCCGTCAGCTCTGGCTCGGGCTGATCTTCCTCGCGCTCGCCGGATGCGCGGACACCACGTCGATGGTCTTCCGGAACACCATGCTCCAGGCGGCCGTGCCGGACGAGATGCGAGGACGGCTGCAGGGCGTGTTCATCGTCGTGGTGGCGGGCGGACCGAGGCTCGGCGACTTTCTGGCCGGATCGGTCGCCGATCTGACCTCGCCCGGCCTGGCGGTGACCGGCGGCGGGATCGCCTGTGTCGTCGCCGTAGCGCTGCTGGGGCTGCGGTGGCGCGGGTTCGCGCGGTACGACGCGAAGGACCCGCAGCCCTGACGGCTCAGTCCTCGGACGGATCCGGCCGCACCACGGCGCGGGCGATGCCGAGCTCCACCAGGTCCTGGGGGCGCAGCCGCAGCTGGTCGGCCGTGGCACGCACCTCGTCCGGGGTGCGCTTCAGGATCGCCGCCGCCGATTCCGGGGCGATCACCGAGAAATAGCTGTCCTGGGTGACATAGGTGTTCCCCGGTGCCGCCAGGGCCAGTGCGCCGCCCGAACCGCCCTCGCCGATCACCAGCGTCGTGACGGGGACCCCGGCCTCGGCCATCGCCGCGAAGGCGTCGGCGATGGCCGCGCCCGCGCCCGCCCGTTCCGCCTCGGCGTCGTTCGCCGCGCCCGGGGTGTCGATCAGGGTGAGCACGGGAACACCGAGCCGGTCGGCCAGCCGGATCACCCGGGCCGCCGTGCGGTAGCCCGCCGGGCGGGTCGCGGTGCCGCACTGGGCGACGTACGCGATCGTCCGGCCGTCGCGCCGCCCGAAACCGCAGCGCAGCCCCGGATCCGTACCACCGCAGCGGTCGCCGCCGAGCGGGAGCCGGTGGTCGAAATACGCGTCCAGATACGCCTCGGCGCGCGGCCGGGAGGGGGAGCGGGCCTGCCGGACCGCGTCCCAGCCGGTCACCGGGAGACCGGTGGCGGACAGGGCGTCCGGCACCGGAGCGGGGCCGGGGGCCGGGGAACCGGGCGCGTGGAGCGCCTTCAGCCAGCGGGCCACCGTCTCCGGGAGCTCGTCCGGCGGGACGACGGCGTCGATCTGTCCCGCGGCCAGCTGGCCCTCGGCGGTGTACGCGTGGGGGTCCGCGTCCGCGGGCCGCACCCGGGACCCGGCGAACCCCACCTGGGCGCCCGGCAGCGCCAGGATCACATCGGCGCCCGCGCCCAGCGTCGCCCAGCCGCCGCCCGTCGTCGGATCACGCAGGACCGCGAGCTGAGCGGGGCCGGCCGCCCGCAGCCGTGCCGAGGCGCGGGCCACGCGCTGCAGCTGGGTCAGGGCGACCATGCCCTCCTGCATCCGACTGCCGCCCGTCGCGATGAGCGAGACCAGCGGAAGCCTCCGGGTCCGGGCGGCCTCGTACGCGGCCTCCAGCAGGTCCCCGGTGCGCTGCCCGAGTGAGCCGCCCAGGAATCCGAACTCGAACGAGACCAGGACACAGCTCCGGCCGCCGATGGAGGCGAGGCCGTGGACGACGGACTCCTCCTCGCCGGTACGGGCGGCGGCGCGGGCCCGGGAGTCCGCGTACCCGGCCCAGGACAGGGGCCCGTCCCCATCCGTGTCGTGGTCGGCCACGGCGGACTCGACGAGCTCCTCGAACTCGGTGGTGAGGGCCGCGATCGCCGCCCTCGCCGTCAGCCGGTCACGCATGCAGCGACCGCTTCATGATCTTGCCCAGGTCGTTGCGCGGCAGTGCGTCCAGGTAACGGACCGTGCGCGGGCGTTTGTGCGGGGACAGCTGGGCGGCCACATGGCCCGCGAGCTCGTCCTCCGTCGGGGGTGAGGCGGGGTCGGCCGGCACCACCCAGGCGACGATCCGCTCGCCCAGATCCGGGTCCGGTTCGCCGGTGACGGCGGCCTCGCGGACACCGGGGTGGTCGAGGAGCGCGTTCTCGATCTCACCGGCGCCGATCTTGTACCCGCCGCTCTTGATCAGATCGGTGGCCTTGCGGCCGACGATCCTCACATGGCCGTCGGTGTCACGGGTGGCCATGTCTCCCGTACGGAACCAGCCGTCCTCGGTGAACGCGGCGGCCGTGGCGTCGGGGCGGTTCAGATAGCCGGTGAAGAGGTTCGTCCCGCGCACCTGGATCTCGCCGATGGCGCCGGGGTCGGTGAGGACGGCGCCGTCCTCCTCGACCAGGCGAAGCTCGACGCCGCGCAGGGCGGTGCCGACCGTGCCGGGGCGTGGTCCGCCGTCGGCCCGGACGCCCGTGTTCATCAGGGTCTCCGTCATGCCATACCGCTCGATGACCCGGCGGCCGGTCGCCGCCGCGATCCGCTCGTGGTCGTGGACCGGCAGTGCGGCGGACCCGGACACCAGCAGCCGGGCCCCGGCCAGCGCCTTCGCCAGCTCGGCCGCACCGGGGGCGGAGCCGCCGAGGGCCCCGGCCAGCCGGTGGTACATCGTCGGTACGCCGAAGAGCATCGTGCCGCCGGACGACAGCTCGCGGGCCACACCGTCGGTGGAGAACCTGCCCAGGTGCCGCACCGATCCGCCACGGCGCAGCGGACCGAGCACGCCGAGGATCAGACCGTGCACATGGAACAGTGGCAGGGCGTGGACGAGTACGTCGTCGCCGGTCCACTGCCAGGCGTCCGCCAGCGCGTCCAGCGACGCGGCGATCGCCCGCCGCGGCAGGATCGCGCCCTTGGGCGGGCCCGTGGTGCCGGAGGTGTAGACGATCAGAGCGGGGGACTCGGGGGAGGGCTCCGGGAGCGCGGCGCCGCCGCCCTCGCCATCCGGGGCCGTGTCGACATCGATGCGGTCCAGAGTGTCCAGCACCGGCGGGAGCACGTCGCCCGCCCCGGCCAGCACCACGGTCGGTTCGCTGTCGGCCACGATGTGCGCGAGTTCGCGCGTGCCCGTCTTCGGGTTGAGCGGCACGGCCGGCACCCCGGCCCGCAGCGCGGCCACTACGGCGACCACGGTCTCGGGCGTGGGCGTGGCCCAGACGGCGACTCGTCCCGTACCACTGAGACGCGCGGCGAGCGCGGTGGAGGCGGTGGCCAACCGGTCGTACGTCATGGTGTATTCGCCGAATCGGATGGCTTCCCGGGCGGAACCGTCATCCGGCACAGACAGAAGAGGAGTCACCTGCCGCACCCTAGCCCGGCACCCCTGGGCCCGTCCGGTGTCCGAGGACGCAGCCCGTGGCGGTGGGGCGCCCGAACCCGCGTGCCCGAAGCCGATCGCATACGGCGCGGACAGCTCCCAGGTGACCCGCAGCCGCCCGCCGCACCCAGCCTGTGGGCGAGCGAGTCGGTCGGTGCCGGGCGGTCCGGGCGGTCCCTGACCAGGACCGCGGCCGGCGCCGAATACACCACGAGCGCCGCGGCGACCACCAGGAACATCAGCCGCGCACCGTACTTGTCGGTGAGCGCGCCCACCGGGATCCGGCCCGGCGAACCGACCAGTACCGGCACGGCGACCAACAGCGAAGGGCGGGCACAAGCCATGGGCTCGCCGGGATGCGCCATGCGGGGCAACCCGGCCGGGAACCGCGCACAGGGAGCGGGAGAGCTTCGAATGCGCCTTGCGACGTCACAATCCGGATAAAGCTGCGACAATCGCGGTATGGACCGTCTGGACAGGGAAATCCTCGGCATCCTGCAGGAGGACGCCCGGATCTCGTACCGCGATCTGGGCGTACGAGTCGGGCTCAGCGCCAACGCCGCGGCCGACCGGGTGCGCCGGCTGCGGCGCGACGGTGTCATCCGCGGCTTCACCGTGATCATCGACCCGGCCGCCGACACCCGTACGGGCCTTGTCGTCTTCATCGATGTGTCGCTGCGGATGGACACGACGAACGAGGTGTTCGAGCGGGCGGTGCTGGCCCTGCCCGGCATCACGGAGGTGGTGCATGTGACCGGCGGCCACGACTACCTCGTACGGGCCGCCGTCGCCGACACCGCAGCGCTGGACGGACTGCTGCGTAGGCTCAAGCGGGAGGCCGGCGTCGCCCACTCCAACACCCGCGTCGCGCTCAGAGCGGCGCCTGCCAGGTGAAGGTCGGTGAGCGCGAGCCGTCCTCGTCCCGGCCGTCGTCGGCGACCGCCAGCCGGACCGCGGCCCGCCCGTCCGGCAGGACGGCCACCGCATCCACCTCCACCTCGATCGCCGATACCCCGGCCCGCCGGTGCGCGGCCGCGAGGGCGCTCCGCAGCGCGGCGAGCAGCCGCCGGTCCACGGGGTCCCGGACCAATGTGTCGACCGCCCCGTTGAAGTGCACCGACGGCTGGAAACCGAGGACGGCCGCTGCCCCCCTGGTCTCGCGCAGCACCCGGCCGCGGAACGTGGCGGGGACCTCGACGGGCGGCTGCTGGAGGGCGAAGATCGCCGTCCGTACCTCCTGAATGGTGGAGTCCAGCTCGTCGACGGCCTGGCCGAGCAGCTCGTCCGTCTCCGGGGCGCTGGCGGTCCTGCGACGGGTCGACTCCAGCATCATCTCGGTCGCGAACAGCCGCTGGACGACGAGGTCGTGCAGATCGCGGGCGATCCTGTCCCGGTCCTCGTACACCGCGAGCATTTCCCGGTCGTGCTGGGCGTCCGCCAGGACCAGGGCGAGTGCGGCCTGCGAGGCGAACTGGGAGGCCAGCAGCCGGTCCACGGCCGTGTACGGGCGGTCGCCGCGCCGCCGGGGCAGGGCAAGGGTGCCGATCAGCCGCCCGCCGCTCCGCAGCGGCAGCATCATGCTGGGGCCGAACCGCGACCGCACATGCGTCGTCATCCGCGGATCGGTCGCCGAGTCCTCGATGAGCACCGGTTCGCCACCCAGCAGTTGAACCAGCACGGCGGAGCCGGGCTCGATGGCCGTACCGACGATCCCGGCCGGATCGTCGAGCGTGGACGCGGTGACGATCTCCATCCCGCCTCTCTTGGTCGGCTGGAGGATCACCCCGGCACAGGCGTCGGCGAGGGCTCTGGCCCCCTCGGCGACGGTCATCAGCGCGTCGGCCGCGTTCCCGCCGGTCAGCAGGGTGGTGGTGACGGCGGCCGCCCCCTCGATCCAGCGCTCCCGCTGCCGGGCGGCCTCGTACAGCCGGGCATTGCCGATCGCGATTCCGGCCTGCGAGGCCAGCACCCGCAGCAGTGCCACGTCCGCATCGGTGAAGCGGCCGGTGCTCTTCTCGGTGAGGTAGAGATTGCCGAACACCTGGTCCTGCACCCGGATCGGCGACCCGAGGAAGGAGTGCATCAGCGGGTGGCCGGGCGGTACCCCGCAGGAGCGCGGGTCGGTGGTCAGATCGTCCGAGCGCAGCGGCTGCGGTTCGTCGATGAGGACGCCGAGCATCCCCGAGTGCCCGTCCGGGAAGTGGCCGATGCGCTGCCGCTCGATGTCGTCGAGGCCCGAGGTGAACAGCTCGCTGATGGTGCCGCGCTCGGCGTCGAGCACGCCGAGCGCGCCGTACCGGGCCCCGGTCAGCGCGGCAGCGGCTTCCACGATCTGCTGGAGGGTGGCCCGCAGCTCCAGATCGGTGCCGACGCTCAGTACCGCTTCCAGGAGCATCGGCAGCCGGGGTGCCTGCGGAGTGCCGGACGCGGCGGCCCTCTCCTCGCCCGGGTACCCGGCGGCCGCGCTCGCCGCCGTGTTCGCTGTCTCCTCGGTCATACGCCGCACTCCCCCCGCGGTGGTCAGCAGGCGAGCGGGTCGAGAACCAACGGCTGGATCTTGCCGTCCAGCATCGCACCGAGTCCCAGTACGGAGCACACATCGGGCCGCTCCGCGATGTGCACGGGCACGCCCGTCGCCTTCCGCAGCATCTGATCGAGACCGGGCAGCAGCGCGCTGCCGCCGACCATCATGATCCCGCAGTCCGCGATGTCGGCCACCAGGTCGGGCGGGCAGTCCCGCAGGATTTTGCCGAGGCCGTCGAGCACCGCGGTCAGCGGGGCGTGGATGGCCTGCTGCACGGCGGCGGTGTCGACGTGCACCGAGCGGGCCAGACCGGTGGCCACGTCACGGCCGTGGATCTCGGTCGTGGCGGGACCGTGCGCGGTCAGAGCGCCGCCGCTGAGCGCCACCTGGAGCGGGCGTACGGCCTGGCTCGGCAGCATCAACTCGTGGTGCTGGCGCAGATGCTGGATCACTGCGTGATCGATGGCGTCGCCGCCGATCGGGATGCGTACGGCGGTCACGATCGAACCGAGCGAGAGCACCGCGATCTGGGTGGTCGCCGCCCCGCACACCATGATCATGGAGGCGGTCGGCTGCTCGACGGGGAGCCCGCAGCCGACGGCCGCCGCGATCAGGGTGTCGACCAGTTCGACCCGCCGGGCGCCCAGCCCGACCAGCGTCTCGACGGTGGCCCGCTGGGCGAGCGGATCGCTGTCGTGCGGGGTGCAGGCGGCGGCCCGCATCCGGGGCTTGCGGCGCAGCTGGCGGCGGAGCTTCTCGCCGAGCAGCTGGCGGAGCATGCGCTGGGCCATCTCGATGTCGATGACGGTTCCGCCGGTGACCGGGCGGACCACCCGGATGTAGTCGGGGGTGCGGCCCGTCATCTGCTCGGCGAGCGTGCCGACGGCGATGAGCGAGCCGGTACGGGTGTTCATGGCGGCGGCACTCGGTTCGTCGACGACGAGCCCGAGCCCCTTGATGTACACGCGGGTCCGGGCGGCCCCGAGGTCGACGGCGACATGGCAACGGCGCAACTGCTCAAGGCTGACGGTCACGGCAGGTTCTCCCGAGAGCGCTGATTGGGGTACCGGCGGCAGCCGGCTCTCTTCGCATCGTGCGCCGTTCGGAGTCATTGCGCGCGGCGGGATGCGCCGTAGGAGGTACACAGCTGACGAACCGACAGAAAAGTGCGGTACGGGGAAGTCAGCCGGGCAGCAGCCGCTGGAACAGCCCCCAGGTGAATTCGGCGACATACGGCTCACCGGTCCCGGGCGCGGTGATCGCGAGCGCCCACCGGGTCGGTGCGCTGCCTTCCATGGGGCGGGCCGGTGCGAAGGCCCGTGCGACCTCGTCCACCGTGCCCGACCAGGGACGCAGATCCTCGACCGTACGCAGCTCGGGGCCCGGTGCTCCCGGCGCCCGGACCAGCCATTCGTTCCATACGGCCCCGCCCGGCGCGACCATCACCTCGAACCGCAGATCCGGCCAGAGCGGCACCGGCCACAGCAGCGCGTCGCACTCCAGGTCACCGATGGTGCGGTGGGCGGACGACTCGGGCTCGCCGAGCACCGAACGGTAGCGGCGCAGGGCGCCCCGCCCGCGCGGCGCCCGCACCATGGCCTGCCAACGGCGGTTCGCCTCCCGCATCTCGGCGAGCGAGGCGCTCAGCTCCTGCCGGGCGTCGTCGACGAGGGCGGGTTGATGGTCGGCCATCCGGCGCAGCAGGACGAGCTGGAACTCACGAGGACCGAAATGCGTGGGCGAGGTCATGGATTCAACGTTTCCACACAGGATCCTCACCTGAGCAGCTATCTACTTTGTCCTACAGGCATCTAATCTGCGGGCGCCATGGATTACTGCCACCCGTGTCAGCGGCATCTCAACGGTGCCCTGGCCTGCGCCGGATGCGGAACCCCCGCCGAGGCGCTGAGCCACTACGCGACGCCTGCGTTCTCCGGTCACGAACCGGACGCGGAGCGCGAGACTCCCGCACCGTCC
>NZ_FMDF01000082.1 GCF_900091955.1 Streptomyces sp. Ncost-T10-10d
GCACCGTGCTGACGCTGCGTCTGCTGCCGCCCGCGGCCAGGCTCGCGGAGCGCCGCGCGGCAGGCGGCCGGGGGCTGGTCACGGCACTGGCCGGCTGGCAGTTCAGCCGGCGTCCGCTGCGCAACGCAGGACCGGTGCTGCTGCTGGTGCTGTCGGTCGCCATGGGCATGCTGGCGATCGGGCAGCGCGCCTCCTGGGACCGTTCGCAGGGCGACCAGGCGGACTTCAGGGCCGGTGCGTCGGTGCGGGTGGTGGGCAGTGTCGAGAACGATCCGGCGCAGGCGGGCGCGTACGCACGGCTGCCGGGCGTACGGGAGGCGGCGCCCGCGTTCCGTACGATGTTGGACCTCTCCGACGAACGCACGGCCGAGATCCTGGCCCTGGACACCGCGCACGCCGACGAGCGGATGCTGATGCGCGGCGACCTCGGTGACCGGCCGCGGGAGCGGCTGTTCGACTCCCTCGCCCCGCGGGGGGCCGCAAGGGCCGGACTGCCGTTGCCGCGGCTCGCCGAGAAGGTCCGGTTCGACGTGCGGATCACGGCCGCCGGAGCGCCCGCGCGGACGTCGCCGTCCGGCGCCGCGCCGCTCCTCACCGTGCTGCTGGAGGATCGTTACGGCTTTCCGTACCGGGTACCGGCCGGAACCGTCCCCGTCGACGGGAGAACGCACCCGTTCACGTTCGCGGTGGCGGCCGGGGGCGATCTCGCGGTGACCGGGTTCGAGCTGGACGGCAACCGGCCGACCGGCCGGAGCGAGTCCCACCGGGTCGACATCGGCGCCCTCAGGTCCGTGACGGCCGACGGCACCGAGCAGACGGTCCCGGTGCCCGAGGGGTTCGGCTGGGACGCCACGCTGACCGCCACCGGATCATCCGGTGAGGCGGGCCCCGGCGATCCGCTGGACACGAGGGTCTCCACGAAGAGTCTGCTGGCCTTCGGATACGACACCGGCTCGAACACGGATTGGACGGCATCGACGCCTTCCTTCTCCGTACGGGCCACCGCGCCCCTTCCCCCGGCTCCGGCGCTGAAAGCTGTCGCCACCGACGCGTACCTGCGCGCCGCCGGAGCGAAGGAAGGACAGAACGTCGACGTCACGCTCGCCGGCGAGACGGTCCGGGTGAAGATCGTGCGGGCGGTGCACCGCCTGCCGACCACGGGCCCCGGTACCGGGTCCGAGGCCTCCGTCAGCAGTGCCGACCGGCAGCGGGACGGCGGCGCTCTGCTGCTCGACCTCAGGGCCGTCGGCCAGGTCCTCGCGCACCGCCCGGGGGCGGTGCTGACCCCCGTCGAGTGGTGGCTGAGCACCGCACCCGGACAGGCCGGGAAGGTCGCCGCCGCGCTGCGGGCGCAGCCCTATACCGATCCGGCGCAGGTCCTGGTGCGCGACGAGATCGCGCGGGAACTGGTCGGCGACCCGCTGGGCGCCGGGCCGCAGTCCGCGCTGCCCGCGGTGGCGGTCGTCGCCGCGGCCCTGGCCGCGGTCGGCTTCGCGGTGAACGCCGCGGGCGCGCAGCGCGAGCGGACCGCCGAGTTCGCCGTGCTGCGGGCACTGGGGACGCCGCGCCGACGGCTGACCCGGATGATCGCCGCCGAGCAGGGTGTGCTGCTCGTGATCGCGCTGCTGGTCGGGGCCGCGCTCGGGGCCGTACTGAACCGTGCCGTCGTGCCGCTCATCGTGCTGACCGGGCAGGCCACCGCGCCGGTGCCCCCGGTGCTGGTGCAATTGCCGGCCGGGCAGGTCGTCGCGCTGCTGGCGGGAGTCGCCGCGCTGCCGCTGCTGATCGCCGTGTCCCTCGCATGGCGCGGCGCCGATCCCGCGACCTCGCTGCGCCACCAGGGGGACAACTGACATGAGTCCGCGTTCCGCCCGAGACCGTCGCACCACGGCCGCCTGTGCGCCCTGGGTCCGTACCCGGTTGCGTACCGCACCCGGCACGGCCTGGGCGCTCGGGCTGCTGGTGCTGCTGACGGCGTTCCTCGCCGCCGCCTTCCCGCGGGCCGTCGACCGTTACGAGAACGAGGGGCTGCGCCGTGACATCGCCGCCGCGGACCCCGGGCTCAGTGTGCTGGAGCTGAGCACGCCGCAGCCCGATCTGCAGGTGTCCCAGCCACTGCGCGAGGAAGCGGTGCGCGCGGCGTCGCTGGCATCCGTCCATCGCACGGTGCTGTCCGGGCTGCCCGACGTGCTGCGGCCCGACACCGCCCAGTCCTCGTACGGATTCCGCACCGTGACGCCGATCCCCGCCGAGGAGGGCTGGCTGCCCCGGCCCTACGGCATCGACCCCCAGCTGACGTACGCGACCCTCTCGGCCCTCCCGGACCACGCCACCCTGCGCGCCGGGGCGTGGCCCACCGCGCACGGCACGGTCACGGCCCGCACACCGCAGGTGGAGGGCGCGGTCACCGAGGAGACGGCGAAGGCGCTGCGGATCAGGGTCGGCTCGACCGTCTCCGTACCGACCCAGGGCGGCACACCGCTGACCGTGCGCATCACCGGCATTGTCGCCCCGGAGCGGCCCGAGGCCACCTACTGGTCGGCCCAGCCACTGCTCCGGACCCCGTCGCTGGTGGCCAAACCGAAGGATATCGACCCGCGTTACTACTGGATCGCGGCCGTTCTGCTGCCGCCGGACGCCGCGCCCGCGCTGCTCGCCACCGCCGCTCAGCCGGAGGCGTTCTGGCGGATCGCGCCGGACGCCTCCCCCCTCACCGCCACCGACGTGCCGGCACTGCGCTCGTCGATCGCCTCGCTGGAGGGCGGTCCCCGGCTGGTGGACATGCGGGCGGTGGCCGGCGCGAACGCCGCGCTCAAGACCGACCTGGACACGATCCTCGCCAGGTACGACACCCTGCGCGAGGCGATCGGCCCGGTCGTCACGGTCGCCGCCGTGGGCATCGGAGCGGTCGCCGCGGTCGTCCTGCTGATGACGATCGGGCTGATGGCCGGACGGCGCCGCGGCGAACTGGCCCTGCTGCGTGCGCGCGGCGGATCGCTGCGCGGCATCGGCGGCCGACTGCTCGCCGAGACGGTGGTGACCACGCTGCCCGCGGCGGCGCTGGGTCTGCTGATCGCCGTACTGACCATCGGGGACGCACGGCTGCGGCCCTCGGTCACCGGCGCGCTCGCCGTCGCCGCATTCGTCTGCGTCGCCCTGCCGCTGCGTACGGCGTTGCCGCACCGCAGGCCGCAGCCGCACGGTGCCCGCGACGATCTGATGAGCGCCCGCCCCTCACGGCGGCGCACGGTCGCCGAACTCACCGCGCTGGTACTGGCCGTCGGCGCGGTCGTCGCCCTGCGTCGGCGCGGTACGGGCTCCGGCGACGGCGACCTGCTGGTCAGCGCCGCCCCCGTGCTCGTCGGTCTGATCGCCGCCCTGGTCCTCGTACGGCTGCTGCCGGTGCCGCTGCGTCTCGCCCAGCGCTCCGTCGCCCGGCGGCGCGGCGCGGTCGGCTTCCTGTCGCTGGCCCGTGCCGGGCGCACCTCGGCGGGCGGCGCGCTGCCGCTGCTCGCGCTGCTGCTCGCGCTGACCACGACGGCGTTCGGCGGCTCGGTGCTCGCGGGCATCGCGGACGCGCGGAACGAGGCGGCGGTACGTGCGATCGGTGCGGATGCCCGGATCAGCGGCCCCGGCAGCTCCGTGCCGCTGCCGGACCGTCTGGTCCGGGAGGTGCGGGGAGCGGGCGGTGTCCGGGAGGTGGCGGCTGTGGGTATCGAGTACGACGTCATGCTGCCGTTCGACGGGACCGGGAACCAGCAGACGAAGAACGCCACCCTGGTGGCCGTCGACCCGGCGACCTATGCCCGGCTGGCCCGCTCGACCGGCCTCGGGGCGTTCCCCGCCGACCGGCTGGAGGCCTCCGGCTCCGCGGCCCGGAAGGCGCCGTCGCAAGACCGGGTGCTGCCCGTCATCGCGTCGCCGTCCGTCGCCCGACGGCTCGGTGACCGGCCGCACGACTTCTCCACGGCGGCCGGGAACTTCAGCGCGCGGGTGGCGGGTGTCGTCACCCGCACTCCCGCCGTTTCCGTCAGCGACTTCCTGATCGTCGACGCCGCGTCGCTCTCCCGCCCGCGGACCACCACCCTGCTGGTCACCGGCGGCTCCCTGGACGCGAAGGCGCTGCGCACGGCGGCGCACCGCACAGGCAAGGACGTCACCGTGCGGCTGCGCACCGAGGAACGCGAGACATTCGTCGACACCCCCGTGCAGCGGGGTGCCGGGGAGATCTACGCGGCGGCGATCGTGGCCGGGGCGGGCTACGCCCTGCTGGCCGTCCTGCTGTCGTTGCTGCAGACCGCCCCGGAACGCACCGCCCTGCTGGCCCGGCTACGGACCATGGGCCTCACCTCCCGGCAGGGCAGACGGCTCCTGGGATTCGAAGCGATGCCTCAGGCGCTGCTGGCGGCCGTCGGCGGGCTGCTCGTCGGCTGGGCGACGACCGCCCTGCTGGCGCCGGGCATCGACCTGGTGGGCCTCGCGCTCTCCACCGGGTCCCAAGCCGCCGCGCCCGACACCGTCCCGCTGCGGACCGACCCGTGGTCGCTGGCGCTCCCGGCGCTCGGCGTGGTCGCCCTCACCGCCGCGGTGGCCGCCGTCCAGGCCTGGTGGGCCGGCCGCCGCGGACCGATCACCGAACTCAGGTCAGGAGACCCCCGATGACGTCGCCGTCGACCGCCACCACACTGGCCGAACTCGAACAGCGGGCCGCCGCCCGCCGCGATCGGCCCTCGTACGGGCACGACGCGCTGATCGCCTGCGACCGCCTGGTCCGCATCTTCTCCGCGGACGGGGTCGAGGTGCAGGCGCTCCAGGGCCTCGATCTGCTGGTCACCGAGGGCGAGTTGATGGCCCTCGTCGGCGCGTCCGGCAGCGGCAAGTCGACCCTGATGAACATCCTGGCGGGTCTCGACGTGCCCACGGCCGGGTCGGCGAAGGTCGCGGGCTGCGATCTGCTGTCGATGGGCTCGAAGGAACGGCTCCGCTACCGCCGGGACATCGTCGGGTTCGTCTGGCAGCAGACCGCCCGCAATCTGCTCCCGTACCTCACCGCCGTGCAGAACATCACCCTGCCGATGCAGCTGCGTGGCCGGGGCCGGGGCCGTGAACGGGCCGATCGGGCCGAGTCGTTGCTCCGGATGCTGGGGCTGGAGGAGTGCCGCGACCGCCGCCCGCAGCAGCTCTCCGGCGGCCAGCAGCAGCGGGTGGCGATCGCCGTCGCGCTCGCCAACCGTCCTTCGGTGCTGCTCGCCGACGAGCCGACCGGTGAGCTCGACTCGGCCTCCGGCGAGCAGGTCTTCGCCGCGTTCCGCCGTGCCAACGAGGAGCTCGGCACCACGATCGTGATCGTCACGCACGATCATGCGGTGGCGAGCGAGGTCCGTCGTACGGTCGCCATCCGGGACGGCCGTACGTCCTCCGAGGTGCTGCGCCGCACCGAGGTCGACGCGGCGACGGGCCTGGAGTCCCAGGTGGCACGCGAGTACGCGATGCTCGACCGCGCGGGCCGCCTGCAACTGCCCGCCGACTACACGGAGGCGCTCGGGATGGAGCACCGCGTGATGCTGGAGCTGGAGCAGGACCACATCGGGGTCTGGCCGGACGACCAGCCGCGTCCGTAACGGGTGTTGGTGGTGCTGGCCCCAGGTCGCTCCGGCCGGGTGGCCCGATGTTCTCGCGCCGCGTACGCCCCTAGCGTCGTGCGGGAGTCATCCACCTGATCCCGAGGAGCACGATGCGCGGCACCGCACTGGCCACCGCCGGCCTGGGCCTGACCTGTCTACTCGCGGGCACAGTGCCCGCGTCGGCCGTCCCTGCCACCCCTGCCACCCCCACTCACCAACGGCTCGTCTGGGGCCCCTGCTCGCCGCAGCAGCAGGAGCTGAACGAGGCGGGCGCGCAGTGCGCGAAGGTGACCGTTCCCCTCGACTACTCCGATCCCGGCGGCCCGACGATCCGGATCGCGGTCTCCCGTATCAAGGCCGCCGCGAAGCACGGCGAGCGGCGGGGCATCCTGCTGTCGAATCCGGGCGGTCCGGGCGGTGCCGGGCTCGCCACCACCCTCTATCTGCGGACCGCGTTGAAGGATGCGGCGGACCGCTACGACCTGATCGGCTTCGATCCCCGTTTCCTCGGCGAGTCCACCCCCATCGCCTGCGACCCCGCCGCCCCGACGCCCGCGCCCGGCCCGACCACGACCCGCCGCGAGGACTTCGAGCGGTCGGTACGGTCCGCCCGCGACACCGCACGCCGCTGCCGGGACCACGGGGACAACGCACGGCTCCTGCCGCACGCCACCTCCCGGAACGTCGCCCGCGACATGGACGCGATCCGCGCGGCACTGGGCGAGCGCAGGCTCTCGTACTACGGCGTCTCGTACGGTGCCGACCTCGGGGCCGTCTACACCCAGATGTTCCCCCGCCGCGCCGACCGCATCGTCATCGACTCCTCGACCGACCCGACGGCCACCCAGTACGAACTCTTCCAGCAGGCCGGCAAGCCGCTCGAAGAGGCGCTGGACGCCTGGGCCGGATGGACCGCACGGCAGGACGACATCTACCGGCTCGGCAAGACGCCCGCCCAAGTACGTTCGAGTGTCCAGCAGTTGCTCGACGGAGCCGAGCAACGCCCGGTCACCGTCTCCGGCATCCGGCTCGACGCGCCGCTGCTGCGGCTGGTGCTGAGGCAGCTCATCCAGCACGAGGAGTACGACCCGGCGCTCGCCGGCACGGTGCGGGACCTGACCGATGCCGCCGCGGGCAGGCCGGTCGAGCCCGGCCCGGAGCTCGCCGCCATGCTCGAACTGCTCGCGTCGCCCGAGCTGGCGGACAGCATGCTGGGCGGGGCCCTCTTCATGTGCGGCGACAACGGCTGGCCGGCCGGTGGCTGGCCGAAGAACCCGGAGACGTACTGGACGAACATGGAGCGCAGCCGCGCCACCCAGCCCGTCTTCGGCCCGATCGTCAACAGCATGATGGCCCCGTGCGCGTTCTGGACGAGCACATCCCGTGAGCCCGCCACAGTGATCGGCAACGACGTACCCGTGCTGATGCTCCAGGCCCGGCGCGACAACAACGTCCCCTACGAAGGGGCATTGGCTCTGCACCACCGGCTGACCGGTTCACGGCTGGTGACGGCGGACATCCGGTCGCACGGGGTGTACGGGCGCGGACTCGACGGGCTCACCCCCGTCCCCTGCGCCGACAGAGCCGTCAACGACTATCTGCGCGACGGCACGCTGCCCGGCGCCGACCTGACCTGCCCCCGCACCGGGGAGGACCGGTGATCAGCAGACGTACGGGCCTGGCGGCCACGGCAGCGGCCCTGCTCACCGGAGCGTCCGGACCCGCGGCGACGGCTGCCGCACCCCAACGCGCCCCCGGGCCCCGCAGCCGTCTCCAGAGCGATGTGGACGCGATCCTGGCCACCGGCGCCACCGGCGTACTGGCGGAGGTGCAGAGCGCCCACGGCCGGACGACGGCCCGCGCCGGATCCGCCGATCTGCGGGCCCCGCACCACCCGCTCCCCTGGGACGCCTACTACCGGATCGGCAGCGACACCAAGACCTTCACGGCCACGCTCGCCCTCCAACTGGCCGGCGAGGGGCGGCTCGCGCTCACGGACACGGTCGAGCGGTGGCTGCCCGGCGCCGTGCGGGGCAACGGCAACGACGGCCGCAGGATCACGGTCGCCAATCTGCTGCGCCAGACCAGTGGGCTGAACGACTATCTCGCCGTCTCACCGGACTCGGCCGATGCGTTCACCCCGGACGGCTACCGCCGTTCGCGGTTTCGCACCACGGCCCCCGAGGACCAGCTGAAGGCGGCCCTGAGCCGGCCGCCCCTGTGGGTGCCGAACGCCGAACACCCCGCCCGGGAACGGCGCTGGGGCTACTCCAACACCAACTACGTGGTGGCAGGCCTGATCATCGAGCAGGTGACCGGAAACTCCTGGGCGCAGGAGATCCACGACCGGATCATCGAACCCCTGGGCCTGCGCCACACGTTCACGCCGGGGACCTCGCCGTACGTGCCCCATCCCACGGCCACCGCGTACACCTGGTTCCCCGACTGCGCCCGGCCGACCGACACGACGCTGGCCTCCGGCGGCGGGGCGGACGGCTCCGTCATCAGCAACGCCCATGACCACGGTGTCTTCCTGCGCGCCCTGATGAGCGGCCGGCTGCTGCGCCCGCCCCAGCTGGCCGCGATGAAGGAGACGGTCGTGGCCGAGGACTGGAGTGCGGCGCCGGGGGTCCGTTACGGACTGGGCATCGCCTGGCGCCCGGTGGCGGGGAGCAGCGGCGGGATCTGGTTCCACGGCGGAACCCATCTGGGGATCGTCTCCGAGAGCGGGGTGACACCGGACGGTGCGCGGGCCGCGACCAGCGCCACGTTCACCCTGCGGATGGGCGACCCGGCCCAGGACGCCCAGGACCTGGCCGCGCTCCGGCTGGTGGACAGGGCCCTGAGCGGTTAGGTCCCGTCTGTCCGGACGGGACCGTCGGCCTGTCCGGACGGGTCCTGTCCTCGGGCCGTCGCTCAGCCCGCGCCCACCGTCACCGCGAGCGTGCCGAGCCCGCTGCCCGGGCCACGCAGGGCGATCGAGCCGAACGGGGTCCGCAGCCGCAGCCAGGCCCCGGCCGCGAGCAGGGCGACCGGGAAGTCCGGCTCCGGACGGAGGAAGCCGAGGGACTGGGCGGCGTGCACGGCCCGCAGCGGAAGTTCGGTACCGGCGACCGTGCGCGACCAGATCTCGCGGCCGATCAGGTCCCGCTCCGCCCGGGTGCGGCGGTCCTCGGGCAGGGCCTCGTCGCGGGAGCGGAACTCCGCCACCGCGGCGGTGACTGCTCTGCGCAGGGAGACCGGGTCGGGCAGGCCCGGCAGTTCGTGCCAGCCGCCGCGGGGCGGGAGGACACCCGTCCACGGCGGCCCGGTGACGGGTGCGGGCAGGGCGCCCGAACCGGCTGCCGTGCCCTCGACGTCGAGGGATTCGAGGAGTTCACCGGCGGACACCGTGACGTCGAAGTCGTGCGATCCGGCCAGCCGCGCCGCCCGGATCGCCAGGACCTCGAACGACGGCGGCCTGCCGAACACGGCCAGCGCACTGCCGCCGGCCTGCATCCGCACCGCGGCTGCCCGGTCGTAGCGGAGCAGCCGACCGAGGAAGGCCGCGAGATCCGCGGCCTCCCTCGTGTCGGCGAACTCCAGCGACCGCACGGGCACCGTCATGCTGCGGCAGGCTCCTCGGCCAGGTACTGCTGGAGGAAGAGCTTCTCCTCGGCGGAGATCCGCCGGGGCCGCTCCTCGGCCAGGTTGTACGGCACGACGACGGTCGAGGCCCGCACGTAGACCTGGTCCGGGTCCTTGACCTCGTACGCGATCGTCAGCGACGCGGCGCCGATCTTCGTGACCCATGACTCCACGGTCACCGGCTCGTGCCGGTGGACCAGCGGCCGTACGTAGTCGATCTCGTGCCGGGCCACGACGGACCCGCCCGAGAAGGACGGCGAGCCGTCCCCCGGCGCCAGCCGGAACATGAAGTCGATGCGCGCCTCCTCCAGATAGCGGAGGAAGACCACGTTGTTCACGTGGCCGAAGGCATCCATGTCCGACCAGCGCAGGGGGCAGTTGTAGATGTGACGTGCCAAGACGATCAGCCTCGCGTGAGCTTCTTGTACGTGGCACGGTGCGGGCGGGCCGCGTCCGCGCCGAGGCGGTCGACCTTGTTCTTCTCGTACGACTCGAAGTTGCCCTCGAACCAGTACCACTTGGAGTCGCCCTCGTACGCCAGGATGTGCGTGGCGACGCGGTCCAGGAACCAGCGGTCGTGGGAGATGACCACCGCGGCGCCCGGGAACTCCAGCAGGGCGTTCTCCAGCGAGGACAGGGTCTCGACGTCGAGGTCGTTGGTGGGCTCGTCGAGGAGCAGCAGGTTGCCGCCCTCCTTGAGCGTCAGCGCCAGGTTCAGGCGGTTGCGCTCACCACCGGAGAGAACACCGGCCGGCTTCTGCTGGTCCGGGCCCTTGAAGCCGAACGCGGAGACATATGCCCGCGAGGGCATCTCGACCTGACCGACGTTGATGTAGTCCAGCTCGTCCGAGACGACGGCCCAGAGGGTCTTCTTCGGGTCGATGTTGGCGCGGGACTGGTCGACGTAGGAGATCTTGACCGTGTCACCGATCTTGATGGAGCCGGTGTCCGGGGTCTCCAGGCCCTGGATCATCTTGAACAGCGTGGTCTTGCCCGCGCCGTTCGGACCGATGACGCCGACGATGCCGTTGCGCGGCAGCGTGAACGACAGGTCGTCGATGAGGACCTTGTCGCCGAAGGCCTTCGAGAGGTTCTCGACCTCGACGACGATGGAACCGAGCCGCGGGCCCGGCGGAATCTGGATCTCCTCGAAGTCCAGCTTCCGCATCTTGTCCGCCTCGGCCGCCATCTCCTCGTAACGGGCAAGACGCGCCTTGGACTTGGTCTGCCGGCCCTTGGCGTTGGACCGGACCCACTCCAGCTCTTCCTTGAGCCGCTTGGCGCGCTTCTCGTCCTTACGGCCCTCGACCTTGAGGCGGGCGGCCTTCTTGTCGAGGTACGTGGAGTAGTTGCCCTCGTACGGCAGGGCGCGGCCGCGGTCGAGCTCCAGGATCCACTCGGCGACGTTGTTCAGGAAGTAGCGGTCGTGGGTGACTGCGACCACTGCGCCCGCGTACTTCGAGAGGTGCTGCTCCAGCCAGTTCACCGACTCGGCGTCGAGGTGGTTGGTGGGCTCGTCGAGGAGCAGCAGGTCGGGGGCCTCGATCAGCAGCTTGCAGAGCGCGACGCGGCGCTTCTCGCCACCGGAGAGGTTGACGACCGGCCAGTCGCCGGGCGGGCAGCCCAGGGCGTCCATGGCCTGCTCCAGCTGGGCGTCCAGGTCCCACGCATTGGCGTGGTCCAGGTCCTCCTGGAGCTTGCCCATCTCCTCCATCAGCGCGTCGGAGTAGTCGGTCGCCATGAGCTCGGCGACCTCGTTGAAGCGCTTGAGCTTGCCCATGATCTCGGCAGCGCCGTCCTGGACGTTCTCCAGGACCGTCTTCGACTCGTCGAGCTTCGGCTCCTGCATGAGGATGCCGACGCTGAACCCGGGCGACAGGAACGCGTCACCGTTGGACGGCTGCTCCAGGCCCGCCATGATCTTCAGCACCGTGGACTTACCGGCGCCGTTGGGGCCCACGACACCGATCTTCGCGCCGGGCAGGAAGTTCAGGGTGACGTCATCGAGGATCACCTTGTCGCCGTGCGCTTTGCGCGTCTTGCGCATGGTGTAGATGTACTCAGCCAAGAGAAACCGTCCGGCTATCGATGTGTGGGCAGATACACCCCATCTTGCCTGACGGCCGTCCCGGGACGGAAACCAGTCCGCTCCCCGGTACACCCCGACCCGCCCCCGGAACGCACCGCCCCCGTCCTCCGGCATGCGACGGCCCCGGTGCGCGTTCGCGTACCGGGGCCGCCATCAGGCAGGCGTGACAGATTGCTCGCCGTTCGTCACTCCGTGATTACTGGGCGGAGGGCTGCGTCTTGCGCTTGCGGAGGAAGAAGACCGCGCCGCCGCCGACGACGACGAGAGCAACCGCGACGCCCCCGATGATCGGAGTGGCGCTGGAGCCACCGGTCGCGGCGAGGTCACCCGAGCCACCGGTCGAGCCGCCGCCGGTCGTGGCCGGGGCGGGCTTGTCACCGCCGGTCTGGGTGTCGGTGCCGGTGCCGCCGGTGCCGGTGCCGCTGGTCTTGCAGTCCAGGACGCCCTTGAACGTCTTGGTGAAGCCACCGGGGCCGGTCACCGTGATGTCGTACGCCTGGTCCTCGGCGACCGGGACGGTCACGGTCTCGGACTTGCCCGCCTCGACGGTGTGCTCCGCCCCGGCCAGCTCGAACGTGAACGCCTCGTCGCCCGTGTTGCTCGCGGTGACGTCCACGCCGCCCTTGGCACAGTTCTTCTTCGCCGAGACCGCCGGGATCGCACCCTGCTTGGCCCAGGTCGCGGTGGCGACCGCGGAGACCGTGGACTCGCTGGAGCCGGCCAGGATCATGGTCTGGCTCTTGGTCACCCCGGCGAAGGCCCGGCCGACCGGCACCGACGTGGTGGCCTGGACGGTCAGCGAGGCCGAAGCGTCGTCGGCGCCCGCCGGAACGTCGAAGTAGAGCTGGGCACCGTCGGCCGCGGTGGTCACGGGCTTGCCGGCCTTGTCGGTGACCTTGACACCGCTCGCGGCGTCGGCGGGCGGGGTCACGGAGACTTGGCCCGCGTTGGTGTGGACGGTGACCGGGCCGAGCCGCTCACCGGACTTGCCGGAGACCGCGGCCGGGTCCAGGGCGAGGGACGCCTTGGGCTCGGCCTGGTCGGCGGCGTTCTTCTCCAGCCAGTCGGCAAGCTTCTCGGCCTGGCTGTCGGCCGCGTCGACATCGGCATCGTCCGAGTAGCGCCAGATCGCGACCTGGGTGCCCGCCGCTGCGGTCTTCTCGGTGAGCGGTCCGGTACCGGCCTGCTGGGCGAGCGCCGCGAGGTCGTCGACCTGCGGGTAGGAGTGCTCCAGGATCCAGCGGATCTTGCCCGCGTTCTTGTTGCTGCCGAGCGAGGTCTGGTTCCAGGGGGTCTCCAGGTACTTCGCCTGGTCCTGGGTGGGGTTGTGGATGTCGATGCAGTACGTCTTGAGCTTGCCACCGCCGTCGACGGTCATCTCGAAGAGCCCGGCAGGCAGCGGCTCGTTCTTGCCGTTCGCGTGGAGCACGGCGCGGTCGTAGGTCTTCAACCCGTCCAGAACCGCTGCCGCGCCACCTTGATGCTGCGGCGCCTCGTCGGCGACCGCGCTGCCCGCACCGACGAGGGTGCCTGCCATGACCAGACCGGATGCCACCACCGTAGCGGCCAGCCGGGCTATGCCCCGCCGCCGTGGAGAACTGGTCGTCTCCGTGGACGACGAAACGGTCGCTGAATGAGCAGAAAACACAGAATTCCCCTCCGGGCGAGACCCTCCGCGCCTGATGCGCGTGTGGGGATTGTCCCGCCAGTCGACTCAAGTGCCCCGTGAGTACGGGGGAATCCTAAGGAGGAAGGGATGAACATTCCCCCCTCATACCGTCGTACAACCATTCCGAATCGGAATCGTTATCGCCGGTATCGCGCGCGGCGCCTCGACGCCCCCCGATCCGACTTCCCGTCAGATCCGCCCCCTCGCTCCCGTCCGGTCACGACACCGACGCAAGTTCCTGGCCGCGTTTCTGACGCACCGTCGGCCGCCGCACCCGCTGTCGCCCGCCCCGTTCCGACTGTTCGGACCGTTCGGACTGCTCAGCCCGCTCGGGCTGCTCACTCTGCTCGCCTCCCCCCTTCCGCTCGTCCCCCTCGGCCCGTGCCGCTTCGCGCGAACCACCCGACCGCGCCTCGCTCACCTCCCGTGCCTCCCGCGCCGGGCCGCCCGACCAGTCCGGCTCGTCCGAGCGCACCGCCTCGTCGCCCTGGCCCACCGCCCCGTCCACACTCCCCCGGCGCGCCGTTGCCCCCGGATCGCCCCTCATCACCCGCCGGAACGCAGCCGTCCCCCTGGTCAGGTCGTGCCCCACCGCAACCGCCTCGATGTCCACGAACGTCCTGCGCCCGCCGTCCCGTTCCTCCTCGCGCACCTTCAACCTGCCGTGCACGACAAGTGGTTCTCCGACAGAGACGGAACCGGACAGATTCGATGCCAGAGTCCGCCAGGCCCACACGGTGTAGAAGCTGGTGTGCCCGTCCGTCCAGAACTGCTTCTCGCGGTCCCAGCGGCGCGGCGTCACCGCGAACCGGAAACGCGCCATTCCGCCGGTCGCGGTCTCCCGGAACTCCACGCCCGTCGCCGCGTTTCCCACCAGTGTCACCAAGGTGTCATTCATGACTCCGCCTCCCCTTCGGCCTTCGGTTCCAGCGACCGCACCCACGCGGCCGCTGATCCCAGGTTGAAGGGAAGGCGGAAATCCTGCTGATGTCTGTGGACTACCGAACAGTTGTGGAAAACTCCGTCACCGTCACATACCGCTCCCTCACCTCGCGGTACCGCACGAGTTCCGCCGCCACCGGATCGAGCACCCGTGCCCGCCCACAGGCGGCCGCCGCCTCGCGCAACTGCCGCTCGGCCTCCTGCCCGTACCGTCGGGCAGGCCCCCGGGCCGCGGCCGCACACGACCACTCCACGAGCGGACCACCGATGATCCCGGCCAGCATCACCAGTGCGGGCGTGAGGAATCCCGGTTCGAGTACACCGACGATCTGGCCCACCAGCCAGAGACCGCCGAAGATCTGCAGCAACGTCATCGATGCCTGTGCCAGCACGGCGGCGGGCCACCACCTGGGCCGCGGCGGCTTCCCGCCGACGCGACCGCTGTGCGCGACACCGGAGGCCCCGGCCACTCCGGTCGCCACGACCGTCGAACCGCCCGGACCGACCGAACCCTGGGCACCGCCTGCCGCGCCACCCGGGAAACGGCTCACCGCCCACCCCGCCCGTCCGCGCCGCCGGCCCTTTCCGCCAGCTCGTCGAGCGCCTCCGGCAGCCCTTCCGCACCGTTCACCGCGGCCTCACGGA
>NZ_FMDF01000164.1 GCF_900091955.1 Streptomyces sp. Ncost-T10-10d
CCGTCAGGTTCGAGGGCGCGAGGCCGCTGAGTCATGCCGGCCCCGCCGCATCCTTCGGTCGGCTCCCTGACCAGAAGTGGTATTCCATTGCGCTCCAGACCCCCGGGGTCTCCCAGACCCCTGCTTCGACTCCCCCGCTTGACCGGCCGTCTGCTGCCGCCGTTACTCGCCATGGCCCTACTGGCCGGGGTGGGTGTGAGCGACGAGTACACGGCACCGCCGACCGAGTTGGCCGCCGACTACGACTGGTACGAGGACACCCCCGCTGAGCAGTTGCGGCAGGACCAGTGCCTGATGAGCGACGTACTGCGGCTGGGCGGGCCGGCCATGGCCGCCACCGCGAAGGACGGGCTCAACCAGAGTCCGGAGCGGCTGCGGGAGCTGGCCGACCGGGACTACTGGGAGAACACTCCGCTCGCCACCGCGTACAAGTCGGACCGGGATGCCGCGCTCGCTGAGCTGAACCGGCTCGACGCGCTCCACGACAGCTGGAAGATATCCGGGCTCGAGACGCCCGGCGGCTTCGGTTCCGTCGCCGACTTCGAGTGGCCGCCCGGGACAAGCGGTGACGATGGTGAGGACTTCCACTCCCAGACCGGCCTCACGGCGTGGATCGCCGACCGGTTCTGGAAGGACGAGAGCGACTTCTACGAGGACGCGACTCCGCCGGCCGACGCGGAGACCGTCGCGGCGGTCAAGGCTCTGGGACAGCCGCTGTACGGCAGCGACCCCAATCCGTCCCTGCCGGACTGGAACCGACAGGTCGCCCTGCGGGACGCCTACAAGCGCCTGACGAACTGGAGCCTGGAGCCGACCGGCGCGGACAACGCCCGACTCTTCCTGAGCTCGGGCGGCTTCCCGAACAAGGCACCGGTGCCGGGTACCGCCGAGCACCGGGTCGCGGTCGAGGACCTCAAGTCCCGGTTCGCCGCCTGTGCGTGGCGTGATCCGATGGATCCGGAGAAGGTCCTGGGCGAGGTCTCCGCGACCGCCGGGGCGGAGTGGCAGCAGGAGATCGGCTCGCAGGCTGCCAAGCGCAACGACATCCTGACCGCGAACAAGAACGCCGTCCAGGCGCTGACCGTGGCCTCCGAGTCGATGGGCAAGATGCTCGGCCACTCGTGGGTCGCCGACCACATCACCCGCTGGCAGGACTACTGGTCCTCGGGCGGCATCGGTTGGGTCGGCACCTCCCCGATGGCCGTCAAGATCCTGGGCGCGACTTTCCCGGGCGCGACCGGCAAGTGCCTGGGCGTGCAGGGTTCCGGCACCGCGAACGGCACGCCTGTCGAGGTCGTCGCCTGCTCCACGGCGGCCGCCCAGCAGTGGAGGGTCAACGGGGACTACGGCGAGGGCTACAGCCTGCAGAACGTGAACTCGCAGAAGTGCCTCGACGTCGCCACCAACCAGACGAAGATCCAGATCTGGACCTGCAACGGCACGCCCATGCAGGCGTGGAAGTTCAGCGTCCGGGCCGAAGCCGCCCTGCAGAACCTGGGGGCGAACAAGTGCCTGAGCCCCATTTACAACGCCGGACAGGACGTGCTCGCGGCCGCCTGCAGCGACGCTGCCACGCAGAAGGTGCTGTTCAAGGTCTCCGAGCACAACGGCAGCGTTCCGCCGTCGACGGAGTTCACCAAGGCGTCGCAGCGGCTGAGCGCCGCGCGCGCGGGAGCGGTGGCCGAGCTGGCCGAGCTCAAGCGCCAGGCGACGGCCGCGACGGCTGCCCAGACCGCCAGCGCCACCGCCGAACAGGCGGCGTACGCGATCGCGGACGCCAACGGGGCGCCGCGGGGCCGCGGTCTGCTGGTAGGCCAGCAGAAGGCGCAGGTCACGCAGGGAGCAGCGGCCGCGGTCGCGGCGCTGGTGAAGGCCGGCGAGACCGCCGAGGCGGCCACCCGGGCGGCTGCCGCGGACAGCGCCACGATCGCCCAGCGGGCGCTGGCGCAGGCCGCGCAGTCCAAGGCGGAGTTCCGTAAGCAGGCGGCCTACCGGGCCGAACTGCAGGCCAAGGCGGCTGCGGACGCGGCCAAGCTGCACCGTGACAACGCCAAGAAGGACAAGGAGCTGGCCGAGGCCAAGCTTGCCGAGTCCCTGGTCGCGGAGGCGGACGCGAAGGCGGCGGCGGCTGAGGCGCACGCCAAGCGGCTGAAGGCCGAGGCCGAAGAGGCCACGGCGAAGAAGGAGAAGGAGACCGCCGACCTCAAGAAGTCGGAGGCGGCCCGGCACCGGCAGACCGCGGAAGCCGAAGCGGCCAACGCCGAGGCAGCCAAGGGCAGGGCCGAGATGTCGGAGGCCACAGCGGTCGCCCGGAAGAAGGACGCCGAGACCGCCCGGGATCGTGCCAGGGAACTGCGCGACGACGCGTGGGACGCCGAGCAGAAGGCGGACGCGGCGCGCGCCAAGGCCGACGCCAAAGAGGCCTACGCCGAATCTCTGGAAGCGGGGGACGCGGCGGATGCCGCGCGGGCGGCTGCCGATGAGGCCGACCGGCACGCTGACGACGCCGAGGCGGCTGCCGGCCGGGCCCGTACCGCGGCCGACGCGGCCAC
>NZ_FMDF01000015.1 GCF_900091955.1 Streptomyces sp. Ncost-T10-10d
GTAGGCGGCGATGGCTCCGGCGCGCTCGGCCCGCACCTGCGCGGCGTCGGCCGCTTCGGGGGTGGACGCCGGGAGGGCGGGATTCACCGGCAGCCGTGCGGCCTCCAGCTCGCCCGGCACACCGCCATGGAAGTCATCGGCGTACCGGTCGTCGGGGTGCGGATCGTCATCGCCGTACGGATCGCCGGTCGCCCGTCCCGTCTCGATCGCCGCCGGGCCACGCGCCGCCGGCACCTCGGCCGGGGCGACGGGCGGGGCCGGCGCGGGCGGCGGGACGTACGGCCCGGTCGGGTCCGTCTCGCATACCGGGTGGCCGCCGTACCCGTCGTCGTCCTCGTCGTCGGGCCGAGGCGTGGGTACGTACCCGCAGAGCGCCTCCTCCGCCGCTCCGGCCGCCAGACCGGTCAGCACGACGCGGCCGTCGTCGCAGACCAGCACCGTGCGGACGGTGATGTTGCGGTGGGTCCAGCCATGAGCGTGAAGCACCCGCAACGCCGTCAGCACATCGGAGCCGATCTCGGCGGCCCGGAAAGGATTGAGCGGGCGCTCCGCCAGCAGAGCCGCGAGCGGGCGGGCCATGACGAGTTCACTCACGATCCAGAGCGAGCCGGCCTCGGCGAACACGTCGAAGACCTGGTCGAGCCTGGGATGGTCGGGGACCTGGGCCGCCGCCTGCGCCGCCTCGATGGCGCGCCGGACCGCCGGATCCGTGGACCGTCGCACGGCACGCCCGGTGACCCGCCGGGCCGCCGGGGCCGGACCGTCGGCATCGAGCACCTCGGCGTCCACCACCTCGGGCAACGGCACCTGCCGGACCAGGACTTCCTGCCCGCTGTAGGTGTCGAACGCCCGGGTCTCGACCAGTTCGTACTCATCGGAGGGGGGCAGCGGAAGGCGATAGCGGTCGGCAAGCACCCGACCCGCATAGTCATCCACGACGCCTCCCCAGAGCGCGCTGTTCCCCCCGGCCACGAAGACCGCACGAATCCATCAATTGTGGTCACTTACCGTGCAATTGACCCACCGTTCCGGCTGCGTACGGTCTTCAGGCTCTCACGATACGTGGCAAGTCACGGCCTTGCGCCGGGGTCGGCACATCCCGGCCCTTTTCGCCTCATGGATCAGTCGGTGGGCTCGAACGTGTCGAACGCGGTCTCGCGCAGCGTCCGGCACTCCTTGCTGTCCCACTCGCTCGCCTTGCAGCTGATCATGATCGCGTAGCCATGGGTGGCGTCGACCTTGAAGCCCCGGTTCAGCACATGGACCCGCTGCCCCTGCTGGGTGCGCTCGAACTGCCAGTCGGCGACGGTCGGGTAGCCGTTGTACTGAACCTTCTTCACGCCGAGGTGTCGGTAGCCGTTGCTGCTGGCCGCGACGGCGCCCTTCGCGGCGTTCCAGGCTGCGGCGGCGTCGCCGCCGGGCGAATCGGTGTAGTCGACCTGGACGCGCGGGAAGCCCCCGTCGGCGTTGTAGATGCCACCGGAGTTGCGACCGGCCGTGTCGGTGAGCCGGAAGTCCTCGGGCATCGCCATCGCGAAGTGGAACTGCTTGTTCTTGATGGCTTTGTATCCCGCAGGCAGCGCGTCAGCGGCGTCACCCTTCGAACCGTCCGACCCCTTGTCCGAGTTGTCGTCCTTGCCCTTGCCCTGGTCCTTGCCCTGACCCTGATCGCCGCCCTGGTCCTGGGTCTTGCCGCTGCCACTGCCGCTGTCGGTGTCCGCGGAGCCGCCGGTCGTGGAGGTCCCGGCCGAGGTGGACTTGCCGTCCTTGCCGTTGCCGCCGTTCGTGTCGTCCTTGCCGCCTCCGTCGAGCGTGAGGGCGAGGACCGTACCGATCACGGCGATCACGATCACGGCCGCGATGATCGCCAGGGTGCGGCGTGGCACCACGTCCGTGATGGACGCACGGGACGGGGTGGTCGGCGACGTGGCGGGACGCGGCGACGGTACGGCGGCGGAGGCCGCGGCAGGCTTCGCCGGAGCTGAGGGCTTCGAAGGGCCCGTCGAGGGAGCGGTCGACGGAGGTGTCGAGGGAGGGGGCGGCGCAGTGGTCGAGCCTGCGGCCGCACCCACCGCTGCGGCGGGTGTCGCCTTCGCGTTCCGTACGGAGCGCAGTGCACCCCGCAGCCGGTCCCGGGCGCCCTCGCCCGACTCCCCGGACTTCGACGCCGCCTTCGTGCCCGGTTCGGTGGCCTGGCCGGGCAGCGCCATGACCTGGGTGGCGTCGGCAGGCGGGGGCACCACCGGGTCCTGCTTCTCGGGAGCGTGGATCACGTCGTCGAGCAGGGCGCGCGCCCCGGCGTCGTCGAGCCGCTGATCGGGGTCCCTGGCGAGCAGGCCGTAGATGACCTCCTCCAGCGGACCTGCGTTCTTCGGCGGGTCGAGCGGCTCGGTCATCACCGCGGTCAGGGTGGCGATGGCCGACCCCTTGTCGTACGGCGGGGAGCCCTCGACGCTGGCATAGAGCAGTCCGCCGAGCGACCACAGGTCGGCGGGCGGTCCCGGCTTGTGCCCGCGGGCGCGCTCCGGGGAGATGTACGAGGGGGCGCCGACGAGCATGCCCGTCGAGGTGACCGACGGGTCGCCCTCGACCTGCGCGATGCCGAAGTCGGTCAGCACGACCCGGCCGTCCTCGGCGATCAGCACGTTGGACGGCTTCACATCGCGGTGCAGGATGCCCTCGCGGTGCGCCGATCGCAGCACGTCGAGGATGGCGAGGCCGACCTCGGCGGCGCGCTTCGGCGTCAGCACCCCGTCCTCGCGGATGGCCTCGGCGAGGGACTTGCCCTCGATGAGTTCCATCACGATCCACGGCCGGTCGTCCTCGTCGACCACGTCGTAGACCGTCACCGCGCCGTTGTTGCGGATCCTGGCGATCGCCTTCGCCTCACGCAGCGTCCGCGTGATGAGCCGGCGCTTCTCGTCCTCGTCGATGGCCGAAGGGAACCGCAGCTCCTTGACCGCGACCGTACGGCCCAGCGTCTCGTCGACGGCACGCCAGACCGTGCCCATACCGCCCCGGCCGAGCACCTCCCCGAGCCGGTACCGCCCCGCGAGAAGACGTCCGTCCTTGTCCCGTTGGGGCTCCCGTGCCTGCTCCGCCTCCGACATGCGTCCCCTCTGCGATCAACCCGCCCTGGCAGAGCGTTCATTGTCCCTCACCCCGGGACCGGTCCTGGTGCCGGGTCCACGGGCCCGTCATGATGTGGCCCGAGGAAGGGATTCCCTGCCATGCCGACACTCAGGGCGCTGCTCGTCGCCCCGTTGCTGCTGGCGCTGCTCGGCCTGGGAACAGCGACCCTGCCCAGCGAACCACACCTCACGCCCGCAGCGGCCTATCTTCCCCGGCTCGTCGCCCGGGGCGGTGCTCCCACGGCGGCACTGCTGGCCCATCGCGCCTCTTCCGCACCGTACGACACGTACCGCTCGACGGGCCCGGGTATCCGCAGGACGGACCGGTTCCGGGCCGGCAGCATCACCAAGACCTTCGTGGCGACGGTCGTACTCCAACTCGCCCGGGAGAGAAGGCTGCACCTTTCGGACACCGTCGGCCGACTGCTGCCGGGCCTGATCCGGGGCAACGGCAACGACGGCCGCCGCATCACCCTGCGCGCCCTGCTCGACCACACCAGTGGCCTCTACAACTACACCGCCGACACCTCCGCCCGCCCCGTCTCCGCCGGCGCCGCGGTCCGTGTCGCCCTGACCCACCGTCCGACGAATGCCCCCGGTGGCTATGCCTACTCCAACACCAATTACGCCGTTCTCGGACTCGTCGTTCAGCGCGTCACCGGGCACGACTACGCCACCGAGATCCGCCACCGCATCATCACCCCCCTGCGTCTCACCGGTACTTCCCTGCCGGGCGCCCGCACCTCCCTGCCCGCCCCGCACGGCCGTGGCTATGCCCGCGACCCGGCCGACGGCAGCCTGCGCGACGTCACCGCGCTCGACCCGCGCACGGCAGGTGCGGCCGGGGAGCTGATCTCCACACTCACCGATCTGAACCGCTTCTACGCGGCTCTGCTGGGCGGGCGCCTCCTCCCGCCCGCCCAGCTGGCGACCCTGCTGAACACCGACGCCACGCACGGCGTCTACGGCCTGGGCATCTATCCGCAGAAACTCTCCTGCGGCACCACCGTCTGGGGCCACAACGGCCACATAGCGGGCAGTTACGTCCGTACCGCCGCCACGCGCGACGGCCGGCACACCCTTACGTACCGCATCGACACGGACACTCTGACCGCTGCGACGACACTCGAACCGGCTCTCCTCGACGCGGAGTTCTGCGGCCGCGCACCCTCCTAGAGCGGCACGATGTCCGGCGCCCCGAGCCGCGCGGCGTCCGCTGTGAGGTCGTCCGGCTGCCGCTGCGACTCCCGCTCCGCCTGCACCCGCTTCTCGTAGTGCTCGACCTCCCGGTCGATCTGCCCCTCGTCCCAGCCCAGCACCGGCGCCATGAGCTCCGCACAGATCCGGGCGCTGAGCGTGCCCCGGTCGAAGGTCTCGATGGAGATCCGGGTCCGGCGGGTCAGTACGTCGTCGAGGTGGCGGGCCCCCTCGTGCGAGGCGGCGTAGACGATCTCGGCCTTCAGATAGTCGTCCGCGGACGGCAGCGGCTCACCCAGCGCCGGATCGTCGGCGATCAGATCGAGAAGCTCCTCGGTCATCGAGCCGTAGCGGTTGAGCAGATGCTCCACCCGGGCGACATGGAGCCCCGTGCGGGCCGCGATTCTCGCCCGGGCGTTCCACAGCGCGCGATATCCCTCCGCCCCCAGGAGCGGAACGTCCTCGGTGACGCACTCCGCCACTCGCTGGTCGAGGCCGTGCACCGCCTCGTCCACGGCATCCTTCGCCATCACCCGGTACGTCGTGTACTTGCCGCCCGCCACGACCACGAGGCCCGGCAGCGGGTGCGCCACCGTGTGCTCGCGCGAGAGTTTGCTGGTCGCATCCGACTCGCCGGCCAGCAGCGGCCGCAGCCCCGCGTAGACACCCTGGACGTCGTCCCTGGTCAAGGGGGTGGCCAGAACCGAGTTGACGTGTTCGAGCAGATAGTCGATATCGGCGCTGGACGCCGCCGGGTGCGCCTTGTCCAGGTCCCAGTCCGTGTCCGTCGTCCCGACTATCCAGTGCCGTCCCCACGGGATGACGAAGAGGACGGACTTCTCTGTCCGCAGGATCAGGCCGGTCGAGGAGTGGATGCGGTCCTTCGGGACGACCAGGTGGATGCCCTTGGACGCCCGGACGTGGAACAGCCCGCGCTCCCCGATCAGCGCCTGGGTGTCATCCGTCCAGACCCCGGTCGCGTTGACCACCTGTTTGGCCCTGACCTCGTACTCCCCGCCCGCCTCGACATCCTCCACTCGGGCGCCGACGACCCGCTCGCCCTCCCGGAGGAAGCCGATCACCCGTGCCCGGTTCGCCACATGGGCGCCGTATCCGGCGGCGGTGCGCACCAGGGTCGCCACATAGCGGGCGTCGTCCATCTGCGCGTCGTAGTACTGCAACGCCCCGACCAGGGCGTCCTTCCTCAGCGCCGGAGCGGCCTGCAGGGCGCGGCGGCGAGAGAGATGCCGGTGGACGGGCAGGCCGCGGCCGTGCCCCGACGACACCGACATCGCGTCGTAGAGCGCCACGCCGGAACCGGCGTAGAGCCGCTCCCAGCCCTTGTGCTGCAGCGGATAGAGGAACGGCACGGGCTTCACCAGATGCGGGGCCAGCCGTCCCAGGAGCAGCCCTCGCTCCTTCAGCGCCTCCCGGACGAGCGCGAAGTCGAGCATCTCCAGATACCGCAGCCCGCCGTGGATCAGCTTGCTCGACCTGCTCGATGTGCCCGAGGCCCAGTCGCGCGCCTCGACGAGGCCGGTCGAGAGTCCCCTTGTCGCCGCATCCAGCGCCGTACCCGCGCCGACCACGCCCGCCCCCACGACCAGCACGTCCAGTTCGCGCTCGGCCATCGCGGCAAGCGCCTCGGCACGCTCCGCAGGTCCCAGTGTCGCTGTCCTCACTGCTGCCTCCCGGGTAGATCGGGGTGGTCCGACACGCGACGCGACCCGACCGAGCGGTCGGGCGCCCCGTGCCCACCTCTCGATTCTGTCCGCCGTACACGACTTCGGCCACCGCCTGTGGACAACACCAGGACGGCTGGAGCCTTGCAATGCGACATATAGGTCATATTTACGCCTAGTCTGACATTGCGCTGTCCCCAGCGGTTGCGCTTTCCGCTCTCATGGTCTTGGACCGACCGGCAAACGGAGGGTGGCGCCCTCCATCTGCCGGTCGGTCCAAGGGAAGGACGGCCCAGCCACATGCCCGCAGACCTCGCAGTCATCGGACTCGGCCACCTCGGCCTGCCCCTCGCCCAAGCCGCCACCGCCGCCGGTGTCCAGACCGTCGGCTACGACACCGACCCACGCGCCTACGCGGAACTCGCCGCAGGCCACCCCCCCGTCGAGGGATCGCTCACCGCCTCGGACGTACGCCGGATGCTCTCGGGGGGTTTCCGGCCCACCACCGACCCGGCCGAACTGGGCCGGGTCCGTACCGCGGTGATCTGCGCGCCCACCCCGCTCGGCGCCGACCGCACCCTCGACCTCACCGCCGTCGGCGACGCGGCCCGCGCACTCGCCGCCCGGCTGCGCCCGCACACCACCGTCCTGCTGGAATCGGCCGTGCAGCCCGGCACCACCGAGAGCTATGTACTGCCCCTGCTCGAAGAGGGCTCGGGGCTGCGCGCCGGACGCGACTTCCACCTCGCCTGCTCCCCCAGCCGCCTCGACCCCGGCAACAGGACCCACGTCTACGCCAACACCCCCAAGGTCATCGGCGGCCTCACCCCCGCCTGCACCGAATCCGCCGCCGCCTTCTACGGCCGGCTCACCGACAAGGTCGTCCGGGCCCGCGGGCCGCGCGAGGCCGAGATGACGAAGGTTCTGGAGACCAACTTCCGGCACGTCAACATCGCCCTGGTCAACGAGATGGCGGTGCTCTGCCACGATCTCGGCGTCGACCTCTGGGACGTCATCAGATGCGCCGAGACCAAGCCCTTCGGCTTCCAGCCGTTCCGTCCGGGCCCCGGCGTCGGCGGCCACGGCGCCCCCGTCGACCCCGGCTACCTCCCGTACAACAGCCGCACCCCGGGCCACCCCTTGCGGATGGTCTCGCTCGCCCAGGAAATCAACGACCGGATGCCGCAGTACGTGATCCAGCGCTGCGCCACCCTCCTGAACGAGCACGGCAAGTCCGTGCGCGGCGCCCGGGTGCTGCTCCTCGGCGTCACCTACAAGCCGGACCTCGCCGACCAGGAGGCCTCCCCCGCCCAGGAGATCGCGACCCGGCTGATGGACATGGGCGCCCAGATCGGCTACCACGACCCGCATGTCCTGGACTGGCGGGTGCGTGAACTCCCGGTCCCGCGCGCCGACTCGCTGCACGAGGCGGCATCGAGCGCCGATCTCACGGTGCTGCTCCAGCACCACCGTACGTACGATCTCCAGGGCCTCGCCGTGAAGGCCCAGCTCCTCCTGGACACCCGGGGCGCGACCCCGGCGGGGGCCGCACACCGGTTGTGAGAAAGGGGTTCCAACGGTCGGTGGAGAGCTCCTCACGGATTTCGGTGGGCGATGTCGTAGGCGACTGCTAGCCTGCGGCGTCACTTCTCGCACAGTCGTGCGTTTCCGTCCCAGGGGGGATTCCACCATGAGCCAGTCCGTACCACCGGCGAACCAGCCGAACGACGCCCAGCCCGTCGGCGGCAACCCGTACGCAGGCCAGCAGCCCGGCCAGCCCGCGGCCCCGACCGGCAACCCGTTCGCGGGCCAGCAGCCCGGACCGTACGGCCAGCCCGGTCAGCCCGGCGTTCCGTTCGGTGGCGCACCGTTCGCCCCGCCGGCCCCGGCCCGCAACAACCTGGGGCTCGGCCTGATCGCCGCCGTCGTCGCGGCCCTCGTCGCCGCGGGTATCTACGGTGGGATCATCGGCGCCACCAAGCACGAGATCGGCTACGCGGCCGTGGGTGTCGGCGCCATCGTCGGCTTCGCCGCGGGCAAGCTCGGTGGCCGCAACCCCGTCCTGCCGGTCATCAGCGCCGTCCTCGCGCTGATCGGTGTCTACTTCGGTCAGCTGCTCGGTGAGGCCATCATCATCAGCAAGCAGCTCCCGCTCTCGGTCAGCGAGATCTTCTTCGACCACTTCAGCGACCTGAACAAGGTGTGGAAGGAAGACGCGGACCCGCTGACCTTCGTCTTCATCGTGATCGCCGGTGTCGTGGCCTTCTCGGCCGCGCGCAAGGCAACCGACTGATCGAAGCCGTCGCCCACGACATACGGAAGGCCCGGACCGCGCCTGCGGTCCGGGCCTTCCGTGCTGCTGAGAGCGATCAGCGGCGGTGCTGCGAGTCCGCCACCGTCACCTCGACGCGCTGGAACTCCTTGAGGTCGCTGTACCCGGTCGTCGCCATCGCCCGGCGCAGCGCACCGAAGATGTTCATCGAACCGTCGGGGGTGTGCGAAGGACCGGTGAGGACCTCCTCGGTCGTGCCGACGGAGCCCAGGTCCACCAGCTTGCCGCGCGGCACGTCCTCGTGGACGGCCTCCATGCCCCAGTGGCGGCCGCGGCCCGGCGCGTCCGTCGCGCGGGCCAGCGGGGAGCCCATCATCACGGCGTCCGCACCGCAGGCGATGGCCTTGGGCAGGTCGCCGGACCAGCCGACGCCGCCGTCCGCGATCACGTGCACGTACCGGCCGCCGGACTCGTCCATGTAGTCGCGCCGGGCCCCGGCCACATCGGCGACCGCGGTCGCCATCGGGACCTGGATGCCGAAGACGTTGCGCGTGGTGTGCGCGGCGCCGCCGCCGAAGCCGACGAGGACACCCGCCGCACCGGTACGCATCAGGTGCAGGGCCGCGGTGTACGTGGCGCAGCCGCCGACGATCACCGGGACGTCCAGCTCGTAGATGAACTGCTTGAGGTTGAGCGGCTCGGCCGCACCCGAGACATGCTCGGCGGAGACCGTCGTACCGCGGATGACGAAGATGTCCACACCGGCGTCGACGACGGCCTTGGAGAACTGCGCGGTGCGCTGCGGGGAGAGCGCGGCGGCGGTGACGACACCGGAGTCGCGCACCTCCTTGATGCGCTGACCGATCAGCTCCTCCTGGATCGGAGCGGAGTAGATCTCCTGGAGGCGGCGGGTCGCCGACTCCACGGGCATCTCGGCGATCTCGTCGAGCAGCGGCTGCGGGTCGGCGTGCCGGGTCCACAGGCCCTCGAGGTTGAGGACACCGAGGCCGCCCAGCTCACCGATGCGGATCGCGGTCTGCGGGGAGACCACGGAGTCCATGGGAGCCGCCAGGAACGGCAGCTCGAAACGGTAGGCGTCGATCTGCCAGGCGATCGAGACCTCCTTCGGGTCGCGGGTACGACGGCTCGGAACGACGGCGATGTCGTCGAATGCGTACGCCCGGCGGCCGCGCTTGCCGCGCCCGATCTCGATCTCAGTCACGATGGTGTGGCCTTTCCCTCTACGTCTGCGTTGTCCAGTATCCCCGACACACGGCTGAGGGGCGGTCCCGGGAACCCCGGGCCGCCCCTCAGCTGCGCTGTTGCGTTACTTCCTGCTGTAGTTCGGCGCCTCGACCGTCATCTGGATGTCGTGCGGGTGGCTCTCCTTGAGACCCGCCGAGGTGATCCGGACGAACCGGCCGTTGGCCTGGAGCTCCGGGACGGTGCGTCCGCCGACGTAGAACATCGACTGGCGCAGACCGCCGGTGAGCTGGTGGACGACCGCGGAGAGCGGGCCGCGGTAGGGGACCTGGCCCTCGATGCCCTCGGGGACCAGCTTCTCGTCGGAGGCGACGCCCTCCTGGAAGTAGCGGTCCTTGGAGAACGACTTGCGGTCGCCACGGGTCTGCATCGCGGCGAGGGAACCCATGCCGCGGTACGACTTGAACTGCTTGCCGTTGATGAAGAGCAGCTCGCCGGGAGACTCCTCACAGCCCGCGAGGAGCGAGCCGAGCATCACGGTGTCCGCACCGGCCACCAGGGCCTTGGCGATGTCACCGGAGTACTGCAGGCCGCCGTCACCGATGACCGGGACACCGGCCGCCTTGGCGGCGAGCGAGGCCTCGTAGATCGCGGTGACCTGCGGGACGCCGATGCCGGCGACGACGCGGGTGGTGCAGATGGAGCCGGGGCCGACGCCGACCTTGATGCCGTCGACGCCAGCGTCGATCAGCGCCTGGGCGCCGTCACGGGTGGCGATGTTACCGCCGATGACGTCGACCGAGGAGTTCGACTTGATCTTGGCGACCATGTCGCCGACCAGCCGGGAGTGACCGTGGGCGGTGTCGACGACGATGAAGTCGACGCCCGCCTCGATGAGCGCCTGGGCCCGCTCGTACGCGTCGCCCGCGACACCCACGGCGGCGCCGACCAGCAGCCGGCCTTCCTTGTCCTTGGCGGCGTTCGGGTACTGCTCGGCCTTGACGAAGTCCTTGACGGTGATGAGGCCCTTGAGGACCCCCGCGTCGTCGACCAGCGGAAGCTTCTCGATCTTGTGGCGGCGCAGCAGCTCCATGGCGTCCACGCCGGAGATGCCGACCTTGCCGGTGACCAGCGGCATCGGCGTCATGACCTCGCGCACCTGGCGCGTGCGGTCCGACTCGAACGCCATGTCACGGTTGGTGACGATGCCGAGCAGCTTGCCCGCGCCGTCGGTGACCGGGACACCGCTGATGCGGAACTTGGCACACAGCTCGTCGGCGTCGCGCAGCGTCGCGTCCGGGTGCACCGTGATCGGGTCGGTGACCATGCCGGACTCGGAGCGCTTCACCAGGTCGACCTGGTTGGCCTGGTCGGCGATGGAGAGGTTGCGGTGCAGCACACCGGCGCCGCCCTGCCGGGCCATGGCGATCGCCATGCGGGCCTCGGTGACCTTGTCCATCGCGGCGGAGAGCAGCGGGATGTTCACCCGTACGTTCTTGGAGATGTACGAGGAGGTGTCGATCTGGTCGGGCGTCATGTCGGACGCGCCGGGCAGCAGCAGCACGTCGTCGTATGTCAGCCCGAGCGTCGCGAATTTCTCGGGCACTCCGTCGACGTTTGCAGTCATGACACCTTCCCCAAATGGCCTTGATCGGTGCGGATGTCCATGCTAACGGCCTCCGGCGGTGTCTCATTCCACGAGCAAGATCACCTAGAGGTTCTGTAGCTTCGTACAGAACCTGGACAGGGGCCGGCTCACTGCTCCGCGAGGGCCCGCAGCCTGCTGAGCGCCCGGTGCTGGGCGACCCGGACCGCCCCCGGAGACATGCCCAGCATCTGTCCGGTCTCCTCGGCGGTCAGACCGACCGCGACCCGCAGAACGAGCAGCTCGCGCTGGTTGTCCGGGAGGTTGGCAAGAAGCTTCTTGGCCCAGGCCGCATCGCTGCTGAGCAGCGCGCGCTCCTCGGGCCCGAGCGAATCGTCCGGCCGCTCGGGCATCTCGTCGGAGGGCACGGCCGTCGATCCCGGGTGCCGCATGGCGGCCCGTTGGAGATCGGCGACCTTGTGGCCCGCGATGGCGAAGACAAAGGCTTCGAAGGGCCTGCCGGTGTCCTTGTAGCGCGGCAGCGCCATCAGCACCGCGACGCAGACCTCCTGCGCCAGGTCCTCCACGAAGTGGCGAGCATCACCGGGCAGCCGGTTCAGCCGGGACCTGCAGTAGCGCAGCGCGAGGGGGTGGACATGGGCCAGCAGATCATGGGTGGCCTGTGCGTCGCCCTCGACAGCACGGTGCACCAGTGCACCGATCACCGTCGTCTCGTCGTCGCGCATCGGACCATGGTGCCCCGGAGCCGCATCGTCCGTGCCGCCGCGTCCGTAGTTGTGCACCGAAGCGTTATGAGCGGGTGCGCCGGAAGTCATGTCCTGCGCCCTCCCCTTCCGCTCGACCGAATCGTTCCCGAGGAACTCCACATCTCAAGGATGCGGCATCGGCCGGGAAGCGTCACATACCGCCGGCGCGGAAAGCGCCGCCGTCGGGGCGGAGCCCGCCCCGCGCACGTCGGTCGCATCGCCCCGTCCGCCGGTGTGCGGACGGGGAATCGATCGACTGCCGGCCATGGCCGGTCCTCAGCGGACCAGGCCCCAGCGGAAGCCGAGCGCCACGGCGTGCGCCCGGTCCGAGGCGCCGAGCTTCTTGAACAGACGCCTGGCGTGCGTCTTCACCGTGTCCTCGGAGAGGAACAGTTCACGGCCGATCTCGGCGTTCGAGCGGCCATGACTCATTCCTTCGAGCACCTGGATCTCACGCGCGGTGAGCGTCGGTGCCGCACCCATCTCGGCCGACCGCAGCCGACGGGGGGCGAGCCGCCACGTCGGATCGGCCAGCGCCTGGGTGACGGTGGCCCGCAGCTCCGCACGGGAGGCGTCCTTGTGCAGGTAGCCGCGGGCACCGGCGGCGACCGCGAGCGCGACACCGTCCAGGTCCTCGGCGACGGTCAGCATGATGATCCTGGCGCCGGGGTCGGCGGAGAGCAGCCGCCGGACCGTCTCCACACCCCCCAGACCGGGCATGCGTACGTCCATCAGAATCAGATCCGAACGGTCGGCGCCCCAGCGGCGGAGGACTTCCTCGCCGTTGGCCGCCGTCGTCACACGCTCGACGCCGGGCACGGTCGCGACCGCGCGACGGAGCGCTTCTCGGGCAAGCGGGGAGTCGTCGCAGACGAGGACGGATGTCATGACCGTCCTCCGCAGCTGATGCGCGTCACCTTGAGCCTCCAGGCTGTTACAAGTCGTCACCTGAGCGGTTGACGCTCTCGGACATCTGCCCGATCGCTTTTTCTGTCAACCGCCTCCGCCCTCTCAACGATGGTCACTCGAAAGAGTTACGGGTCGGACGGCCGGGTTCGGCACTCTACGTGAGGACCCGTGCACGGAGGAGAGCGACGCGAATCATCCAACCGTCAACCGAAACTTCACGTGAATATATGCCCTATTTGGCGGGTTTTCTTCCCTTTTACTGGTGTCTGTGGCTAGATTCGCAATCAGTCATATTTACATCTACTTACACCGTAGATGTAAATGTCATGGGCACGGTCAACAACGGACGACAACGACGATTCCGACTCAGCATGGTTTCGAGGGGACAAGCAATGGCAGATTTCTCCCGGCTTCCCGGACCCAACGCCGATCTGTGGGACTGGCAGCTGTTGGCGGCCTGCCGCGGGGTCGACAGCTCGCTGTTCTTCCACCCGGAGGGTGAACGCGGGGCGGCACGGAGCGCCCGCGAGAACTCGGCGAAAGAGGTCTGTATGCGATGCCCGGTACGTGCCGAATGCGCAGCACACGCACTGGCGGTGCGAGAACCCTACGGAGTGTGGGGCGGACTGACCGAGGACGAACGCGAGGAGCTCATGGGACGGGCCCGCAACCGGCTGATCGCGGCAGCGGCGCCATCGGGCCTTCCGTCCCCGTCGGGCCACGGCTGATCCCACCCCGCCCGGCACAACAAATACAAAAACGTTTCCGCACTTCACCCGGCCACCGAGGGGGGCCGGGCCACAGGCAGGCCCCGCTCAGCGGGCGGCCGCCAGGGACAGCTGGTCGAGGGTGGCCGCCACCGCCGGCACCTGGGCCAGGTCGGGCAGGGTCAGGGCGACGATCTCGCGCTCGACGGCCGGCTCCACCGTCACCGTGCGGGCCCCCTTGGGGCGTACCGACTCGATCGCCAGCTCCGGCAGTACGGCCACCCCCAGACCGGCGCCGACCAGGCCGATCACTGCCGGGTAGTCGTCGGTGGCGAAGTCGATCCGGGGCGTGAAACCGGACTCCTCGCAGACTTCGACCAGTTGGCGCCGGCAACGCGGGCAGCCCGCGATCCACGACTCGTCGGCCAGCTCCGCAATGCCCACGGCGGCCGAACCGGCCAGCCGGTGCCCCTCGGGGACCAGGCCGATCAGCCGGTCGGTGAGCAGCGGGCGTACGACCAGGTCGTCCCACTCCGCGCCGGAGGCGCCGTAACGGAACGCCAGCGCGATGTCGCAGTCGCCCTCCCGCAGCATCTCGACCGAGCGCGGCGGCTCTGCCTCGACCAGGGAGACCCGGGTGCCGGGGTGGGCCGCGCGCAGCGCCGCGAGGGCGCAGGGGACCAGCGTGGAGCTGCCGCTGGGGAACGAGACGAGCCGGACCCGGCCGGCCCGCAGCCCGGCGATCGCGGCGACCTCCTCCTCGGCGGCGGTGAGCCCGGCGAGGATTCCGGTGGCGTGCCGGACGAGGGCCTCGCCCGCCTGGGTGAGCCGCATCTCGCGTCCCGTACGGATCAGCAGGGTGGTCCCCGCGGAGGCTTCCAGGGCTTTCATCTGCTGACTGACCGCCGGCTGGGTGCAGCCCAGTTCGCGGGCGGCGGCGGAGAACGAGCCGGTGGCGGCCACGGCGCGCAGGACACGGAGATGACGGGCTTCGATCACCACTCAACCATAAGCGATTCTTGGATTGCATGCGACTTATTGGCATGCATCTTTGAGGGCGGAGTGGTTAGCGTTCTTCGTATGAAGCCGATGAAGCTGCTGACTGTGAATGTGGGACGGCCCAGGACCGTCGACTACACCGACGCCCCCGGCGGCGCGACCGGGATCGACAAGCAACCGGCCGACGGCCCCGTACGCGTCGCCGATCCCGGTCCCAAGGGCACCGGCGGCAGCGGTCTGGCCGGGGACGCGGTGTGCGATCTGCGCCATCACGGCGGCTCCGACCAGGCCGTGTACGCATTCGCCCGCGAGGAACTCGACGTCTGGGAACGAGAGCTCGGCCGCCCGCTGGCCAACGGCACGTTCGGCGAGAACCTGACGACCAGCGGTCTGGACGTGAGCGGCGCGAGGATCGGCGAGCGCTGGCGGATCGGCCCCGACCTGGTCCTGGAGGTCACGTCGAGCCGGATTCCCTGCCGTACGTTCGCCGGCCATGTCGACGAGAAGCGCTGGGTCAAGCGGTTCACACAGGCGGCTGCCCCGGGTGCCTACCTGCGGGTGATCGAGCCGGGCGAGATCCGCTCCGGGGACCCGGTCGAGATCGTGCACCGGCCGGACCACGATGTCACCGTGGAGCTGGACTTCCTGGCTTCGACGACGCGCCGGGAGCTGCTCCCGAAGCTGCTCGCGGCGCGGGACGCGCTGCATCCCGAGACGCTGCGTGCCGCCCTGAACCACGTGGAGAAACAGGCGGCGGACGACTGATCGCGGCGTGCCGGACAGGCACTAACGTGCCGCGTATGACGACTGCACTGATTACGGGCGCGACCGCAGGGATCGGAGCCGCATTCGCACGGCGGCTCGCGGCCGATGGGCACAACCTGGTGCTGGTGGCGCGCAACACCGAGCGGCTGCGCGAGCAGGCGACCGAACTGCACGACCGGCACGGCATCGAGGCCGAGGTGCTGACGGCCGACCTGTCCGAGGACAAGGGGATCGCCGCGGTCGAGGCCCGGTTGACGGACCCTCACCAGTCGGTCGACCTGTTGGTCAACAATGCCGGGTTCGGCAACAAGGGCCGCTATCTGGATGTGCCCATGGCCGACGAGCTGAACATGCTGAAGGTGCACTGCGAGGCGGTACTGCGGCTGACCTCGGCAGCCGCGGCCGGGATGCGGGAGCGCGGGCGGGGCGGGGTCGTCAATGTGGCCTCGGTGGCGGCGTTCGTGCCGCGCGGGACGTACGGCGCGTCCAAGGCCTGGGTCGTGCAGTTCACCCAGGGCGCAGCGAAGGACCTGGCCGGTTCGGGGGTGCGGCTGATGGCGCTGTGCCCCGGCTTCGTGCGGACCGAGTTCCACGAGCGGGCCGGGATGGGGACCGGCAACATCCCGGGCTGGATGTGGCTCGACGCGGACAAGCTGGTGGCGGCGGCCCTGGCGGATCTGGCACGTGGTAGGTCGGTCTCGATCCCGGACCCGCGGTACAAGGCGTTGATGGGGCTCGTGAAGGTGACGCCGCGCGGCCTGCTCGGAGGGGTCACCTCCAAGACAGGCCGCAAGTACGGGCCGCAGTGAGTGGGTTACCGGGTCGGCGGTTGCCGAATGGGCTGTTACCTCGCCCCGCGGCCCGCGTAGGCGCCGATGTTGGGGGCGCCGGGCTTCAGCTCGTTGCCGAAGTAGTCCTTGCCGCCGTTGTTCTCGATGACGGCTCCGGCGGCGAGGGCGGGCGAACCCGCATCGAGCCGGAAGTCGGGCCGGAGCTTCGGATCGGCCGTGATGCCGCCGGGGTCGGGGCGGGTCATGTCGATGCCGTAGAAGGCGTTGTGGTCGAAGGAGAGCCCGGGCGTCGGGTTCTTGAAGGCGTAGCCGCCGGTGCCCTCGCTCACGAAGATGTTGTTCCGGATGGACAGTTCGTGCTGGGTGGTGGCGGGGCTGCCGGCGTCGTCCTGGACGAGGTAGCCGGGGATCTGCTCCTTGTTGTGGAAGGTGTTGTTGTAGATCTCCGTGCCGAGGATCGGGCCCCAGCAGTTCTGGATCAGGCGGGCGCCGTCGTTGTGGCTGACGTTGTAGCGGGCGACCGTGCCGATGGTCTTGGCGCCGCTGTACGGGCAGATCAGCAGGAAGCCGCCCTTGTTGTCGTGGCTGTAGTTGTACTGGAAGACCGTGTTCTGCGAGGCGCCGTCGGCGTCGAAGGACATCCCGTCGTGGGTGTTGCCGCCGCCCGAGACCTCGTTGTACTCGACGGTCGTGTCGTCGGTGTTGAAGGTCCAGATGCCCGCGTTGGCGGAGGGCGAGCGCAACTGGAAGCCGTCGACCCGGTTGTGGTCGACGCGGGCACCGCTGGTGGTGTCGAGCTTCATGCCGTCGCCGGCCAGGGACTTCAGCGTGTTGTGGTGGATGCGGACTCCGGTGCTCGGCGTCCACTCCCCCGGGTAGACGTTCGGGTCCTGCTGCTGGCCGACCAGATCGCGCTTGGAGAAGGTCGACTTGAAGTAGATGCCCTCGCGGTCGACGTCCTCGATGCGGTTCTGCCCGATGTCCAGGCCGTCGTACCGGCTCGCCTTCGTCTTGCCCTCGACCGCGATGTGGATGGCGCTGGAGCCGGACACCGTCTTGTAGTCACCGCCGCGCACATCGTGGATGTAGAGGCCGGAGATGTCGAAGCCGCGGGCGGTGCCGTAGTCGGTGAGGCGGAGGCGGACGCCGTTGCGCTCGCTGCCGGCGTTGTCGGCGTTGGTGATCTCCAGGGCCTTGAGGTGCACGTACTGCATGTTGGAGAGCAGCACGACATCGTGGGCGCCCGCACCGTCCAGCTTGGCGCGGGCCGGGCCCTTGCCGTAGTCGGCGATGGTGAACGGGGCGCGGGCGGAGCCGGCGCCCCTGGGGGCGAGGGTGCCGGTGCAGGTGGCGCCGCGTTTGAAGAGCAGCCGGTCGCCGGGGCCGTAGGTGTGCGCGTTGGCCTCGGCGAGCGTGGTCCAGGGGTGCTGCTTGCTGCCGGTGGCGCCGGCCGGGGCGGCCGTGCAGTCGACGTGGAAGGTACGGCCGGTGGGTGCGGCCTGTGCGGCGCTCTGGCCGGCGAGGGTCAGACCGGCGGCGGCCGTCAGGGCCGCGAGCGTCGCAGCAGTGACGCGATGTCTCACAATTCCTCCGTACGAACAGTCAGGGACGGGACGAGTCGGCATCGCCGGAATCCTGGACTCGGATTGATCGAACGTCAATGGATTGCGTTTGAATGATCGAAACTCCCATCGTTCGATCACGTTGGTCTAGGGTCGGACAACGGCCCCGGCACCGGCCGGACCGGGGGCCGGGCCACACACTGCGAGGGGACTGCTGCCGTGCGCGAAAGTGCTGCTGAACGCCATGACCGACTGCTGGGGCTGGTACGGGAACGGGGCTCGGCCCGGGTTTCGGATCTGGCCTCGCAGCTGGGGGTATCTCCCGTCACGGTGCGCCGGGACGTGGAGGAGCTGGCCGGCCGGGGCCTGCTCGACCGGGTCCACGGCTCGGTGTCCTGGCCGCAGGACGCCACCCCCGCCGCCGCGGGGCCCGGCGGCACCGGCCTGGTCCTCGGCATGCTCGCGCCCTCGTCGACCTACTACTTCGCCGAGGTCATCCGTGGGGCTCACGAGGCCGCGGCCAGGGCGGGTGCCCGGCTGATCCTGCGGATCTCCGACTACCGGCCGCAGGAGGACCACGCCCGCACCGAGGGCCTGCTCTCCGCGGGCGCCGAGGGGCTGCTGGTCGCGCCGGGCTGGCAGCACCCCGGCGACCCCGCCGCGTTCGGCGGCTGGATCGCCTCGCTGCCCGTGCCGACCGTCCTGCTGGAGCGCAGGCCCACCGCGGGCTCCCCGCTGGACGACCTGGACCGGGTCTGCTCGGACCATGCGCACGGGGTGCTGCTCGCCGTACGCCACCTGGTGGATCTCGGGCACGGGGCGCCGCTGCTGATGGCCCGGGCGGACTCCCCGACCGCCGTCGCGGTGCGATCCGGGTACGAGGAGGCCCTGGCCGTGCTCGGGCTGCGCACACCGCAGGACGTGATCGATTCCGTACCGGCCGAACTCGCTCCGGACGCGTTCGAACAGGCCGTGCAGGCGCTGCGTGAGGCGGTCCACTCGGGGGTGGCGACGGCGGCGCTGATCCACAACGACGTGGACGCGATCCAGGTGGTGCAGCGCCTGGCCGAGCTGGGCGTACGGGTGCCGGACGATCTGGCGCTGATCGCGTACGACGACGAGGTGGCGGCCCTCGCGGACACCCCGCTCACGGCGGTGGCACCGCCCAAGCGCGAAGTGGGCCGCCATGCGACGGAACTGCTGGTGGAACGACTCGGCCACCAGGGCGCGGACACGCCCCGGCGTCATCTGACGCTGCTCCCGCAGTTGCGGGTCCGGGACTCGTGCGGAGCCCCCTCTCCCAAGCCGTGAAGCAAGCATCGAAGCCCGCTTGAAGCAGGCGTTCTCGCGGCCTCGCGGACCCCTCTCGCGGGGGCATTCCACCAGCTTCCGTACGTAACTTATTTGATCTTTTTTCGATCAATCGCTCTTTCGCTCTTGACTTCGGTCACGGCTGGTCCAAGGATCACGGCCAACGCCAATGTCGTCGCCTGTTCAGGAGCCTCGCTGTGAGCCGCAGTTCGAGCAGAACGTCCCTCGCCGTAGTCGGCGCCGCCACCGCCCTCGCCGTTCTCACGGCCTGTGGCGGCAGCGGCGACGACAGTGCTGCCGCCGGAAGCGACGGCAAGCCCGTCAGCATCACCTTCTGGGGCTGGGCCAAGGGGTCCAAGGAGGTCGTTGACGCGTTCAACGCCTCGCACAAGAACATCAAGGTGGTGTACGAGGAGATCCCGTCCGGCAACGCGGGCGGCTACGCCAAGATCTCCAACGCGGTGAAGGCGGGCAACGCCCCCGATCTGGTCTCCATCGAGTACCCGCAGCTTCCGGAGTACGTCAGTCAGGGCGCGCTCCAGGACATCGGCCAGTACTTCACCGACGACATCAAGAAGAAGCTGCTGCCGCAGGCGGTCGAGCTGACGACGCTCGGCGGCAAGAACTGGGCCGTCCCGTTCGACGCCTCGCCGCAGTCCTTCTACTACCGCAAGGACCTGTTCGAGAAGTACGGCGTCGAGGTCCCCAAGACCTGGGACGAGTTCCGCAAGGCCGCCGAGAAGATCAAGAAGGCCGACAAGAAGGCCCGTATCGGCACCTTCTTCCCCGATGACCCGACCACGTTCCAGGCGATGGCCTGGCAGGCCGGCGCCCAGTGGTACAAGCCCGAGGGCGACACCTGGAAGGTCAGCACGGCCGACGCGGCCACCAACAAGGTCGCCGACTACTGGCAGGGCCTGCTCGACGACGACCTGATCCGCGCCAACGCCTCGTTCAGCCCCGAGTGGACCAACTCCCTGAAGAACGGCGGCACCGTCGGCTACCTCGGCGCCGCCTGGGGCGCGGGCGTCCTCAAGGGCACGCTGCCCGAGCAGAGCGGGAAGTGGGCCGTCGCCCCGATGCCCAGCTGGGACGGCAAGCCGGCCAGCGGCATGCTCGGCGGCTCCACCTTCGCGGTGACGAAGACCAGCAAGAAGGCCGAGGCCGCGGTCGAGTTCGCCACCTGGATGTCGACCACCGAGGAAGGCATCAAGGCACGGATCGAGTCCGGCACTTCGAGCGCCTTCCCGGCCGCGGCGGCGCTGCGCCCGGTGGCGCAGAAGTCCTTCGACGCCGGCTTCTACGGCGGCGAGGACATCTACCAGGTGTTCGAGGGCGCCGCAACGTCCATCGGCCCGAACTGGAGCTGGGGCCCGACGACCGGCACGACGAACACCACGATCAAGGACCAGTTCGGCAAGGTGGCCAGCGGCGGCACCACCATCAAGGACGCGGTCAAGGCCGGGCACGACGCCACGGTCACCGAGCTGAAGAAGCGCGGTCTGAAGGTCGAGGACGCAGGCTGATGAAGCGCGCCCGGACGACCAGAGCCGCCGCCATCCTGCTGGGTCCCTTCTTCGTACTGTTCACCGTGGCCATGGTGCTGCCGATCGGATACGCGGTCTGGCTCAGCCTGTTCACCGAGAAGCAGTCCGGCCTGGGCTTCGGCGGCACCGAGACCGTCTTCAGCGGACTCGACAACTACACGGCGGCCCTGGGCGACCGGGCGTTCCGCGAGGGCTTCGGCGTACTCCTCGGATACTGCCTGTTCTACATTCCGCTGCTGCTCATCGGGGCCCTCGCCCTCGCCCTGCTGCTGGACTCCGCACTGGCCCGCGCCCGCCGGTTCTTCCAGCTCGCGCTCTTCCTGCCGCATGCCGTGCCCGGCATCATCGCCGCGCTGATCTGGGTCTACCTCTACACACCCCAGCTCAGCCCGGTGGTCAGCGCCATGGAGTCCGGCGGAATCGGCTTCGACTTCTTCTCGCCCGAGGGCGCCCTCCCCTCCATCGTCAACATCGCCCTGTGGGAGTGGCTCGGCTACAACATGGTGATCTTCTATGCCGCGCTGCAGGCGATCGACCGCTCCGTACTCGAAGCGGCCACGGTCGACGGGGCCGGTGCCTGGCGCGTCGCGCTCAGCATCAAGGTCCCGCTGATCCGCGCCTCGGTCGTGATGGTCGCGCTGTTCACGGTCATCGGCTCGCTCCAGTTGTTCACCGAGCCGCTGATCCTCAACAAGGGGACCGGTTCCGCCGTCTCCTCCACCTGGACGCCGAACATGTATGCGTACACCGCGGCCTTCGAACGCAACGACTACGGTCTCGCCGCGGCCGCCTCCATCCTGCTGGCGCTCACGGCCGCGCTGCTGTCCTTCGTCGTCACCCGCTTCACCGGCCGGAAGGGCAAGAAAGCATGAACTCCCCCGCCTCCCGCGGCCGCTGGATGTCGAAGACCGCCGTCAACGGCTTCCTTCTGCTCGCCGTCGTCTACATGCTCTTCCCCCTCGTCTGGCTGGTCACCGCCGCCACGAAGGACACCGGCGGTCTGCTCGCGGGCAACGCCTTCTCCTTCGAGGGCTTCAACCTCGGCGAGAATCTGTCGAACCTGGCCTCCTACGGCGACGGCATCTACTTCCGCTGGTACCTCAACAGCCTCTTCTACGCGGGCGGCGGGGCGATCGTCTGTTCGCTGATCTGTGTCGCCGCGGGGTACGCCTTCGACAAGTACGAATTCCGGGGCAAGGAGAAGCTGTTCGGCCTCGTGCTGATGGGCGTGCTCGTCCCCACCACCGCACTCGCTCTGCCGATGTATCTCCTGGCCTCCAAGACCGGCCTGGTCAACACCTACTGGTCCGTGCTGATCCCGGTGCTCGTCAATCCGTTCGGCGTGTATCTCGCCAGGGTGTTCAGCACCGGCTACATACCGAACGAGGCCCTGGAGGCCGCCCGTATCGACGGGGCCGGCGAACTGCGCGTCTTCTGGTCCATCGGACTGCGCATGGTCATGCCGGGCTTCGTGACCGTCTTCCTCTTCCAGTTCACCGCGATCTGGAACAACTTCTTCCTCCCCCTCGTGATGCTCTCGGACCGCAAGCTCTTCCCGCTGAGCCTCGGTCTGTACTCCTGGAACACCAACACCCACGGCGAGCCGAGCTTCTATCCGCTCGTCGTCACCGGCTCCCTCCTAGCCGTCATCCCGCTCATCGTCGCCTTCGTCTCGCTGCAGCGGCACTGGAAGGCCGGTCTGACCGCCGGCAGCGTCAAGTGACTCTCACGCGAGACCTGAGGAGTACGAGTTCCACCATGCCCCACGCCACTGACAACCGGCCGACGGCCCTGCTCGCGATGGGCCCCGGCATCGCCGGACGCCTCCTCGCCGACCGCCACCGCACCCGGCTGGCCACCCTCACCCGTACCGATCCGCACCTCGTCGCCCACGACCTGGCCGACCCGACGCCCGAGGTGGCCGCCGCGCTCGCCGATGCCGAGGTGCTGTTCACCTGCTGGGGTGCGACGCCGCTCACCGCCGAGGTGCTGGCGGCCGCGCCCCGGCTGCGGGCCGTGGTGCACGCGGCCGGCTCCGTGAAGCACCACATCACGGACGCCTGCTGGGAACGCGGGATCGCCGTCACCTCGGCGGCCGGGGCCAACGCGCTGCCGGTCGCCGAATTCACGCTCGCCACGATCCTCTTCGCGGGCAAGCGCATCCTGCACTCCGCGGATCGCTATCGCGCCCTGCGCACCGATCACGACTGGCTCGCGGAGCTCGACGGCTGCGGCAACTACCGCCGTACGGTCGGCATCGTCGGCGCCTCCCGCATCGGCCGCCGCGTGATCGAGCTGCTGCGCCCCTTCGACCTGGACGTCCTGCTGTACGACCCGTACGTGGACGGTCCGGAGGCGACGCGGCTCGGTGTACGGCTCACCCCGCTCGACGAGCTGTGCGCCAGCAGCTCGGTCGTGTCGGTGCACGCGCCGCAGCTCCCGGAGACGCACCACATGATCGGCGCCGCGCAGTTGTCGGCCATGGCGACCGGGACGACGCTGATCAACACGGCCCGGGGATCGCTGATCGACGAGGAGGCACTGCTGCCCGAGCTGACCACCGGGCGGCTGCACGCGGTGCTGGATGTGACGGAGCCCGAACTTCCGCCCGCGCACTCGCCGTTGTACGACCTTCCGAATGTGCTGCTCACTCCACATGTCGCGGGTTCGCTGGGCGATGAGCTGCACCGGATGGCCGACCAGGCGCTGGACGAGATGGAGCGGTTCGCGGCCGGCCTGCCCTTCGCGGACCCGGTCCGGGCGGGGGCGCTGCCGCGCTCGGCGTGACGGCGGGCTTTGTCCCCTGCCCGCTCCTTCCCGATGTGCGTGAGCAGGCAGGTGGTGGCATCCCTGTGACCGGTTGATCGCCCTGGGCGGGAGGAGACCGGTCAGCGCGGTCGACTCCCGGGCCGTCGCCCCGACAGTTTCCGTGAACCCGCGGGCTGTCCACCTTCTCCGGTCCGGGATCAGTGGATCGACGATCTCGCAGCCGAGGACGACGCGGGCATCGGGGCATGGTGCCGACCCTGCGACGCCGACGGTCGAGCCCGGGCTCGAACGCGGCGAACAGGCGGTATGCCCACGCTCACGTCCATGCTGCTCTCGCCTTCGGCCTCACTGCCGAGGCAGTGGGGCCCGAATCCGGTCCGTGTCCCGCGACCACGCGCGAGCGGCCGCACATGCTCCACGTCCACCACGTCCACCACGTCCGCGGGAACGAGCGGCCCACACCACGCACAGCGTGCACCACCGTCGCTCGACGCCTGGCCGGGCACCGCCGAGGCCCGGTACCCCGCGACGGGGTACCGGGCCTCAGTGGCTGGGTGGAGCTACGGGTCAGTGCGAGTGACCGTGGCCGCCGTGACCGGCCTCGGCCTCTTCCTCGGCCGGCTTCTCGACGACCAGCGTCTCGGTCGTGAGCAGCAGCGACGCGATGGACGCGGCGTTCTCCAGCGCGGAGCGGGTGACCTTGACCGGGTCGATGACGCCGGCCTTCACCAGGTCGCCGTACTCGCCGGTCGCGGCGTTGAAGCCCTGACCCTTGTCGAGCTCGGAGACCTTCGAGGTGATGACGTAACCCTCGAGACCGGCGTTCTCGGCGATCCAGCGCAGCGGCTCGACGGCGGCGCGGCGCACGACCGCGACACCGGTGGCCTCGTCGCCGGTCTTGCCGAGGTTGCCCTCGAGAACCTTGACGGCGTGGACCAGAGCGGAGCCACCACCGGAGACGATGCCTTCCTCGACCGCGGCGCGGGTCGCGGAGATGGCGTCCTCCAGACGGTGCTTCTTCTCCTTGAGCTCCACCTCGGTGGCGGCACCGACGCGGATCACGCACACACCGCCGGCCAGCTTCGCGAGGCGCTCCTGGAGCTTCTCGCGGTCCCAGTCGGAGTCCGTGGCGTCGATCTCGGCCTTGATCTGGTTGACCCGGCCCTTGACGTCGCCGGGCTCGCCGCCGCCGTCCACGATCGTCGTGTCGTCCTTGGAGACGGTGACGCGGCGGGCGGTGCCCAGCACGTCCAGACCGGCCTGGTCGAGCTTGAGGCCGACCTCCTCGGCGATGACGGTCGCACCGGTGAGGGTGGCGATGTCGCCGAGCATGGCCTTGCGGCGGTCACCGAAGCCCGGGGCCTTCACCGCGACGGCGTTGAAGGTGCCACGGATCTTGTTGACGACGAGGGTCGACAGCGCCTCGCCCTCGACGTCCTCGGCGATGATCAGCAGCGGCTTGGAGCCACCGGCCTGGATGACCTTCTCCAGCAGCGGGAGCAGCTCCTGGATCGAGCCGATCTTGCCCTGGTGGATCAGGATGTACGGGTCGTCGAGGACGGCCTCCATACGCTCCTGGTCGGTCACCATGTACGGGGACAGGTAGCCCTTGTCGAAGGCCATGCCCTCGGTGAAGTCGAGGTCCAGACCGAAGGTGTTGGACTCCTCGACGGTGATGACACCGTCCTTGCCGACCTTGTCCATCGCGTCCGCGATGAGCTCGCCGACCTGCGGGTCCTGCGCGGAGAGCGCGGCCACGGCGGCGATGTCGGTCTTGTCGTCGATCGGGCGGGCGGTCGCGAGGAGCTCCTCGGACACGGCCTTGACCGCGGCGTCGATGCCCTTCTTCAGGGCGGCCGGGGAAGCACCCGCGGCGACGTTGCGCAGACCCTCGCGGACGAGCGCCTGGGCCAGCACGGTGGCGGTGGTCGTACCGTCACCCGCCACGTCGTTGGTCTTGGTCGCCACCTCCTTCACCAGCTGGGCACCGAGGTTCTCGTACGGGTCGTCGAGCTCGACCTCGCGCGCGATGGTGACACCGTCGTTGGTGATGGTGGGAGCGCCGAACTTCTTGTCGATGACGACGTTGCGGCCCTTGGGGCCGATCGTCACCTTGACCGTGTCGGCAAGCTTGTTGACGCCGCGCTCAAGGGCGCGACGGGCGTCCTCGTCGAACTTCAGAATCTTCGCCATGGCAGCTGAGCTTTCCTCTCAAACGAACTGCGCCCCCGACCACCCGGCTGGTTATTCGCAGGGGGCCAGGGGCGCAGAACACAAGCAAACGTGGGTGAATTACTTCTCGATGATCGCGAGAACGTCGCGAGCCGAGAGGACGAGGTACTCCTCGCCGTTGTACTTCACCTCGGTGCCGCCGTACTTGCTGTACAGCACGACGTCGCCGGTCTTGACGTCGAGCGGAAGGCGCTCGCCGTTCTCGAAGCGGCCCGGGCCCACGGCCAGGACGACGCCCTCCTGGGGCTTCTCCTTGGCGGTGTCCGGAATGACCAGGCCGGAGGCCGTGGTCTGCTCGGCGTCGAGCGGCTGGACCACAATGCGGTCCTCGAGCGGCTTGATCGCAACCTTGGTGCTGGCGGTCGACACGATCCGGTCTCCCCCTTCGGAGATCTCACGGGGTTAAGAGTCTTTGGGTGGCGACCAGGTGGATCCGTCGTCGCGGGTGCCGGACCTGCCAGTCGCACAGTACTGCTGGCACTCTCCAGTGGTGAGTGCCAGCACCGAGACTATGACCGGGATTAGCACTCGGTCAAGCGGAGTGCCAATTCAGCCAGTCGTGGCGTCATGCGGGCCCCGCTCGCGCACGGTGCGACGGGGCGCCCGTCGCATGCGACAGTCCGGACAACGCAACGGTCCGGACAACATAGAGGCAACGTGGGGACGGACCGTACCGTTCCGTACGACCGTGGGTCGGTGCTCGAACCTCCGTACCAGCCGTCGAACCCGCTCCCGCATCGCCCCTCGGCCGCGCAGGACTCCTCGCGCCCCGTGAACGGCTGCCTCGACGTGCTGCTGGGTCTGCTGCTGGTGGTCCTGGAGGGGCTGATCTGCGCAGCCGCCGCCTATTACCTGACCTTCTCGCAGTGGGACCCCGACGGCCAGGAGTCGACGGAGCCGCCGCCGATGGACTGGACGCCCGTCCTCGTCTTCGGCGCGATCGCCGTGGTGATCTGCCTGTTCGCCGTGGTGCTGATCCGCGCGAACCGGCCCTGGGCGGGCGCGGTCCAGATCCTGGCCGCGCTCCTGCTGTGCGTGGTGACGGCACTGGCCGGGCACGAGGACTACCGCCGCTCGCACCCTGCACCGGCCTCCACCCCTTCGTACGATCCCGGCCGGTCCGGCCACCAGTGCCTCAGCGGCGGCGACAGCCGCGAGTGCCTGGATTCCGGCGGCTGACGGCAGGCGGTGACGACCGGCGACCCCGGCTCCCCGTGATCGCCGTGCGAATGCGCCTGCGGGCCCGCCGCGGGGCTCGGCTTCGGGTGGGTCACCTTCTGCGCGGCCTTGCGGCCCAGCCGTTCGATCGGGTCCACCGACTGTGCGCATCCGGTGGTGGCGGCCAGCAGCGCACCGGTGGTCAGCAGTCCGGCGAGCAGCCGATGCGCCCTTCTCATACGTAGTCCTCCAGCCGGGCCACGGCGTATCCCTTGTCCGTGATGGTCTTCATGACCGCCCGCACCAGGTCGGCCATGCTGCCGCCCCAGTCCTTCCGGCCCCGGAAGTGCGTGAGGATGATGTCGCCGGGGTGCAGGTCCTGGTCCGCCTCGCGCCACTCCATGTGGTCCGGGAACGCCTCTGCGTTCCAGAGCGGTACGGCCTTGATGCCGCAGGACTTCGCGATGCGGAGTGTGTCCCCGTTGTAGTTGCCGTACGGCGGGCGGAAGAGGGTGGGCCGCTGCCCGTACTGCTTCTCGATGATGGCCTGCTGGTCGCAGATCTCGCTCTTCTGCTCGCTGTACGGGAGTCCGGGCAGGTAGGGGTGGTTGAGCGTGTGGTTGTTGAGGCCGACACCCAGCCGCTGCATCTCCATGAAGTACCCGTAGCTGTCGCGCACCAGGTAGTCGCTGAGGAACGCGCTGTACGGGATGTCCAGCTCGTCCATCATCTGCAGCAGTTCGGGGTCCTTCTCGCCACCGTCGTCCATCGTCAGGAAGACGACCCGGTCCTTGGTCGGGACGGTGGTGAAGACCGGCGGCAGCGAGTCGTCGCCGCCGTTGACCTCGAACCCCTCGCGCGTGGTGATGTGCGGCTTCACGGCGGGCGGCGGGGGTGCGATCAGCGGTGGCCTGTCCAGCCCCCACTTCTTGGCGAGGGCCGCCCGTACGGCCGCGCTGAACCTCGCGTTCTCACGGAGCCCGGCGGGTGCGCCGCCCTGGCCGGCAAGCTGTCCGGGAATCACCCCCGGTCCGGGAGCGCCCGGCGGTCCGGCGGCGGGTCGGGCCCGGTGCTCGTCGCCGGACCGGCCGCCGGTCCCGGAGGCGCAGCCGGAGCAGACCGCGGCGACCAGGAGTGCGGCCAGGACCGCGCAGGCCTGCCGATGCCTGCCGGAGCCCCGCCCGCCCCCCGGTCCGGGCACACCCGATCCGCTCCTTTTCATGGTTAATTTTTCCTTTTGTCGTACAAGTTGCATGGCGTCGCATCCTGCCAGCACGTGAGGGGGAGCCCCGGCCCGACACCGCCACCGGGCCCGCCGGTCAACCCGGCTGGCTCACAATGGGGCGCGTGAACGCCTTCGCCCCGAACGACCCGTCCGACGCCGACGACAGGTCCGACACCCCCGATCCGTCCGACCCCCTCGCCGCTTTCATGGCCCTGCGCACCCCCGAGGGCGCGGCGCTCCTGGACGGGCTGCGGTCGTACGACCCCGCCCAGGAGCTCGCCACCGCCACCCGACTGCGCCGCACCCACCCGGCCTCGCTGGTCTCGGCGGCGCTGGGACAGGCGCGGCTGCGGCAGCGGGCGGTGGCGAAATTCGGTGCCGAGGACGCGTACCGGATGTTCTTCACACCGAACGGTGTCGAGCAGGCGACGCGTACGTCGGTGGCCACCCATCGCGCACAGCGGTTCGTGGCGGCGGGCGGGGTGCGGAGCGTCGCCGATCTCTGCTGCGGGATCGGCGGCGACGCGATCGCGCTCGCCCGGGCGGGCATCTCCGTCCTCGCAGTGGACCGCGACCCGCTGACCGCCGAGGTGGCCCGCGCCAACGCCGCCGCGCTCGGCCTGGACGGTCTGATCGAGGTGCGGTGCGCCGATGTCACCGGGATCGACACCTCGCCTTACGACGCGGTCTTCGTCGACCCCGCCCGGCGCGGCGGCAGAGGCAGGATCTTCGACCCCGAGTCGTACTCACCGCCGCTCTCCTGGGCGACCGGCGCCGCGCTCGACGCGCCCCGTGCCGCGCTGAAGATCGCCCCCGGCATCCCGCACGAGGCGATCCCGGCGCAGGCGGAGGCCGAGTGGATCTCGGACGGCGGTGATGTGAAGGAGGCGGTGCTCTGGTTCGGCGAGGGTTTCGCGGCCGGTTCCTACCGCGCCACCGTGCTTCCCGCCGGCGCCACCCTGTGGTCCGGCGCCCCGCTGCCCGCCCCACCCGTCGGCCCGGTCGGCCGCTACCTGTACGAGCCGGACGGCGCCGTCATCCGCGCCCATCTGGTCGCCGACATCGTGGCGCGGTGCGACGGCCGACTGGTCGACGAGACCATCGCGTACGTCACGAGCGACCAGCTGTACGACTCCCCGTACACCGCCGGGTACGAGATCACCGACCGGCTGCCGTTCAACATGAAGAAGCTCAAGGCCCTGCTGCGGGAGCGGAAGGTCGGCGTCCTGACGGTGAAGAAGCGCGGCTCGGCCGTCGAGCCGGAGGAACTGCGCCGCAGGATGAAGCTCCAGGGGCCGAACGCCGCGACGGTCTTCCTCACCCGGGTGGCCGGAGCCCCGACGATGCTGATCGGCCACCCGCTGGCCGGACCCGCCTGACCGGCGGAGCGGCCATCAGGCCAGGTCGGTCAGGTCGTCGGCGTACACCTGCGAGAGCGGCTGAGGACCCACGTACTGCTGGCAGTTGCACTGCCCCGACTCGAAGCGGACCGGCTTCTTGGACTCGTCCCAGGCGGTCGGTACCTCGACCCGCTCATGGCACTTGCCCTGCTTGTCGTGCTTGGCGAGATGGTGCGTGCAGCCACAGACCGGCTCCGGCGGCCTGTGGGCCGCTTCGACGGCCAGCCGCTCCTGCTTGGCCGCCTCCAGCAGCTCCAGCTTGCGGGTGTGCCGGTTGCGCAGCGTGGTACGGACGTTGTCGACGGCCCACCCGAAGCCGCCCGTCCAGAAGATGATGAGCACCCACCAATACCACTCCATGTGACACTCCTCCCCCTGCGTGACTCATGTATCCGGTCAGGATAGGTCCGGGGTCAACGGTGCGCCCCGCCCCCGACGGAGAACAGCGGCTCCGGAGCGGGCGCCCCGATCAGTACCCGCAGCACCCAACGGCGGTGGGCGAACGCCTTGGTGATGCCGATCAGTCCGACGATCCAGCCGGTCATCCCGAGTCCCATGGTCAGGGCGACCAGGCCGTAGGCCCCCCGGCCCGCTTCGACGGTCGCCGGGACGGCGAAGCATGCGTACAGCCCGAGTGCGCACAGCGCGAAGGACATCAGCAGCCAGACCAGACTGACGCCCGGCATCCGCAACCGCGCATCGCGTGCCGGATCGCGGTCCAACCCGCCCCAGGCGGCGAGCAGTCGGCGGATGCGGCGGTCGCGGCGCAGACCGACGACGACGAGGATGATCGCGGGCACCATGCAGAAGGCACCCATGCCGACGAGAATCACACCGAGCACGATGCTGAAGACGTCGTACGACTGCTCGAACGTGACGATCGCCGAGCCCACCAGCGACCAGCCCACCGCACAGAGCGCTCCCCACAGCCACAGCATCGCGAGCCGCCCTGGTGAGACATGCATCTTCACCAACTCCCCGAGCACCACGGCCCGGTCGGCGAGCAGCGCCTCACGGTCGGGCCAGGCACGTATCTCCACGGGCGGTGGGGGCGGCGGAAGTTGTGCAGGGCTGACCATGGCCCCGACCCTATCGACCGGGCCCCCACTCCCTGCGAGGGGGCACAGTGCGTCGGGGCCGCCGCAGTGCCATGCTGGGAAGGGACACACGGAGGTTCGCGATGGGGTTCTATGTCGAGCGGATCGTGCCCCGGATCGCCGATGCCGTCGGCGGAATGAAGTCGGCCGAGCCGCTGCGGCGCCGGGTCTGCGAAGGCCTGTACGGCGAGATCATCGAGATCGGGTTCGGTTCCGGGCACAACGTTCCGTTCTATCCGGATGCCGTCACCGACGTGGCCGCGGTCGAGCCGTCCGATCTCGGCTGGAAGCTGGCCCGTGACCGTATCGACGCGGGGCACGCCCCGGTACGGCGCGCCTGTCTGGACAGCCGGTATCTGCCGTTCGAGGACAACACCTTCGACGGCGCCCTGTCCACGTGGACGCTGTGCACCATCCCCGACGCCGATGCGGCGCTGCGCGAGGTGCGGCGGGTTCTCAAGCCCGGCGCAACCCTGCACTTCCTGGAGCACGGGCTGGCGCCGGAGGAGGACGAGAACGTACGCCGCTGGCAGCGCCGCCTCGATCCGCTGGAGCGGCGGCTCTTCGCCGGGTGCCGTCTGACCCGGCCGGTCGCCGAGATGCTGACGGCCGCGGGGTTCACGATCGTCGACCTGGACGTGTTCTACGAGAAGGGCGCGCCGAGGCCGATGGGTGCCGACTCGATGGGCGTCGCCGCGCCCTGAGGGGGCCGGTTCCGGGTGCGGGGTTCAGGCGTTGCGCAGCGCCTCGATGTCCAGCTTCCTCATGCCGAGCATCGCCTTCATCGCCCGCTCGGCCTTCGCCGGGTCCGGGTCGGACAGCGCCTCGCTCAGCCCCTGCGGAACGAGTTGCCAGGACAGGCCGTACCTGTCCTTGAGCCAGCCGCACTGCCCCTCTTCGCCGCCTTCGGTGAGCCTGGACCACAGGGTGTCCACCTCTTCCTGCGACGCACAGTCCACGGACAGCGAGATCGCCTCGGTGAAGGGGAACTGCGGGCCGCCGTTGAGCGCGATGTACTCCTGGCCGGCCAGCCGGAAGTCGACGGTCATGACCTTGCCCGTCTCGCCCGGCGCCGCCTCGTTGTAGTACGTCGTGTCCAGCACCTTCGAGTCGCCGCCGAAGATGGAGATGTAGTGATGCACGGCCTCCTCGGCCTGGTTGTCGAACCACAGGAAGGTCTTGATCTTCTGCATGGTCTGCTCCTGTCGGGTGGCGCGGAGTCGGATGGTGCCGAAGCCTGTACGGGGGGTGGACCGGTCCGGCGCCCGGAACTCATCGGTCGGCGCGGCCCTGAAGTGCGGCACGGTCCAGGAGCATCGCGCGTTCCCGTTCGTTCCGGGTCAGTCCGGCCGCCCGTACGAACTCCGCCCGCGCCTCGTCCGTACGGCCCGTCCTGGCCAGCAGATCGCCGCGGACGCTGGGCAGCAGGTGGTAGTCCTTGAGCGCCGGGTCGTCGGCCAGCGCGTCGACCAGGGCGAGGCCGGCCGCCGGGCCCTGCGCCATCGAGACCGCCACGGCCCGGTTGAGCTCGACGACCGGGGACGGTGCGATCACGGCCAGGCGGTCGTAGAGGGCGGCGATGGTCGTCCAGTCCGTGTCCTCGTACGTCACCGCCCGGGCGTGGCACGCGGCGATCGCGGCCTGCAGGGCGTACGGGCCGAGACCGGCGCCCTCCTCCGTCGCGGCCACGGCCCGCTCCAGGGCCGCGACACCGCGCCGGATCAGCAGGTGGTCCCAGCGGGCCCGGTTCTGGTCGGCGAGCAGCACCGGCGCGCCGTCCGGCCCGGTCCTGGCGGCGGTGCGCGAGGCCTGGAGTTCCAGCAGCGCGACCAGGCCGTGGACCTCGGGCTCCCGCTCCATCAGGCCCGCGAGCACCCGGGCCAGCCGCAGCGCGTCCTCGCACAGCGCCGGGCGCAGCCAGTCGTCGCCTGCGGTCGCCGCATACCCCTCGTTGAAGATCAGGTAGATGACTTCGAGGACGGAATCGAGGCGGGCGGCGCGCTCGGTTCCGTGGGGCACCTCGAAGGGGACGCCCTCCCGGCCCAGGGTCCGTTTCGCCCGGACGATGCGCTGGGCGACGGTCGGTTCGGGCGCCAGGAACGCGCGGGCGATCTCATCGGTGGTGAGCCCGCCGAGCAGCCGCAGGGTGAGGGCGATCCGGGCCGCGGTGGAGAGCACCGGATGGCAGGCGGTGAAGATCAGCCGGAGCAGGTCGTCGTCGATGTCGTCCGCTTCGGCGGGTTCGGGCGGTGGCACGTCCTCCAGGGCCCGCCCGACCTCGGCCAGCTTGCGCGCGTACGTCTCCTTGCGGCGTACGAGATCGATCGCGCGGTGTCTGGCGGTGGCCATGAGCCAGGCGCCCGGCCGGTCCGGGACACCTGACTCCGGCCACTGTTCCAGCGCGGCCACCAGGGCGTCCTGCGCGAGTTCCTCGGCGATGCCCACGTCCCGCACGATGCGGGTGACACCTGCGATGATCCGCGCGGACTCGATCCTGAAGACCGCTTCGACCGTCGTCCTCGCGCTTGCTGCCGTCACGGTCACTCATCAGAACAGCCGTGCCGGGAAGCGGCAAGCGCGACCGGTCAGAGGCCCGTGGCCTCGTCGATCTGGCGGACCTCGGAGGTGACGGTCCAGTTCGCCGGGTGGATCTGCAGGAACCGCTTGGTCCATTCCAGGGCCTCGGCCTTGTCCTTGGCCTGGAGGATGGCGTAGCCGCCGACGACCTCCTTGGTCTCGGTGAAGGGACCGTCGGTGCAGCTGAGCTTGCCACCGGACCAGGTGATCCTCGTGCCCTGGGCGGTCGGGGTGAGCCCGGCCGTCTCCAGCATGACCCCGGCCTTGGTGATCTCCTCGAACAGGGCGCCCATGCGCTTCTCGAACTCGGGGCCCGGGTTCTCGGAGGGAAGGTTCTGCTCATCGATGCGGATCAGCGACATGAAGCGGGGCATGGTGACTCCTCGGTCCGAAGGGCGGGGTCCTTCCCCGCCTCTCACCCTTGCGTCGAACGGGAGACGGCCGGATCGACAGCTCCACCCGAATTCTTCTGAGAATCTTCCGGAGCGGCCACCGGGGCGGCCACCGGAGCGGTCCGTTCCGGTGCCGGGAGCAGCACCGCGGCCGCCTTCCCGCGCCCCGAACTGCCCGAGGACCCGCGCGAGCGGCTGCTCGCGGTGGCGGTGCACATGCACGGCACGCGATCACCGAGGGGCTGATCAGCCGAGGGACCCGACGGCCCCCAGGGACTCGAAACGCCATCGGTGCACCGGACGAGTGATCAACTCGGCGTCCGGTTCGGGGAGTTCGGGCAGCTCGTCGCCGTACGCCCCCTCCCACCAGGTGATGACCAGGACCCGGTCCTGCGGGGCGCGCAGCAGCTCGCGGCGCAGCGGCTCGCGGGCCAGCTCGGCCGACCGGGCGCGCGCCCACTCCAGAAGTTCGGAGCCCCTGCCGTCGGCGGCGCGGGCCTCCCACATCAGCGCAACGGTCGTACCGCTCATGAGTAGAGGTTGTCCTTGCTGATCTCGTGCACATGGTCGTGGTCGTGCGCATGGGCACCGGGGACATGGGTGTCGGTCACCGGCAGCGAGGAGTCCGCGGACAGCTCCAGATCCGACGCCGGCCTGCCCCGGGCCACCATCTCCGCTCCCAGCGCCGCGACCATCGCCCCGTTGTCCGTGCACAGCCCCGGCCGCGGCACCCGCAGCCGGATGCCGGCCCGCTCGCACCGTTCCTCGGCCAGCGCCCGCAGCCGCGAGTTGGCCGCGACACCGCCGCCGACCATCAGGTGGTCGACGCCCTCGTCCTTGCAGGCCCGGACGGCCTTCCGGGTGAGCACATCCACCACGGCCTCCTGGAAGGACGCGGCCACGTCCCGTACCGGCACCTCTTCGCCCGCCGCCCGCTTGGCCTCGATCCAGCGGGCCACCGAGGTCTTCAGACCGGAGAAGGAGAAGTCGTACGCGGGGTCGCGCGAGCCGCTCAGACCGCGCGGGAACGCGATCGCCTTCGGGTCGCCCTCCTTCGCCAGCCGGTCGATGACCGGACCGCCGGGGAAGCCGAGGTTCAGCACCCGGGCGATCTTGTCGAAGGCCTCGCCCGCCGCGTCGTCGATGGTCGCGCCCAGCGGCCGTACGTCATTGGTGATGTCCGGCGCGAGCAGCAGCGAGGAGTGGCCGCCGCTGACCAGCAGCGCCATCGTCGGCTCGGGCAGCGGGCCGTGCTCCAGCTGGTCGACGCAAATGTGCGAGGCGAGGTGGTTGACCCCGTAGAGCGGCTTGTTCAGCGCGTACGCGTACGCCTTCGCCGCCGAGACGCCGACGAGCAGCGCGCCCGCGAGGCCGGGCCCCGCGGTGACGGAGATGCCGTCGAGGTCGCGGGCGCTGATCCCGGCCTCCTTCAGGGCGCGCTCGATGGTGGGGACCATCGCCTCCAGGTGCGCGCGGGAGGCGATCTCGGGGACGACGCCGCCGTAGCGGGCGTGCGTGTCGACGCTGGACGCCACGGCGTCGGCGAGCAGCGTCGTCCCGCGGACGATGCCGACGCCGGTCTCGTCGCAGGAGGTCTCGATGCCGAGTACGAGCGGTTCGTCAGCCATCAGTCAGTCTCTGTCTCTTGTGCGGGCTCTTGCACCGTCAGGCGCATGACGAGTGCGTCGATGTTGCCGGGCTGGTAGTAGCCGCGGCGGAAGCCGATCGGTTCGAAGCCGAAGCGTTCGTACAGCTTCTGCGCCCGGGTGTTGTCGACGCGGACTTCCAGGAGCACCTCGGCACACTCGAAGGCCGTGGCGTGCTTCAGCAGATCGGTGAGGAGTTCGGAGCCGAGGCCGCCGCCCCAGTGGTCGCGGGTGACACCGATCGTCTGTACGTCGGCGAGGTCACCGGCCGCGGCGAGCCCGGCGTAGCCGACGATCCGGCCGGTGGCGGGGTCCTCGGCGACGACGTAGCGGCGGGTGGCCTGGGGGCCGCGGGAGTGCGCCAGCTCGGACCAGAACATGCCGGCCGACCAGGCGTCGTCCGGAAACAGCTCGTGTTCGAGCTCCAGCACCGGATCGATGTCCCACCAGCGCATCTCACGCAGTACGGCAGTCATGGTCGTCACTTCGGGGTGACCACCTTGTAGTTCTTCGGGACCTGGGCGTCGGGCCTGCGGAGGTAGAGCGGCTGCGGCGGCAGCAGTTCCGCGCCCGCGGCGAGACGCTCGGCGGCAAGGGCCGCCAGCGCACCTGCGCAGACGTGCTCCGGGCCCCGGGCGTCGGGGAACGCCTCGGGGTAGAGCACCGCGCCCGCCCCGACGACAGGAAGTCCGGCGAGCTGCTCGGCGAGGTCGGCGGGCCGGTCGACGGCGGGCTCCGTGGCGCGCGTACGGAAGTCCTCGTATCTCGCCCAGTAGACCTCCTTGCGGCGGGCGTCCGTCGCGACGGCGAACGGGCCTTCCAGGCCGTCCTGTCCGGCGGCGTACGCGAGACCGTCCAGGGTGCACAGCCCGTGCACGGGTACGGAGAGCGCGGAGCCGAAGGTCGCGGCCGTGACCAGGCCGACGCGCAGCCCGGTGTACGGTCCGGGGCCGACGCCCACGACCACGTCCGTCACGGCGTCGAGCTTCACCCCGGCCTCGGCGAGAACCCGGTCGACGGCGGGCAGCAGCAGCTCCCCGTGCCTTCGGGCGTCGACCTGGCCGGACTCGGCGACGACGGAGGTCCCGTCGTGAAGGGCGACGGTGACGGCGGGGGTGGCGGTATCCACGGCGAGCAAGAGCACGCAAACAGCCTACGGCTCCTCCGACCGGGCACGGCGTCCCGTACGGCGTCCTGGTACGACCGGCCCCGGCTGCTACCGTCACCGTGTACACGCGGGTACGACGTAAACGCTTGTACTACATACAGAAGTGAAAGGGGCGCGCACGGTGGCTAGGGGCAGCTCGGGAATCGTGGCCGGGCTCACTGCGGCGGCTCTCGCCGCGGTCGGTTTCCTGGCCTACCAGGCATCGGCGAACGCCCCCGACTCCGTCGCCGCCCCCAAGCCGAAGGTCTCCAGCAGCGCCCCTGTCACCAGCCATGACAAGCCGAAGGCCAAGAAGTCTCCGGCTGCGCTCCCTGCCGTCTCCGGTTCCGGGAAGCGTGTGGTGTACGCCCTGGAGGACCGTCAGGTGTGGCTCGTCGAGGCGGCCGGGGATGTGACCAGGACCTTCGAGGTCATGCCGAGCGCGCTGAGTCCGAAGCCCGGGACGTACGAGGTGGGTACGCGCTCGGGGCCCGCCACCAAGGGCTCGGACGGCGTGATGATCGAGCACGTGGTGCGGTTCGCGATGGCGGACGGCGTGGCCGTGGGATTCAGCGCGGCGCTGGACGGCTCGATGGGGAGCCCGGACCCGTCGCTGAAGACGGGCGGCGTGCGGATGTCCCGGGCCGACGGGGATGCGATGTGGAAGTTCGCGACGGTGCGCACGAAGGTGGTCGTCGTTCCGTGACCCCGGGGGTGCCCGCAATCGCCGGGCGGGCTTGAATTCCGCCCACACGGCTTGGGGTACCCCTCACCGCGTTGCCGCCCGTCCGTTCAGCCTGCCCTGCGCTCCAGGGCGGATTCGGCATGGTCGGCGCCGGAGGGCGGGACAACGGCCGGAGCCTGGTTTGTGGACGGCGGTGGCGGCGTCGAGACCGCCGTGGCCGCGGCGCCGGCCGCCAGCAGGTCTCTCATCGATGGCGGCGGCGGCACTTCACGTTCGGCGGGCGTCGTCATGGATGCCTCCTGAGGCTCCGATGGAAGGCGTGGTTAGGCAGACCTAACACGCTCTCGCCATCCATGTGACCACGCCTGCCCCGCCCGGCGCAACAACGTGCCGACACACTGTCGGAAAGCGCACCCGCGCTCAGCCCTCCAGCGCCCCGCGCGCCCCCCGCAGTTCCGCCCAGCGGGCCCCGATCCCCACCAGCGTCACCGAGCGCCGTTCATCGTCCGTGTCTCCGACCGCGCGGTGGATCAGCACCTGCAGCCGGTCCTCCGACAGTTCCTCGACCTTGCCGTCGCCCCATTCCACGACCACCACCGACTCCGGCAGCGACACATCGAGGTCCAGGTCCTCCATCTCGTCCAGCCCGCCGCCGAGGCGGTACGCGTCGACGTGGACCAGCGCGGGACCGCCGGTCAGCGACGGGTGGACGCGGGCGATCACGAAGGTGGGAGAGGTGACGGCGCCGCGCACCCCGAGGCCCTCGCCGAGCCCCCGGGTCAGCGTCGTCTTCCCGGCGCCGAGCTCACCCGTGAGCATCACGAGGTCGCCGGGGCGCAGTACACCCGCGATCCGGCGGCCGAGGGCCTGCATCTGTTCGGGGGACTCGACGGCGAGGCTCACGGTGACGGTGCGCGGCGCGGCGCTCTCGTCCACCTCAGCCGCCAGGCTGTTGTGCGGTGCTTCCATGCCCGCCAACGTTAGTCGCTGCCGGCACCGCGCCGACGCGCACCAGCAGGTCCGCCAGCCGGTCCGTCACCGTTTCCGGGTGTTCCAGCATCACCAGATGACCGGCGTCCGGGACGATGACCAGCTCCGCGTCCGGGAGATGGTCCGCGATGGCCTCGCTGTGCGAGCTGGGCGTCACCAGGTCCTTGTCGCCCGCCAGGATCAGCACCGGGAGGTCGCGGAAGGCGGGCAGGACGTGGCTCTTGTCGTGTTCGGTGAAGGCCGGGTAGAACTCGGCGACCACATCGATCGGCGTGGATTCGATGAGCCGCTCGGCGAACCGCTCGACCGACGGGTCCACGTCCCGTGAACCGAACGAGTACCGCTTGATCAGCCCGGCGAAGAGATCGGCCGTCGCCCGCCGGCCCCGTTCCACCAGCTCGGCCTGGGAGCCGAGCGCCCTGAGCACCCCGGGCAGCACCCGCCGCACGGCGTTCACGCCCGCGATCGGCAGCCCGAAACTGACCTCGCCGAGCTTTCCGCTCGATGTGCCGATGAAGGCGACGGCGGCGACCCGGTCCCGGATGAGCTGGGGGTACTGCTCGGCGAGCGCCATCATCGTCATTCCGCCCATCGAGTGCCCGACCAGCACCAGCCGGCCCTCCGGGGCGGCCGCGTCGATGACCGCCTTCAGATCACGGCCGAGCTGGTCGATACCGACCGTCACCCCGTCCGCCTGGGCCCGGCCCCGCTCGGAGCGGCCGTGGCTGCGCTGGTCCCAGTGGACGGTGCGGACCAGGCCGCGCAGGGCCGCCCGCTGGAAGTGCCAGGAGTCCTGGCTCAGGCAGTAGCCGTGGCTGAAGACAACGGTGACGGGCGCGGGTGCCTTGCGGCCGAAGAGCCGGCGGCGGCGCGTACCGGCCCCCGTGGCGGCAGCGGAGTCGCCGGTACCGCTCTCGCCGCCCCCGGCCCCCGGGCCGCCGTCCGGTTCGACCTCGTCGACCTCGTAGTACAGCTCGGTGCCGTCGTCGGCCGCGGCCCGGCCCGGCAGCCCGCGCAGCGAGCCGTACGGCCCCGAGGCGTCCAGCGCCAGCCTCGCCCTTCTGCGCATGCCACGGCCCACGGTCAGCCGCTCGACCGCGACACCGGCGGCCGCACCCGCCGCGATCACACCTATGGCGGCTCCGGCGATCCCTGCCCGGCGCCAGCCGACCGCCGTAGCAGCCGTCGTCACCGCGTCCCCCGCGCTGATCTCGCTCACCGTGCCGCGCTCCTCGTCGGTCGTATCCGTCAGGTCAGGGCTGGTCTGTTCCGGTCGTGCTCAGATCGTGCCTGGTCAGGGGCGCTTGATCGGTCAGGACTCGGCCGGGGTTCCATTCAGATGGACGCGCGGCACACGGCTGCTGATCCGGGTGACGATCTCGTACGCGATCGTGTCGCAGGCCTTCGCCCAGTCCTCGGCGCTCGGCTCGCCCCGGTCCCCCGGGCCGAAGAGCACCGCCTCGCTGCCCACCTCGACCTCGTCCCCGTCGAGGTCGACGACGAACTGGTCCATGGCCACCCGGCCCGCGATCCGCCGCCGCACACCGGCGACCAGGACGGGAGCACGGCCGGAGGCATGGCGCGGGATGCCGTCCGCATAGCCGACCGGTACCAGGCCCAGGGTGGTCTCGGCGGAGGTCGTGTAGTGGTGTCCGTAACTGACCCCGTGACCGGCCGGCACCTGCTTGACCAGGGCGACCGACGCGACGAGCGTCATGACGGGGCGCAGCCCGAAGTCGGCCGGGGTGCCCAGCTCGGGGCTGGGCGAGATGCCGTACATCGCGATCCCGGTCCGGACGAGATCGAAGTGCGCCTCGGGGATCGTCAGCGTCGCCGGGGAGTTGGCGATGTGGCGCACCTCGGGGTCGACGCCCTCCTTCTCCGCGTACGCGACCATGTCCCGGAACGCGTTCAGCTGGGCGGCGATGGAGGGGTGGCCGGGCTCGTCGGCGCAGGCGAAGTGGGACCAGAGGCCGGTGATCCTGACGGTGCCCGCGTCCTCGGCGGCACGGGCGGCGGCGACCAGCTCCGGCCAGTCGGCGGGCTGGCAGCCGTTGCGCCCGAGGCCGGTGTCGGCCTTGAGCTGGACACGGGCCGGAATGCCGGCCTCCGTGGCCGCGGCCACGACCTCGCGCAGGGCCCACATCCCGCTCACCGACACGTCGATGTCGGCCTCGATCGCCTCGCGCCAGGGGCCGCCCGGCGTCCACAGCCAGCACATCACCCGGCCGCCGAGTCCGGCAGCCCGCAGGGCGAGCGCCTCCTGCGGCGTCGCGGTGCCCAGCCAGGTCGCCCCTGCCTCCAGCGCGGCCCTGGCGCAGGGCACCGCCCCGTGCCCGTACGCATCGGATTTGACGACGGCCATGAGTTGCGCGCCGACCGCCCGCGCGCGCAGCACACGCACGTTGGCGCGCAATGCGGCGAGGTCGATCTCGGCACGGGCTCTCAAGGACGCTGTCTCGTTCATCGCGCCCAGTCTCTCAGAGGCGTACGACAGGGCCCTCGGGCGGCGGGTCGGGAAGGGCGCGCAGCCGGGGTCGCCCGCCGTGCCGGGTGCGTACACCTCAGTGACGGCGCAGCTCGTGTTCCAGATGGTCGACGAGGACCGGGACATGGCTGTGCGGTACGTCCTTGACCGCCGTGACGAGCGTCACCGGGCCGCCCTCGCGGACCAGTTCCACCAGTTCCCCGACGGCCGCGGCGTGGGCGGGGTCGGCCAGCTCGGCGCGGTAGCGGTCGACGAAGTCGTCGTAGCGGGTGCCCGTGCGGTCGTCGTGATACCAGGCGCGCAGCTCGTTCGACGGGGTGACGTCCTTGAGCCATTTGTCGATCCGGGCCCGGTCCTTGGCCACGCCGCGCGGCCAGAGCCGGTCGACGAGGACTCGGGTGCCGTCGGCGTCCTCCTGCGGGTCGTACACCCGGCGTACACGCACATCGCTGCTGCTGCCCACGATCGGCCCTCCTGTCGACCCCTGTCGGCGCATGTCGGCGTCTGCCTGCGCCCAGGATCACTCAGGCCCGTACATCCCGCCACGCCGCCGCCATCGCCTCGGCGACGTCCTGCGCGGCGACGGGAGCGCCGTTCGAGGCGTGGCGGGCGGCCAGGCCGTGCAGATACGCGCCGACGGACGCGGCGTCGCGCGGGGCGAGGCCCGCGGCCAGCAGGGAGCCGGTCAGGCCGGAGAGGACGTCGCCGCTGCCGGCCGTGGCCAGCCAGGCGGTGCCGGTCGAGTTGACCCGTACGGGAGTGTCTCCGGTGTGGGTGGCGACCAGCGTCGTCGACCCCTTGAGCAGGACCGTGGCGCGGTAGCGGGCGGCCAGTTCCCGCACGGCGGCGAGCCGCCCCGCCTCGACCTCCTCGCGCGGGACGCCGAGCAGGGCCGCGGCCTCACCGGCGTGCGGGGTGAGGACGGTCGGCGCGGTGCGCGCGCGTACGGCGGTGGCGTCGAGCAGCCGCAGCCCGTCCGCGTCGACGAGCACCGGAACATCCGCGGCCAGCACGCCACGGACCGCCTCGACGGCCTCCGTACCGTCACCGAGCCCGGGCCCGACGACCCATGCCTGCACCCGCCCCGCCTTCGACGGCGGCCCCGCGTGGACCAGCGTCTCCGGATGGCGGGCGATCACCGCGCCGGCGCCGGGTCCGACGTACCGCACGGCTCCGGCACCGCCCCGCAGCGCCCCGGAGACGGCCAGCACCGCCGCCCCCGGGTACCGCGCCGACCCGGCGACGATGCCGACGACACCACGCCGGTACTTGTCGCTCTCGCTGCTGGGAACCGGCAGAAGCGCGGCGACGTCCGCGTACTGCAAGGCCTCCAGGTCGGGTACGTCGGGCAGCTCGGGCCCGAGCCCGATGTCGACGAGGTGCAGCGCGCCCGCCAGGTCGGCGGCCGGGTCGATGATCAGTCCCGGCTTGTACGTACCGAAGGTGACGGTCGCGTCGGCCCGCACCGCGTCGCCGAGCACCTCACCGGTGTCGGCCTCCACCCCGCTGGGCAGATCGACGGCGACGAAGGCCGCACCGGTCGCCCCGAAGTCCCGCACCAGCGCGGCGGCCTCCGCACGCAGCCCGCCGCGCCCGCCGATGCCGGTGATCCCGTCCACGACGAGATCGATGTGCCCGCCCCAGGCGCTCGTCACCCCGTCCCCCTCCGCCACGCGCCCGCCCGCAGCGAGGAGCGCCGCGAGCCCGCTCTCATGGGCGCGCC
>NZ_FMDF01000057.1 GCF_900091955.1 Streptomyces sp. Ncost-T10-10d
CGCGCCCTTGATCGCCTTGCCGTCCGCCTTCCACTGGTAGGCGTACGAGGTGGCGGACGGTGTCCAACTGCCGGGAGCGGCGGTGAGCTTGGCACCCACCTTCGCCGTACCGGTGATCTTCGGGGAGGTCGTCGCCCTGGGGGCCGCGCCCTGGGTGGCCGTGACCGCCGCCGAGGTGGCCTGGACGTCCGGGGTGCCGGTGCGACGGGCCGTGACGGTGACGGTGACCTTCTTGCCGAGCAGCGCCGCGGGGACGGTGTACGTGGACGTGGTCGCGCCGGACACCGCCTTGCCGTCGGCGTTCCACTGGTAGGCGTACGAGGCCGGGGCGGGCGTCCAGGTGCCGGTGGAGGCGGTGAGCCGCTCACCCACCTTCGCGGTGCCGGTGATGGCCGGGGGCGCACTGTTCTTGAGCGGGGCCCCGGTGACGGTGAAGCTGCCGCGCTGGTACCCCCACCCGTTGTGGGTGTTGACGCCGACGTTCCAGGTCCCGACGGCGGCCCCGGTCAGGTCGAGTACGGCCGTCAACGTCCGCCGGTCCGCCGAAACCGCGGTGGTGGTCGACGTGATCTGTTTGCCGTTGAGAGACAGCACGATCTCGTCGTCCTTGTGCAGGGACGTGCCGCTCAGCTGAACCGTCGCCTTCGTGCCGCTGGCCCCGGTGGCCGGAGTGATCTGCCCGATGGTCACCTGCTCCGTGCCGCAGAGGACGGACGTGCAGACCGCCTCGGCCTCGTACGAGGTCTTCGATGCCTTCTCCGGCAGCGAAAGGACGAGGATGCTCGGGGTGGTCTCCTTGGTGTACGGCTCGTTCACGGCGCAGTCGTAGCCGGTCGGGATGTAGCGAATGCAGCCGTTGTCGAGGCTCGGGTCGTACAGCGCGGGTACCGCCGTCTCGGTGGCGCCCGTCGTGTCGCTGATCTTCATTTCGAAGTAGTCGCGGTACGCGGTGGGCAGTGCGGCGCAGACGGCGGTGTGCTGCTCGTCGAGGGTGCCGGTGACCGGGCCGTATCCGAAGGCGACGTTGGGGACCTTCTCGCACTCGGCGGCCGGTCCTTCCGCGCCGGCGATGCGCAGGGCGTCGAAGCGGTACGAGTCGGCGGCCTGCAGGCCCGTCCGGACGGTGACGAGGACCTGGTAGTGGGTGGAGCCGGTGACGGCGCACGCCTGGTTCTTGTTGCACAGGGCGGTGCCGTCGGCGTCGTACACCACCACGTTCGCGGTGCCGAGCGAGTCACGGACATTGATGTGCAGGGTGTCCTTGACGTCGGCGGTGGTGACCTGGCGGCAGCGCAGCTCGCCGGGGGCGCCCATCGTGCCGCCGGTGGACGGACCACCGACCTTCGTCGCCGGGTTCGGGGCGCAGCCCTTCGCGGTCGCGGTGACATCGCGACGGGTCAGGGTGTAGTCGGCGGCGGTGTCACGGCCGGTGACCAGCACGGTGTGGGCCACGCCGGGCGCCAGTTCGCAGGTCGTCCAGGTGGAGAGGGACGAGTAGATCGAGCAGACCTGCTTGCCGTGGGGGTCCAGGACGGTGAAGGCAGCGGTGGACGTGGTGCCGGGGGCCGCCTGGAGCTGAAGGTTCTCGTAGTCGCTGTGGTCGTCGGCCGGGATGGTCAGGCAGTGCGAGAAGACACCGTCGCCGGTGGAGAACCGGGCCGCCGGGCTCGTCGCGGTGAAGTCGCCCGCCGGGATGGCCGCGCATTCGCTCGCCGTGTCGGTGCGGTGCAGGGCGAGGGCGTACGGACCGGTCGGATTCGACTGGCTGTCGGTGGAGACCAGGGCTCGGAACGGGGCCTTGCCGGTGAGTGCGCACGTACCTGCCGAGAGGTCGGTCCAGTCGCAGCGCTGTACGCCGTCGGCGTCGACGACGGTCACTTCGGGGCGTGGCCCGGACCCGCTGAGGTCCTTCAGCACGGCCAGGCGGGCGTCCGCGGGGAGTGGCAGGGACAGGCAGTCGATCTCACCGGGCGCAGTGAACGCGGAACGGTACAGGCCGAGTTCGACGGGCTCACAGCCGGTGGTGGCGGAGCCGTCGAGGATGAGGGTCGGGTCGTCCGTGAAGACGGTGTAGTCACCGGCGGCGGGGAGGTCGCAGCCGTTCCAGGTGGTGCAGACGGTCTTGCCGTCCCGGTCGTACACGGCGAGCACCGAACGGGCGCCGTCGTGGACGCCGTACACGTTGTAGCGTCCGGCGGCCGGGGCGGTGAACGTCTTGCAGCCGCTGGCCGGGACCGCGGTCGTGGGTGCGGAGTTGTATCCGTTCAAGGGGACGTGGGTGCAGCCGACCGGGTCGGAGATGCGCCGGACGGTGAGGGTGTACTCGGCGGGGAAGCCGTGTTCGGCCTCCCTGACCTGGGAGAGCACCCGGTACGGGCCGTCGCCGGGCAGTACGCAGCCGTCGTTGTCGTCCTCGTTGAAGTGCGGGCAGATCCGGGCACCGGTCTCGTCGGTGATCCAGGACAGGCTCTCGCCGTACACGGTCGTCTTGATCTTGTTGGTGATCCGCTCACCGGGCCTGCCCGTGAACGGCTGGCACTGGATGGCGGTCGCCCCGGCCGCCGAGCCGACGACGGGTGCGGTGTCCCAGGCCGTGCTGATCTCCGGTGCGCAGCCCTTGGTGGTGCCGAGGGGAACGACGGCAACGGTGGGCTTGCTCGGCTCGGGCCAGTTGTTCGTCAGCCGGAGCGTGAAGTCCCCCGTGCGGGGCAGCCGGCACCAGCCGGCACCCCACTCGGGGTCGTAGCAGTCGATCTCCGTCTCGCCGTCGAAGACATCGGCGTACGTGTTCCCGGCGTTGCCACCGATCAGCACGACCTTGTGCAGGCCGGGCGCCTCGGCCGTGATGGTGAAGCAGGCCGTCCCGTCCGCGGGGACGGTCACGGTGCCTTCCGCCGGAGCGGCTTCGCCGAAGGCCGAGAGCGGCAGCGGGGCGCAGTCCTCATCGGCCGCGGCGGCTGCCGCAGATGCGGGGGCCGCCCCGGCGGCGTACGCCGGACCGGCGCCTGCGGGGATCAGCAGTGAGAGCAGGACCGACAAGGTGAGCAGCAGAGCGGTGTACGCCGCAGATCTCGCGGCCGTACATGGGCGGTTGGGCATTCCGTTCCCCCCGGACCGGTGAAGTAAGTGCTTTCCGCCGGGACTTCATGAACGACGCGCGAGCGCGGTACATCCCGGGACGCACGCAATGTGTGTGCGAATTGTAAAGAACGCACACGATGATCGCACACACGCACTATCGAACAGGCCCATATTTCCGGCTGGGTGACGGATGCCCCGAGACGTCTCGGCGATGCCCCTGTCACCCGTGGCCTTCGAAGGGGGCGCAGCAGCCTCGGAGTTCCGCGCTGCGCCTACAGGAACTCCGCGTACGCGTCCAGCGCCCGCAGTACCTCCGCCTCGCCGGCCGGAGGCAGTTGCAGGACGACCTCCTCGATGCCCAGTTCCGCATAGTGCGCCAGCTTGCCCGGGCTCGGAAGCACCGCGTAGGGGACCACCTGGAGCTGCTTCGGGTCACGGCCGGCCGCCTCCCAGGCCTCGCGCAGCTTCGGTACGGACTCCGTCAGGCCGCGGCCGCCGATCGGGAGCCAGCCGTCGGCGTACTGGGCGATGTGCGCGAACAGCTTCGGGCCTGCCGCGCCGCCGATCAGGGTGCGGGGGCCGTTCACCGGGCCGCGGGGCTCCTGGACCGGCTTCGGGTACGCGTGGCTGGCCCGGACCGATCCGAACTCACCGTCGTACGCGGTCGGTTCGTCCGACCACAGGGCGCGCATCAGGGCCATGCGGTCACGGACGAGTTCACGGCGCGTCGACCAGTTCACCCCGTGGTCCGCGGCTTCTTCGATGTTCCAGCCGTATCCCAGACCCAGCGTGAAGCGGCCGTCCGAGAGATGGTCGAGAGTGGCGATCTGCTTCGCCAGGTCGATCGGGTCGTGCTGGGCGACGAGCGTGATGCCGGTGCCGAGGGCGAGGCGTTCGGTGACGGCGGCAGCCTGGGCGAGGGCGACGAAGGGGTCGAGGGTGCGGCCGTACTCGGGCGGGAGTTCGCCGCCCGCCGGGTAGGGGGTGTCCCTGCTCACCGGGATGTGGGTGTGTTCGGGCAGATAGAGTCCGGCGAACCCGCGCTGTTCGAGCTCGCGGGCGAGCCGCAGCGGCGTGATCGTCTCATCGGTGAGGAAGATCGTTGTGGCGATCCGCATATGAGGAAACCTCCGTCGTGATCCGCTGAGGGCCTCAACGTATGCCGTGCGGTGCGGAAAAGCCGAGTGTCCGGGAGTTCGGTCCCCGGTCGCGCCTCCCGCCGTTTCCCCGGAGTTCATGGCTCCCGGCCAGGGTCGGGTGTGTCACCCCTCGCCCGTCACGACACTCCGGGGAGCCACTCGTATGTCCGCATCGCAATCCGCCCACGGCCGCCCGATGGCCAGGCGCGGCCTTCTCGTCGGTACGGCCGCCACCGCTCTAACGTTGGGCACTGTGAGCTTCGCCGACGCCGCGACCGGGGACGACGCCCCGGACCGGACCAGGACCGTGCGCGGCACTCTGCCGACCGGGTCGCCCGACTATGTGTACCTGCCGGTCGAAGTACCGCGCGGGGTAAGGGAGATCGCCGTCTCGTACACGTACGGGAAGACGCCCGTCCCGGCCGGGACCCAGGGCAACGCCCTCGACATCGGCATCTTCGACGAGCGCGGCACGGAGCTGGGCGGGCGCGGGTTCCGGGGGTGGTCCGGCGGGGCGCGCAGCAGCTTCTTCATCCGGGCGGACGAGGCGACGCCCGGCTACATCGCGGGGCCGGTACGGGCAGGGACCTGGAACATCGCCCTCGGGCCGTACACCGTCGCCCCGGAAGGGCTCCCGTACGAGGTGACGATCACCCTGCGCTTCGGGCCCACCGGGTCCGCCCCGAAGCCCGTGTACCCGCCGGAACGGGCGAAGGGGCGCGGGCGCGCCTGGTACCGCGGGGACTGCCATCTCCACTCCGTCCACTCGGACGGCAAGCGCACCCCGGCCGAGATCGCCGCCGCCGCACGCGCGGCCGGGCTCGACTTCATCAACAGCAGCGAACACAACACATACTCCGCGCACAGCGCGTGGGACGGGCTGTGGGGTGACGATCTGCTCGTCCTCACGGGCGAGGAGGTCACCACCCGCAACGGGCATGTGATCGCGCTCGGCACCGACCCGGGTACGTTCGTCGACTGGCGCTACCGGGCCCGCGACAACCGGTTCGGGCACTACGCGAAGGCCGTACGCCGGGCCGGTGGTCTGGTCGTGCCCGCTCATCCGCACGCCACCTGCATCGGCTGCCACTGGAAGTTCGGCTTCGGCGAGGCGGACGCGGTGGAGGTGTGGAACGGGGCGTACACCCCGGAGGACGAGATCGCCCTCGCCGAGTGGGACAACTCGCTCGTGGCGGCCGTCCGTACGTCGAAGCCGTGGGTTGCGGCGATGGGCAACAGCGACGCGCACCGGGAGCCGGACAAGGTGGGGCTGCCGCAGACCGTCGTCCTCGCCGACGAGCTGTCGCGCGAGGCGATCACGGCCGGAATCCGGGCCGGGCACTCCTACATCGCCGAGTCGTCCGCCGTCACCCTGTCCTTCGGGGCCTCGGGAGGGCGCGGCCTGCACGCGGGGATCGGTGAACGGCTGCGGGTGGACGGGGACGACACCCCGGTCACCGTACGGCTGGAAGTGACCGGGGCACCCGGCTGCACCGCACACTTCGTCACCGACCAGGGCACGCTGTTCACGGCCACGCTGCCGGAGTCGGGGACGGGGACGGTCCAGTGGCGTACGACGCCGGTGTACGCCGCCTACGTGCGGGCCGAGGTCCGGCACCCGGCGACGGTGCCGGGGCTGCCGGGGGCACTGGCGGCGCTCACCAATCCGGTGTTCCTGGAGGGGTAGGGGCAGCCCCTGGGAGACCGGCGCGGGGATGGTCCGCTTCGGGGCGGGCGGCGCGAGAGTATCGCCTTGACCTCAAGATACTTGATGTCGACATACCTTCCGTCCGTGCCGACGCACCCCGTCCCTGTGCGCTTCACGGCCGGGAGCGTCACAGTGGAAGGGGGGACACCGGGCGGGCCTGCCGGAGGAGGTGTCCGGATGGATATGACCGGCGAAAACGACGACCGGCTCCGGGACTACCGCAGCGAACGGCACCTCGACGCGACCGCGGAGCCACACGGCGACGGCGGGCGGACGGGTGCGGCGCCCTGTTTCGTCGTACAGATCCACCAGGCGCGGCGCATGCACTTCGACTTCCGGCTGGAGGTCGGCGGCGTGCTGAAGTCATGGGCAGTGCCGCGCGGACCATCGGAGAACCCCCGCGAAAGGCGGCTGGCCGTCCCCACGGAGGACCATCCGCTGGAGTACCGCACGTTCGAGGGAGTCATCGCGAAGGGCAAGTCCGGCGGCGGCACGGTGATCGTCTGGGACCAGGGCACCTACCGGCCGCTCAGCCACGACCGCTGGGGCGCGCCCGTGCCGTTCGAGCAGTCCCTGGAGGACGGGCACGCGACCTTCTGGCTCGACGGCACCAAGCTGCACGGCGAGTTCGCCCTCACCCGCTTCAAGGGAGGCGGTGCGGACGATGCCCCGGGCGAGGAGATCTGGCTGCTGATCAAGGCCAAGGACGGGCGCGCCACCCATGACGGGCCGGACGCACCGGACCCGTACCGGGCGCGTTCGGCCCGTACGGGGCGCACCCTGCAGCAGGTCGCCGCCGAGGAAGGGGGCGGACCTTCGTGACCGCCCGCAGGACCGTGGAGGTCCTTCTCAGCCGCTACGGCACCACCTACGCCGCCGAGGCCGGCATCCGGCTGCGGAACACACCGCAGCCCCTGTACCAACTCCTCGTGCTCAGCGATCTGTTGAGCGCCCGCATCCGGGCGTCCGTGGCGGTGGCGGCGGCCCGCGCGCTGTTCGCCCACGGCATGCGGTCACCGGACCGGATGATCGGGTCGACATGGCAGCAGCGGGTCGACGCGCTGGGCGAGGGCGGCTACCGGCGCTACGACGAACGCACCGCCACCCAGCTCGGCGACGGGGCGGAGCTCCTGCTGGTCGAGTACGGGGGCGATCTGCGGCGGCTGCGCAAGGAGGCCGACGGCAACCTGGACGTCCTGCGGTCCGGGCTGCGCAGAACCCCGGGCATGGGCCCGGCCGGTGCGGACATCTTCGTACGCGAGGTGCAGGCCGTGTGGCCGGAGACGGCACCGTTCCTGGACGGAAAGGCTCTCCAGGGCGCCGAGAAGCTGGGACTGCCCGCCTCGCCGACGAAGCTCGCACGACTGGCGGAGCAGGCCGAGCAAGCCGAGCAGGCCGACGACCGCGGGACCGCCGTGCTCGCGGCTGCCCTGGTGCGCGCCGCGCTGGACAAGCACGTCGTGGACGACGTCGCAGCGCGGGCCTGAGGGAGCGGCCCGCCGCCCCGGCCCGTCGGACCGCTGCGCCCCTACACCCCCGCGGCGGCCGGCCGGCTCAGGAACGCCAGCCGGGCCCGCTTCTCCGGCTTGTCGATCTCCGGGCCGAGTTCGAAGCCCGCCCGGACCAACCGCGCGAGGGCCTTCTCGTTGCCGGGTGCCGCACGCGCTACAGGTCCATACCCGGATGTGCAACGGTTTGGGCCCGTCGCGGCATCCGCAGGCGGAACACACCTGCGAGGACGGGAAGGCGCGGTCCACCTTGGTCAAAGTGCGCGGCACCCGGAACGAATCGGCGACCCGGCTCCTCTGTGGGGTGACGCAACCCGTCACCACCATCCGCCCTGCAGAGGAGCACCCATGAACCCCACCCGGCGCACACCCGCCACCACCGCGGCCGCGGCCGTCGCCACCGTCCTCACCGCCGACGGACTGCTGCACGTCCTCTGGTCCACCGGCACCACCTGGCCCGCGCACGACGCCGCATCCCTCTCGTACGCCGTACTCGGCATCGACGCACCCTTCACCCCGCCCGTCGTCCTCCCGCTCGCCACCCTGCTGTTCACCGGCGCGGCCCTGGTCACCGCCCGCGCCCGCCTGGGCCGCGCCCATCGTCTGGGCCGGCTGCTCCAGGCCGGCACCGTGGCCGTCGCCTGCGGCACCGCGCTGCGCGGCCTCGCCGGGATCGCCTGGGCATGCGGGCTGCGCACCGGACTGGACGACGGGGCGGGCGACACGTTCCACTGGCTCAACCTGGCGCTCTACACCCCTGTCTGCCTGGTACTGGCGGCCGCCGCACTCCGGGTGGCGGCCGGGGAGGAAGCCCCGACCCGTGTCCGATGACCACGGCCTGGATCACGAACGCACTTTCCGGCTGGTGCGCGCGGCCCAGCGCGGCGACACGATCGCCATGAACGAGCTCCTCGACGTCCTCACCCCGTACGCGGGCCGCATATGCACCCCCATCGCCCTGGCGGACGGGCCGGACGCCGTCCAGGAGACCCTTGTCGCCGTCTTCCGCAGCCTGCGTTCCCTCAGGGAACCGGCGGCGCTGTACGGCTGGGTGCGTGCCATCGCCTGCCGGGAGGCGGTCCGTGTCGCCCGCCGCACCGCACGCTCCGTTCCCGCGGACCTCACCACCGTCCCCCAGCGCGGCGACCCGCAGCTGGCTTCCGACATCGGCGACGTCCTCGCCCGCCTCTCCCCCGAACACCGAGCCGTCCTCGTCCTGCGCGACGTCGAGGGCTTCGACGAACAATCCGCCGCCGCTCTCCTCGGCCTGCGCGTGGGCACCGTCAAGTCACGGCTGCACCGGGCCCGGGACTCCTTCCGGAAGGCATGGACGTCATGACCGAACCCCCCTCCCCCCAGTGGCCCACCACCCCGGAACTCGACCCGGTCCGCCGCCTGCACGCCCTCGCGGCGGGCGTCCGCGGCGCCCGCGTCACCACCCGCGAGGTCCCCGCCCCCTACGCCACCGTCCACCCGCTGCTGGCCGACATCGATGGCGAACTGTCCCGGCTGGTCCCCGACATGCGCCGTCTGAGGCTCACTCGCGCGAACGGCGACCGCGTCGAGGCCGTGGCCCGCAGCCGTTACGGCATGCACGCCCGCTTCCACGGCGTACGCCGCCCCGGCTGGCTCTGGCTCCAGAGCCGCTTCGTCCTGATCGGCATGGCCGCCACCCCGTCCCCCTCCACCCCCGGCCACACCCTGGTCGCCTTCACGGGAGGCGTACGCCTCCCGGGCCGCGCGGCCCTGATCCCACTCGGCGTGTCCCGCGCAGGCCGCCGGGTCCTGAGCCGGCTGGCAGCCCGCGTGGGCGGGTAGCCGTACGCACCGTCCGCAGTCTGTCCGGGTCCGAGCGGGAGGTCCCGGCCGTCAGTCCTCCACGACCAGCGCCGGAGTCTCCTTCGTCAGCACCTCGCCGCGGAAGAACGCCGGGCTGCGGCGCTGCATCACCAGCATCAGCACCACACCGAGCAGCAGCAGCCCGACGCCGATCACGAACACCGAGCCGACCCCGAAGACCGACGAGCCGGAGCCGTACGCCGGATCCCACATGTCGTAGAGGGTCTTGCCGAAGACCGCGGTGAGCAGGATGCCGCCGACGACCGGGAAGAGGCCCTTGAAGACCAGGTCGCGGACGGAGCGGGTCAGGTCGGCGCGGAAGTACCAGGCGCAGGCGAAGGCCGTCAGCGCGTAGTAGAAGCAGATCATCAGGCCGAGCGCGTAGATCGTGTCGACCAGGACGTGCTCGCTGACCAGGGTCATGACCGTGTAGAAGACGCCGGTCGCCACACCCGCCGTGACGGTGGCCTTCCCCGGGGTCCTGAAGCGCGGGTGGACGCGGGCGTACGAGGCGGGCAGGGCCTCGTACGTGGACATCGCCAGGACCGTGCGGGCCACCGGGATGAAGGTGGTCTGCAGGCTCGCGGCGGCGGAGGCGAGCACGGCGATGAAGAGCAGGACGCCGAGGCCCGGGCCCATGACCGGGCCGGCGAGTGCGGCGAAGACGTTGTCGGAGGTGTCCGGGTTGGCAAGGCCGAGCCCCGATCCGCCGGAGCCGACGGCCATCTGGGCGGCCACAGCGGTCGCCAGATAGGAGCCGACGAGCACGACCATCGCGATGAGGGCGGCGCGCCCGGGGGTCTTCTCGCTGCCGATGGTCTCCTCATTGGCGGTCAGACAGGTGTCCCATCCCCAGAACATGAAGATCGACAGCGACAGGCCCGCCGTGAACGCCGCGAACGACTGCACCGCGAACGGGTTCAGCCAGGACCAGGAGAAGTCCACCGACGAGGCGAACTCCCCACGGTTCGCCTTCTGTACGGCCATCGCCACGAACAGCGCGAGGACAACGAGCTGAAGGCCCACCAAGGCGTACTGGATGCCCTTGGTGGCCGTCATCCCTCGGTAGCTGATCGCCGTGGCGATGGCGATCAGGACCAGACAGGTGAGGATGTGGACGGGCTTGCTGTCGTCCAGGGCGGCGATCGAACCACTGCCCGCGATCTCGCCCGCGAGGAGCCAGAAGTACGAGGTGGCGACGCCCGCCAGGTTCGACAGGACGATGATCGTCGCGATGACCAGACCCCAGCCGCACATCCAGCCGAGGCGCGGGCCGAATGCCTTCACCGTCCAGGTGAAGGAGGTGCCGCAGTCCGGCATGGCCTTGTTGAGTTCGCGGTACGCGAATGCGACGAGCAGCATCGGCAGGAAGCCGGCCAGGAAGACGGCGGGCATCTGCACGCCGACCTCACCCGCGGTGGAGCCGAGGGTGGAGGTGAGGCAGTAGACGGGCGCGACGGTGGAAATGCCGATCACGGCGCTGCCCATCAGGCCGACGGAGTTCCCGCCCAGGCCCTTGCCGCGTACACCGCCGTCGGCCGGGGCCGTGCCCCGTACCGGGTCTCCGGCCTGCGGCCGCGCGTCCAGCTGTGTCATGAAGAGGACGTTATGCGCTGCGATATCCACATTCGGAGGCTGAGACTCCGGAACCTTGTCCTTAAATTCTGATGACAAAATAGACACACGTAAATTAATTGAAGGCGATTGGCGATTGCGACCTGCCAATGAGAGGCCGACACTCGATCGCAGCGCCGTACGGGAATCGCAGCACTGTCCGTTTTGTGGTAGTTCAAAATTTTCCCGTGGGTGTTCGCTCAGCGGACACCCACGAGGTGTGCCGATTCAGCCCGGCCAGACGATCGCCTGGAGTTCGCTGTATGCGTGCAGGGCGTACGAGCCGACATCGCGCCCGACTCCGCTCTTCTTGAACCCGCCGAACGGGGCCTCCATGTTCCGCCCGATGGTGTTCACGCCGACCCCGCCGGCGCGCAGCTGCCGGGCCACCCGGAAGGCGCGTGCCACGTCCGCGGACCAGACGTAGTCGATCAGTCCGTAGTCGCTGTCGTTGGCGAGTGCGATGCCCTCGTCCTCGTCGTCGAACGGGACGACCACGACCACGGGGCCGAAGATCTCCTCGCGGACGACGCGCATGTCGTTGGTGCAGTCGGCGAGGAGGGTGGGGGCGACGTAGAAGCCCCGGTCGAGTCCGGCCGGGCGCTCGCCGCCCGTGACGATCCTCGCCCCCTCCTTCCGGCCGAGTTCGATGTACGACTCGATGCGGTCTCGGTGGGCGGCGGAGATGACCGGGCCGACGACCGTGCCCCGGTCCGTCGGGTCGCCCACCTTCAGGTGACCCGCGTACGCGGTGAGTTTCTCGATGAGGGCGTCGTGGGCTGCGCGCTGTACGAGGACGCGGGTCGGGGCCGTACAGATCTGGCCGCTGTAGAAGGAGAACGTGGTGCCGATGCCCGCCGCTGCGGAGTCGAGGTCCGCGTCGTCGAGGACGACTGCGGCCCCTTTCCCGCCCAGCTCCATCAACTGCCGCTTCATGGAACGCCCGCACACCTCTGCGATGCGCTGTCCGACGGCCGTGGAGCCGGTGAAGCTGACCATGTCGATGTCCGGTGAGTCGACGGCGGCCTCGCCCGCCCCGGGGCCCGATGCGGTGACGACATTGACGACGCCCGCCGGAACGCCCGCCTCTTCGAGCGCCTCGGCCATCCGGTAGACGGAGAGCGGGTCCTGCGGTGCGGGTTTCACGACGACCGTGTTGCCCATGGCGAGTGCGGGGGCGACCTTGCCGGCCGGGTTGGCCCAGGGGTTGTTGTACGAGGTGATGCAGGTGACGACGCCGACCGGCTGGCGTACGGCGAGCGCCCCGAAGACACCGGCCCGCCCCATCGGGCCGGCCTCGTTGATCTGCGGTGCGACCGGCTCCTCGACCGGTTCCAGGGCGCCCCTGGCATACCGGCGGAAACGGGCGGCGCCGACGGCGGCCTGCATGGCCCTGGCCGTTGGCGTGGTGGCGCCGCTCTCCGCCTGGGCGAGTGCGGCGTTGCCGGTGAAGTCGCGCTGCATCAGGTCGGCGGCGCGGTCGAGGATCGCGGCGCGCTCCTCGGGGCGGGTGCGGGACCAGGTGGCGAAGGCCTCACGGGCCGCGGCCGCCGCCGCGTACACCTGCTCGCGGCTCGCCTCGGGGGCGAGGCCGACGACCTCCTCGGTGGCCGGGTTGATCACCTCGTAGTGGCCGTGGTCGGGTTCGGTCCACTCGCCGCCGATGAACAGGCGCCGGTTTCTGTCGCTCATACGGTGCTCACCGTCCGGGTGTCGCGGCCGGAGCGGAGCACCGTACCGGGGACCGCGCCGGTCACCTTGTCGTCGCGCAGGGTCTCCACGCCGTTGACGCGGACGGACACGATGCCGATGGCCTTGGAGTCGAGGCGGGGGCTGTCACCGGGCAGATCGTGCACGAGGGTGGCGGGCCCGGCATCGATGCGTTCGGGGTCGAAGAGGACGAGGTCGGCATGGAAGCCCTCCTCGATGCGGCCGCGGTCGCGGAGCCCGAAGAGCCGGGCGGGGTCGTCGGTGAGCATCTTGACGGCCTGTTCGAGGGGGAGGAGTTTGCGTCGGCGCAGGCAGTCGCCCAGGAAGCGGGTGGTGTACGGGGCGCCGCACATCCGGTCCAGGTGCGCGCCCGCGTCGGAGCCGCCGAGCATGACGTCCTCGTGCTCCCAGGTCTGCCGTCGCAGCGCCCAGGAGTCGGGGTCGTTGTCGGTGGGCATGGGCCACAGCACCGTGCGCAGCTCGTCGTCGGCGCAGATCTCGACGAGGCAGTGGAAGGGGTCCTGCCCGCGTTCGGCGGCTATGTCGCCCACGACGCGGCCGCTCAGTCCTTCGTTGGCCGCGCTGTACGTGTCCCCGATGACGTACCGGCCGAAGTCGGCGAGGCGGCGGAAGACGCCGGCCTCCTTGCTGTCGGCGCGGCGGAGCATGTCGGCGCGGGTGCCGGCGTCGCGGAGCCGTTCGATGCGTTCGGGGACGGGGAGGGCGAGGATGTCGCCCCAGCCGGGGATGAGGTTGAGGGCGCAGAAGGTGCCGAGGGACATGTTCATGGGGGTGAGGATCGGCATGGTGAGTGCGACGATCCGGCCGCCGGCCCGGCGGGCCCGTTCGCTGGGGACGAGCTGGCGGGGTACGCGTTCGGGGACGGCGGCGTCGATGGTGAGGACGTTCCAGTTCAGTGGGCGGCCCGCGGTGGCGGTCATGTCGACGAGGAGCTCGATCTCTTCGTCGGAGAACTGGTCGAGGCAGCCCGCGACAATCGCTTCGAGCTGGGTGCCTTCGTGTTGACCGACGGCGCGGGAGAGGGCGAGGAGCTCCTCGGGGAGCGCGTGCCGGGAGGCGACGGGCTGTCCGTCGCCGTCGGAGTGGGTGGAGGACTGGGTGGTGGACAGCCCCCAGGCTCCGGCGTCCATCGCGTCGTGGAACAGTGCGAGCATGGCGTCGAGCTGCGCGGGGGTGGGCTGCCCGCCGATCGCGTCGGCGCCCATGACGTGTCTGCGCAGGGCACAGTGGCCGACCATGAACCCGGCGTTGACGGCGATCCGTCCTTCGAGGGCGTCGAGGTATTCGCGGAAGCTGGACCAGTTCCAGTCGACGCCCTCCTCCAGTGCCTTGAGGGCCATGCCCTCCACCCGCGACATCATGCGTCGGGTGTAGTCGGCGTCCTCGGGGCGTTCGGGGTGGAGCGGGGCGAGGGTGAATCCGCAGTTGCCTCCGGCGACGGTGGTGACGCCGTGGTTCATGGAGGGTGTGGCGTACGGGTCCCAGAAGAGCTGGGCGTCGTAGTGGGTGTGGGGGTCGACGAAGCCGGGGGCGAGGACGAGGCCGGTGGCGTCCTCGGTGGTGACGGCTTCCTCGGCGAGCGTGCCCGGTTCGGCGATGACGGCTATGCGGCCGTCGCGGATGCCGATGTCTGCGGGGTACGAGGGTCCGCCGGTGCCGTCCACGACGGTCGCTCCGCGGATGAGGTGGTCGAGCATGACGGGGGTTCCCTTCTGTGTTTCCCGCCGCGGGTACATGGGTGTGCAGCCGGGGTGCGCACGGCCGCGCTACGCACCCCGGCTTCACGGAGCGGCGGTCCGGGAAGACGCCGCTGTTCTCGGCCCCGTCTGCCGGCCCCACCGGCACTTGAGGCACGGGTCCGGCACGAGGCGAAATCCAGCCCCGCCGGCGATTGAGGCG
>NZ_FMDF01000040.1 GCF_900091955.1 Streptomyces sp. Ncost-T10-10d
GGCGCCCGCCCGGCCGGTCAGTACGCCGTTGTCGTACGTCCACTCGGCCTCGGGGCCGAACGGACTCAGGTCGAAGGGGAGTTCGGGAAGGTGCGGGGTCATGCGCGGCGGCCGTCCACTCGTCGGGGCAGGTTCAGGGGGTTGTCGTCGCGGAGTTCCGGCGGGAGCAGGGCCTCGGGGGTCGTCTGGTAGGTGAGGGGGCGCAGCCAGCGTTCGATCGCGGTCGCGCCGACCGAGGTGGAGGTGGAGGTGGTGGCAGGGTAGGGGCCGCCGTGGTGCTGGGCGGGGGCGACGGCAACGCCGGTCGGCCAGCCGTTGACGAGGACCCGGCCGGCCAGCGGGGTGAGGGCCGCGAGGAGCCCGGGGGCGTCGGCGTCGGCGCCGTCCGTGGCCGCCTGGAGGGTGGCGGTGAGGTTGCCGGGGAGCCGGGAGAGGACGGCGGTGATCTCGTCCTCGGAGGAGTACCGGGCGACGACGGTGACGGGGCCGAAGCACTCCTCCAGGAGCGCGTCGTGCGGGCCCTCGGCGGTGAGGAGGTGCGCCGGTACGGTCAGGAAGCCGGCCGCGACGGTGTGGTCGCCGCCCGCTCCGGGGGTGACCGGGGCCTCCACGTCGGGGAGTTGAGCCCGTTCGCGTACCCCTGCGAGGAAGGCGTCGCGCATCCGGTGGTCGAGCAGGACCCCGGCCTCGGTGTCACTGACCGTCTCGGTCAGGGACTTCAGCAGCCGGTCGCCGGTCTCGCCGGCCGGGGCCAGGACGAAGCCGGGCTTGGTGCAGAACTGGCCCGCGCCCATGGTCATCGAGCCCCCGAGCCCGGCGCCGATCTGCTCGCCGCGCTCGGCGGCGGCCGCCTCGGTGACGACGACGGGGTTCAGGGAGCCCAGCTCGCCGTGGAAGGGGATGGGGGCGGGGCGGGCCGCCGCCGCGTCGAACAGGGCGCGGCCGCCGCGTACCGAGCCGGTGAAGCCGGCGGCGGCGACGAGCGGGTGCTTGATCAGCTCGATGCCCGCCTCGAAGCCGTGGACCAGGATCAGTACGTCCTCGGGCAGTCCGACCTGCGCAGCGGCCCGGCGCAGTACGGAGGCGCACAGCTCGGAGGTGGCGGGGTGGTCGGGGTGCGCCTTGACGACGACCGGGCAGCCGGCCGCCAGTGCGCTCGCGGTGTCGCCGCCGGGGACGGAGAAGGCGAGCGGGAAGTTGCTGGCCGCGTACACGGCGACGACCCCGAGCGGAATCTTGTAGCGGCGCAGGTCGGGCCACGGCGGGGTCCTGGTGGTGTCCTCGTGGTCGATGTGGATGTCGAGGAAGGCGCCCTCGTCGACAACCTCCGCGAAGGCCCGCAACTGGGCTGCGGTGCGGGCGAGTTCACCGGTGAGCCGGGCCGGGCCGAGTGCGGTCTCCGCGTCGGCGGCCTCGATGACGTGCTCCCCGGCCTCGGTGAGCAGATCGGCCGCGGTACGCAGGAACGCGGCGCGCACGGTGCGGTCGGCGAGCGAGTCGCGTACCGCATGGGCGGCCCGGACCGCGCGGTCGACCTCCTCCGCTGTAGCCTCCACCGCAACCTGCTCACGCGGGTTCCCGGTGCGGGGGTCGACACTCCAGACTGGTGCTGCTGCCACCGTGATTCCTTCCGCTCCACTGCCACACATCAGAAGTTGTTCGGTATTCTGAACAGAGTTCCCGATCGTGAATATGAAGCGACTCTATTTCCGGGCGTTCAGTGTGGCAAGGAGTCGCAGGGTTTCGTAAGTGGGCTGGAAGGGGCGTAGGGCGATGTCGGTTGCCGAGTCTGGTGGGGCACAGGTCAAGTCCGCGGTGCGGACCGTGGAACTCCTCGAATACTTCGCCGGGCGGCCCGGCATGCACTCGCTCGCCGCGGTGCAGGAGGCCGTCGGCTATCCCAAGTCCAGCCTCTACATGCTGCTGCGCACCCTGGTGGAGCTGGGCTGGGTGGAGACCGACGCGACGGGCACGCGGTACGGGATCGGCGTACGGGCCCTGCTGGTCGGCACCTCGTACATCGACGGTGACGAGGTCGTCGCGGCCGCCCGTCCGACCCTGGACCGGCTCTCCGACGACACGACGGAGACCATCCACCTGGCCCGCCTCGACGGGACGAACGTGGTGTACCTCGCCACCCGGCAGTCCCAGCACTATCTGCGCCCCTTCACCCGCGTCGGCCGTCGACTGCCCGCCCACTCCACCTCGCTCGGCAAGGCGCTGCTCGCCACCCACAGCGACGAGCAGGTCCGCAAGATGCTCCCCGAGACGCTGCCCGCGCTGACCGAGCACACCATCACCGACCGCGAGAAGCTCATCGAGGAGCTGCACCTCATCCGTGAGCAGGGCTACGCGGTGGACCGCGAGGAGAACACCCTCGGGCTTCGCTGCTTCGGCGTCGCCATCCCGTACCGCACCCCCGCCCGCGACGCCATCAGCTGCTCGGTGCCGGTCGCCCGGCTCACGCCCGCGCACGAGCAGATGGTGAAGGACGCGCTGTTCGACGCGCGGGACCGGCTGACGCTGGCCACCCGGAGGCTCTGATCATGCGGGTTGCCCTGCGCCAGGTGCGCAACAGCGATCTGTCGTTGTTCTTCGCGTTCATGTCCGACCCGGAATCGGTCAGGACGGCCGCCTTCACCAGCGAGGACCCCACCGACCGGCATGCGTTCGACGCCCACTGGCGCCGGATCCTGGCCGACGGCTCCATCGTGATGCGGGCGGTGGTCGTGGACGGCGTGGTGGTCGGCAACGCCGGGGCGTACGGGCCGCCGGACGACCGCCAGGTCACCTACTGGATCGACAGGGTGCACTGGGGCCGTGGGCTCGCGACGGCCGCACTGCGCGCGCTGCTCGACGTCGTACCGGAGCGCCCGCTGCACGCACGGGCCGCGGCCGACAACACCGGTTCGCGCCGGGTGCTGGAGAAGTGCGGGTTCGCCGTCACCGGCAAGGACCACGGGTTCTCGCACGCCCGCGGCGAGGACACCGACGAGCTGCTGTTCACCCTGCCGGGGTGACGCGGGGGCGGCGCCCCGGGGCCGTCCCGGCCACCCCGGCGCGAACCGGCCGATCATGAGGAATCGGTGAGAAACGGCACAACCGGGAACGCCGCACGACGCCCCGCTCGTCCCCCCAGCGGGATGAACAAAACGATCAGGCACGCCTCGGTCTTCTGTCTGCTGCTGGTCCTCGCCCTGCTGGTGCGGGCGACCTGGGTGCAGGCGTACCAGGCACAGGCGCTCGCAGACGACGAACACAACCGGCGGAACACCATCGCGCAGTACGCGCAGCCGCTCGGCGACATCATCGTGGCCGGGAACCCGGTCACCGGGTCGAAAAGGACGGTGGACAGCGACCTCGCGTACAAGCGCACCTACACAAAGGGCGATCTCTACTCGGCCGTCACCGGCTACAGCTCACAGGCGTACGGTGCCACGCAGCTGGAGGGGATCTACAGCCATGTGCTGGACGGCACCGACGACCGGCTGAAGAACCCGATGGACCTGGTGACGGGCAAGCAGGCTTCTCCCGGCAACGTCCTGACGACGATCGACCCCGATGTGCAGAAGGCCGCGTACGAGGCGCTCGGCAACGACAAGGGTGCGGCGGTCGCGATCGACCCGAAGACCGGGCAGATCCTCGGCATGGTCTCCACCCCTTCGTACGACCCGTCGACGATCAGCGGGACGACGGACGGCGACGCCTGGAAGAAACTGCTCGGCGACGACAACAAACCGCTGGTCAACCGTGCGCTGCGGCAGCCGCTCGCACCCGGTTCGACGTTCAAGCTGGTGGTGGCGGCCGCGGCGCTGGAGGACGGGTTGTACGGCTCCGTCGACGAGCGCACGGACAGCCCCAATCCGTACACCCTGCCCGGCACCAGCACCGTCCTGAGGAACGAGAGCGCCTCGGCCCCGTGCGAGAACGCCACACTGCGCACCGCGCTCCAGTACTCCTGCAACAACGTCTTCGCGAAGGTCGCCGCCGACCTCGGCCAGGACAAGGTCAGGGCGATGGCGGAGAAGTTCGGCTTCAACACCGAGAAGCTCGATGTGCCGGTACGGGCCGCCAAGAGCGTCTACCCGTCAGGCATGGACAAGCCGCAGACGGCGCTGACGGGCATCGGCCAGTTCGAGGTCACCGCGACGCCGCTGCAGGTCGCCATGGTCTCGGCCGCCCTCGCCAACGGCGGTGAACTGGCCGCACCGCACATGGTGTCCGAGGTGACGAACTCCAAGGGCAACACTCTGCAGGACTTCGCGGACGGGGACACGAAGCGGGTCGTCTCGCAGTCCACCGCCGAGCAGCTGCGCAGCGCGATGGTGACCGTCGTCGAAGAGGGCACCGGCACCAACGCCCGGATCGCCGGGGCCGAGGTGGGCGGCAAGACGGGTACCGCGCAGAACGGCGTGGAGAACAGCAAGACCCCGTACGCCTGGTTCACCTCGTACGCGAAGGACGACTCCAGCGGCAAGGAGGTCGCGGTGGCCGTGGTGGTCGAGGACTCGGGTGCGGCCCGCTCGGAGGTCAGCGGCAACGGTCTGGCGGCGCCGATCGCGCAGAAGATGATGAAGGCGGCGCTCAAGGGGTGAGCGAGGGGTGAGAAGGGGCAGGCGCGGAGGCCGGGCTCCGGCTGTCGGAATCCGGCCCATGACCTCCGCGCCGCCCGCCTCCGGCACGCTCTCCGCCCTCGCCGTGGAGCTGCGGATCGCGCTCACCGGCGGCGCGCACACCACCGGCTCCTGGCGCTCGACGCCGGAGCGGGACTTCGGCGGGACCGGCGGCGGGGCGCGACCCGGACCGCCGCCGGCCCCGGGTCACCGGGGTTCCGGCCGTGACGTGACGGTCGGCCGGATCAGCCCTTGTTCTGCTGCTTCCACTCCGCCTGGGCCTTGTTCAGCTCATCGGCCATCTTGTCCAGGAAGGCCTTCGCGGTGGTCTTGCCGAGCAGCACCTTCTGGAACTCGGGCTCGTTGTCGGCCTTGCTGATGGTGTTCCAGTCCGGCAGGTAGTAGGGGAGCTGGACGATGGTGGTGGAACCGTCGGTCAGGGCCTGGGCCGCGAGCTCGGTCGGCTCGGCCTTGGAGATCCAGGCGTCCTCGGCCGCCTCCGTGTTGGCCGGGATGAGGCCCGCCGTCTCGTTGAACTTCGAGTTCGCCTCGTGGGAGGCGGCGAACTCGATGAACTTCCAGGCGGCCTCCTTGTTCTTGGAGGTCTTGAACAGGCCGAGGCCGTCGACCGGGTTGGAGACCTGGACCCGCTTGCCGCCGGGGCCGGTGGGCTGCGGGATGCCACGGAACTTGTCGACGCCGAAGGCCTTCACGTGGTCCTGGTAGGAGCCCAGGTTGTGGTTCAGCATGCCGATGGTGCCGGAGTCCCACTGGGCGACCATCTTGATGAAGTCGTTGTTGAGGTCGGCGGACGGGGTGACCTTCTTGAAGAGGGCCGCGTACTTCTCCAGCGCCTCGACGTTCCTCGGGTCGTTGAGCGTGGTCTTCTCACCGCTCGGGTCCCAGAAGGACGTGATGCCGGACTGCCCGTACATCGCGTCCATCGCCTGCGCGATGGAGCCGGCGCCGCCGCGGATGGTGTAGCCGAACTCGTTCTTCCTGGCCGCGGTGAGCTTGTCGGCGGCCGCGTAGAAGGTGTCCCAGGTGGTCGGCTCGGCCAGGCCCGCCTTCTTGAACAGGTCGGTGCGGTAGTACAGGACACCGTTGTTCGCGGAGACCGGGATGTTGTACATGTGCTTGTCGGAGCCGCCGGCCGCCTTCACCGACTCGACCATGCTCTCGTTCAGCTTGCCGTCGAGGGAGGACTTGGCGGCCCGGTCCTCCAGCGGCTCCAGCGCGTTCTGGGCGGCGATCCCCGCGAGTATGGCCGCGCCGACGCCGCCGACGTCCGGCAGACCGCCGCCCTGGATGGCGTTGTCGTACTTGGACTGGGCCTCGGGGGCGGCCACCCCGACGTACTGGACGTCGATCTCCGGGTACTTCTTCTCGAAGTCGGCGATGATCTCCTTCCAGATGTCGGTGCGGACGCCGCCGTTGTTGTCCCAGAACACGACCTTGCCCTTGCCGCTGCCTTCGGCTCCCGCCGCCCCGCTGCCGTCGTCACCACAGGCGGTGGCGGTGAGGGCGAGCACCGTCGCGAGGGACATCGCTGCCGCGGTGCGTCCGCGCTGTGTCTTCGAGATGTTCATGGTCGGCTCTTCTCTCTGGGTTCTGTCGGTGCTGGTGCGGTTCGGTCGGTGGCGCGGAAGCGGGTGAAGCCGGCCGTCCCCGCCGGTCCCGGCCCGGCCGGTGGTGCGGTGGCGAAGAGGCCGAGCAGGGCTCGGGGTCGGACCAGTCGGCGTTCAGGACCGGATTGCGGTAGGTGCCGTCGCCGAGGTCGGCGGTCCAGGGACGGCTCACGCGGTCACCGCCCGGCGGACGTGTGCGGCCGCCGTCGCCCGGTCGAGCCGGCCGTCGGCGATGACGGTGATCACGCGGCGTACGACGGTGGCACCGGCCGGGACCGGCAGCCGCTCGGCGGCGGCGAGGCAGGAGCCGACGCCCGGGTACTGGGTGGTCCGGACGAACCACGGGTCGCGCCGGGTCTCGTCGGTCGCGCCGGCGAAGACGAGGGTCCAGCCGTCGCCCGTCATGGCCACCCAGTCGGCGACCCGCCCGTGGACCGCTTCCTCGCCGTCGTCGAAGCCGCTGAACACGGCGGGTGCGGCGGGTTCCTTCGGGGCGCGCCAGAAGAAGCCGCCGTATCCGGCGCCTGGACGGCCGTTGGTGGCGGGACTGCCGATGGAGAGGTCGTCGGCGCCACGGTTGGTGAGCGAGAAGGAGAGGTCCAGCGCCCAGGCGGTGTCGGAGAGTTCGGCGACGGCGACGGTGCGGTGCTCGCGCAGCAGCTCGGTGTCGTCCGCCACCCAGCTGAGCTCCTCGACGAAGCCGTCGCAGTCGCGGAGTTCCCAGCCGAGATGGCGTTGGATCCCGTGGTTGTCGAGTGCGGTGGGGCCCTGGTCGCGTACGAAGGTGCGGCCGCCCCAGAAGTTGTGCCCGGCGACGTCCGGGACGGCGACCGAGGTACCCAGATGGTGGAGGTGGTCGGCCGGGCGCTCCTCGGTGACCGGCACGCCCGCGAGGGTGGTGACCGGGTGGAAGTAGGGGCGGCCCTCGGGGGCGGGCAGGAAGGTGTAGCGGCCGACGGGGCGTCCGGCGCAGCTCAGGAGTGCGGTCGTCATGGGGTACCCACCTCGCTGGGTTGCGCCCAGGGGACGCCGAGTTCGGAGAAGAGCGTGAGAGTGTCGGCGCCCTCGGCGACCGTGGCGTCGATGCCGCGGACCACGCGGCGGGCTCCGGCGGAAGCCGTCGCCGGTTCGGTGTGCCAGGCGTCGGAGGGCAGGGCGGCGGGCTCCGGGGCGGTCCGTACGGCCTCGACGACCCGCATGAACGCGCCGGTGCGGTACGGCGGTACGAGGAGTTCGGCGTGCCCGGCGAGGTGTTCGACGAGGTTGTGCAGGAGGTCGGTGCGCCCGTGCACGGTCTCCTGCGGTCCGTGTCCGGCGCGCTGGACGAGCACTCGGTCCTGCTTGTACCAGAAGGTGATCCGGCCCCGGTCGCCGTGGACGATGACGTACGGCTCCCCGGCCTGTTCGGCGCAGAGGGTGACGGCGACGGTGACGGGCAGCCCGTCCGTGGTGGTGATGCGGACGCACGAGGTGTCGTCGGCCTCGATGTCATGAGCGCGGAACAACTCGGTCTCGATGGACGCGACGTCCTCGGCCCGCCCGCGGTCGGCGAGTTCGAGTGCGGTGGCGACGGCATGGGCGAGGGGGTTGGTGAGGACACCGTCCACGACGTCGACGGTGCCGATCCTGCGCCGGCCCGCCCAGGGCGCACGCCGGTAGTAGGCGTCGTCGCGGACCCAGGCGCCTGCGGCGCCGATGCCCCGCAGGGTGCCGATGGCTCCGGAGCGTACGAGTTCCCGGACGGCGGGCACTGCGTGCGAGCCGAAGGACTGGAAGCCGATCTGGCAGGCGATGCCGGCCGCCCGCACCCCGTCGGTCATGCGCGCGAAGTCGGCGTACGTCGCGGCGGGTGGTTTCTCCAGCAGGAGGTGGACGGAGCGGGCGGCGGCGGTCAGCGCCAGTTCGGTGTGGGTCTGGATGGGGGTGCAGATGACTGCGGCGCGGGCTCCGGTGGAGTCGAGGAGCGCACCGAAGTCGGCTGACTGCGCGGGCAGTTCACCGGCGACGGCTACGAGCTCGTCGTCGGACAGCGGGGCCGGTTCGCAGATGCCGACGAGGCGGACGAGGCCTTGGTGCTGAAGGCGGCGGATGTTGGCGAGGTGCCAGCGGCCGTGGCCGCGGGCGCCCGCGAGGACGATCGGGAGGGCGGTGGGTCGCGTGGTCATCGTGAGGTCCTTCTCGACCGGGCGTGCGGGGTGCGGACTGCGCGGCGCTCCACGGCCATCAGCCCTTCACCGCACCGGCGCTGAACCCGGTGATCAGCCACTTCTGGATGAAGGCGAAGACGATCACGACGGGCACCGCGGCGATCACACCGCCCGCGGCGAGCGCGCCCAGGTCGACGCTGTCCGCGCCGATGAGGGTGTTCAGGCCGACCGGGATCGTCTGCTTGTCCTGCTCGCTGAGGAACATCAGGGCGAACAGGAAGTGGTTCCAGCTGTGCACGAAGGCGAAGGAGCCGACGGCGATCAGTCCGGGGCGCAGCAGCGGCAGCACCACCGCGCAGAAGGCCCGGAAGCGCGAACAGCCGTCCACCCAGGCGGCCTCTTCCAGACTGGCCGGGACGTTCTTGATGAATCCGCTGATCAGGATGATGGAGAGCGGCAGCTGGAAGACCGTCTCGGCGATGACGACGCTCCCGAGGGAGTTGATCATCTGGAGGTTCTTGAAGATCTCGAAGAGCGGTACGAGCATCAGGGCGCCGGGGATGAACTGCGAGCAGAGCAGCGCCAGCATGAAGGCGCCCTTGATCTTGAAGTCGAACCGGGCGAGGGCATAGCCGCCGGCCAGGGCGACGAGCGTCGTGGCGATCAGGGTGCAGACGCCGACGATCATGCTGTTCTGGAAGAAGACGGCGAAGCTCCGCTCGTTCCAGACCTTGGAGAAGTGCTCCCCCGTCATCGGCCACGGCACGAGCGAGGTGGATCCGGTGGGCCGAACGGCGAAGAGGAACATCCAGTAGAACGGGACGAGGGTGAAGAGCAGATAGATACCGAGTGGTACGTAGATCTGCAGGCGCGGTACGTCGTCGAAGGCGCGCTCACGCCCGCGAGGGCGGTGCGCGGTGGGCGGCTCGGTGTCGGGCACGGGCTCCGGGACGGTGCCGGTGTGCTTCTCGGCGAGTGCGGCAGTCACTTGTGGTCGCCTCCGAACTTGCTCAGGCGCAGATAGACGATCGAGCAGAACAGGAGGATCACGAAGGCGACGGTGGTGAGCGCGGAGGCGTAGCCGAAGTCGTGGCCCTCGATGCCGGTGTTGGCGACGTAGAGCGGCAGGGTGGTCGTCTCGCCGGCCGGTCCGCCTCCGGTGAGGGTGTAGAGCAGGTCGACGTTGTTGAACTCCCAGACGCCGCGCAGCAGCGTGGAGAGGATGATCGCGTCCCTCAGGTGCGGCAGGGTGATGTGGAAGAACTGGCGCAGCCGCCCGGCGCCGTCGACCGCTGCCGCCTCGTACAGCTCCTTGGAGACGGACTGCAGGTCGGCAAGGATGAGGATGGCGAAGAAGGGGACACCGCGCCAGAGTTCGGCGACGGTCGCGGCCCAGAAGACGGTGCCGGTGTCGGAGAGCACGGAGGTGCCGTAGTCACCGATCCCGGCGTCCGCGAGGTAGCGGCTGAAGCCGGTCGAGGAGTTGTAGAGCAGGATCCAGATGGTGCTGGTCAGTACACCGGAGACGGCCCAGGGCGAGAAGACCATGGCGCGGGCGATGCCCCGGCCGATGAAGGTCTGGTTGACGATCAGGGCGAGCGCGAGGCCGAGGGTCAGCTGGAGCGCGACCTGGGTGACGACCCACTGGGCGCTGAAGCCGAGCGTCGTCCAGAACTGGTCGTCCTCGGTGAAGATCCGGGTGAAGTTGTCGAAGCCGGCGAAGCCGTTCCGCCATGGCTTGGTGACGTTGTAGTTCTGCAGGCTGTAGTAGAAGACACTGATCACCGGGTAGGCGATGAAGCCCAGCATCAGCAGCCCCGCGGGGGCGATCAGCAGATAGGGCAGTCGGCGGGGGCTCGCGGAGCGGCGCCGGGGCACCTTGGGCGGTGTGGCCACAGCGGCGGCTTGGGCCATGACACGTCTCCGTTCTCTCTCAAGTGCTGGAGTGATGCGTTGAGCGCGCAAGCGCTTGCCGCACGGCGTTCGACATCTCGGACAGGCGGTGCGGTGGAGGTTCCGTCGGCGTACGGTCGTTCAGCCGGCGTAGGGGTCGGGCACTTCTCCCTGCCGGGCCAGGAACGCGAAGTCGCAGCCGGTGTCGGCCTGGGTGATCTGGTCGTGGTAAAGCGCTCCGTACCCGCGCCCGTACCGGGTGGGCGGCGGCGTCCACGCGGCCCTGCGCCGCTCCAACTCCTCGTCGGATACGTCGAGATGGAGACGACGCGCCTCGACATCCAGGGTGATCGGGTCACCGGTGCGGACCAGGGCGAGCGGCCCGCCGACGTACGACTCGGGCGCGATGTGCAGCACACACGCCCCGTAACTGGTGCCGCTCATCCGGGCGTCGGAGATCCGCACCATGTCCCGTACCCCCTGCTTCAGCAGGTAGTCGGGGATCGGCAGCATGCCGTACTCGGGCATGCCGGGCCCGCCCTTGGGGCCTGCGTTGCGGAGCACCAGCACATGGTCCGGGGTGAGGGCCAGGGCCGGGTCGTTGATGGTGCGCTGCATCTCCTTGTAGTCGTCGAAGACGACCGCGGGGCCGGTATGGCGCAGCAGTGCGGGCTCGGCGGCGATGTGCTTGATCACCGCTCCGTCCGGGCAGAGGTTGCCGCGCAGCACCGCGACGCCGCCCTCGTCCGCCAGAGGGTTGTCGCGTTCCCGGATGACATCGCTGTTGTGGACGAGCGCCCCGTCGAGCTGTTCACGAAGGGTGTCGTACGAAACGGTGGGCCGGTCCAGATGGAGTACGTCGGTGAGCCGGGCCAGGAAACCGGGCAGCCCGCCGGCGAAGTGGAAGTCCTCCATCAGGTACTGGCCGCCCGGGCGGAGATTGGCCAGAACCGGCACGGTACGGGCGATCCGGTCGAAGTCGTCGAGGGTGAGCTTGATTCCGGAGCGGCCCGCCATGGCGATCAGATGGATGACGGCGTTGGTGGAGCCGCCGAGCGCGAGAACGGTGGCGACGGCGTCCTCGTACGCCTCCGCGGTGAGTATCTGCGACAACTGCCTTTGCTGCCACACCAGTTCGACGATCCGCAGTCCCGACTGGGCGGCCATCCGGTCGTGTCCGGAGTCGACGGCCGGGATCGAGGAGGCGCCCGGCACGGTGACGCCGAGTGCTTCGGCGGCGGCGGTCAGGGTCGATGCGGTGCCCATCGTCATGCAGTGGCCGGGTGAGCGCGCCAGCCCGTTCTCCAGCTCGGCCATCTCGCAGTCGCCGATGAGCCCGGCACGCTTGTCGTCCCAGTACTTCCACATGTCGGTTCCGGAGCCGAGGACTTCGGTGCGCCAGTGCCCCGGCAGCATCGGCCCGGCCGGCACGAAGACGGTCGGCAGGTCGACGGAGGCCGCGCCCATCAGCAGCGCGGGCGTCGACTTGTCGCAGCCGCCCATCAGCACGGCTCCGTCGACCGGGTAGGAGCGCAGCAGCTCCTCCGTCTCCATCGCCAGCATGTTGCGGTAGAGCATCGGGGTCGGCTTCTGGAACGTCTCCGACAGCGTGGAGACCGGGAATTCGAGCGGGAAGCCGCCCGCCTGCCAGACGCCCCGCTTGACCGCCTGCGCACGGTCGCGCAGATGGACGTGGCAGGGGTTGATGTCGGACCAGGTGTTGAGGATCGCGATGACGGGCTTGCCGAGGTGCTCCTCGGGGAGGTAGCCGAGCTGCCTCGTCCGGGCCCGGTGGCTGAAGGCGCGCAGCCCGTCCGTCCCGTACCACTGGTGGCTGCGCAGCTCCTCGGGGCCGATTCCGCCGCCCCGGGCTGTCATATCGACCACCCGGCGACCTCGTCGGCGACCTTGTCGCGCTGCGCCTCGGGCAGTACCCGGCTGGGCGGGCGGACATCGCGGCGGCAGAGTCCCAACGAGGCGAGGGCCTCCTTGACGACCGTCACGTTATTGGCGGACTGCCGGTCGGCGCGCAGTTCCTCGAAACGGCGGATCTGCTCCCAGACCTTCATCGCGGCCGGATGGTCACCGGCCCGCAGCGCCTCCAGCATGGCGAGCGAGACGCCGGGGGCGACATTGACGAGCCCGGAGGTGAAGCCGGTGGCACCGGCGGAGAAGTAGGCGGGGGCGTACAGCTCGGCGAGACCGGCGATCCAGACGAAGCGGTCCAGGCCGGCGTCGCGGGCGAAGGCGGCGAACCGTGCGGCGTCCGGTACGGCGTACTTCACACCGATGACATTGGGGCAGCTGTCGGCGAGCGCGGCGAGGCGTTCGCCGCCGAGCTGCGGGTTGCGGATGTACGGGACCACGCCGAGCCCGGGGACGGCCCCGGCGATGGCCCGGTGGTAGTCGATCCAGCCGTCCTGCGAGACATACGGGTGTACGGGCTGATGCACCATCACCATCGCGGCACCGGCGTCACGTGCGTGCTCGGCGGCGGCGACCGCGGTCGGCACGTCGTGCCCGACGCCGACCAGGACCGTGGCACGGTCACCGGTCTCGTCGATGGTCAGCTGGGTGACGGTGCGCCGCTCCTCGGGGGTGAGCGCGTAGAACTCCCCGGTGTTGCCGTTCGGGGTGAGGGTGCGCACACCGCCGTCGAGGAGCCGCCGAAGCAGTCCTCGGTGGGCGGCCGTGTCGATGGTCCCGTCCTCGGCGAACGGGGTCACCGGGATCGCCACGACATCTGCGAGGGCCGCCTTCAGCGATGTGAAGTCCATGCGGACAGGCCTTTCTTCGGTGTGCCGGCGGTTCATGCCCGGTCCCCCTCGGTCTCTGCTCCCTCGGGGAACGCGCGGCTGACGAACGACGCGATGTGATCGTGCAGGGCCCGGGCCGCGGCGTCCGCGTCGTCGGCGAGCGCGAGCCGCAGGATCTCGCGGTGCTCGGCCGCCTCCCGTTCCCAGGACGGGATGGTCGCCCAGGCCACGGTCGACACCAGTGCGGCCTGGTCGCGGACCTCGTCGAGCATCCGGGCCAGCAGCGGATTGCCGCAGGGCATGTAGAGCGCCCGGTGGAAGTCCCGGTTGGCGAGCGACCTGTCCGCCTTGTCGCCGGCCGAGTCGGCCCGCTCCAGGGCCTCCTGGGCGGCATCGAGCGAGGCCCTGCGGGTGATGGAGCGCCGCAGCGCCTCCGGTTCGAGGAGCAGACGCACGTCGTACACCTCCCGCGCCATGGCCGCGTCGACCAGGCGCACGGTGACGCCCTTGTACTGGCTCATGACGACGAGTCCGGTACCGGCAAGGGTCTTGAGCGCCTCGCGCACCGGCGTCTTGGACACCCCGAACTGTGCGGCGAGCTCGGTCTCGACAAGCGCCTGCCCTGGTCTCAGCTGCGCGGTGAGAATCGCGTGCTTGATCGCCTCCAGCACGTACTGGGTGCGGGACGGAATCGGGGTGGGCGTCGCAAAGGTCATGGGTGAAGGGCTCTCACATCTCGCATATCGCGTCTCATATATGACGTACGAAGTACGACGCGATGAAGCTAGAGCGGAGCCGAATGTTTCGTCAACGCTTCCGACAAAAGAACTTCGCGGACATCCGGCATGCGCCGTACATCCGGCGCAGGGCCGACGCGCCGGGCCGGACAGGGGTAGGGCATCTGCCCGATGCCGTCGGACGCCCTTGGGCACCAGCCTGAACACCTAACGAGCGTGCGGGTCGGGAGGGTTTCGGTGGGTGCGATGGCGGGGTCGGCGACGGTAAGGGTGCTGCGGGACCGAACGGCGGGGCTGTTTCTCACGGCGGTCGTCGTCTCCGGTTTCGGGACGTCCGCGATGTGGCTCGCGGCCGGGGTCTGGGTCAAGTCCCTCACCGGGTCGGACAGTCTGGCGGCGCTCGCCGTGTTCGCCATGTGGCTGCCGGTGCTGATCGGGCCCGCGCTCGGGCTGATCGCCGACCGGCTCCCCAGAAAGCCGCTCCTCGTCTGGTCGAATCTCGTCATGGCGGGGCTGCTGGCCTCGCTGCTCCTGGTCGATTCGGCGGGGCGGATCTGGATCCTGTTCACCGTGCTCGTCCTGTACGGAACGAGTTCCGTACTGATGGACGCGGCTGAGTCGGCGCTGGTCGCCGGGGCCGTCGACGCCCGGTTGCTGGGTGACTTCAACGGGCTGCGGATGATGGCGGGCGAAGGGATGAAGCTGCTGGCGCCGCTGACCGGCGCCGGGCTGTACGCCCGGTACGGGGGCGGTGCGGTGGCACTGCTGGACGCGGTGTCGTTCGCACTGGCGGCCGGGGTCTACGCGCTGCTGCCGGTACGGGAGCCGGCCACGGCCCCTCCGGCCGGCCGGAGGGACGAATTCGCCGCGGGCATGCGACAGGTGTGGGGGTCAGCGGTGCTGCGGCCGCTCGTGCTGGCGGCGTCGGTGACGATGCTGTGCGCGGGGCTCAACGGGGCCGTGATCTATGCCGTCGTCGATGACGGTCTCGGGCACTCCCCCGCGTACGCGGGGGTGCTGTACGCGGTGCAGGGCGCCGGGTCCGTCGCTGTCGGGCTGGTGGCCGGACCGTTGCTGCGGCGGCTGCCGGAGCGGGTGTTCACGGCGGCCGGGATCGCGCTGTTCGCGGTGGCGGTGGGGGTACGGGCGCTGCCGTACGACGCGGTGGCGCTGGTGGCGAGCGCGGCCATCGGGATCGGGCTGCCGTGTGTACTGATCGCCGCGATGACGGCGGTGCAGCGGGAGACCCCGGACGCCTTGCTGGGCCGTACCGTCGCGACCGCCAACACGCTGATGATGGTGCCGAACGCGGTGGCGCTGGCGCTCGGTGCGGGGCTGGTGGCGCTGGTGGACATCCGGGTGCTGCTGCCGGTGGTCGCTGCCGCGGCGCTGCTGACGGCGGCCCTGCTGGTCACGGGCCGGCGGATGGAGTCTCCCCTGCTCGAACGGAGTTGAGAGCTTGGGGACGGCTGACGGACGCCCCCACCGGCCCGCTTCCTTCACCGACCGAGGCGTGACAGTGCTCGGGCGACGGTCCTGAGGTCCGGGCCGGAGGCCAGCCCGGCATGGTACAGGCGCAGCTGGTTCGCGCCGCGCGATGCCGCATGCGCGGCGTCGCGCTCCAGCGTGGTGGGGCTGCCGCCCATCCCCGTGACCACGGTGAAGTTGGCCGCGAGCACGCCCTCGCGCCCGGCGAACGGGCCGAGTACGGCCTCGCGCGCCGCGTCGCCACCGGTGCAGGGCAGCACCACACCGTCCGCCACGGACAGGATGTGCTCCGGGTCGACACCGACGTTGGCACCACAGCGGTACGGGGCGGGGTCGGCGTGCAGCAGCACCTGGAAGCCCGGCTCCGCCGCCGCCCGTACGGCGGCGACCGCGGACTCCTGGAGCGTACGGGCCACCCGGACGCGCCACTGGAGGGTGGCGGCGGCGAGGTCGGCACCGAGGAGCTTCTCGATGCCCGCCCACCCGGCCTCCGGGGAACCGGAACCGGACCAGGCCGGTTTCAGCGCACGCCGCACGGCCGCGGCCAACTCATCGGCTTCCAGCCCGTGTTCCGCATATCCGGTCCGGCAGTCGGGGCAGAAGCAGAGCGACATCAGATACTGCGCCGCGTCCCCGAGGCCGACACCCGCGATCTTGTCGTGGGCGTGCAGATGCGCGAAGCCGTACCAGCCGCAGGACTCCAGCTCGGTGCCGCGCGCGCCGCCTCGTACCGCCGCCTCCGCCGCCAGAGCGACCAGATACTCGCCCACCGCGGGTCGTGCGATGCACGGCGCCCACGGATAGCGGTCGCCGTAGGCGTTGACCACGGAGGTGTCCGGGTGCTCGGCGCCCAGCCGGGAGTTGTGCGCGAGGACCACCCAGGTGTGCACCTCGAGACCGGCGTCGGTCAGGGCCTGTGCGGCCTCGGCGTACGGGTCGTCCGAGGCCACCCAGGACTGCTCGTACGGACGCAGCTCACGCCCCGCCCACCGGGCGGTGTCCGGTGGGTACAGCACCGCGGCATGCTCGGCAGTGACGATGCGGCGGCCGGGGTGGCGCGGGGTCAGCGCCCGGGTGGAGTGATAGGCGGCGGCGAGCGTCACCTGCTGGACTCCCAGGTCGGCGACGCGGGTGGCCGCGTCCGGGTCGCCGACGACGTCCCACGGGTAGAGGAAGGCGGAGGTCTTCACCCGCGCCGCCCCTGCCCGTACTTCTCCAGCAGGGCCCGGCCGCGCGCGATGATCTCGGTGAGCTCCTCGATGTGAGCGGCGGGCGGCTCGGTGAGCGGGGTACGGACCTCGCCCACGTCCAGGCCGCCCAGCCGGACGGCTGCCTTGACGAGCGAGACCGCGTAGCCGCGGCCCTTGGCACGCAATTCGACGAGCGGCCGGTAGAAGTGGTCGAGGAGCGCGCCCGCGAGATCGTCGTCGCCGGAGTCCAGCGCCCGGTAGAAGGCGAGCGCGATGTCGGGTGCGAAGGCGAAGACGGCGGAGGAATAGAGAGTGACGCCGATGCCCCGGTAGGCGGGGCCGGTGAGTTCGGCGGTGGGCAGCCCGTTGAAGTAGAGGAAGTCCTGGCCGGGCAGTTCGGTACGGACGGCGCTGACGATGCGCTGCATCAGGTCGAGGTCGCCGTAGCCGTCCTTGAGACCGATGATGCCGGGCGTCCCGGCCAGTGCGACGACGGTCTCCGGGGTGAAGACGGCATTGTCGCGCTGGTAGACGATCGTCTCCAGACCGGTGGCCGCGGCGAGCGCCGCGTAGTGGCTCAGCAGCCCTGCCTGGTCGGCGAGGACGAGATACGGGGGCATGGCGAGGAGCCCGTCCGCGCCCGCGTCCTCGGCGAGCTTCGCGTACTGGATCGCGAGCGCCGTGCCGTATCCGGCTCCCGCGACGACGGGCACCTCTCCGGCGGTCTCCTCGACGGCCGCGGCGACGACGAGGCGGAATTCCTCCGGCGTCAGCGCATGGAATTCACCGGTGCCGCAGCAGGCGAAGACGGCAGCCGCACCGGCGTCGATACCGGTCCGTACATGCGCGCGGAAGGCGTCGACATCGATCGCGCCGTCCGGTCCGTACGCGGTGACGGGGAAGAAGAGCGGCCCGGCGACACGGGTGAGTCGGGCGGCAAGAGGGGCTGAGGTCACGGGCGCTCCCTGAGCAGGTTCAGGCGTGCACAATTCTGATCGGTGTCCATATTCATGAACGCCTTCACGCTAAGGCAGCAGCCCGGCACAGGTCAAGGCGGGAACGCGCAACCCGTCCGATCACGAAGGCGGAGTTACCGACTCCGCGGGAGGCTCCGCACGAGAGGCGCCCGACACTTGACGCAGTACGTCATGACTTCTTAGCTTGTCCATGCATATGAATGTCGTCCATGGATTTGACGCCCCACGCGTACATGTCGCAGGGGCCGTGCACGCACGCGCAGGCCGCGCGCGTGCACCTATGCACCGAGGAGATCCGCGCATGCCCGCTCCCCGCACCGTCCTGCTCACCGGCGCCGCCGGCGGCCTCGGCACCCTGATGCGCGGACTTCTGCCCGCGTACGGCTACGAGCTCCGCCTCTTCGACGTCGCCCCGGTCGAGGGCGAGCCGGGCGCGATCACGGCCGATCTCGGTGACAAGGAGGCGCTGCGCGAGGCCGTACGGGGTGTCGACGCGATCATCCACCTCGCGGGCATCTCCCTGGAAGCCTCGTTCGACAAGATCCTGAGGGCGAACATCGAGGGGACGTACAACCTCTACGAGGCCGCGCGCGAAGAGGGCGTCGGGCGCATCGTGTTCGCCTCCTCCAACCACGTCGTCGGCTATACTCCCCGCCCGCTCCCCGGCGATCCGCCGATCCCCGTGGACGCCCCGCGCCGCCCCGACACCTTCTACGGCCTGTCCAAGTCCTTCGGCGAGGACCTCGCCCAGCTGTACTGGGACCGGCACGGCATGGAGACCGTCTCCGTACGCATCGGCTCCTGCTTCCCGGAACCGACATCCGTACGGATGCTCTCGGTCTGGATGAGCCCCGAGGACGGCGCCCGGCTCTTCCACGCCGCACTCACCGCCGAGGACGTGCGGCACACCGTCGTCCACGGCTCGTCCGACAACACCCGGCTGTGGTGGGACCTGACGACGGCCCGCTCGCTCGGATACGAGCCGAGGGACGACTCCGAGCCGTACGCGGCCGGGCTCATCGCCGAACAGGGTGAGCTGGACCCGGACAACCCCGACCACGCCCACCTCGGCGGCCACTTCTGCACCAACCCGCCGATCTGGCCGCACTAGCCGGTCCGGCCGGCAACCGGTCCGGCCGCCCGGCCGCGCCAAGAGTGCGCCAAGGCGGGGAAGGTAAGGGAACGGCAAAGCCAGGTCGTTCGTTACCCCGTGCATGACCGCTATGACCCCCGGCTCGAACATCCCTCTCTCCGCCGCCCGTGTGGCAGTGGACGTCTCCGCACCGGTGCGGCTCGACGTTTCGGGCCTGCTGCTCACCGCCGACGGCAAGGTGCGCTCCGACGACGACTTCATCTTCTACAACCAGCCCGCCGGCCCCGGCGTGACCTACCGCTCCGGCGGCGGCACCGCACCGGACGCGATCGTGGTGGACACCACCGCGGTCCCGTCCGGCATCGAGAAGATCGTCGTCACGGCGAGCCCGGACGCGGCGGGCCAGACCTTCCAGGGCATCGAGCCCACCGCGACCGTACGCAACGCCGACGACGGCAGTGTGCTCGCCACCTTCACCCCGCCCCGGCTGGGCACCGAGACGGCGCTCGTGGTCATCGAGGTCTATCTCCGCAACGGCGCCTGGAAGGCCCGCGCGGTCGGCCAGGGCTACGCGAACGGACTGGCCGGTATCGCCACCGACTTCGGCGTCTCGGTCGAGGAGGAGCCCGCCGCCGCGCCCGCCGCACCCGTGGCGCCCCCGATGCCCGCC
>NZ_FMDF01000020.1 GCF_900091955.1 Streptomyces sp. Ncost-T10-10d
CGCTGCATTCGCCGAGGTCCTGGGTGTTGAGGCTGTGGGTGTGGATGATGATTTCTTCACTCTCGGGGGTCATTCCCTGCTTGCCGTCCGTCTGGTCGAGCGCCTGCGGGTCCGCCATGTCACTGTGTCCGTGCGGGCGCTCTTCGAGACGCCGACCCCTGCCGGGCTCGCGGCCTCCTCCGGGGTGGCGCAGTCGGCCGTGCCGGAGAACCCGATCCCGGCTGACGCGACCGCGATCACCCCTGAGATGCTCCCGCTCGTCGACCTCACCACCGGCGAGATCGAGCACATCGCCGCGTCCGTCGAGGGCGGCGCGGCCAACATCGCCGACATCTACCCGCTCGCGCCGCTCCAGGAAGGCCTGCTCTTCCACCACCTCCTCGCCGATGGCGGCGACGACACCTATGTGATGCCGGTCGTGGTCGAGTTCGACACCCGCGAGCGGCTGGACGGGTTCGCCAGGGCCCTCCAGCGGGTGCTGGACCGGCACGACATCTTCCGGACCTCGATCGTGTGGGAGGGGCTGCGCGAACCGGTCCAGGTGGTCTGGCGCGCCGCCGAACTCCGGGTCCGGGAGCTGGTATTGGACCCGGCCGGCGCCGATCCGGCGGAGGCTCTGGTGACGCTGGCCGGCGGGGCGCTGGATCTGGGTCGCGCGCCGCTGCTCGACCTGCACATAGCCGCCTTCCCGGCTGGCGACGGCCGGTGGCTGGGGCTGCTGCGGGTGCACCACCTGGTGCAGGACCACACCGCGCTGGAGGTGTTGTTGGGCGAGGTCGAGGCATTCCTGACGGGGCGCGGCGACGGTCTGCCACAGCCGCTGCCGTTCCGCACCTTCGTAGCCCGGACCCGGGCTGGTGCCGACACCGGCGAGCACGAGCGGTTCTTCGCCGAGCTGCTCGGCGATGCGACCGAGACGACCGCCCCCTACGGGCTGGCGGACGTGCGCGGCGACGGCGCGGGCGCGGTGCGCGCGACGGTGCCGTTCCCGCCGGAGCTGGACGCGCGGCTGCGGCAGGTCGCGCGCCGGCTGGGCGCAGGCACGGCGACGGTGCTGCACGTGGCGTGGGCCCGGGCGCTGGGTGTGATCAGCGGCCGGGACGACGTGGTGTTCGGCACCGTCCTGTTCGGCCGGATGAACGCCGGCGAGGGAGCCGACCGGGTGCCCGGCCCGTACCTGAACACGCTTCCGGTGCGGGCGCGGACGAGCGGCACAGGCGTGCTGGAGGCCGTGGCCGAGATGCGGGGCCGGCTCGCGGAGCTGCTGGAGCACGAGCACGCGCCGCTGTCGACGGCCGTCCGGGCCAGTGGCGTGGACGGGGACACACCGCTGTTCGCGACGCTGTTCAACTACCGGCACAACGGCGGCCGTCCACCGGCCACCGAGCCCACTGCCCCGCCCGCCGCCGAGGCGGCGCCGGACGGTTCCGGCATCAGGCTGCTGCTGGCGCGGGAGCGCGACAACTTCCCGCTCTCGGTGTCGGTCGACGACAGCGGGGACGCCATCCGGCTGGCCGTGGACGCCGTCGCGCCGATCGACCCGCAGGCCGTGGGCGTGCTGCTGCGCATCGCCGCGCAAAGCCTGGTCGCGGCGCTGGAGACGGCGCTGGACGGCGGCCCGGAGCTGCCGCTCAGCACACTGCGGGTGCTGGACGAGGCCGGACTGCGCCGGATGCTGACCGAGTGGAACGACACGGCGGTCGAGGTCGCCCCGGCGACGGTGACCGAGCAGTTCGAGGCGCAGACGGCCCGCGACCCGCAGGCGGCGGCCGTACTGGAAGGTGGCGCGGCGCTCTCGTACGGGGAGCTGAACCAGCGGGCGAACCGGCTGGCGCGGCTGCTGCTCGACCGGGGGGTCGGGCCTGAGTCGGTGGTCGCGGTGGTGATGGACCGCGGCGCCGACCTGATGGTGGCGGTACTCGGGGTGCTGAAGGCCGGTGCGGCATACCTGACCGTCGACCCCGAGTACCCGGCGGACCGGATCGCCTACATGTTCGGGGACGCTCGGCCGGTGCTGGCGCTGGCCTCGGCGGGGACGGCCGGCCTGGTGCCCGAGGGCGCGGCGCCGACCGTGGTGATCGGCTCCCCGGAGACCGTGTCCGCGCTGGCCGGCCTGGCAGAGACGGACCTCGGCGCGGACGAGCGGCCCGCCGTGCTGCCCGCGCACGCGGCGTACGTGATCTACACCTCCGGCTCGACCGGACGGCCGAAGGGCGTGGTGCTGACGCACGGCGGATTCGCCAATACGGCGGCGGCGCTGGCGCGGCGATACCCGACGAAGGTCGGCCCGAGCTCGCGGATGCTGCAGTTCGCCTCGGTGAGCTTCGACATGTTCTGCTCCGAGTGGGCGCTCGCCCTGCCGGCCGGGGCGGCGCTGGTGGTCGTCCCGGCCGAGCGGAGGCTCGGCGCCGAGCTGGCCGACTTCATCCGCGGCGAGGGCGTGACGCACGCCGCGTTCCCGCCAGGCGTGCTCGCCGGTCTGGACATCGGGTCGATCCCCGCCGAGGTGGTCATCGACGCGGGCGGCGAGGCGCTGCCGCCGGAACTGGTCGACGTATGGGCGGACGGCCGGGAGCTGTTCAACTCCTACGGGCCCACGGAGACCACGGTGGATGCCACGGTGTGGCACTGCCGTCCTGGCGTGGAGCAGGTGCCGATCGGCACCCCGATTGCCAACACCCGGGTGTACGTCCTGGACGGCGCGCTGTCCCCGGCACCGGTGGGGGTGGCAGGCGAGTTGTACGTGGCGGGCGCGGGCCTCGCGCGCGGCTATCTGGGCCGCGCGGGCCTGACCTCCGAGCGCTTCGTGGCCGATCCGTTCGGTCGGGCGGGCTCGCGGATGTACCGCACCGGCGACCGGGTCCGCTGGGACGCCGACGGCCAACTGGTCTTCGACGGGCGGCTGGACGACCAGGTGAAGATCCGCGGCTTCCGTATCGAGCCCGGCGAGGTGCGCGCCGTGGTGGCCGCGCACCCGGGGGTCGCCCAGGCCGCGGTCGTCGTCCGCGAGGACGCCCCCGGTGACCGGCGGCTGGTCGCGTACGTCGTCCCGTTGACGGCCCCGGACGGCCCAGGTGCCCAGGGCACCCCCGCCGGATTGGCCGCGGGGCTCGGCGGGTTCGCCGCCGACCGGCTGCCCGCCCACATGGTGCCCTCTGCCTTCGTCCTCCTGGACGCGCTGCCCTTGACCGCGAACGGGAAGCTGGACCGCAGGGCGCTGCCCGCCCCCGCGTACACCGCGGGCGCCGGCCGGGGCCCGGCCACGCTCCAGGAGGAGATCCTCTGCGCCGTCTTCGCCCAGGTGCTGGGCGTGGAGTCGGTCGGTGTGGACGACGACTTCTTCGCCCTGGGCGGCCACTCCCTGCTCGCCGTGCGGCTGATCAGCCGGGTGCGGGTGGTGCTCGGCGCGGAGGTGCCGCTGCGCACCCTGTTCGAGGCGCCGACCGTAGCCCGCCTCGCCGCCGAGCTGGCCGCGCAACAGCTGTCCGGCGCTGCTGCGCCCCGGGCAGCGCTGACCGCGAGGGAGCGCCCCGAAAGGGTGCCGCTGTCCTTTGCTCAGCGCAGGCTGTGGTTCATCGACCAGATGGAGGGCGCGAGCGCCACCTACAACGTCCCGGTCGTCCTGCGGCTGACCGGCACCGTGGACCGTGAGGCGCTGGACGCCGCGTTCCGCGATGTGATCGGCCGCCACGAGGTGCTGCGGACGGTCTACCCGACCGTGGACGGCGAGTCCTACCAGCGGATCACCGCCATGGACGCACTCGACTGGCAGCTGTCGGTGGCCGAAGTGGCGCCGGCGGACCTGGACGCGGCGATCGCCGAGGCGGCGGGCCATGTCTTCGACCTGACTGCCGAGATCCCGATCCTGGTCCGGCTGTTCGAGGCCGGGCCGGACGAGCGGGCCCTGGCGGTGGTGCTGCACCACATCGCCAGCGACGCCTGGTCGGAGGGACCGCTCGCCCAGGACCTCTCGACCGCCTACGCCGCACGCCGCGAGGGCCGGGCGCCCGACTGGGAGCCACTGCCCGTCCAGTACGCCGACTATGCCCTCTGGCAGCGCGAGCTGCTCGGCGACGAGGCGGAACCGGACAGCGTCATCTCCCGGCAGGTCGCCCACTGGCGCGAGGCACTGGCCGGTGCGCCCGAGGAGCTCGACCTGCCCTTCGACCACGCCCGCCCGGCCGTGGCCGGCCACTGTGGGCACCCGGCGGAGGTCGACGTCCCGGCGCACGTCCACGCCCGGCTGACGGAGGTCGCAAGGGCTGAGGGCGTGACCGTCTTCATGGTGCTCCAAGCCGCCCTCGCGGTGCTCTTGTCCCGCCTCGGCGCGGGTACCGACATCCCGATCGGCTCACCCAACGCCGGCCGCACCGACGAGGCTCTGGAAGGCCTCATCGGCTCCTTCGTCAACACCCTGGTCATCCGCACCGACCTCTCCGGCGACCCGACGTTCCGACAGGTGCTGGCCCGGGTGCGGGAGACCGGCCTCGCGGCCTTCGCCCACCAGGACGTCCCGTTCGAGAAGCTGGTCGAGGAGCTCTCCCCGAGCCGCTCGATGGGCCGGCACGCCCTGTTCCAGGTGATGCTGACGCTCCAGAACAACGCCCAGGCCGTGCTGGAACTGCCGGGCCTGCAGGCCCGGGAGGTCGCTGCGGGCGAACCCGTCGCGAAGTTCGACCTCGACGTCATCGTGGGCGAGGTGTTCGACCGGGCGGGCGCCCCGGCGGGCATCCGCGGCGCGATCACCGCGTCGGCCGACCTTTTCGAGCCTGCCGGCGTCGCCCGTCTCTCTGCCCAGCTGACCAGGGTGCTGCACGCCGTGACCGCCGACCCCGGCACCCGTCTGAGCGCCGTCCGGGTACAGGACCCCGAGGAGTGGCGACGCACCCTGGTCGAGTGGAACGACACGGTGGCCGACGTCCCGCCGGCCACCGTCCCGGAGCTGTTCGCCGCCCAGGTCGCACGGGACCCGCAGGCACCGGCCGTGGTCGCCGACGGCATCACCCTGTCGTACCGCGAGCTGGACGAACGGGCGCAGCGTCTGGCCCACTTGCTCATCGGCCGGGGCGTCGGCCCCGAGACGCTGGTCGCGGTCTGCGCGGAACGCGGCGCCGGCCTGATGGTGGCGCTGCTGGCCGTGCTGAAGGCCGGCGGCGCGTATCTGACCGTGGACCCCGAATACCCCGCCGAGCGGATCGCCTACATGTTCCGCGACGCCGCGCCGGTCGCAGTGCTGGCGGCTACGGAAACGGCCCGGGTCCTGCCCGACCTCGGCCTCCCGACGGTGCTGCTCGACGCGCCGGAGACCGCCGTGGCTCTGGCCGATACACCGGAGGCGACGACAGCACCGGCGGGACCGGCCCCGGTGAGGGCGCTGCCCGCGCACCCCGCGTACGTGATCTACACCTCCGGCTCCACCGGACGGCCCAAGGGCGTCCTGGTCTCGCATGCCGGTGTCGCCGGCCTGGTCGCCGGCCAGACCCGCGACCTCGGCGTCGGCCCCGGCTCCCGGGTCGGCCAGTTCGCCTCGGCCGGTTTCGACACCTTCGGCTGGGAGTGGTTCATGGCCCTCCTGACCGGTGCGGCCCTGGTCGTCATCCCGCGCGACCGGCGCCTGGGCACCGCGCTGCCGCGCTTTCTCACCGAACAACGGGTCACCCACGTCACCCTGCCGCCCGCCGTCCTCGCGACCCTCGACGAAGCGTCCGTCGACCCGGACACCGTCCTGGTCGTCGCCGGCGAGGCCTGCCCGCCCGAGGTCATGGCGCGCTGGGCCCGCGGCCGGGCGATGTTCAACTCCTACGGCCCGACCGAGACCACTGTCGACGCCACACTCTGGCGCTGCGCCCCCGAAGCGGCCGAGGTGGCCATCGGCACACCCGTGATCAACACCCAGGTCTACGTCTTGGACGAATGCCTCGTGCCCACCCCGGTCGGCGTGGCCGGCGAACTGTACGTCGCCGGTGCGGGCTTGGCCCGCGGCTACCTCGGACGGGCCGGCCTGACCGCGGAGCGCTTCGTGGCAAACCCGTTCTCCGTCGGCGGCTCCCGCCTCTACCGCACCGGCGACCGGGCCCGGTGGACGGCCGACGGCCGGCTCCTCTTCGCCGGCCGCGCCGACGACCAGGTGAAGATCCGCGGCTTCCGGATCGAACCGGAGGAGATCGCCGCCGTCCTTGCCGGACACCCCCGGGTGGCACAGGCCGCGGTGGTGGCCCGCGAGGACGTGCCGGGGGAGAAGAGCCTGGTTGCGTACATCGTCCCGGCGCGGGAGCCGGACGTGGTCGCACGGGGCGCGGGCGGATGGTCGGCGGGCGCGACGGACGCGCTGCTGCACCTCGTCGCCGAACATTGCCCCGACTACATGATCCCGTCCGCGATCATGCCCCTGGATGCCCTGCCGCTCACCGTGAACGGCAAGCTCGACCGCAAGGCCCTGCCCGCCCCCGAGCACACCTCGACCGGCAGGGCGGACCATGGCCGGGCCTCGGTGGACCCCCGCGAGGAACTGCTGCGCGGCGTCTTCGCCAAGGTTCTGGGCGTGGAGCAGGTCGGAGCCGATGACGACTTCTTCGCCCTCGGCGGCCACTCCCTGCTCGCCGTCCGACTGGCGAGCCGGGTGCGCGCCGTCCTCGGCGTCGACCTCGACATCCGTGTTGTGTTCGACGCCCCGACACCTGCGGCGCTCGCGGCGAAGCTCGCGCAGGCCGACACCGCCCGGCTTGCCCTCACTCCCGGGCCCCGCCCGGAACGCATCCCGCTGTCCTTCGCACAGCAACGGCTCTGGTTCATCGACCAACTGGAAGGCCCCAGCGAGACCTACCACATCCCGGCCGCGCTGCGCCTGACGGGCGACGTCAACCGAGAGGCACTGGGCGCGGCACTGCGGGACGTCATCGGGCGGCATGAGGTGCTGCGCACCGTGTTCCCCGTCGATGAGACGGGCCCGCACCAGCGGATCCTGGACGCGGGCGACCTGGACTGGGAGCTGCAGGTCCTCGCAGTGGCCCCGGAGGCCTTGGACGGCGCCGTCGCCGAGGCGACGGCGCAGGGCTTCGACCTGTCGGTGGAGGTACCGATCCGGGCCTGGCTGTTCGAGGCCGGCTCGGAGGAACGGATCCTCCTCGTGGTGGTGCACCACATCGCGGGCGACGGCTGGTCGTGGGCCCCGCTGGCCGCCGATCTGTCGCAGGCCTACGCGGCGCGGCGCGCGGGCGGGGTGCCCGACTGGAAGCCGCTGCCGGTGCAGTACGCGGACTTCGCTCTCTGGCAGCGTGAACTGCTCGGTGACGAGGCGGATCAGCAGAGCCTGATGAGACGTCAGATCGCTCACTGGAGCGAGGCATTGGACGGGATGCCGGAGGAGTTGGGCCTGCCGTTCGACCGTCCGCGCCCGGCGGTTTCCTCCCATCGGGGGCACGACATACCGCTGGAGGTGCCGGCCGAGGTGCATACGCGGTTGGCACAGGTGGCGCGGGCCGAGGGCGTGACCCCGTTCATGGTGCTCCAGGCCGCGCTGGCGGTGCTGCTCTCCAAGCTCGGTGCGGGTACGGACATTCCGATCGGTTCCGCGAACGCCGGCCGTACGGATGAGGCACTGGACGACCTGGTCGGGTTCTTCATCAACACGCTGGTGGTGCGGACCGATGTGTCGGGTGAGCCGACCTTCCGTGAGGTGTTGGGCCGGGTGCGGAAGGCCACATTGTCGGCTCTGGCGCATCAGGACGTGCCGTTCGAGAGGCTGGTGGAGGAGCTTGCCCCGAGCCGATCCATGGCACGTCACCCGCTGTTCCAGGTACAACTGGATCTCCAGAACATCACCCGGGCCGCACTGGATCTATCCGGAGTCCGGGCCGACGG
>NZ_FMDF01000002.1 GCF_900091955.1 Streptomyces sp. Ncost-T10-10d
TCCTCGGGTCGACCCCGGAACAGCAGATGGAGTCCCTCACCGCTGTGGCGCCCCTGGAATTGCCGCATGTGGCCCAAGCCCTGAGCATTTTCGGAGAGGTCCTCGACGAACTCCGATGACGAACCGAGATGCCGAACCGGCTCCGAATCACCCCGATGACCCCGGACAACTCCGGTGCCGAACCCCGAGACGGGAGTCCCTCGATGACGGAACGGACCGAGCGCCCCGTCCCCGGGACCACGCACCCGCACCAGGTCCCTCGCGGCGAGGTCGTCGAACCGCGTCCGCTCGGCGAGCTCCGGGTCTGGCCGAAAACCTTCGCCGACCGGCTCACCGCACCACTCCCGGGTGTCATGAGAATGTCCCGGCTGGCCCGTGACCGTGCCCTGCGGCCCGATGCGGAGGGACTGCGCGGCATCCACCGGCTCCCGTACGCCCCCGAACCGCTGCCCGCCACCCCCGCAGGCACCACATCCGTGACCTGGGCCGGGCACGCCAGCTGGATCGTGCGCACCGGCGGGCTGACCGTCCTGACCGACCCCGTCTGGTCCCGTCGCATTCTCGGCACCCCGGCCAGGATCACTCCGGTCGGCGTCCGCTGGGAGGACCTGCCGCCCGTCGACGCCGTCGTCATCAGCCACAACCACTACGACCACCTCGACGCCCCCACCCTGCACAGACTGCCCAAGGACACCCCGCTGTTCGTGCCCGCCGGGCTCGGCCGCTGGTGCCGCCGTCGCCGCTTCAGCTGCGTCACCGAACTCGACTGGTGGGAATCGGCCCGGCTGAACGGCGTGTGCTTCGATTTCGTGCCCGCGCACCACTGGTCCAAGCGGACCCTCACCGACACCTGCCGCTCCCTGTGGGGCGGCTGGATCATCGGCACCGGCCGTGAGGGGCAGCGGATCCACTTCGCCGGGGACAGCGGGTACGGGCACTGGTTCGGCGAGATCGGCCGCCGGTACCCGGGCATCGATCTGACCCTGCTGCCGATCGGGGCGTACGAACCGCGCTGGTGGCTCGGTGACGTACACACCGATCCGGAGGAGGCCGTGCAGGCGTACGAGGACCTGGGCGCCCGCGCGATGGCGCCGATGCACTGGGCCACCTTCCTGCTGTCGGCGGAGCCCGTACTCGAACCGCTGACCCGACTGCGCACCGCCTGGCAGCGGGCCGGACACCCCCGCGAACGGCTCTGGGACCTGCCGATCGGCGGCTCCCGCGTGCTCGAACCGGAACCCCGCACGGTCAGTGGCTGAACCGCACCCGCATCCGTCGCCACGCCGCGGGCGCCCCGCTGATCAGCAGTGTCAGACCCACCGCCGCGACCACACCCTGCCATGGCTCGGGGAAGAGCGAACCGCCCAGAATGCCGATCAGCTGGTACGTCGCCGCCCACGCCAGACAGGCCGGCACATCCCCACGGGCGAACCGGTGCAGCGGCATCCGCCCCAGCAGGCAGGCCAGCATCACCGGAATCCGCCCCGCCGGTACCAGCCTCGACAGCACGAGCACCACCGCACCGTGCTCGTCCAGCTTCTGCTGCGCCTGCGCCAGCCGCTCCGGGGCGGCCCGGTCGCTGATCGTCTGCAGCCACTTCGAACCGTTCTTCGACCGCACCCCGCGCTGACCGAGCCAGTACAGACAGATGTCGCCGAGGAACGCCGCGGCCGACGCCACCCCGAAGACGATCAGCAGTGAGAACGGCGACGACTGATGCAGCGCCACCACCGCGGCCGAACTCACCAGCGCACCCGTAGGCACCACAGGCACCAGCGCGCCCAGCGCCACCAGCAGGAACAGCGACGGATAGCCTACCGCCTGCTGCGTCGACTCCGGGGGCAGCTGCCTCACGACCTCCTGGATCACCTGGCGGCCTCCGGCCGCACATGTTCGCCGTGGGACAGCCGGTGCACCGCCACCTCCGGCGCCAGCAGCGCCGCCTTGCGGACGAATTCGTCACCGGGTGCGTGGAACTCGTGCGGCCTGACTCCGTCCAGTCCGATCGGCCAGTACGTGCCGTAGTGCACCGGCACGGCCGACCGCGGCGACAGCCGGGCCAGCGCCTGCGCGGCCCGGCCCGCGTCCAGATGGCTGTGGCCCAGATACGGACCCCAGCCGCCCACCGGCAGCAGCGCCACATCCACCGGCCCCACCGCCCGGGCCATGTCGTCGAAGAGCCCGGTGTCACCGGCGAAATACGTCCGTGCCTCGCCCTCGACGACGTAGCCGAGCGCGGGGGAGCGGTGCGGACCCATGGGCAGGCGCCTGCCGTCGTGCAGTGCGGGAACCGCCCGTACCAGCACCTCGCCGACCCGGACCTCGTCGCCCGGAACCACCTCGGTGATCCGCAGCCCGCGCACTGAGCGCAGCACCCGCAGCCCAGGGACGGAGCGCACCGCACCCACCGGCACGATCAGCCGGCTTCCGGGGGCGAGCCGGGCCAGTGACGGCAGATGGAGATGGTCGGAGTGAAGATGCGAGACGAGCACCACATCGGCGACCGTGGCCTCGGGGCCGGGCAGCTCGCCGCGGCGGCGGCGCAGATGCGCGAAGCGCCGTACGAACAGCGGATCGGTCAGCACACGGACCCCGGAGTCCTCGATCGTGCAGGTGGCATGACCCCACCAGGTGACTTCCACCGGCACGCGGTGCCTCCTCGTTCCCGGGTTCCTTGTTCCGGCCCTGCATCGAGCCTAGTGCCGTGACCGGACCGGGTGGCCCGGCTCCGTCCGGTCGTCGCCGTCAGGCTGGTCACTCTCAGTCGGTCAGGCCCAGTGCCCCCGCCGCCTGGATGGCCAGCCAGACCTCCGCCAGGGCACCCGTGGATGCCATGTCACGGTCGGTCAGAGTGCCGAAGCGGCGCAGCCGGTAGGCAAGGGTGTTGGGATGGATGTGGAGCGCGGCCGCCGCCGTCTCCGTGCGGCGGTCCCGCTCCATCCACGTGCGGACCGAGACCAGCAGCTGCGAGTCATGGGCCGCGTCGTAGCGCAGGACCTCGCCGAGTACATGCTCGACCAGCGCGGTCAGGACCGCGGGGTCGTCGGGCAGCCACCGGCCCAGGGAGTCGTCGCCGTACCGGACCACGGAGCGGCCCGACTCGGCGGCCTTCGAGACCGCCCAGAGCGCCTCGCGCTGAGCCACCCGCAGCGCGGCACCCGGCAGGAACGGGCGGCTCATTCCGGCCGCCACATCCGGCAGTTCACCGATCTCCACGGCCAGCTGCGGTGCCCCCAGGACATAGCGGTCCGTGCCCCAGGTGAGCAGCAGATGCGGATGGTCCTGGAGGCAGCGCAGCAGCGCCTCGTCCGTGCTCTGCCGCACCACGATCAGCACGGTGTCGCCCTCGATCGCATGCCGGGCGAGCCTGCGCCGGGCCGCCTCCGGGTCCAGTACCTCCTGAAGGAGTTCGGCCAGCGTCTCCGCGCCCTCGCGGCGCAGCGTCTCGCGCTCGTTGCGCACCATCGCGACCCGCAGCGCCGCCACCGTGGCGATGTGCTGGACGACGGCGAGCCCGGCGGGCTGGGCGCCCTCCCGCTCGTACGCGACGAGGAATCCCGCCGGGCCCCCGGGCGCCGGCACGGGCAGCACGAACCCGCCCGGGACGGTCGGCGGAGCGTCCACGGAAGCGGGCAGCACGCCCGGCTCCGGCACAGGTACGCCGGGCAGCAAGGGGCGACCCTGGGGCGTGCACAGATACACGTCGTAACCGGAGAGGCGCTCCAGCCGGCGCAGCAGCGTCGGTGTGTCGAGATCCTCGGCGACCAGCCAGCGCAGCGAGCCGAAGACCTGGAGCTGGGCGCCGAGCCGGTGCCTGGCGTCCTCCTGGACCGAGGCGGCGACCTCCTGGGAGACCGCGATGAACGGGACGGCGAGCGGGACCTCCAGGACCGGGAAGCCGCGCTCCTCGGCCGCCCGGAAGAACGCGTCGTGCAGCGGTGGCATGTGCAACTGCGCAGACAGGGCGAGTGCGGAGACACCGGCGTCGTCGAGCCGCTCCAGATAGGCGCGCTGTCCGGCGGCGGTACGCGGGACCGCAAGGCCCGTCGTCATGATCACCTCGGCGCCCAGCAGCCAGGGCGTCGGATCGGCGAGTTCGCTGGCGTGCGCCCAGGACACGGAGCGGCCCAGGCCACTGCTGCCCGCCTTCACGGAGAGCTGCAGAGCGGGGAAGGAGAGCAGATCCTCCACGGTGAGTTTGTCGCTTGCCACAGACAACAGCCTAGTGCTCTGTGATGTGCACAATTGTCGACTGTCGTCCGGGGCCACAGACTGTGGGACCGTCCCCATGAACAAGAGGTGGAGCGCCCGTGACTGCTTCGATCACCGAAGTCGAGACAAATGGTGTCGAGCGGATTCCCGACGCCGACCGCACCGCCCGTCCGATCGACCTCTTCCGGCTCGCCTTCGGCGGTGCCAACACCTTCGCGACGTGCGTGCTGGGCGCCTTCCCGATCCTGTTCGGCCTCTCCTTCTGGCAGGGACTCGCGGCGACGCTGCTCGGCCTCGTCGCCGGTGCGCTGCTGCTCGCCCCGATGGCGCTGTTCGGCCCGACCAACGGCACCAACAACGCGGTCTCCTCCTCCGCCCACCTGGGCGTGCACGGCCGGATCGTCGGCTCGTTCCTCTCGTTGCTCACCGCGGTGGCGTTCTTCTCGATCTCGGTGTGGTCCTCGGGTGACGCGCTGGTCGGCGGCGCCCACCGACTCGCCGGCGTGCCCGAGTCCGATGTGACATATGGCATTGCATATGCGATCTTCGCCGGGCTCGTCCTGGTGGTCTGCATCTACGGCTTCCGCTTCATGCTGATGGTCAACAAGATCGCGGTGATCGCCGCATCGGCACTCTTCGTCCTCGGCGTCTTCGCCTTCGCGGGAGACTTCGACGCCGGCTACGCGGGCACCTTCACCTCGACCTCCGACCCGCTGTTCTGGCCGTCGTTCATCGGCGCCGCGCTGATCGTGCTGTCCAACCCGGTCTCCTTCGGTGCGTTCCTCGGCGACTGGTCCCGCTACATCCCGGCCACGACGCCCCGCCGCCGGGTGATGGGCGCCGCGTTCCTCGCCCAGATCGCCACGCTGCTGCCCTTCGTCTTCGGCCTGGCCACCGCCTCGATCATCGCGTCCAAGGCCGCCAAGTACGTCGACCCGGCCGCGCCCAACTACGTCGGCGGACTGCTCGCCATCTCGCCCGGCTGGTACTTCCTGCCGCTCTGCCTGATCGCCCTGATCGGTGGCCTGTCGACCGGCACGACCGCGCTGTACGGCACCGGCCTCGACGTCTCGAGCGTCTTCACCCGCTTCAGCCGCGTGCAGTCGACGTTCTTCATCGGCGCCCTGTCGATCGCCTTCATCTTCATCGGCCGCTTCGCGCTCAACCTTGCGCAGTCCATCTCCACCTTCGCGACCCTGATCATCACCTGTACCGCCCCGTGGATGATCGTGATGGCACTCGGTTACGTCACGCGGCGCGGCTGGTACGACGCGGACGCGCTCCAGGTCTTCAACCGCCGCCAGACCGGTGGCCGCTACTGGTTCAACCACGGCTGGAACTGGCGTGGGATGGCCACCTGGTTCATCTCCGCCGGTGTGGCGCTCCTCTTCACCAACCTGCCCGGTCAGTTCGTCGGCCCGCTCGGCAACCTCGCGAACGGCGCGGACATCTCCCTCCCGGTCGGCCTCGCCCTCGCGGCCGTGGTCTACCTCGGCCTGCTCACCGTCTTCCCCGAGCCGCGCGGTGTGTACGGACCGGACGGCCCCCGGTTCGTCAGGGCCTCGGACGCAGCGGTTCTGCCCATCACCGGTGGCCCGGACGAGGAGACCGTCGCCGCCGAACCGGCCACCGCGGTCTGAACCCGGCTCTCCGGCGCACGCCCCGCCCCGTAACCAGGAGTTGTACATGAGCACCACCCCCACCCAAGAAGTCCAGGCCGCCGCCGACGCGCTGATCGCCGCCTTCGCCGAGGGCCGCCTAGACGACTACTTCGGCTCCTTCGCCCCGGACGCCACGTTCGTCTTCCACTCCACCCCGCAGCGGCTCGGCTCCACCGCCGAGTACCGCGCGCTGTGGCAGCAGTGGGTGGCCCAGGACGACTTCCGCATCGTGCGCTGCACCTCGACCGGACAGCTGATCCAGCACTACGGCACCACGGCCGTCCTCAGCCACGACGTGGAGACCACGATCGCCACCCGGGCCGGCGAGGAGACCGTCCACGAGCGGGAGACGATCGTGTTCGCCCGCGCCGCCGACGGCAGCTGGCCCGCCGTCCACGAGCACCTGTCGGCCCGTACAGCCGACTGACCGAGCACAGCTCCCGACAGGCGTCCCGCCCGAATCACCGCTGGACCGCTTGACCGCGTGTTCCGCCCGTATCGCCGCCCGACCATGAGAGAGACCGGTTCCATGAGCACCACGTTCCGCAATTACATCGACGGCGTCTTCGCGGACGCCTCGGACGGCCGCACCCTCGATGTCGTGGACCCCAGCACCGGCGAGGTCTACGCGACGTCCCCGCTCTCCGGCGATGCGGACGTCGACGCGGCCACGGCCGCCGCCGCTGCCGCGTTCCCCGTCTGGCGCGACACCACCCCGTCCGTACGCCAGCTGGCCCTGCTGAAGATCGCCGACGCGATGGAGGCGCGGGCCGACGAACTGGTGGCCGCCGAGAGCCGTGACACCGGAAAGCCGCTCCACCTCACCCGCAGCGAGGAACTGGCCCCGGCCATCGACCAGGTCCGCTTCTTCGCCGGTGCGGCGCGGATGCTCGAGGGCCGCTCGGCCGGCGAGTACATGGAGGGGATGACCTCGATCATCCGCCGCGAGCCGGTCGGCGTCTGCGCGCAGGTCGCGCCGTGGAACTACCCCCTGCTGATGGCCGTGTGGAAGTTCGCGCCCGCGCTCGCCGCGGGCAACGCCGTCGTCCTCAAGCCCTCCGACACCACCCCCGCCTCCACGGTGCTGATCGCCGAGATCATCGGCGGCGTCCTGGAGGAGCTGGAGCTGCCCCGAGGCATCTTCAACGTCATCTGCGGAGACCGGGAGACCGGCCGTGCGATGGTCGAGCACCCGACCCCGGCGATGGCCTCCATCACCGGCTCGGTGCGGGCCGGCATCCAGGTCGCGCAGAGCGCGGCCAAGGACGTCAAGCGCGTCCACCTGGAGCTCGGCGGCAAGGCCCCGGCGGTGATCTTCGAGGACGCGGACCTGGAGAAGGCGGTCGAGGACCTGATCGTCGGCGGCTTCTTCAACGCCGGCCAGGACTGCACGGCCGCGACCCGCGTCCTGGTCCAGGAGTCCGTCCACGACGAGTTCGTCGCCGCCCTCGCCAAGGCCGCCGCCGACACCAGGACGGGGCAGCCGGACGACGAGGACGTGCTGTACGGCCCGCTCAACAACGCCGGCCAGCTCGCCCAGGTCAGCGGCTTCATCGACCGCCTCCCGGAGCACGCCACGATCGAGGCGGGCGGCCACCGGGTCGGCGACAAGGGCTACTTCTACGCCCCGACCGTCGTCTCCGGCCTCCAGCAGGACGACGAGATCATCCAGAACGAGGTCTTCGGCCCGGTCATGACCGTCCAGTCGTTCACGGACGAGGCCCAGGCCGTCGCGTACGCCAACGGCGTCGACTACGCCCTCGCCTCCTCGGTGTGGACCAAGGACCACGCACGCGCCATGCGGATGTCCAAGAACCTCGACTTCGGCTGCGTGTGGATCAACACCCACATGGCACTCGTCGCCGAGATGCCGCACGGCGGCTACAAGCAGTCCGGCTACGGCAAGGACCTCTCCGCGTACGGCTTCGAGGACTACACCCGCATCAAGCACGTCATGACGTCCCTCTGACCCACCCGTCCCCTGCGCGCCCCCGCCCCGGCACCGTCCCGGGGCGGGGGCGCACCGGCGTTCCGTGCTTCGCGCTCCTCCCGTCCCGACATGCGCCTTTTTGTGCGGGAGCCGGAGCGGTAGGGTCGCCCCTACGTCTAGCACGGGGGGAACGGCCATGGGGGACGCAACGGACGTACGGGTGGCGGCCATCGCCAGTCTCACGCCGCTCGAAGAGCTCGACAGCGACCCGTTCCTCGTGGACACCCGCAGCCAGCACGACATGTGCGCCCGCTGGGCCGCAGACAAGGGATACGTCGTCACCCGCCAGCTGCGCTTCTACGGGCTGCGCCCCGACCACCACGCACTGTGGTCGGATGTCGAGAGCGGCGCTGTCGAAGTCTTCGTCGCCGCCAACGACCGGGTGCTGGCGCGGGCCCTCACCTCGGTGCCGGAGTTCGCCGCGGAATGTGAGCGGCGCGGCGTACGGCTGGAGATCGCGGGACTGGACGAGCCGCCGTACAACGCCCGTACGAAGGCGAGTGTGCACCGCAGGCTCTCCATGCCCACCGCCGGATACGACGGCTGCTGACCGGCCTCCCGACCGCTGCCGCCGGCGGCCCGCGGCCGCGCTGTGAAAAGCTGGGGGACAGGGCCCGGAACGGCGAGGTCCGGACGTGAGGTGGAACGGCGTGGATGACGGGCGATGGCGAACAGCCGGCAGCGCCCTGATGCGAGTGGTTGTGGTGTGGGCGGTCTCGACGCTCACGATGCTGGTGCTCGCCGGGATTCTGCCGGACTTCCAGCTCCAGTCGGACGACGGCGACAGCATCACCAAGATCGCGTTCACCGCGGCCTGGGGCGCCGGAGCGTTCGGTCTGCTCTCCGCGCTCGTCTGGCCGGTCCTGGTACGGGCACTGCTCATCGTGCCCGCACTCGTCCTGGGGATGCTGGTCTTCTTCCTGAACGGGTCGCTGCTGCTGGTCGCCCTGCGGCTCATACCGGACGGGCGAGGCGCCGCCAACCCGGAGACCGCGGTCGTCGTCGCGGCCGTGATGTCCGCCGTCGCCTCCGCGACCTCCACGGCGCTGGCCGTCCGCGACGACAACGCCTACCGGCGCCGGCTCTCCCGGCTCGCCGACCGCCGCCGACGGCGCAGCGGTGCGGACAGCGGACGCAGCGGACCGCCGGGCACCGTCTTCATCCAGCTCGACGGCGTCGGCCACGACGTGCTCGCCCGGGCCGCCGACTCCGGCCTGATGCCGACCGTCGCGAACTGGCTCGCCGACACGGAGAGCCACCGGCTCACCCCGTGGCGTACCGACTGGTCCAGCCAGACCGGCGCCAGCCAGCTCGGCATCCTGCACGGCAGCAACCACGACGTCCCCGCCTTCCGCTGGTACGAGAAGGAGACCGGCGACGTCATGGTCTCCAGCCGCCCCGCGAGCGCCATCGAACTCCAGCGGCGGGCCATCGCACGCACCCAGGACGGGGGGCTGCTCACACTCGACGGCGCCAGCCGCGGCAACCTCTTCAGCGGCGGCGCCGACCAGCTGGCGCTCGTCCTGTCCATGGCGGCCCGGCTCGGCAAGGGCCGCCGTTCCCGCGCCGGGTACTTCGCCTACTTCTCCGATCCGGCCAACGCCGTGCGTACGGCGCTGTCGTTCGGCGCCGAGGTCTGCCGCGAGATCGGGCAGTCGACCCGGGCGCGGATACGGAAGGACACGCCCCGGATCAAGCGCGGTGGGCTCTACCCCTTCATCCGGGCCTTCGCGACCGTCGTCGAACGCGATGTGGTGGTCGCCGCCGTCATCGGGGACATGTTCGCCGGACGCACCGCCGTCTACGCCGACCTGGTCGCCTACGACGAGGTGGCGCACCACTCCGGACCGCACAGCCGTGACGCGGAGAAGGTGCTCGCGCGCCTGGACCGCTCGCTCGCCCTGATCGTCAAGGTCGCCGAACACACCCCGCGCACCTACCGGATCGTGCTGCTCTCCGACCACGGGCAGAGCCCCGGCGAGACCTTCGCGGGGGCGTACGGGCTGACGCTCAAGGACCTGGTGCGGGCGGGCTGCGGGCTGCCCGTACCCCGTCGGGCGCAGCACACCCGCAGCGGTTCGGAGGCGCGTGACGCGGTACGGATCGCCCTGCACCGGCCGGTCGAGGAGGGTGAGGTGGAACGCCGTGCGAAGCCGTCCGACCCGGTCGTCCTCGCCTCCGGCAACCTCGGCCTGATCTCCTTCCCCGACATCGAGGGACGCGCCTCACGCGAACAGCTCGACCGGAGCCGCCCCGCACTGCTCGGCACCCTCGCCAACCACCCCGGCATCGGCTTTCTGCTGGTCCGCAGCGAGCGGCACGGATCGGTGGTGCTGGGCCGCGGCGGCACCGAGGTCCCGGTGTCGGAGCTGAAGGACGGGGAAGGGCCGCTGGCCCCCTTCGGCCCGGGCGCGGCGGCCGCGGTGCGCCGCACCGACACCTTTCCGCACGTCGCCGACATCATGGTCAACTCGATGCATGACGGGGCCACGGGCTGCGTGCACGCCTTCGAGGAACAGATCGGCTCGCACGGCGGTCTGGGCGGTGAGCAGTCCCGGCCGTTCCTGCTGTGGCCGGCGGATCTGTCCGCGCCGGTGGCGGAGGGCACGGAGCTGGTGGGGGCCGAGCAGGTGCACGAGGTGCTGCGGCGCTGGCTGCGGGAGTGCTCGGGACCGCAGATCCCACTGGCACAGCCGGGCGCGGTGGGTGGCGCCGAAGAGGCGGACGGGACGGTTCGGACGGCCGGCTGAGGGCCGTTGTCAGTGGTGGGCGGCAGGATGAGGGGCATGACGAACTCAGCTGTTGTGCTCGCCGATACCGCCGCCTACGCCGCCGCGGTCGAAGAAGCGTCGCAGGCCGCCGCCGCGTACTACGCCACGGGCGAGAGCACGCTCGACGACGACGCGTACGACCGGCTGGTACGGGGGATCGCCGCATACGAACAGGAGCACCCGCAGGAGGTGCTGGACGCGTCCCCGACCGGCAAGGTGGCGGGCGGCGCCGCGAGCGGGGACGTGCCGCACACGGTGCCGATGCTGTCCCTGGACAACGTCTTCTCGGCCGAGCAGTTCGCCACATGGACGGCGTCGCTGGAGCGCCGGATCGGCAGACCCGTCGCCGCGTGGAGCGTGGAGCCGAAGCTCGACGGCCTGGCTGTCGCCGCCCGTTACCGGGCGGGCCGCCTGGAGCAGCTGATCACCCGGGGCGACGGCACCGCGGGCGAGGACGTCTCGCACGCGATCGGCACCGTCGTCGGCCTCCCCGAGCAGCTCGCCGAGCCGGTGACGATCGAGATGCGCGGCGAGATCCTCATGACGACCGAGCAGTTCGAACAGGCCAACGCCGTGCGCACCGAGCACGGCGGCGCCCCCTTCGCCAACCCGAGGAACGGCGCGGCGGGCACACTGCGCGCCAAGGACCGCGCGTACACGGTGGAGATGACCTTCTTCGCCTACGGTGCCCTGTCGCTGCCCGATTCGGGGGAGCTGACCGACACCCTCGCCGAACTGCCGCACAGCGAGGTCCTGGAGTACGTCGCACGGCTCGGCGTGCACACGGCGGCGGACACGGACGTGGCACCGCGCATCGTCACCACCGTCGAGGGGGTGCAGGCCCGGGTCGAGGAAGTCGCGGCCCTGCGCGCCTCGTTGCCGTTCGGCATCGACGGCATCGTGATCAAGGCCGATCTGGCGGCCGACCAGCGCGAGGCCGGTTCAGGGACCAGGGCGCCGCGCTGGGCCATCGCATACAAACTCCCGGCCGTCGAGAAGGTCACCCGGCTCCTCGGCGTCGAGTGGAACGTCGGCAGGACCGGCATCATCGCGCCACGCGCCGTGCTGGAACCGGTGGAGATCGACGGCTCGACCGTCAGCTACGCCACACTGCACAACCCGGCCGACATCACCCGCCGCGATCTCCGCCTGGGCGACCGCGTGATGGTCTACAAGGCGGGCGACATCATCCCCCGCATCGAGGCGCCCGTCGCCCATCTGCGGACCGGTGACGAGCAGCCCATAGTCTTCCCCGAGGCATGCCCGCAGTGCGGCTCCGAGATCGACACCAGCGAGCAGCGCTGGCGCTGTGTCCGGGGCCGCGACTGCCGCCTCGTCGCCTCCATCTCGTACGCGGCGGGCCGCGACCAGCTCGACATCGAGGGCCTCGGCGCCACCCGGGTCGTCCAGCTCGTCGAGGCCGGGCTGGTGGCCGACTTCGCAGACCTCTTCACCCTCGGCCGCGAGCAGCTGCTCGGCCTGGAACGGATGGGCGAGACCAGCACCGACAACCTCCTGGCCGCCATCGAAACGGCACGGACCCAGCCGCTCTCCCGGGTCTTCTGCGCGCTGGGGGTACGCGGCACCGGGCGCTCCATGTCACGGCGGATCGCCCGGTACTTCGCGGACATGGACCGGATCAGGGCCGCCGACGCCGAGGAGCTCCAGCGCGTCGACGGCATCGGCAAGGAGAAGGCCGCGGGTGTCGTCGCGGAGCTGGTGGAGCTGGCCCCGCTGATCGAGAAGCTGGTGGCCGCCGGGGTCAACATGACGGAGCCCGGTGCGACGCCGCCGCCGGAGCCGGGCGAACAGGGCACGGAAGAGGCTGCCGCCGCCGACGGGGAGGCGACCGCCGGTCTGCCGCTGGACGGGATGACCGTGGTGGTCACCGGCGCCATGACCGGCGTGCTGGAGAAGCTCTCCCGGAATCAGATGAACGAGCTGATCGAGCGCGCCGGCGGGAAGTCCTCGTCCAGCGTCTCCAAGCGCACCACGCTCCTGGTGGCCGGGGAGAAGGCCGGATCCAAGCGCACCAAGGCCGAGGACCTGGGTGTCCGGATTGCCGCGCCGGACGAGTTCGCCGAACTGATCGCCGGGTTCCTGCCGTCGGAGGTGTGACTACTGACGGAGACCTCGCCGCGCCCGAGCCCTTGGATTTTGCCTGGGAGTGGCTTTCTTTGCCTCCCTATTGCATAGTGAGGGCTCGGCCATGCCTCGCTATCAGCGGGTCAATGGGTGTGTGAACGGCCGCGTCGGCAGGCCGGTGGGAGGGGCGATGCGTTCGCTGCACAACGGACCGCGACTCGGCCGGTCCGTCCGCCAGGAGTACCGGGGCGTCACCCGCGGCCTCGCCCTCGACCTCGGCAGTTCACGGACCCGCGCCTGGATGCCCGGACACGGTGTCATCACCGACACCGACGCCTGCGGCGACTTCGGTGCCGGGCCGGGGCACGGCCGCCCGGTCCGGCGAGGGCGCATCGTCGACCCCGTGTCCTGCGGACGCATGCTCGGCCGTATCGCCGACAGTGCCCTGGGCGCGGACCGCACCGACACCGTGATCGTCCTCAGCCATCCCGTCCTCGCCGGGTCCGAACACCGCGCCGCGGCGAGGGAACTGATCGCCGCACTCGGGCCGACGAACATCATCGCCCTGGACAGCGCGAGGGCCGCCGCCGCATGCGCCGGACCACAGGACGGCGGCCCGCTGCTCGTCGTCGACATCGGCGCCGAGCTGACCGAGGCGACCCTCCTTGTCGACGGACTGGTCCGCGACGCCCGCCAGGCCGAGACGGGACTGACCGACCTCGACCCCTCCGAGCCGCCCACCGCCGTCGTCCGCACCGTCCTGGACATGGTGGACGAGATGTGGAAGCAGGACCGGCACGGCGCCGTCCTCGGAGCCCTGCGCAAGGGGCCGTTGCTCGCCGGGGGCGGCGCCGCCCGCCCCGACATCACCGACCGGGTCGCCGTCCGCCTCGGCGTTCCGGTACGTCTCGCCGACGACCCGGCGACCACGGTCGTACGCGGCGCCGGGCTGATACTCAGCTCCGTGCTCCGCAGGGCCGGCGCGACACCGGCCCTGCCCGGCCGCACGAGGTGACCCCCCTCCCGGGGCCGCCCCCGGGGAATGTGCCCCCGAGGGCACGGCCGGGCGCCCCGGCGCACCACAGAACCGCACAGGCGGCCCGGCAGGTGTTCGTCGCCCTCCTTCTCGCCGTACTCACCATCGTCGTCGGCGCCCCCGCAGCCGCCGGATCCGTACTCCCCGCCCGGCCGTTCGCCGGTGTTCCACCCTCCGCCGCGTACTCACCCGGCGCCCACCAACCCACCCCGCACACGGACCGGACCGCCCGCACAGGCACCGTCCACGACACCCGGCGCACCCGCACGGCCACGGCGACCGACCGCCACCGGACGGCGCCGACGACCGCACCCCGGCCCAGGGCCGGCACCGACCACGCCCGGACTCCGCACCCTCTCCCGCCGCCCGGCCCCCACTTCCTGCTGCCCGGCGCACCGGGCATCCGCGCACCGCACCACGCCTTGAGGCGAGCCCCCGCCGCACCCGCTCGCGCCGCCGACCGGTTCCGCGCAGCACTCCCCGCCGTACGCGGTCCTCCGGGGCCGGCCGTTCACCGGCCACCGGTCCTGCCACCGGCCCCGACCCACAGATCCGCCGGAACGTCCTTGCCGAGGTGAGGGCGCCCGGCGCCCCCTCGGAGGAAATCCCATGACTCGCGCCACCACGGTGCGAGCGGTTCTGGCTGCGGCCGTCCTGCTCGTCTCCGTGCTCATCACGCTGACCATGTCACCCAGACTCGGCCTCGACCTTCAGGGCGGCACCAGAATGGTGCTCCAGGCCAAGGACTCCGACACCGCGAAGGCGGACCGGGAGGGCACCGACCGCACCCTTGAGGTGCTCCGTCAGCGCATCGACTCCCTCGGTGTCACCGAACCCACCCTGACCCGCTCCGGCGAGGACCGGATCATCGTCGAACTCCCTGACGTCCAGGACCCGCGCAAGGCCGCCGAAGTCATCGGCAGGACCGCCCAGCTCAGTTTCCACGCCGTCCAGGGCCCCGCCGCGCAGAACGACGACAGGGCGGAGGCCAAGACCGACACCGGGGCCGGCGACGGACCCGGGCTCCCCGACGAGCAGGGCCGCTCCCTCGACCTCGGTCCGTCCCGGCTCTCCGGCGCGGGCGTCAAGGACGCCACCGCCGTGTTCGACGCCCAACAGGGCGCCGGCTGGACCGTCTCCCTCGACTTCCACAAGGACGCGGGCCGCGACTGGACCCGGCTGACCGGTGAGGCCGCCTGTCACCCGGTCGAGGACGACCGGCGCCGCGTCGCCATCGTCCTCGACCGGCAGATCATCTCCTCTCCACAGGTTTCCCCCTCGGTCGGCTGCAACGTCGGCCTGCCGTCCGGATCCACCCAGATCACCGGCTCCTTCAGCGCCGACGAGGCCCGGGAACTGGCCCTGCTCATCAAGGGCGGCGCCCTGCCGCTCCCCGTGGAGATCGTCGAACAGCGAACCGTCGGCCCGACGCTCGGCGCCGCCGCCATCGACGCCAGCGCCCGGGCCGCCCTCATCGGCGCCGCGGCCACCGCCCTCTTCATCACCATCGTCTACCGGCTCTTCGGCGCGCTCGCCGCCGTCGCACTCGCTGCCTACGGGGTGATCTCCTACGCGGCCCTGGTCGCCCTCGGAGTCACCCTCACCCTGCCCGGTCTGGCCGGATTCGTCCTGGCCATCGGGATGGCGGTCGACGCCAACGTGCTGGTCTTCGAACGGGCCAGAGAGGAACACGCGCAGCACCCGGGCCGCTCCCTGCGCTCCTCGCTGACCGCCGGATTCCGAAACGCCTGGAGCGCCGTCGCCGACTCCAACGTCACCACGCTGATCGCGGCCGGGCTGCTCTTCTTCCTCGGCTCCGGGCCGGTGAAGGGTTTCGGTGTCACACTCGCCATCGGTGTGCTCGCCTCGATGTTCTCCGCACTCGTCATCGCCCGCGCACTCACCGAGATCGCCGCACGCTCACGATTCGTCAGCGACTACCGGGGCGTCAACGGCATCGCCGCCCCCGGCCGGGTACGCACCTGGCTGACCCGCCGCGATCCTCAGGTGATGCGTTCGCCGCGCCGTTGGCTGATGATCTCCACGGCACTGATCGCCGTCGCAGTCCTCGGCATCGTCGTGCGCGGCGTCAACCTGGGCGTCGAATTCACCGGCGGCCGGCTCGTCGAGTACTCGACGAGCCGGCCCGTCGACGTCGAGCGGGCCCGCACCGCCCTCGCCGACGCGGGCTTCGGTGACGCCGAGGTCACCACGGCCGGTGCGGGAGACATCTCCGTACGCACCGGAGAACTCGACAACGACGGCGAACACGCCCTGCGCGCCGCCCTCGCGGAGGAGGGCGGCAAGACCACCAAGGTCCGCGACGAACTCATCGGCCCCAGCCTCGGCGACGAACTCCGGCGCAACGCTTTGATCGCGCTCGGCATCGCCGTCCTCGTGCAACTGGCGTATCTGGCGGTCCGGTTCCGCTGGACGTTCGCCGTGGCCTCGGTCGCGGCGCTGGTCCACGACGTCATCATCCTGGTCGGTGCCTTCGCCTGGCTCGGACGCACCGTCGACGGCATCTTCCTGGCCGCACTCCTCACTGTCATCGGATACTCCGTCAACGACTCGGTGGTCGTCTTCGACCGGGTGCGGGAACTATGGGCGAAGGCCCGTCGCGTGCCTCTCGCCACGGTCGCCAACCAGGCCGTTCTCCAGACCGTCCCGAGAACGGTCAACACCGGGATGGGTGCCCTGTTCATCCTGGCCGCACTCGCCGTGCTGGGCGGCGACTCCCTCGCGGACTTTGCGCTCGCCCTGCTGATCGGCATCTGCGTCGGCACGTACTCCTCGGTGCTGACCGCCGTACCGGCCGCGCTTCTCCTGGAGCGGAGCAGCAAGGCCCCGCCGCCCGCCCGGAAGCGGGCTCCGGGACGCCGGTCCGGCACGAAGGCGGCACGCCGGGATCCGCTCGACAACGGGGCACGCGTATAGCGGCTCCGGAACACACATCGCCCCCGCCCCGGGAACCGGCCTCCTTCGGGGCGGGGGCGATGTGCGTCGGTCGTGGTGTTCCGTGCGCCCGGGGCGGCACAATTCCGACCACCCACCCCGTGATCGGAGCGTGCCCGTGTCCGTGCCCGTCGTGCTGCGTGAGGCATGGTCCACCGTCGTACCGGACATGAACGACCGGCATGGACCGCTGCCGCCCATGATGCTCGCCCTGACCGTCGTCACCGGGCTGGTCGACGCCGTCAGTTACCTGGAACTCGGCCGCGTCTTCGTCGCGAACATGACCGGCAATGTGGTCTTCTCCGGCTTCGCGATCGCCGGAGCCCCCGGATTCTCGTTCGCCGCCTCGCTCGTCGCGCTCGCCGCGTTCGCGATGGGGGCACTCCTCGGTGGCCTGATCGTGCACCGTGCCCTGACGCATCGCGGCCGGATGCTGTTGTACGCGCTCCTCGTCGAGACCGCCTGTGTCCTGGCCGCGCTCATCGTCACTCTGGCCTCCGGCCACCCGTTCCTGGGCGGGGTCCGCTTCGCGCTCATCACACTGCTCGGGATCGGGCTCGGTGCGCAGAACGCCGTCTCCAGGGCGCTGGCGGTCCCCGACCTCACCACCACCGTGCTGACCCTGACCATCACCGGCATCCTCTCCGACAGCCGCTTCGCCGGTGGGGGCGGCAGCAAGGCCGGACGGCGGGTGCTCTCGGCCGCCGCCATGATGACCGGGGCGTTCGCCGGAGCCGTGGCCGTACTGCACGGGCACCCGCGACTTCCCCTGCTGCTCGCCGTGGCGGTCCTGGTGGTCGTGACCGCGGCCGCGATCGTCCTGGCGCGGGCCGACGCCCCCTGGATCCGCCCGATCATCAGGAGGTGAGGGACCGCAGATGGTCGGCGGTCGCCCGGTCGGCGGGCAGGAACGTCTCGATGGCCAGCTCGGCCACCGTCACATCCATCGGGGTATTGAACGTCGCGATGGAGGAGACGAACGAGAGCACCCGCCCGCCGTGCTCGATATGCAGGGGCAGCGCGAACGGCAGGGACGACGCGGGGCCCGCTCCCGCGTTCTCCCCGACAGGACTCCCGGCGCCCCGGCTGATCCCCGCGGCTCCCGCCCCCTCCGCCCGGTCAGCACCTTCCGGTGCGGGATAGCCCGCGACCTCCTCGTACAGCTCACGCAGCTCCGCGGACCGGGCCAGGGCGATCTGACGCTCCATCTGCGCCAGCAGATCGGCACGCCACTCCTGAAGGTTGTGGATGCGTGGGGCCAGACCCTCCGGGTGGAGCGTGAGCCGCATGGCATTCAGCGGCGGGGCCAGCAGATGCCCGGCCACTCCCTCCAGCAGCATGGCGATGCCCCGATTGGCCGCCACCACGTTGTACATGCCGTCGACGACGAGCGCCGGGTAGGGGTCGTACCCCTGGAGCAGTCGCTCCATCCCCTCACGCAGCGCGCCCAGCGCCGGGTCGTCGAGCGCGGTTTGTGCGTAGCGGGGCGCGTAACCGGCCACCACCAGCAGGGCGTTGCGTTCCCTGACCGGGATGTCGAGATGCTCGGCCAGCCGCAGGATCATGTCCTCGCTGGGGCGGGAACGGCCCGTCTCGATGAAGGAAATGTGCCGGGCCGAGGAATCCGCACGGAGCGCCAGCTCCAGCTGGCTGATGCGACGCTGCTCCCGCCAGCTGCGCAGCAGCGGCCCTACCCCCGTGTCAAGCGCGACAGTTGTCATACGAAGACCGTAACGTCACCGGCACCGCCGACCGGCACCGATCGTTCGTAGGGAGTCGCAGCATGCCCGCCGCACCATTGTCGCAGAAGGAGATCGAGGACCGTCTGGGTGACCTGCCCGGCTGGTCGCTGGAGGGAGACCGGATCACCTGCACCTACCGGCTCCACACACACTTCGCCGCTGTCGGGCTGACCGTGCATGTCGCCCAGATCCAGGACGAACTGAACCACCACTCCGATCTGACCCTTGGTTACAACACCGTCACCCTGTCCGTGAACACTCACGACGCGGGTGGTGTGGTCACCGAGAACGATCTGAACCTGGCCGCGCGGGTGGTGGCGATCGCCCCAGGGCACGGCGTGAGGCAGCCGGGCGGGCAGGCGCGCCACTGAACACCGGGCCGGGGCCGGGGCGGGTGGGCGACGCGCAGCCGCGCGGGCCGCTCATGCGCGATGACATGTCACATCGCAGAACCGGAACGGAGAGGCGCGACGTCATCTCGCGTCGCAGCGCCGAAACGGGATGCGCGATGACATGCCACATCGCGCGCGGAAACAGGGGCGCGCGAGTCATGGGCCCGGCGGCCCACCGGCACTATGCCGGTGTCCATGCGGTCGGGTGTGTCCTAGAGTCGGCCAGGTGCTGAACTACGACACTGCGGCAGCCCACTACGACGCCACTCGCGGCGGCGTGCCCAGGGCCGAGGCCGCAGCCGCCGCAGTGCTCGGACTGATCCCGTCGTCCGCCCGTACCCTGGTGGACATCGGCTGCGGTACGGGACTGGTCACCGAGCGAATAGCCCTTGCCCGCCCCGGACTCGGCGTGTTCGGTACCGATGCCTCGTACGGCATGGCGCAGGTCGCTCGGCGGCGGATCGGCGCGATGGTGCTCGCCGACGCACGCCGACTGCCGCTGCCGGACGCGGCGGTGGACGCGGTCGGCGCCATCTGGCTGCTGCACCTGCTGCGTGGGGAGGGGGATGTGCGGGCGGTGGTGTCCGAGGCGGCGCGCGTGCTGCGGCCGGGCGGTGTGTTCGTCACCACCGTCGACAAGGACGCGGCCCACGACGTGGGCAGCGACATCGACGAGGCATTCGCCCCCTACCTCGACGCCGATCCGTCCGATTCCGCGGATCTGATCGTCGGGTACGGTTCGGAGGCCGGCCTCGAAGTGGTGGGGGAGGCCCACTTCCCGGGCCATGGCCAGGGCCAGAGCCCGCTGAGCGCGGCACAGAAGGTGCGCGAGGGCTATTTCGCCTCACGCCTCAACCTGCCGGGGACGGCGCCCGAGCGGCTTGCGACCGCACTGACGTCCCTGCCCGAGCCCGACAGGCCGCGAGCCGATCCGCGGTACCGGCTGCTGGCGCTGCGCCTGAGAGATCGAGAGAGGCCTTAGCCCTTCCACGCACCCGACTGTGCCGCCGCGCGGGCGAACGCCCCGAAGTCCTTCGGATCGCGCCCCAGGACCTGCTTCACGCCCTCGGTCACCGTCGCGTTGTGCCCGTCGAGCAGCATCGTGAACAGGTCGGCCAGGAAACCGGCTTCGGGCCCCGGCACTCCGTACCCCTCCAGCATCTGCGCGTACTCTGCTCCGGACACCGGCAGATACCGCACCGAACGCCCCGTGGCAGACGCGATCTCCGACACCACCTCGTCGAACGTCAGCAGCCGCGGCCCGGTCAGCTCATGCACCGCACCCGCGTGACCGTCCTCGGTGAGCGCGGCCACCACCACATCCGCGAGATCGTCGATGTCCACGAACGGCTCCGCGGTCCCGCCCGCCGGGAACACCACCTCGCCGCCGAGTACCCCGTCCAGCATGGCGCCCTCGCTGAAGTTCTGTGCGAAGAACGCCGACCGTACGACGGTGAGCTCCGCCCCCGCAGCCGACCTGCGCAGGCTCTCCTCCGCCGCGACCGCCTGCGGCTCACCCCGCCCCGACAGCAGCACCAGCCGCCGCACCCCGTTCTCCGTCGCGATCCGCCCGAAGGCCGCCATCGCTTCCGGCGCACCGGGCGCCGCCAGATCCGGGTAGTACGTCACATACGCTGCGTCCGCACCCCGCAGAGCCGGTGCCCAACCCGACTCGTCCGCCCAGTCGAAACGGACCTCGCCACTGCGCGATCCGGCCCGCACCACCACTCCGCGAGCAGCCAGCCGCTCCACGACCCGGCGGCCCGTCTTCCCCGTGCCGCTCGTCACCAGTACCGTTTCCCGCTGCACGTTCTCCGTGTTCTGTGTCATGGCTCAAGGCTCGCCCGGTGGCGCCGTCCACGACATCCCCGAACCGCTCAGCTCCATACGTGTACGTCTACGCTGGCGGTCATGGATGCACTCGCCGGACTCCTGGACGGACCGAGGGCCAGGGGCGCCTTCCTGCTGCGGATGGTGATGGAGCCGCCGTGGTCCGTACGGATCGAGGACCGGGCGCCGCTCTGCCTGATGTCGATGACCGACGGAGAAGCCCGGATCGTCCCGGCCGCGGGCGCCGACCCCGTGCTGCTGCGGCCCGGTGACATCGCCATCGCGCGCGGCCCGCATCCGTACACCGTCGCCGACACCACCGGCACCGCGCCGCACGCCGTGATCGGACCCGGCGGCATCTGCACCACCCTGCACGGTGAGCCGCTCTCCGAGTCCATGCAGTTGGGGGTGCGCACCTGGGGCAATGCGCCCGATGGCTCGGCGGCCATGCTCATCGGCACCTACCTGCTGGACGGCGAGATCAGCAGGCGGTTGCTCGACGCCCTGCCCCCGCTGCTCCGCCTGCCCTCCGGTGGGCGGGTCGGCCCCCTGCTGACGCTTCTCGACGAGGAGATCTCCAAGGACGAGCCCGGCCAGAGCGTGGTCCTGGACCGGCTTCTCGATCTGTTGCTGATCGCCGCGCTGCGAACCTGGTTCGCCCGGCCCGGAGCCGAGGCCCCGGCCTGGTACCGGGCCATGGGCGACCCTGTCGTCGGGCAGGCCCTGCGGCTGCTGCAAACAGACCCCGCCCACCCTTGGACGGTCGCCGCTCTGGCCGCCCGGATCGGGGTCTCCCGGGCCGGGCTCGCCCGACGCTTCACGGAGTTGGTGGGGGAGCCCCCGATGGCATATCTGACAGGCCGGCGCCTCGCCGTCGCCGCGGATCTGCTGCGGGAGACGGACGCCACGGTCGAGGCGGTGGCACGGAAGGTCGGGTACAGCCAGTCCTTCGCATTCAGTACCGCCTTCAAGCGCGTCCGAGGCGTCAGCCCCCAGGAATACCGGAGCAGCGGCTTGCTGAAGCGGCAAAGAACCTTGCCGGGGAGCTGATGTGTGATGAGGCTGTCCCCATGAGCCAGCACACCGACCACGGTCACCAGCACGACACCACCGGCAGCCACCGGCACGACACCACCCATGGTCGTCACCACGGCAGCACACCGGGACACCGGCACGACACCACCGACATCGACTGGGGCGTCATGGGCCCGCGGCTGGAGCAGAACGCCGAGCTCAGCCGCCCGCAGTACGAGGCGGCGGCCCGGTGGATCGCCGGCCTGCCCACGGCCCCGGAGGTGCGCAGGATTCTCGACATCGGCAGCGGACCCGGCGTGATCGCCTGCCTGCTCGCCGAGGTGTTTCCCGAGGCGGAGGTCGTCGCCGTCGACGGCACCCCGGCGCTTCTGGAACGCACCCGGGCCCGCGCGCAGCGGCTCGGTCTCGGTGACCGGGTCCGTACGCAGCAGGCCGACATCCCGGACGGCCTCGCCGAGCTGGGGGAGGCTGATCTGATCTGGGTGGGCAACGCCCTGCATCACATGGGTGACCAGCGCGCAGTCCTCGCCGGGTTCGCCGCGCTGCTGCGCCCCGGTGGGACCGTCGCCCTGGTGGAGGGCGGTCTGCCGCCTCGTCAGCTCCCGCGTGACATCGGTATGGGGCGGCCGGGCCTGGAGGCCAGGCTCGACGCGATCACCGCGGACTGGTTCGAGGACATGCGGGCGTCACTGCCCGGCACCAAGCGGGAGACCGAGGACTGGAGCGCCCTGTTGTCCGCGGTGGGTCTGGACCCGCAGGGCACCCGCAGCTTCCTGCTGGACCTTCCGGCCCCGCTCTCCGAGCCGGCCCGGGACCAGGTCATCGACGAATTCGCCCGTCGGCGCGAGATGTTCGAAGAGTTCCTGACGGCCGACGACATCGCCGTACTGGACCGGTTGCTCGACCCCGAGGACCCGGCCGGGCTGCGCCGCCGCCCCGATGTCTTCCTGCTCACGGTCCGTACGATGCACCTGGCCCGACGGGGGTGACCTGTGCTGACCTGCTAGGTTCCCGGGACACGGCGGACCGGGCAGACCGGTGCGCGGGGACCGGGGAAGGGGAGACGAACGCATGGGCGTATCCCTGAACTGGCTGACCCGCCGCCACGAGCTCGGACTGACCGTGCTCGCGGGCCGCAGTGCACTCGACCGCGAAGTGGTGTGGGCGCACAGCATCGAACTGGCCGACCCCACCCCTTGGCTCAGCGGCGGCGAACTGCTGCTCACCACCGGCCTGAGACTGCCGGGGACCCCCGCGGGGCAACGTGCCTACGTGGCACGACTGGCCGGTGCCGGCGTGGCCGCCGTCGCTTTCGGCACCGGCCTGTCCCATGCGCAGGTCCCGGCCGCCCTGGTCGAGGCAGCCGAGGTGGCCGGACTGCCGCTGCTCGAAATACCGCTGCCCACACCCTTCGTCGCGATCACCAAGGCCGTGATGGAACGTCTGGCGGAGCAGAGTTACGAGGGGATCGTGCACGCCTCCCGGATCCAGCTCCGGATGACCCGTGCCGCGCTGCGCGGCGCCGCCCAGGCGGTCGTGCGTGAACTCGCCGTCTCGACCGGTACCCAGGTGCTGTACATGGACGGGGCGGGCGCCGTGCGGGCGTCTCATCCGCCGGGCTGGGCAGGGCCGGAACCGGTCGTTCTGGCGGAGCTGCGTGTCCCTGGAGCGGGCGACAGGGCCGCGGCGGCAGTGAGCACCGGGCCGCAGGGGAGCGTCGCGGCACAGCAGGTACGTGTCGGGCCCCGGGCCCACGGCCGCCTCGTGCTCGTCACCGGCCGGGAGCTGACCGCCGTGGACCACCTCCTCCTCGGACATGCGGCGTCGCTCATCGCCCTCCACGAGGAGAAGCCGCTGCGCCTCATGGACGAACAGCACCACGTCAACGGCCTGTTCCTGCGCATGCTCCTGGACGGGACGGTGTCCGCGCCCACGGCTCGCGGCCATCTCACGGAGGCCGGGTTCCCCGTGCGGGACGGAATCAGCGTGCTCGTGCTGCGCGGTGGCAGCCCCCGGCGGGCGCTGGATGCGGCGGGCAGCGATCTCGCCGAGCGGGGTCTGCCCCGGTTCGGCACCGTTCGCGACGGGTTCGCGGTGCTGCTTCTGCCGGGCGACGGGTCGGTGCAGGCCCGTGCGCTCACCGACGGTGCGGCGGCCCGGCTGAGGCCCAGGCCCCATGCCGGGCTGAGCGACACGCACGGTCTGGACACGGTGCCCCAGGCGCTGCGCGAGGCCGCCAACGCCGCCGCGGCGGCCGAGGCACGCAGCGGGCACGAACTCGTCCGTTTCGCGTCGCTGGCGGGTCAGATCCTGGTCACCGCGCCCGAGACCCGTGGTCTGCTGCGTGAGCTGTCCGCGGTTCGCATCGCTCCGCTCGCCGACTACGACCGGGAGCACGGCACGGATCTCATCGCATCGCTCCGTGCGTTCCTGGAGTATCACGGCCAGTGGGGTGCGGCCGCGACGTCCCTGGGAGTGCACCGGCATACGCTGCACAGCCGCGTCGACCGGATCCGCACCCTGCTGGACGTCGATCTCGATTCCGCCCACGTAAGGGCCGAGCTGCTGCTGGCGCTGTCGGCCTGGCCGGGAGAGAACGCCGATGCGGATGGGGCGGTCCGCACATCCCGGCCGTGAGGATCAGCCACCGACGACACCGCGGCACCGCTCTCACCCACCAGTGGCGCACTCCTGCGCGATCACCTCACCCGGCAGCCCCGAACCCCCAGCGGTAGGGGTAGGTCATCGGGGCCCGGTACACCTCGGGTGCGAAGGGCCCGAAGCCCCGCTTGTACGGGCGGTTCTCGGTGGTCAGGGACATCGTCAGCAACGTACGCCCGTGAAATGCGTGGTCGAGGACGACGATGCCGGGCCGGCCGGTGGCCGCGCGGACGGGTCTCGACGGGGCGCATCGCCCATGGACGGATTGGAGTGCCCTGCGGCATCAGGGCGGGACATCTCGTCCACTGCGGGGACGTGTGCCGCGTGCCCAAGATGTGGCTTCGCGATCCCGGCCGTCACCGGCCAGGAACTCGGCAAGTCGCCTCGCGCAAGGACGCGTATCGAGAGGAAGGCACATGCAGCACACCCCAGCCACCGCCCGCGCGGCGGATCCCGCACCGGATCCCGCACCGGATCGGATCGATCCTGCGCGGCAGACACCGTTGCTGTGCCCACCACGACCACGGTGCACATACGCGGCTCCCGGACGGTGATCCGGTGAACGCCTCCGTTCCCGGCCCCCTGTCGGGTGTCGTGATCGCCGACTTCGGACGTGTGCTGGCCGCCCCGTACGCCACGATGCTCCTCGCGGACCTGGGCGCCGACGTCATCAAGGTGGAACGTCCGGGCACCGGCGACGACACCCGGGCCTGGGGCCCGCCGCGATCCCATGACGAGTCCACCTACTTCCTGTCCGTGAACCGCAACAAGCGGTCCTTCGCCGTCGATCTCGGCACGGAGGAAGGACGCCGCGACGCGCACGAGCTGGTGCGCCGCGCCGATGTGCTCTTCGAGAACTTCCGCCCCGGCACGATGGACAAGTACGGGCTCTCCTACGAGGAGGCCCACGTGCTCAACCCGGGCATCGTCTACTGCTCGGTGACCGGATTCGGAGCCGGTGAAGGCGCCTCGCTCCCCGGCTACGACCTGCTGCTGCAGGCGGTCGGCGGGCTGATGAGCGTCACCGGGCCCGCGCCGGGGCAGCCCGTCAAGACGGGCGTGGCGCTGGTCGACGTACTGACCGGCCTGCACGCGGCCGTGGGCGTCCTGACGGCGCTGCGCCACCGCGACGCGACCGGCGAAGGCCAGCACGTCGAGGTCAGTCTGCTGTCCTCGCTGCTGTCGAGCATGGTGAACCAGGCGGGCGGGTACACCCTGGCCGGTCAGGTGCCGGGCATCCTCGGCAACCGTCACCCGTCCATCGCCCCGTACGAGGTGTACGAGGCTGCGGACCGGCCGTTGGTCGTCGCCGTCGGCAACGACCGGCAGTTCCTCGCCCTGTGCCGGGGCCTGGGCGCAGACGCGCTCGCCGCCGATCCCAGGTTCGCCTCGAACGCGGACCGGGTCGCGCACGTCGACGCGCTGGCCGAGGAGATCTCCGCCCGGCTCGCCGCGCGTACTGCCGCCGCGTGGTTCGACCTGCTCACCCCGCTCGGGGTGCCCTGCGGTCCGGTCAACGACCTCGCAGGCGCCTTCGACCTCGCCGAACGCCTGGGCCTGTCCCCGCGGGTCACACCGGCCGACGCGGACCCCGACGACCTGATGTGCCTGGTGGCCAACCCCATCGGGCTGTCCCGTACCCCGCCGCGCTACGAGCGGCGCCCGCCGCGGCTCGGCGAGCACACCGAGGACCTCAGGCGCTGGCTGGACGGCTGACCGCCCGGCCGGCCCGCCTCCGTACCCCCGCACTCATTCCGATCGACACCGGCAGCACGTACCGAAGGAGTTCCCCCATGCCCCCGGCCAAGCGACTCAAGGACCCGCTCGACCTGCTGGACATCGCCTCCCTGCTCACCGACGAGGAGCGCGAGATCCAGGCCACGGTCGCCCGATTCCTGACCGAGCGGGTCCGTCCGCACATCGGCCAATGGTTCGAGGACGCGCACTTCGCCCGCGAACTGGCGCCCGAACTCGGCAAACTCGGTGTACTTGGCATGCACCTGGACGGCTACGGCTGCGCGGGCACGGGCGCGGTCAGCTACGGACTCGCCTGCCTGGAGCTGGAGGCGGCCGACTCGGGGCTGCGCAGTTTCGTGTCCGTCCAGGGCTCCCTCTCCATGTTCTCGATCCGGCAGTGGGGATCGGAGGAACAGAAGCAGGAGTGGCTGCCGCGGCTCGCCGCAGGTGAGGCGATCGGCTGTTTCGGGCTGACCGAGCCGGACTTCGGCAGCAACCCGGCCGACATGCGTACCCGGGCCGTCCGCGACGGCAGCGACTGGATCCTGAACGGCTCCAAGATGTGGATCACCAACGGTGGTATCGCCGATGTCGCCACCGTCTGGGCGCAGACCGAGGACGGGGTACGGGGTTTCCTCGTCCCGCGCGGCACCTCCGGCTTCACCACCAGCAACATCAAGCAGAAGATGTCGCTGCGTGCGTCGATCACCTCCGAGCTGCACTTCGAGGACGTCCGCCTGCCAGGCTCGGCCCTCCTGCCCGCGGCCCGGGGGCTGCGCGGCCCGCTGTCCTGCCTGAACGAGGCCCGCTTCGGGATCCTTTTCGGCGCGGTCGGCGCCGGGCGCGACTGCCTGCAGGCGACGCTCGAATACGCCGACTCGCGCATCCAGTTCGGCAAACCGATCAGTGCCTTCCAGCTCACCCAGCGCAAGCTGGCCGACATGGCGCTGTCGCTCGGCAACGCCGCCCTGCTCGCGGTGCATCTGGGACGCCTCAAGGAACGGGAGACGCTGCGGCCCGAGCAGATCAGCGTCGGCAAGCTCAACAACGTACGCGAGGCCCTGGCCATCGCCCGCGAATGCCGGACCGTACTCGGGGCCAACGGCATCTCACTGGAGTACTCGCCGCTGCGGCACGCCAACAACCTCGAATCGGTCCTGACCTACGAGGGCACCAGCGAGATCCACACCTTGGCCGTCGGCCACGCCCTCACCGGACAGGCGGCCTACCGCTGACGCACGGGGTGTCATGACGCCCCCCTCGCCCGTCCTCTTCGTGTACCTGCTGATCACGCTGTCGCAGCTGGGCCTGCGCCGCCTGGAGGCCGGGGCGTCCGAGCACCTGAAGGTACGGATGTGGCTGTCCCCCCGGCTGGGCTGTGCGACCGCGCTCGCCATCGTCGCGATTCCGGCCTTGACGTACTTTGTCGCCGACAGCCGCTCGCAGCTCTTGACGAGTCTCCTGGCCTGGAGCGTCGCGCTGCTCGCGTACGCTGCGGGCAGGGCGCTGCGCTCCGGACGGAGAGACACGCCGGATACGGCCGACGTCGCCGTGGAATGAGTGCTCACCCGCGGCCACGGGGGTGCCCGGCGGCCCCGGGAGCGCACTTCGGCGCGCACGATCGGCGCGTCACTGCAGGTCAGGGCGGGTTGGACCGCGGATGACGGGCACTCAGGGCGATGACGTACGGCTCCTGCCCGGGCCGTGTCAAGAAAGACACGCTGCCGCCAGGGGTGAGAGGGCATCAGGAAGTCGCCCGGACAGGCTAAGGGCACATCAATTCGCCCACAAATAAGGATGATTGACAGCTTGTCGGATTATCTGGAAATGGCATTTGGGTGTCTTGTGTACCCCGATTGGCGCTCCGGCCCCGCCCCTTCCAATGTGTCCGATATGACAGCTATGGGGACCGTAAGTACGTTCAATCTCGGGTCGGCTGCTCGGCCGGCCTCTCTGAGACAGGAGAAGTGACATGGTTACGCGTTCCACTGTCGTTACTGCCGCACTTGCGGCTGCCGCGGCCCTGGCCGCCACCGGCATCACATACGCCTCGGCTGCCTCCACGGAGCCGGCTCAAGCTGCCCCGGTCGTCCAGCAGCAGGCCGCCGCCCCCGTGTCCGCCCCCAACGGCGGCAACGGCGGCAACGGCAACGAGGGCAACGGCAACGAGGGCAAGGGCAACGAGGGCCGGGGCAACGAGGGCCGGGGTGGTGGCTACGAGAACAAGGGTGGTGGCGAGAACAGGGGTCACCGGGAACACTTCAGGGGCCGGATCCAGATCAACGAGCGCACCTACACCGCCGAGGGCGGCGGCTGCATCACGGTGGTCAGCGGTCTCGGTTCCAAGACCCTCAACATCCGCAACGAGAGCCGCCGGACCGTCGAGGTCTTCCGTGGCGCGACCTGCGACAACGGCGCCCCGCTGGCGACCGTCGGTCCCTGGAGCTCCAGTGACGGCGTCCACCCGGGCCGCGTCAAGGGCGGCGTGAAGGTCCACAACGGAGTCGTGGGCAGCTTCCGAGTGATCGAGCGCTTCCACGGCGGCGGCAAGGGCGGCGGCGACTTCGGCGAGGGCGGCGACTTCGGCGGCGACTACTGAGGCCGGTGATCGAGCACCATCACGGTGGCCGGTAACCGAGCACCACTAACAAGGCCGGTGATCGATTCACCTGCCTGACATAGAACCCCGGCCCGCCGGAATCGGGCCGGGGTTCCAGTCTGGACACTTCTGCCACGCCATATCGGAGCCGGACGGCGAGGCGCTGCCAGCTCGGCTGGACAGCCGTGCCGTACGTGGCCTTCGAGCCTTTGGCAGGACCCGGCGACCGGGGCGGCAGAACGTGGCGCCGGCGCGGCAGACGCCGCCCACGTCCCGGCCGCCGGGAGCCTGGCCAGGCATGGGGCCGGATTCCCGATGGCTTTACCGGGCCTGCGATCGAATCCCAACGAAAACGGCTCAGACCATGGGGGTGTCCGACACCGGCTCCAACTGCCACCACTGGCCGGGGGAGTCGGTGTCCTCCCACTGCTGGACGCGCGCACCGTCCACCGTGCTGCCATCGGCCACTTCGAGGACGAGCCCGCTGATGAAACTGACCAGGGTCACCACCCCCGGCGCCTCCAGGTGCTGCTCGATCAGCCATTCCTGGGCGCCGTAGTTGTTGGCCCGCCACTGCTGGACCACGGCGCCGTTCTCGGTGGAGGCATCGGCGACGTCCAGCCGCTTGCCGCTGTGGACATTGACCAGGTGGTACAGCGCGGCACCGGCGTGCACGGGCGTCAGCTCCCAGTGCTGGGCCGCCGAACCACTCTCCTCACCCTGCTGCACCGGGGCGCCTGCACCCTTGACGGAGCCGTACACCTCCAGCAGCAGCCCGCTGCCCACATTGCGCAGCCGGTAGCGACCCGCTGCGACGACGGGCGCGGTGTCCTCGCTCATGTTCCGGTTCCTTTCCGGGCAGCGAACCGCCGCCCGGCTCGGCAGCCGGGCGGCGGTCTGTGTACGTCAACGGTGCAGCGACACGGTTCAGGCGCCGATGTTGAACTCGCCCGGGTTCGGGCCGATGCGCCTGCCCTCGTCCAGTGCGGCGAACGCGGCCAGGTCGTCGGCGTCCAGCTCGAAGCCGAACACATCGAGGTTCTCCACGATCCGGGACGGCGTCACGGACTTCGGGATCACCACATTGCCGGTCTGGATGTGCCAGCGGAGCACCACCTGGGCCGGCGTGCGGCCATGCTTCCGGGCGATCGCGACGACCGTCGGGACCTCCAGGAGGCCCTTGCCCTGGCCCAGCGGCGACCAGGCCTCGGTCGCGATGCCGTGCTTGGCGTGGAAGGCACGCGACTCGGCCTGCTGGAGCTGCGGGTGGAGCTCGATCTGGTTGATCACCGGGACCACGGAGGTCTCGCCGAGCAGACGCTCCAGGTGCTCGGGCAGGAAGTTCGAGACACCGATGGCCTTCGCACGGCCCTCGGAGCAGATCTTCTCAAAGGCCTTGTACGTGTCGACGTACGTGTCCTTGGCCGGCACCGGCCAGTGGATCAGATACAGATCGACGTAGTCCAGACCCAGCTTGTCGAGCGAGGTGTCGAAGGCGCGCAGGGTGGAGTCGTAGCCCTGGTCGGCGTTCCACAGCTTCGTCGTGACGAAGAGCTCCTCGCGGGCGACGCCGGAGGCTGCGACGGCCCTGCCCGTGCCCTCTTCGTTCTCGTAGATCGCGGCGGTGTCGATGCTCCGATAACCCGACTCGATGGCCGTCGCGACCGCCGTCGCGGCCTCGTCGTCCGGCACCTGCCAGACACCGAAACCGAGCTGCGGCATCTCGACGCCGTTGTTGAGGGTGATGGAGGGGACCTTGCTCACGAGCGGTCGATCCTTACGTCGTCGGTTGGGATTCTCATGCTCAACGACCACGGGGCGCGATGCATTCCCTGCCGACCCGATGTTCAGCGACCCCTCACTGCCCCGACCGGGATCGACGCGACACCGACTCGATATTGCTCCGATCTCATCCGGTCCGCGCCATTGACCGAGTCCCGTCAAAGCGCAACCCTGGAGCACATCACTGAACCATGAACACTCTTGTGAACGCGGTGGTTGGTTGCTGCGGAGAAAACGGCCACACCCCACTCGATCCTGAACCCCCACCTCAGGAAGGCTGGTACGGCTTATGTCTGATCGCAAGAAGACATCGGAGCACTACCCGGACAGCACGATGGGTCTGACCTTCAACAGCCTGGACAGCGCACAGGCCGGCCGCCTTCTGTTCCGAGCGAGGTCGAAGCGATGAATCCCTCCAGACGAGCATTACTCGGTGCGGCAATCGGCGGCGCCGTGGCGGCCACCGCCGCGCCCTCTGCCACCGCGCACGCGGCGAGCTGGCGACTGCGCTGGTCGCCCTCGGCGAGCAGCGGCGGACTCGGCGCCTTCGAGACCGTAGAGGACGACCGGGCCGACTCCCATCCGGCGGGGCAGCCGCACATCCTCACCGAGGGCGACAACTTCCGGTTCACCATGCACACCGTCGACCGGGACACCTCGACGGACCGTCAGCGCCAGGAGGTGACGGGACTGCGCACCAGCGGCAGTTCCTACCTCAAGTGGCTGCCCGGAGAGACCTGGCGGATCACGTACCGGATGTACATCCCCGGCTCGCTGAAGGCCACCACCACCTTCACGCACATCATGCAGATGAAGCAGCCGGGCAACGGCACCTCGCCGATCGTCGTGCAGTCGCTGCGCCGGGTGAACGGCGTACAGACCATCGAGCTCAAGCTTGCCGTCGCCGACATCCTCGTCGGCCGCACCGACCTCGTACCGCTGCAGAACAAATGGATCGACGTCGACTTCCGGATCACGGTCGGCGACGCTACGGCGGGCTCGGTCCGCTGGATTCTCAAGGACGGTTCGACCACCGTCATCGACAAGTCGAAGTCCGGTGCCGACACCTTCCTCGCCGACCGCGTACGGCCCAAGTGGGGCATCTACCGATCACTCGGCGATACCTCGGGGTCGCTGCAGGACACCCATCTTCTGCTCACCGGCATGCGTGGCTACCAACTGGTCTGAGGGGCTGATCCATGAACACCGGCAGACATCTGCCCGCCCGTATGCTGCTCGTCGTCGCGCTGCTGCTCGGCGCTCTCGGCCTGCAGGCACCGGCCCGGGCCGAGCTGCAGAACCCCCGTCAGGACTTTCTGCGCTCCGCCACCGCGGGCCTCTTTCTGCACTGGGGTGAGCGCACCGCACCCGCGCACACCGACTGCGCCGACTGGGAGTCCGACGTCACTTCCGGTGGCTGGAATCCCGACTACTGGGTCACCGAGGCCCAGAAACTGCACGCCCAGTACCTGGTGCTCGCCACCTTCCACAGTCGCCTCGGCTACGCCCGCCCCTGGCCGTCCAGGATTCCGGGAAGCTGTTCCACCGAGCGTGACTTCCTGGGCGAGACGATCGCAGCCGCCAAGGCGAAGGGGCTCAGGACGATCCTCTATATGACGGACGACCCCAAATGGCACAACGAGGGCGGGCACGAGTGGCTGGACTCGGCCGCGTACTCCGCGTACAAGGGCAGCTCCGTCGACCTGACCACCCGGGACGGCTTCGGGCAGTTCAGCTACGACAACTTCTTCGAGGTCATGGACCGCTATCCGGACCTCGGCGGCTTCTGGATCGACAACGACAACGCGTACTGGGAGAGCCATGACCTCTACGCGCAGATCTATCGGAAGCGCCCCCACTACACGATCAGCAACAACAATGAGGACACGCCGATCATGGACATGGTCAGCAATGAGCAGAAGACCGGGATGACGCCGCCGTACGACTATCCGCAGGCGGTCTACACAGCACAGCCCCGGCTCACCGAGGCCGACTTCAAACTGCCGTCCACGGGGGCCTGGTGGTACGACGGCTCCGATCCCGCGGTGGACAGGAAGCTCACCCTCGGACGGCTGATCACCAACGCGGGCTCCTCGGTCAAGGCGCTGATGGCCGAGACGGCTCAGGTCAACGGCGTCTTCCCGGCCAATCAGGCCGCGTTCAACACGTTCGCCGATTCCTTTCTCGGTCCCATCCGGGAGTCGCTGTACGGGGTCGAGGGTGGCGGATACATGTACGGCGGGCTGAAACCCGGCCTCTGGAACGACGGTGCCCACGGCGTCACAACCGTCAGCCGGGCCCACCCCGAACTGAGTTACATCCATGTCCTCACCCCGCCGTCCACCTCCACCCTGAAGATCCGGGACAACGGGTACCGGGTGAAGCGCGTGACCAACCTCCGTACGGGAGCCCGCGTCCGCTTCGGGCAGTCGGGAGGCACCCTCAGTCTCACCGGCCTGGGGGCCTGGGATCCGTACGACACGGTCTTCAAGGTGACCACGGCCGGGCGCACCGGCATCATTTCGCCCTCGTCCTACACCATGACTGCCGGTGCCTCGGCGCCCGGGCACGCGGCGACGGACGCCGCCGACGGCAGCTACCTCACCTACTGGGACAACGACAAGTCGCTCCCCGCGCGACTCGACTACGACCTCGGATCGGCCGGGAAAGTGCGGTACATCGGGATCAACCAGCGTGAGGACTCGGTGAGTTACGCGCGATCCGACACCGAGCAGTCCGCACGGATCAAGGACTACCGCGTGTACGTCAGCAGCGACGGCGCCGACTGGGGGAGTCCGGTGAAGTCCGGCACGCTGCCCAGCGCGCGCGGGGTCGCGGTGATCGACATCCCCGCGACGCGTGCCCGGCACGTCCGGCTGGAGGTCACCAGCACCTACGCCGCGTCCACGGACGCGAGCCGCTATCACCGGTTGCGGATCGACGAGACCTGGATCGGCACGGCCTACCCGGGCGGCAACGCGACATCGGTCTCCGACACCGGAGGGATCACCGTGCCCGACCCCGACCACCTCGGCAGGAGGTAGAACGCCCTCTCGGACACGGGGCGGCGGGGTGATCCCGTCGCCCCTCCGGCCTGCCCGTCCTCCGCCAACCCGCTTGCATCTCAGGAGATTTGGGTCCGCGCGAGGCATTGACAGAACGAGCCCCAGGGAATCCTATGCAGTGTTGGTTAGGAACCTTTCCTAACGTCGAACCGGAAGGGATCACCGTGCACTCTGCCGCACCCCCACGCCGCATTGTGGCCGTCTTCGCCGGACTCAGCTGTCTGCTTCTGCCCCTGCTCGCTCACCTCCCGAAGGCCTCGGCCGTCACGGCCGCGTACGAGGCCGAGAACGCGAGCCTGTACCAGGCGGCCGTGGCGACGAATCACACCGGCTACTCCGGCACCGGCTTCGTCGACTACACCAATGTCGTCGGCTCGTCGGTGGAGTTCACACTGAACGCCACCGCGGGCAGCACCTCGCTCGCGATCCGCTACGCCAACGGTACGACCACCAACCGCCCGATGGACATCAGCGTCAACGGTACGGTCGTCGCCTCCGGGGCAGCTTTCAACGGGACCGGTTCCTGGGACACCTGGGCGACGAAGACCATCACCGCCCAGCTCGTCGCAGGAACCAACACGATCCGTGCCACCGCGACCAGCGCGAACGGCGGCCCCAACCTGGACTACCTGGACACCGCAGACCCCGCCACCGATGGTCCCGCAGTGCCCTTCGGCAGCCACCGATTCCCTTACGCCGCAGGGACGCTGAAGCCGACCGGCTCACAGTCCGCGCTCGACCAGGCCGTGATCAGGACGTACAACGCCTGGAAGTCCGCGTTCGTCAGGAAGAACTGCGGCAACGGCTGGTACGAGGTCATCTCGCCGGACGCCGACCACCCCTACGTCGCCGAGGCCCAGGGCTACGGCATGGTCGTCACCGCGACGATGGCGGGTGCCGACCCGGAGGCGAAGACCGTCTTCGACGGCATGGTGAAGTACATGCTCGCGCACCCCTCGGTCAACAACGCCAACCTTCTCGCCGCCGAGCAGGACGCCTCCTGCAAGAGCGTCGACGGCTCCGACTCGGCGACGGACGGGGACCTCGACGTCGCCTACGGGCTGCTCCTCGCCGACAAGCAGTGGGGATCCTCCGGCACGTACGACTACAAGGATCTCGCGGTCAAGCACATCAACGCCATAAAGAAGAGCGAGGTCAACCCGACCACCCACCTCATGCTGCTCGGTGACTGGTCGGACTCCGGTGAGTCCCACTACTGGATGACCCGCTCCTCGGACTGGCTGATCGACCACTTCCGCGCCTTCAAGACGGCTACGGGCGACAGCACCTGGGACACCGTGCGCACGGCCCATCAGAATGTGATCACCACTCAGCAGTCCAAGTACGCGCCGAATACAGGCCTGTTGGCAGACTTCGTCGTCAACACGAACAACACGCCCAAGCCTGCTGCGGGTGAGGTGCTCGAAGGTCCCAACGACGGCGACTACTCCTGGAACGCCTGCCGCGACCCGTGGCGCATCGGCGCGGACGCCGTCACCAGCGGGGACGCGGCCTCGCTCGCCTCGGCCCGCAAGCTCAACTCCTGGATCAAGTCCAGGGCCGGCGGCGACCCGGACAGGATCGTCACCGGCTACCACCTGAACGGCACGGCGTTCGACAGCGGCGACGACATGGCATTCACCGCCCCGTTCGTCGTGACCGCGCTGACCGACCCCGGGTCCCAGTCCTGGCTCGACGCGCTCTGGAGCAAGCTCGCCGCCACTCCGGTCGACCCGCAGCTCTACTACGGCGGGAGCGTCCAGCTGCAGTCGATGATTGTCGCATCCGGCAACTACTGGGTTCCCTGACGGAGGTTCAGATGAAGGCCAGCACACTCACCACGTTACGGGGAAGGGTCGCCGCGCTCGCGGTCATGCTGCTCTGCACCGGCCTGGTGCAGGCGGTGCCGCAATCCGCCTCCGCGGCGGCCACCCGGTACGAGGCGGAGTCCGCGACAATCGTCCAGGGCGCCACCGAGTCCAATCACTCCGGCTACTCCGGGACAGGGTTCGTCAACGGCGACAATGTCGTCGGCAGCTATGTGGAGTTCACCGTCACCGCGGCCTCCGCCGGGACCGGGCAGATCGCCATCCGGTACTCCAACGGCACGACGGCCGGCCGGCCCGCGGACGTCGCCGTGGGCGGCACGGTCGTCTCGGCCGCCCGCGCCTTCGACGCCACCGCCGACTGGAACACCTGGGCCACCTCCACCCTGACCGCCCCGGTCAAGGCAGGCAGCAACAAGATCCGGCTGACGTCCACAACGGCCAACGGGCTGCCCAACCTCGACTACATCGACTTCACGGTCACCTCATCGGACACACAAGCACCCACCGCACCCGGCCGGCCCAGCTGCTCGGCGATTTCCGAGGACAGCCTCACGCTGAACTGGGACGCCGCCACCGACAACGTGGGCGTCGCCGCGTACGACATCTACGAACACGGCAACAAGTTCGCGGAGGCGGCGGGCACCGCCACGACGAAGAACCTGACCGGGCTCACCCCCAATACCACGTACAACATCACATTGTTCGCGCGTGACGCGGCCGGCAATGTGTCGTCGGTCAGCCCGATCGTGGACTGCACCACCCTGCCCAGCTCCGACACCACCGCGCCCTCGACACCCGGCGCCCTGTCCACCTCGGGCCTCACCGCGAACAGCGTTGTCCTGAACTGGGGAGCGTCGACGGACAACAAGGCCGTCACCGCCTACGAGGTACGCAGCGGCAGCACCGTCTACAAGACCGTGACCGGCACCCCGCCGGCCACCACGACCACCCTCACCGGGCTCGCCTGCGCCAGCCCGTACACCCTGGACGTCGTTGCCAAGGACGCTGCGGGCAATGCCTCGCCCCCGAGCAACACGGTCACTTTCACCACCCCGGCCTGCGCCACCGACGGCGGTGTACCGTCGGACATCGCCACCGTCTCCACCGGCTGGTCCATCCCCTGGGGCACCTACTGGATGCCCGACGGCAAGACCGCACTGGTGACCGAACGGGACAGCTTCAAGGTCTTCAAGGTCACCCCCGGCGGCACCAGGACCCAGGTCGGCACCGTGCCGGGCGCCGTCACGACCAACGGTGAGGGCGGCCTGCTCGGTGTCGCCGTCGACCCCAAGTGGTCCACCAACCACTACGTGTACTTCATGCACACCGCGTCCGAGGGCAACCGGGTCGCCCGCATGACATACGACGGCAGCTCGCTCGGCGGATACACGGTCCTGCTCCAGGGGATCAAGAAGAGCAGGTACCACAACGGCGGTCGGCTCGCCTTCGGCCCCGACGGCTACCTGTACGCGTCGACCGGTGAGGCCCAGACCCCCGACCTCGCGCAGGACAAGAACTCGCTCAACGGCAAGATCCTGCGGATGACCACGGACGGCAAGGCCGCCCCCGGCAACCCGTTCGGCAACTACGTCTACAGCTACGGCCACCGCAACCCGCAGGGCCTCGCCTTCGACGCCAAAGGACGCCTGTGGGAGGCGGAGTTCGGCGACAGCAAGAAGGACGAGCTCAACCTCATCAAGCCGGGCAACAACTACGGCTGGCCCGTCTGTGAGGGCAGCTGCTCCACCGTCGGCATGACCGACCCGAAGAAGACCTGGAACGTCTCCGAGGCCTCGCCCAGCGGGATCGCCATCGTCCGCAATGTCATCTACATGGCCGCGCTGAAGGGCGAACGGCTGTGGCGGGTGCCGATCACCGGTGACACCGAGAACCTCGGCACGCCGACCGCGTACTACGTCGGCACGTACGGCCGGCTGCGCACGGTCACCAAGGTGCCCGGCCAGGACCAGCTCTGGCTCTCCACCACCAACTGCGACAACAACGGAGGCGAACCGGACGGTGCGGACAAGCTGTTCCGCATCTCGATCA
>NZ_FMDF01000017.1 GCF_900091955.1 Streptomyces sp. Ncost-T10-10d
TCGGCGGCCAAGGACAAGCCCGTCACCCCGATGACCCCGGACCAGCCCCCGGCCAACCCGGGCGCCCCCTCCGCGACCGACGCGATCCCTGAAAAACAGCCCGCCTCCGTCACGGACTTCTCCCAGGGCCCCGCCGAGAACGACCAGGCCATGGCGGACGCCGAGGTCACCGAGGACCAGCTCGCCAAGGGCAACGAGCCCGAGTTCGACCAGGCCCTCTCCGCGAAGAAGACCGCCGAGACGGACTCCGCGAAGGCCCCCGCCAAGGGCAAGGAGGCCGAAACCCAGCAACTCACCACAGCGAAGGCCGGAGCGGCGGCCACCGGCGCCCAGGCCATGACCGCCCTGACCGCGACCCGCGCCTCGGCCGGGAAACAGGTCGACGGCGGGAAGAGCGACACCAAGTCCAAGGACGAGAAGAAACGCGCCGAGGTCACGGCAAAGCTGCAGAAGGTCTACGACGGCACGAAGAAGGACGTCGAGGACACCCTGTCCGGCCTGGACAAGAAGGTCGACACCGCGTTCACGACGGGTGAGAAGGCGGCCCGGGACGCGTTCACCGCCGACCACAAGCGCCGGATGAAGGCCTACAAGGACAAGCGGTACTCGGGCTGGACCGGCAAGGCCCGCTGGGTCAAGGACAAGTTCGCCGGCCTGCCCAACGAGGCCAACAACCTCTACCAGGAGGCCCGCAAGCTCTACGTCGCAAAGATGCAGACCGTCATCTCCTCCGTCGCCGACATCATCGGCACCGAACTCGGCAAGGCCAAGGCCCGCATCGCCAAGGGCCGCACCGAGCTGAAGGCGGAGGTCGACAAGCTTCCCGCCGACCTGCGCCAGTTCGGCGAGGACGCGGCCAAGGACTTCGCGGGGAAGTTCGACGACCTGGAAGCCACCGTCAACGAAAAGTCCGAACAGCTCGTCCAGGACCTCGCCACGAAGTACACCGCAGCCCTGAACAAGATCGACGAGGAGATCAAGAAGCTCCAGGAGGCCAACAAGGGCCTGATCGACAAGGCGAAGGACGCGATCGTCGGTGCCATCAAGACGATCAACGAACTGAAGAACCTCCTCCTCAGCATCCTCGCCAAGGCCGCCTCAGCCATCATGAAGATCATCAAGGACCCCATCGGCTTCCTGGGCAACCTGGTCAAGGCAGTGGGAGCGGGCCTCAACCTCTTCATCACCAACATCGCCGACCACCTCAAGACCGGCGTCGTGTCCTGGCTGCTCGGCACCGCCGTCAAGGCCGGCCTCGAACTCCCCCAGAAGTTCGACCTCAAGGGCATCATCCAGCTCATCGCCTCCCTCCTCGGCCTGACCTGGGCCAACATCCGCGCCCGCATCACCCGCAAGGGCATCCCCGACCAGGCCATGACCGCCGTCGAAACCTCCGTCCCCGTCGCCCAGACCCTCGCCCGCGAAGGCCCCGCGGGCGCCGTCAAGGAAATCACCGCCGAAGCCGGCGACCTCAAGGCCACCATCCTCGAAAAACT
>NZ_FMDF01000019.1 GCF_900091955.1 Streptomyces sp. Ncost-T10-10d
AATCACCCCACGCCTGGACGCCCGGCAGGTCGACCACGGCCTCGGCCTGGTTGTGCAGGTCCAACTGGACCTGGAACAGCGGGTGCCTCGCACGTGACCGGACCGGGGCCAGCTCTTCGACCAGCTTCTCGAACGGCAGGTCCTGATGCGAGAACGCGGACAGGTTCGTCGACCGTACCCGTCCGAGAATCTGGGTGAACGTCGGGTTACCCGACAGATCGGTCCGCAGGACCATGGAGTTGACGAAGAAGCCGACCAGTTCGTCGAGCGCCGCGTCGGTACGGCCGGCGTTCGCCGTGCCGATCGGGATGTCGGTGCCCGCGCCCAGCTTCGACAGCAGCACGGCCAGCGCGGCCTGGAGCACCATGAACGGGGTCACGCCCTCGGCCCGAGCCACCTCGGCGAGCCGTGCGTGCACGTCGGCCGGGATCTCCAGCGGAACGCGGTGCCCGCGATAGGAGGCTACCGACGGGCGAGGGCGGTCCACCGGAAGGGACAGCTCTTCGGGTGCACCGTGCAGCACCTCGCGCCAGTAGTCCAGCTGGCGACTCAGTACGCTCTGGGGATCGCTTTCCTCACCGATCAGCTTGCGCTGCCAAAGCGCGTAGTCCGCGTACTGGACCGGTAGCGGCGCATACTCGGGCACCTGGCCTGCGCGCCGCGCCGCGTAGGCCAGGGAGAGGTCCCTCGCGAGCGTCCCCTCCGACCATGCGTCGATCAGAATGTGGTGGACCGTGATGGCGAGGACGCGCTCGTCCGGGCCTGCCTCGAACAGCCAGGCCCGGATCGGTACCTCGGCCGACAGGTCGAAGGCGTGGGCCGCCGCCTCGGCCACCGCGTCCTCCAGGGCCTCCGGCGCGACCTCGACGATCTGCAGCTCCCAACCCAGATCATCGACGTCCAGAATCCTCTGGTACGGCTCGCCGTTCGCCGACGGAAAGACCGTCCGCAGTGCTTCGTGCCGTCCCATGACGTCCCGCATTGCCGCACTCAGGGCATCGCGGTCGACCTCGCCGGCCAGCCGGACCGCCAGCGGCATGTTGTAAGTGGCGCTGGGCCCTTCGAGCTGCCCGATGAACCACAACCGTTGCTGCGCGAACGACAGCGGGATACGTTCCGGACGCTCCCCGGCGGTCAGCGCCAGCCGGGCCGACTCCGCACCCCCCAGCCGAGCCGCAAGACCGGCCACCGTCGGCACCTCGAACAGCGCCCGCAGCGGCACCTCGACCCCAAGAACGACACGCACCCGGCTGACCAGACGGACGGCAAGCAGGGAATGACCCCCGAGAGTGAAGAAATCATCATCCACACCCACAGCCTCAACACCCAGGACCTCGGCGAAAGCAGCA